>CAZNWE010000040.1:6454-37902 GCA_964576715.1 uncultured Geminicoccaceae bacterium | reverse complement strand
CTCGAGCAGTTCCGCCAGAAAAAGACCCACATGGCGCTGGTCGTCGACGAGTACGGCGATCTGCAGGGCCTCGTCACCCTGCAGGACGTGCTCGAGGCCATCGTCGGCGAGGTCTCCGAGGCCGAGGATCGCGAGCTCGACGATGTCGAGGCGCAGCCCGACGGCAGTCTGCTCGCCAGCGGCCAGACCCAGATCCGCCGGCTCAACCGCTTGATGGACTGGGACCTGCCGGAGGACGAGGCGGTGACCCTGGCCGGCCTGGTCATCGACCTCGCCGAGCGCATCCCCCAGGAAGGCGAAACACTTGGCTGCGGTCGCTACCGGCTGACCGTCAAGAAGCGCGATCGGCACCGCCTGTCGCTGGTCCAGATCAGCCAGGTGGCGCTTGCCGAGGAGGTGTGAGCGGCCGCGTTGCCGCCGCTGCCGGGAAAGTGATCGCAAGGCCGCTGGACAAGCGCCGACGGCCTGATCGAAGGTGCGGCCGGATCGCTGAGGGCCGGGTCGCTGATGGTCCGATCCTTGGTGGTTCGATCGCTGGGCGCGATGCAGGAGCCGGGGCACCGGCGGCCCGGTCGGGCATGGCACTTGCCGCTCCGCCCGACGCTCGCGAGGGACAGCTGGAACACCCATGATGCACGCCGTCAAGGCCGCCGCGCCGCTGAGCGCGCCACGGCTCGACGCCAAGGTGGTCGGCGTCGCCGCCCTGCTGCTCGCCTTGCTGGCCTGGCAGGCCGGCCTCGCGGCGGGCCCGCGCCAGGCGGCGCTGGCCGTCGTCGGCGGGCTCATGGGGCTCACCCTCTACCACGCGCGCTTCGGCTTCACCGCCGCCTGGCGCCGCTTTTCCACGACCGGAGACGGGCAGGGGCTGCGGGCGCAGCTGCTGATGCTGGCGATCGCCGTCTGCCTCTTCTTTCCCGCCCTGGCGGCGGGCCAGCTCTTCGGGACTCCGGTCGGGGGCTTCGTCTTCCCGGTCGGGGTGAGCGTCGTCGTCGGCGCTTTCATCTTCGGCGTCGGCATGCAACTCGGCGGCGGCTGCGGCTCGGGCACGCTGTTCACCGTGGGCGGTGGCAGCACCCGGATGGTCATCACGCTCCTGGCGTTCGTCGCCGGCTCGGTGATCGCCATCGGCCACCTGCCGTTCTGGCTGGCCCTGCCGCATCTCGGCGGTGTCTCGCTGCTCCGGGGCTTGGGCCTGTGGCCGGCGCTGATCCTACATCTCCTGGTGTTCGGCGGGATCGCGCTGTTCACCTTGATGGTCGAGCGGCGGCGCGGCGTGGCCCGCGCGCCCAGCGCCGCCGCCGACTGGCTCCAGGGGCCCTGGCCGATCCTCGCCGGGGCGGTGGCCCTGGCCCTGCTCAACGCCGCCACGCTCTGGCTCGCCGGCCGGCCCTGGGGGATCACCTCGGCCTTCGGCCTCTGGGGCGGCAAGGGGTTGACCGCCGCCGGCTTCGAGGTTGCCGGCTGGCCCGGTTGGCAGGGGATGGGCGGCGCCATCGAGCGCTCGATCTTCTTCGACGTGACCTCCGTGATGAATGTCGGCATCGTCCTCGGCGCCATGCTCGCGGCCGGCCTCGCCGGCGCCTTCAAGCCGCGGCTCGCCCTGTCGCCGGGCGACGTCGCGAGTGCGGTGATCGGCGGCCTGCTGCTCGGCTACGGCGCCCGGCTCGCCTTCGGCTGCAATATCGGTGCGTTCTTTTCCGGGATCGCCTCGGCCAGCCTGCACGGCTGGGTGTGGCTCGTCGCCGCCTTCCTCGGCAGCCTCGTGGGGGTACGCCTGCGCCCGCTCTTCGGCCTGCGATAGCTGCCCGGCGTCGGTCGTTCCGCCGGTCGACCCCCACTTGGCCGTCCGTGCGCCTTGGCCGTCCGTGCGCCTTGGCCATCCGTGCGCCTTGGCCATCCGTGCGCCTTGGCAATCCGTGCGACAGTGCGCACTGCCCTTCGCCGGTCATCCACGTGTGAAGCGCCGGCCTGACCGGCGCAACCACGCCCCGACCCGACGATCGGCTCGGCTCTTGCCGCCTCAGCGTCGGCTGATCGCGTGTCGTCGCCGCTCGGTTGCCCGGTCGGCCGTGGATCCGCGGGCTCACCGGACAAGTCGAAAGCGGCGGTCGGCGGCAGCAGGGCATGAGACCCTGCAGTAGCGCTGGTCCGAAGAGCAATTCTTGAAGCCGCAGATGCTTTGCCCGGCAAAGTGAAGACGGCCGCGGCGGCATGGCGCCAGGCTGCGCATTGATCCGGGCATTGGCAACGAGCGAGCCGCCGGTGGCGCGATCCGGTTCGCGCACCGTACGATCCCCCTGCGGCCGCGCGTCGCTTGCAGCGATCGCCGACACGGATATGCTGCCATGAGGCGAAGGTTCGGGGGAAAGCCCATGCAGAACGACCTCATGCTCCGGCTGATCGAGGGTGCGGCGGCGACGATCGAGACCCACACTGCGGAGCTGACGCGCCTCGATCAGGCGATCGGCGACGGCGATCACGGTATCAACATGGCCCGCGGCTTCAAGGAGGTGCTGGCGCAGAAGGAGGCGATCGCGGCGTTGCCCCTGGGCGAGGCCCTGAACAAGGTGGGCACCGCCCTGGTGATGAAGGTGGGCGGTGCTTCGGGGCCGCTCTACGGCACGTTCTTCATCGAGATGGGCAAGGCGGCGCCGTCCGGCCCGCCGACCCTGCCCGACCTCGCCGCCATGGTCGATGCCGGTGTGGCCGGGGTCAAGGCGCGCGGCAAGGCCGAGCCCGGGATGAAGACCATGCTCGACGTGCTCTGCCCGGTCGCCGACCGGTTGCGCGATCTCGCCGGCCGCAACGAGGTCGATCGCGTCGACGAGCATATCATCGCGGTGGCGGGCCATTCGCTGCACCGCACCAGCATGATGGAGGCGAAACGCGGCCGTGCCTCCTTCCTCGGTCCCCGCTCGGTCGGTCACATCGACCCCGGCGCCTGCTCCTCGGCCCTGTTGATCGGTGCGGTGATCGGCGTCCTGGTGCCGCAGACCTGAGCGGTCGTGGGCGCAACGCGCCCTGGCGGCGGTGGCAGGGCTGCCGCACTCAACCGGCCCGCGCGCCCGCCAAGGTGAGCAACTCGACCCGGACCTCGGCGAGGCCGGTGTAGTAGAAGCCCAGCGCCTTGGCCGCCGCCCTGGAGACGTCGATCACCCGCGCGCCGACGAACGGGCCGCGGTCGTTGATCCGCAACCTCGCTTCCCGGCCGTTCTCGAGATTGACGACCACCACCTCGACACCGAGCGGCAGTGCCGGGTGGGCCGCGGTCATCGCCTCGGGATCGAAGATCTCGCCCGAGGCCGTCGGCCGCCCGGCGAAGCCAGGCCCGTACCAGGAGGCGATCCCGATCTCGACCAGGCGGCGCTGTGCTGCCGCCTCGATCGCCCGGAGCGCCTGTTCCGGCGGTGCTGTGGCGAAGCCGGAAAGGCCGGGCAGCGGGTCGCCGGGCTGCCCGACGGCGGCCGTCGCCGGCAACTGGCGAAGCTCGGCGCCAGTCGGGCCGGGTGCTGCGGTCGGCGGCAGTTGCGGCGTGCAGGCGCTCGCGGCGACGACGAGGCCGGCAAGCGCGAGCGTTGACCGCGGCCGGCGGCGGCTGAGACCCGACATGCTCGCTGTTCCTTCGCTGCTCCAGCACCAGGGTGCCAGCCAGCTAGCCCGATCAGCGTAAAGAAACGCTGAACGCCCAATCGATCGGACGCGAACCGCGCTGGTCAAACCCGCCGCAGCGGTGCATAACGTCAGTGCGAAGCACGTCGGTACGCCCGTTGAAGATGGGAGGCCGTGCGATGAGCGGTGCCGTCGAGACGACCGCCACGACCGGGCAACTGGGCGCCACCCCGCATGCCCGAGGGACCACGTTTCGCGTCTGGGCGCCGCACGCCGACGCCGTCTTCGTCACCGGCAGTTTCAACGACTGGGCCGAGGACGCCGCCCCGATGGCCCGCGAACCGGGCGGCATCTGGCATGCCGAGGTGGCGGACGCCGGACCCGGCGACGCCTATCGCTACCTGATCGTGAACGACGAGGAGCGCCTCTCGAAGATCGATCCTTTCGCCCGCGAAGTCACCAACTCGGTCGGCAACGGCATCATCCACGATCCCGACCACGACTGGCACGGTGACGCCTTCGCGATGCCGCCCTGGAACGAACTCGTCATCTACGAGCTGCACATCGGCACCTTCCACCGGGTCGACGCGGGCGAGCCCGGCACCTTCGCCGATGCCATCCAAAAGCTCGACGACCTGCGGCGGCTCGGCGTCAACGCGCTGCAGATCATGCCGGCCATGGAGTTCGCCGGCGACATCTCCTGGGGCTACAACCCGGCCCACATCTTCGCCGTCGAGAGCGCCTATGGCGGGCCGCACGCCTTCAAGGACTTCGTCGCGGCGGCACATCGCGCCGGCTTCGCCGTCATCATGGACGTCGTCTACAACCATTTCGGCCCCTCCGACCTCGACCTCTGGCGCTTCGACGGCTGGTCGGAAAACGACAAGGGCGGCATCTACTTCTACAATGACTGGCGCAGCGAGACGCCCTGGGGCGATACCCGGCCGGACTACGGCCGGCATGAGGTCCGCGACTTCATCCGCAGCAACGCGCTGTTCTGGCTCGACGAGTACCACGTCGACGGGCTGCGCTTCGACATGACGCTGTTCATCCGGAACGTCCGCGGCGACGAGCACGACCCGGGCGACAGCCTGGCCGACGGCTGGGGCCTGATGCGCTGGATCAACGACGACATCCGCCGGCAGTTTCCCGGCCGCATCACCATTGCCGAGGACCTCCGCAACAATGCCGCGATCACCCGGGGCGACGGCGCCGGCTTCGGCGCCCAGTGGTGCGCCGAGTTCGTCCATCCGGTGCGCGAGGTGCTGTTGCAGCACCGCGACGAGGACCGCCACATGGCGACCTTGGCGCATGCCTTGCGCCACCACTACAACGGCGATCCGTATGAGCGCGTGATCTACACCGAATCGCACGACGAGGTGGCGAACGGCAAGGCCCGCATCCCGCACGAGATCGCCCCCGGCGATCCGGACCACTGGGCGGCGCAGAAGCGCTCGATCCTCGGGGCGGCGCTGATGCTCACCGCCCCCGGCATCCCGATGCTGTTTCAGGGCCAAGAGTTCCTCGAGGGCGGGTGGTTTCGCGACACGGTGCCGCTCGACTGGGACGAGGCCGAGGATTTCCGAGGCATCACGAGGCTCTATCGCGACATGATCCGGCTGCGGCTGAACCAGGACGGCAAGTCCCGTGGGCTGCAGGGCAGCGGCATCAACGTCCAGCGGATCGACGAGAACCTGAAGCTCTTGGCCTATCACCGCTTCGACCATGGCGGGCCCGGCGACGACGTCGTGGTCGTCGTCAATCTCCAGCACCGGCCGATCCCGACCTACCGCCTGGGCTTTCCCCGCGGCGGCACGTGGCAGCTCCGCCTCAACACCGACTGGCGGGGCTACAGTGACGACTTCGGCGATTTCGCCAGCGGCGACGTCGACGCCACCGCGGGCGACTATGACGGCCTCCGCTTCTCCGCCGAGGTCGCCATCGGCCCCTATACCGCCCTCGTCTTCTCCCAGAACGATTGACGGGCATCCGCCCGCCGTTCGGCCGGTGCGCCAAGCGGCGGACCGCGATCAGCCGCGGCCGCTCGCTTGCCCCGATGGACGCCAACTCCCGGCTTCATGGCAAGGCACTATTTGTGCAATATCGAGAGAGGCAGCAAATGACCGGGCGGGGGGTGGCGATGGCCGATTGTGGCACGCGTTCGGACGAGGCACCACCGCGCACCCTCGTCGTCTGCTGTGACGGCACCTGGAACGACCCGACCGACCAGACCAACGTCTGGCGCACCTTCGAGCTGTTGCGCCAGCATTGCGGGGCGCTGCCGGTGGCGCCCGATGCCGCGACCGGCTCGGCGAGCCTGGCGAGCGGCATCGAGGTCGATCTCGCCGATGGCACGCGCCGTCGCATCCCGCTCTTCGCCTACTACGACAAGGGTGTCGGTGAGCGCCGCGGCGGTGGCGCCTTCGGCGTCGGCCTCGGCCGCAATGTCCGCGAGGCCTACGATTTCGTCGCCCGCCATTGGGAGCCGGGGGCGCATCTCTTCATCTTCGGCTTCTCGCGCGGCGCCTACACCGCGCGCTCGCTCGCCGGCATGCTCAATGCCGTGGGTGTCGTCGATCCGTTGCAGCCCGAGGCCACCGCGGCCGCCTGGGAGCATTACCGCCTGCTGCCGGCAGCCCGCGACGACGCACGGAAGGCGCGGATCGACGGTCTGCAGAAGCCCGGCGCGGCGCGCGGCACCGTGGTCCGCTTCCTCGGGGTCTGGGACACGGTGGGCGCGCTCGGCGTGCCGGTCCCGCAATTGCGGGGGCTGAGCAACAAGTTGTTCGGCGACATCTATCGCTTTCACGACACCGGCCTCGGCGCCAACGTGCTCAATGCCTGCCAAGCCCTGGCGATCCACGAGCAGCGCGGCGCCTTCAAGCCGGTGTTGTGGACCAGGCGCCACGAGCGGGTGGCGGACGAGCGCGGCAACCCGACCCGGCAGCGGGTGCTCCAGGTCTGGTTCACCGGCAGCCACGGTGACGTCGGCGGCGGCTATCAGGGTGACCGCCGGCTCGGCGACATCGCGCTGACCTGGATGCTGAAGCGCGCACTGGAGTGCGGTCATCCGCTGAGCGAGCCGGCCTGGCTGCCGCATTGCGAGCCGAACGCGCTCGGGGCGCGCACCAACTCGTTGAGCCGACCCTGGCGGTTCGCCGCTGGCGACCGCTCCGAGCTCACCAACGCGCTGCTGACGCAGCTGCCGGTGGTCGGCAAGATCGCGCTCGCCGTGCTCGACACCGTTGCCGTGCGTAACGTGGAGCGCGCCATCGGTGGCGAGATTCCCACCGACGATGGGCAGTTCGTCGTCGGCCTCGGCGAGCGGCTGCACGCCTCGGTGACCGAGCGCTTCCGCGGTGAGCATGCGCCGGAGAGCGTCCGGACGGCGCTCGCGGCCGGCCTGCCGATCTTCCACGAGCGCAGCGGCGAACGCCGGCCCTGCGCCACCGGCACGACGGTCATGGTCGACGACGACGAAGCCGTGTTGATCGACCGTGCGGCGGGTGGGATCGGCATCGCCGACGCCGGCTGGCTGCAGCCGAACGCCCGCTGCCAGGTGACTCTCGACGACGAGCGCTTCGGGGCGCGCGTCGCCTGGACCAACGGTGGTCGCGCCGGCCTCGCCCTGACCTACCGCTTGCGCCCGCCCGCCGGGCAACCGCGGCAGCTGGCCTGAAGCGGTGACGGCACCTGCTGCGCCGAACCGTGCGCCGGCGTCAGCCACGGCTCGCCTCGAGCCGCCGCGCCCGGTGCGGGTCGGGCGAGGCCTGCCGCTTCTCTTCACTCGCCGGCCGCTGCCGGGCGCTGCGGCCGGCGGGCGGCGGCGAGGTCGATGATCCGCAGGGTCTCGTGCCAGAGCCCGAGCCCGGCCAGCTCGGCGGGCCGGAACCAGGCGACCGCGGCGGCGTCGCCGGCGGCGACCGGCTCGCCGGGTGCCGCCTCGGCGACGAAATCGATCAGTGTGTAGTGGAACAGGAAGCGGCCCGGACTGGCCTCGCCCGCCGGCTCGATCAGGTCGACCACGGTGAGCAGCTCGAGTGCGGCCAGTGCGAGCCCGGTCTCCTCGATGACCTCGCGCCGCGCCGTCTCGGCCACGGTCTCGCCGAGCTCCTGGGCACCGCCAGGCAGCGACCATTGCCCGGCGCGTGGCGGCTTGCCGCGGCGGATCAGCAGCACCCGGTCGTCGCGCCAGACCACCACGCCGACACCGACGATCGGCCGGTCGGGAAAATCGCGTTGCATCGATGCTCCTCCAGGGACGCTGGTCGAGGCCAGGGGCGCTGGTCGTGGGAAGTGGCCGGTGCCGGCCAGCACCGGTCAGGCGATCAGGGCGAGGACCGCAGCATAGCGGGTCAGACCGGCGCCCGCGACCTCGGCCGCGCTGCGCATGCCGATCAGCGGCACCGGGCCGAGCGCGTTGGCCAGCACCGCCGCTTCGTCCACCTCGGGGCCAAAGAAGCGCGCGTCGCGCTCGGTCGAGCTGTACAAGAGGGCGGCCAGGGGAGGCCGTCCGGCCAGGCGGCGGCGCAGGTCGCGGGCCAGGCTGTCGAGCTCGGCCAGCGCCCGCCGCGGGTCGCGCCGGTAGAAGGCGACCCGGGCCGGTGGGGCCGCACGCGGCGGCAGCCCGAGCAGCGGCACCGCACCCCGCAGCTGGTCGATGTGACCAATGCCGTAGAGTGCCGCACAGCCGGCGAGCGCGTCGACCGGCGGGCCGTCCCGGTCGGGGCCGTCCCCGTCTGGGCCGTCCTTGGCGGGCAGGCCGGCGGCCAGGATCTGCCGGCTGAGCAGGCGCGGCTCGCGCAGCAGCAGCTCGCCCACGGCCGCGGCGAGCACCTCGGCCGCCGGCCGCTCGTCGAGATGGGTGAGGGTCGCACCCTGCCGGCCGGTGACGCGGTGTGCCGGTCCGAGGGCGCAGCAGCCGTGGCTGACGCCGGTGACCAGCGCGACGTCGCCGGCGAAGAGCACGCCGGTGGCCGCACCGGCCGAGGGGGTCAGGGTGATCTGCGCGTGGTCGAAGGCCGAGGCGCTCTGCCCGCCGGCGAGCGGGCAGTCGGCATGCCGGGCCAGGGCGGCGTAGGCGAGAGCGGCATCGGCGGTGTCGGGGACATGGACGATGCCGCCGGCAGCGCTGCCGGCCGCCCGGGGCAGGCGGCCACTGAACGGCAGCAGCGTCGCGTCGGGGAGCCGCAACGGCATCGCGGCGATGGCGCCGTTGCCGGCCAGCTCCTGGCCGGCGGCGAACACGGCGGTGCTCGCCGCCCCGAGCCAGGTCCGAATGCCGGTGCGCTCGCGCAGCCCGTCGAGCATGACGTCGGCCATCTCGGTCGCCGGATCGGCGATGAACACCAGCCCGAGATCGGCGTCCGGCGGGGTCGGGTCGAGCTGGTCGAGCACGCTCTTGAGGAGCTGCGGCCAGGGCCGTCCGGCGGCGAAGACGAGGCCGCTCACGGCGGCGTCGGACATAAGGGTGCGTGGCGGGCGCGGATATCAACCATAATTTATCTTTATTGACTTATATTCAACTAAAAGGCAATATCGAACCGCGTTGTCCGGCGGTTTCAACCTCGACCGGCGGCCGGCGCGCTTGATGACGAGATGGGACCCTGGGGGGGCTGTTCGCAAGGGCAGTCCCCCTTTCGTCGTCGCGGCACCGGCAAGTGGCGGCGCACCCGGCCCGGTGCCGGCGCTCGTTGTCGCCCGGTCAAGGCGCATTCAGCGTCCCCTCGAGGCTGGCCAGCAGCTCGGCCAGGGCGTCGGCATCCGGGCCGCGGGCCAGAAAACGCAGGTCGATGCGGCGATTGACCCGGCGTGCCTCCGCGGTCGCCGCGTCGATCACCGGTCGCCGCTCGGCGAAGCCGCCAAGGCCGAGCATGGCGGCCCCGGCGGCGTTGCGCAGGCTGTCGAGCGACGGTGCGGCCGCGACCAGCGCCTGGTAGGTGCTCCGCGCCCGGGCGGCGGACAGCGCCCAGTTGTCGGCGAACGGGCCGCTGCGGATCGGCTGGTCGTCGGTGTGCCCCTCGATCAGCACCGCTTCCAGAACGTCGCGGCTGTCGTCCGGGCAGCCGGTGCTGTCGCCGGCGGCGGTGTAGCAGGGCAGGGTGGCCGCCAGCACCTCGCCGAGAACGACGATGGCGACCTGCCCGGTCTCGCTGAGCGCCGCCTCGTTGCTGGCGAACAGCAGCGATTCCGGCAGCCGCAGGATGCCGCTCTCCAGATCGACCTCGACCTCGAGGCCGCGCGCCGCGAGGGCGCTCCTGATCCGCGTCAGCAGCCGGGCGCGGTCGGCATCGCGGGCGAGCAGCAGTTCGGTGATCCCGGCGAGCCGATCGCGCTCGACCAGCAGCCGGTCGCGATCGGCGGCCAGTGCGAGGCGGGCGGCCTCGATCCGGTCACGCTCGACCGCGAGTTCGTCGCGCTCGCCGACCAGTGCGGCAAGGGTCGCGTCGGCGGCATCCTCGGCACTGCGGAAATTGAGCGCGAACGCCATCAGGATGATGATGAACAAGAACAACAGGCCGACCATCAGGTCGCTAACCGAGACCAGATAGCTCTCGTCCTCGCCGGGCACCGCAGCTGCCGGTGCGGCGCCGCTCGGGCCGCTAGCACCCCAGGCACCGCCGCTCCCGGCACCGCCACTGAAGCCGCCACCCGTCGAGCGGTCGATGGCCATCGTCCTCAACCGCCCCGTCGGCCGGGGGCGAGCCCGTCGACGGCGTCCTGCAGGGCCGCGCGCGATTGCTTGAGCCCGGCATCGATCTCGCCGAGCACGGCCCGCAGCTCGGCTTCCCGCGCCGGGTCCTCGGTCGTCGCCAAGAGCTCGACCGCCACAGCGTTCAAGGCGTGGCGGGCCTCGCGCACCCGGTCATGGGCGGTCACCAGCACCGTCTCGATGCCGGCCCGGTCGACTGGCGGCCGGCCGCGCAGCCGGTCGAGCCCCTGTTGCACCGCGACCGCGACCTCGGTCAGGCGATGCTGCAGCAGCCGCAGCGGTGCCGGCACCACGCCGTTCGGCAACGGTGCAGGGTCCGGCAGCCGGCTGATGCCGGCGGCCGGAGAATCGGGCGCCGGTATCGCCGGCGCCGCCGCCTCGGCCGCCGCTCGCGGCGTCGCTTCGTCGGGCGTCGTCGCGCCGACTGCTCGACCCCGCGGCTGCGGCATCGCCCCGCCGTCGCCAATGGTCGCCTCGGCCAGCGCATTGGCCCGCCCGGTGAGCGCGCGGACGGCCCGGGTCGTTGCCACGAGATCGCCCGCGACCCGCTCGTCCAGCGTCTCGAAGCGGCGGGCGACGCGCTCGAGCGCCGTCTTCAACGGCCGGGTCGCCAGGGTCAGCTCGTCGGCGAGCCGTGCCTCGACGCTCTCGGGTGCGCGAACGATCAGCGATCGGCCAAGCTGTCCGAGGCGCTGGTCGATGCGCCGCGTCACCTCGATCTGCGCCGCCAACAGGCCCTCCGGGGTCACCGGCACCAGGCGCTCCTCGAGCACCTGGCAGAAGCGGCGGATCTCGGTCCGGGCGGCGTGCAGCAGCGTCTTTTCGCGCCACGAGAAGACCAGCGACGCGGCGAGCCCGGCGATCGAGGTGACGAACTTGAACGTCGCCGCCGCCAGCAGCTCGCGCAACGCCGCCTGCGCCTCGCTCACCTCGCTCGCGGTGACGCCGGCGCTGGCGAAATGCAGTGCTGCAACGAGGCCGACGAAGGTGAACAGCAGGCCGAGACCGACCAGGATATTGGGCACCGACTGGTAGAAGCGGAGATTGAGCCCGACCCGGTCGAACAGCCGATCGTCGAACACCGCAGCGGGAGGGCGCGGCGCGCCCAGCGCATGCTCGTTGCCGGGCACCGGGGTCAAGGTCTGGGCAAAGCTCCGCCAGCTGCCGGCCAGCACCGGATCCTGCGACAGCCCCTCGAAGATCGCCGGAAAGCGCTGTTTGAAGGCGGCCATGCCCTCGCTGTGCTCGACCAGCTCGGTTGCCCGTCGGAGGGCGCGACGCAGCGGCTCGAGCCTGGCGGTGAAGCGCTGCCAGAGCAGCCAGGCCAAGCCGATGATCGCCAGGGCCAGCACCCAGGGCAGCCAGCCGACGGCCAACACCGTGAACAGCTGATCGATGCCCGTCATGCCGGCCTCGATGACAGCGACAGGGTCATGGCGAGTGGTGTAGGATCGGGCGACATGGTCACACGGGGTGCCGCTGGCGCAACAATCTTTGAGCGTTAAGTTGATTCATAAGTGTTCTTTTTCACCTAAAGCTTGCTGCTCGTTCGAGGATTGCCTACCGTGCGCGCGGCGGTAGGCCCAATACCGGGCACCGACGGTACCAGCACGACGGCACGCGGCCCGAGCCAACCCAGACGGTCGCCGTACTGGCCGTTGATAACCGATAAGCGTTAACGAATGGCAAAAGTTGTCGTCATCGACGACCGAGTCACCAACCGCAACATTCTGACCCGCCTCGCGCTGTCCGTCGAGGAGGGACTGCAGGTGCAGGCCTTTGCCAGCCCGATCGAGGCGCTGACCCGGCTGCAGGCCAGCAATCCGCCCGACCTGATCATCACCGACTACAACATGCCCGAGATGGACGGGGCGACGTTCATCGAGACCCTGCGCGAGCAACGTGCCTTCGCCGAGGTGCCGATCGTCGTGGTCACCGTCTACGAGGACCGGGATTTCTGCTACCGTGCCTTGGACGCCGGGGCCACCGATTTTCTCCTGAGCCCGGTCGATCACCTCGAGTTTCGGGCTCGTGCTCGCAACCTCTTGACGATGCGCCGGCAGCAGAAGCTGCTCGCCAAGCGGGCGGCCGATCTCGAGCAGGCCCTGCGCGAGACCCAGGGGCCGGTGTTCGACAACCCGGCGGCGCGGCTGCAGGGCTTTCTCGACCGGATGCCGCTCCTGGTCTCGGCGGTCGACCGCTTCGGCCGCTTGCAGCTGGTCAACCAGGCCCACGAGGATCTGTTCGCCCAGCGCCGCGAGGACCTGGTCGGCAAGTCCCTGCTCGAGGCGTTCGGCGAGGCCTACGCGACGCGGCACGCAGTCCTCGACGAGAAGGTGCTGGAGAGCGGCCGGCCGCTGGCCTCGCCCCGGCAGGAGGTGGTGGTGGCCGGCGGTCGCGAGCGCGACCTGGTCAGCGTCAAGCTGCCGGTCATCGACGAGGCCGGCGACGTCGACGGGGTGATGACCCTCGCCCTCGACGTCTCCGAGCTCAAGCTCGACCGCGGTGTGACCGCGCCGGGCGGCCGCACCGACCCGCTCACCGGGCTGATCACCGCCTCGGCGTTCGAGGACCGCGCCGAACAGGAACTCGCCCGGGCGCGCCGGCAGAACGAGCAACTGGCGATCCTGATCGTCGACCTCGACCGCTTCAAGGGGATCAACGAGGCCTTCGGCAACAGCTTCGGCGACCGGCTGCTGCGCGCCGTGGCCGGCCGGCTCGCGGGCCGGCTCAGGGAGACCGATTGCATCGCCCGGCTGCGTTCCGACGAGTTCGTCGTCCTCCAGCCGGCGCTCCGCCGCGTCGACGATTCGGCCGAGCTCGCCCGGCGCCTCGGCGACGCCTTCGCCGAGCCCTTCGTCATCGACAAGGAGGAGGTGCACATCTCGGCGTCGATCGGCATCACCCTGTTCCCGACCGACGGCAAGACGGTGGGCTCGCTCTTGAAGAACGCCGATCTCGCGATGTACCGGGCCAAGGCGTCGGGCCGGGACGCCTACCGCTTCTTCGCCGCCGAGATGAACCTCGCCGCGAGGCGGGCCGTCACCCTCGAGCGCGAGCTCCGGCAGGCCCTGGCCGGCGACCAGTTCCTCGTCTACTACCAGCCGCAGATCGAGCTCGACAGCGGCCGAATCGTCGGCATGGAGGCGCTGGTCCGCTGGAACCACCCGCATCGCGGCATCGTCCGGCCGGGCGAGTTCATCGGCCTCGCCGAGGATATCGGGCTGATCGCGCCCTTGACCGCCTGGGTCCTCAAGACCGCCTGCACCCAGCATCGGACCTGGCGCGAGAAGGGCCTCTTGGGCATGCAGCTCTCGGTCAATCTCAGCCCGGTCCAGTTCCGCGAGCGCGGCATCGAGCTGTTGATCGAACGGACCCTCAAGGATACCGGCGTCAACCCGGCGATGCTCGATATCGAGCTGACCGAGAACGCGGTGATCGAGAACAGCCAGACCGCCACGGCGTCGCTCAAATACCTCAACGAGCTGGGGGTGACCCTGTCGATCGACGATTTCGGCACCGGCTATTCCTCGCTCTCCTACGTCAAGCGGCTGCCGGTCCAGCGCCTCAAGATCGACCAGAGTTTCGTCCAGAACCTGGAGAACGGCACCTCCGACGAGGTGATCGTCCGGGCGATCATCAATCTCGGCCATTGCCTGGGCTTGCGCGTCATCGGCGAGGGGGTCGAGACCGAGGCCCAGCTGATCCGGCTGCAGCGGCTCGGCTGCGACGAGGTGCAGGGCAACTACATCTGCCCGGCCTTGAGCGTCGGCGAGTTCGAGCGGCGTCTGGCGCTGCGCCAGCTCAACGCGGCGATCGACGACAGCGTCCTCGATTCGCTCGCCCGGATCGACTGAGGCACGGCGGCCGGGGCGACCGCCGCCGCCGCGATGCCGGCGTGGTGCCACGACGACGGGGGCGGTTGTGCCCGAGGGATACGACGGTGACGGCGGTGAGCAAGCGCGGGCGGGTGAGCGATGGGCCTCTTGGCTGAGCTGCGACGGGTCGAGGCGTGGCTGCGCCGCCGGCTTGCCGGCCGGGCCGATACCGAGCACACCCAGATCCTGATCCGCATCGTCATCACCGCCTTGATGTTCGTCTACATCGTCAGCGTGCCCCTGGGCGACGACGGCGAGCGGATCATCCGGCAAAGTGCCATCATCTACAGCGCCGCCGTCGGCGCCTCGCTGCTCTTGTTCATCCATCTCCTGCTGCGCCCCGCACCGAGCCCGACCCGTCGGTTCTGCGGCATCGCCACGGACGCCATCGGCGTCAACGGGGCGATCTTCGTCGGCGGCGACGCGGCGATGTTGTTCTTCCCGTTTCTGCTCTGGTCGATCCTCGGCCACGGCTTCCGCTACGGCCGGCTCTATCTCGCGGTTTCCGCCGTCTCGTCGGCAACGCTGTTCGTCCTGGTCGTCATGACCGCCCCCGCCTGGCGCGGCTTCGCCGCCCTCGACATCGGCCTCGTCCTGTCGCTGATCATGCTGCCCGCCTATTTCGCTGTCCTGCTCGGCCGGCTCGAGGGGGCGGTGACCCGGGCCGAGGAGGCGAGCCGGGCGAAGAGCCGGTTTCTCGCCACCATGAGCCACGAGTTCAGGACCCCGCTGAACGCCATCATCGGCATGACCGACCTGTTGCGCACCACCCGGCTCGATGGCGAGCAGCGCGACATGGCGGCGACCACCAGGAGTGCTGCGCACAGTCTCCTGGCGCTGGTCAACGACGTCCTCGACATCGCCAAGATCGAAGCCGGCCGGTTCACCATCGACGACGAGCCCTTCGACCTCCACCAGCTGCTCACCAACCTGCGCCGGATGTTGCATCTCGAGGCCCAGGGGCGCGGCCTCTATCTCAGGCTCAGGGTCGACCCCGCCATCCCCCGCTACTTCATCGGCGGCCGCGGCCCGCTGCACCAGATCCTGGTCAACCTCACCGCCAACGCCATCAAGTTCACCCGCCAGGGCGGGGTGCTGATCGACGTCCGAGCACTCGCCCGCGAACCCGGCGGCATCCGCCTGCGCTTCGAGGTGCACGATACCGGCATCGGCATCGCCGCCGAAGCCCAGGCGCGGATTTTCGAGAGCTTCGGCCAGGCCGAGGCCGACACCAGCCGGCGCTACGGCGGCACCGGGCTGGGTCTCGCCATCGCCAAGGAGCTGACCGAGATGCTGCAGGGCCGGATCGGCGTGGTCAGCGCGCTCGGGCAGGGCTCGAGCTTCTGGATCGAGCTGCCGCTGCGCCTCGACCCCGCGGCCGCTGCCGAGGCGGGGCCGAGCTCGCGCGGGCGAGCCGCGGCGGGCGCGGCTAGCCTGGAGCCGGACGCTGCGTCGGTCGTCGTCGTGCTCGGCGGTGCAGCGGCCAGCGCCGCCATGCTGGCCCGCATCGAGCGGCTGGCGATGGCCGGGATCGCCGCAAGCGACATCTCGACGGCCGTCGACAGCGCCGTCGCCAGCGGTGCCGCCTCGGTCATCGTCGTCGTCGACGACGAGCCACCCATCGACGTCGAGGCCCTCAGCGAGGCACTCGACCACCGCCGGCCGGGCGAGCCGATCGACATCGTCTCCTGCCTGGCGCAGCGGGTCGAGCACCTGGCGTCGTGCCTCGCCGACCTCGGCAGCGACGCCGACGACCAGACCCTGCACCGGGTGCTCCGCCTCGCGCTGGACGCCGGCGAGGCGGGCCGGGACGACGGCGCGGCAGGCCGGCTGGTCGCCGAACGCCCGGCGCGCGTGCTGCTGGTCGAGGACAACCGCACCAACCAGCACGTCATCGGCAAGATCCTCGAGCATGCCGGCCATGCGGTCACCATCATCGACAGCGGCGAGGCCTGCCTCGAGGCGCTGGAGAACGAGCGGTTGTTCGACGTCGTCCTGCTCGATCTCAACATGCCGACGATGAGCGGCTTCGAGACCCTGAAGATGCTGCGCTTCATGCTGCCGGTGAGGGCACTGCCGCCGATTGCGGCGCTGACCGCGGATGCCACGGCGGAGACCCGGGAAGCGGCACTGGCGTTGGGCTTCTCGGACTACGTCACCAAGCCGATCGATGCGCCGCGGCTGCTCGACACCATCGATCGCCTGGTCGGCGCCGCACTGGCGCATGGTGCGGCGCCGCACCTTGATCCGGCCACGGCAGTGCCGGTCGAGCGGCCGGCGCCGCCTGCGATCGTGCCGTTGCGGGCTGCGGCCGAGCACAACGGGCTGGGCCGTGCTGCCGGCCGCGCGGTGATCGATCCGTCGCCGACCGCGCCTGCCAGGCCAGCCACCGCGGCAGGGGCTGCGGTGCTCGATGAGCGCAAGATCGCGACCCTGCTCGAGCTCGATGCGGGGGACGGGTTCTTTGCGCAGGTGGTCGACGACTACCTGTTGGACGTCGCCCAGCTGCAGCGTGAACTGGCGGAAGCGGTGCGGCTCGGCGATGCCCGAGCGTTTCGCGATGCGGCGCATGCCTTGAAGAGCAGCTCGGCGCATATCGGGGCGCAAGGGGTGTTCGACTGCTGCCTCGGCCTGCGCTCGCTCGACGATCATGCGCTGCTGCTGCGGGCGCCGGCCGAGCTCGAGCGGCTCGACCGAGAGATCGAGCGGGCACGCCGAGCATTGCTGCGCTGTAAAGATGCAGGGTTCGAACCACGTCCGCGGCATCGACGAGGCGGGTAGCGCCAGGCAGGAAGGTGTTGATCAAGTGGCCGGCGAGCAGGACGATGCCGCGCTGGGCCAGGCTTTCGATGACGTGCGTCGACATGACCGATCTTTCTGCGCAAGGACCCGAGAGCGTCGCGGCGTGGTGGGCCGGTCGGGTGCCGGCGCCGTTCCTGGCCGAGGTTCAGGCCGTGGCCCGCTTCTTCGCCTGGACCCGGGCGAGGCAGTCCATGCGCCGCAGATCGTCGCCTTCGAGCTGCATCGCGAGTTCGACCCAGATGTCGACGATCTCGAGGAGTTCGGCCTTCTTCACCGGATCGACCCGCTTGCAGGCCCGGCGGATCGTCCGCAGCGTGTTGAAGCGCTTACCCTGGCCGAGATAGTCCCTGAGCGCCTGCTCGCCATGGCCGGGCTCGGCCAGCACGTCGACGAGGCCGAGCTCGACCATCTCCTCCGCACTGCGCGACCGGCCGTCCTCGACGAAGGCGCGGGCCGGCTTCTCGCCGATCTTGCGGACCAGGTAGGAGTAGCCGCCCATGCCGGGGAAGAGATTGAAGAGGATCTCGGGCAGGCCGAACTTGGCTCCCTTCTCGGCCACCACGATGTCGTTGGTGATCATCGATTCGAGCCCGCCGCCGATCGCGTCACCGGTCACCAGGGCACAGGTCAGCACCGGCAGGCCCATGGCGTTGTAGTTGTCGTGCAGCACATCGATGCAGCGATGCGCATACTCGGAGAGCTCGCGCTCGCGGCCCTCGCGGACGCACCGGGTGAAGAAGGCGAGGTCGCCGCCGAGGCTGAACACGCCTTTGGCCGCCGAGGTCCAGACCAGGTACTTGAACGGCATTTCGGCCGGGCTCAGGTGGCCGCACTGTTCCTGGAGGTATTGCTGGTAGCTGCGCGAATCGGCGACCAGTGCCGGGGTGTAGCAGCCGCGGTCCTGATGCTTCATCCTGGCCCAGAGAACGCCGGTCTCGGCTTCGAACGAGGTGCTGAGGGTCGGCAGCTCGACCTCGAGCCGCGGCTGGCGCAGCGGCACGACCTGGCTCGGCAGGCGCCGAAAATCGGACGGCAGGAGATCGACATTGTCGTTGACCGCATCCTGCAGCCCGCGAACAAACGAGTGTGACAGAGCCATCGTCTAACCCTCCAGGGATCGATACTTCGCGCCATCAGCGCTGGAGTTTCGAATGCTTCAGGAACTTGCAACCGGAGATAATCTCCGCCGTCAGAACTATGAAGATCGGGTTAAGATGACAACGTTTATCGTTTCGATTTTCTTGTGCTTTCCTAGAAAATGAAAAAATTCTTTTCCAAGATTTCAAAGGGATTTTGATCGAGATTTTATCGGTAAGTCTTCCGGCTTTTTAGGTAAATGATCGGCCGGTAGCCGGCGTGATGCCGCCAGCCGTTCAGCCCCAGGGGCCGCGCCGGCGGCGCTTGACCAGCGGCAGGGCGACCACCGCACCGGCGAGGAAGCCGCCGATATGCGCCCACCAGGCGACCCCGGCACCCTCGGGCGCCACCGTCGCACTGACAAGCTGCACCGCGAACCAGATGATCAACAGCCAAAACGCGCGGACCTCGTGCAGCAGCATGAAGCTGAACGGGATGAAGACCACGACCCGCGAGCGGGGAAACAGCACGAGATAGGCGCCGAGCACGCCCGAGATGGCGCCCGAGGCGCCGACCATCGGGACCGTCGAGCCGGGCTCCGGGGCGATCTGCGCCGCGGCCGCGACGATGCCGGCGCCGAGATAGAAGCCGAGAAAGCCCAGATGCCCGAACCGGTCCTCGATGTTGCGCCCGAAGATATGCAGGTAGAGCAGGTTGCCGGCGAGATGCAGCCAGCCGCCGTGCAGGAACATCGAGGTGATGAACGTGGCCAGGCTCGGGACCAGCACCAGCCGCGGCGCGAGCTCGGCCGTGCCCGTGATCACCCCCGGGATCAGCCCGAGCCCGAGAATCGCCCGCTGCATCCGATCGGGCCCGAGCCCGACCTGCCACAAGAACACGCCGACACAGGCCAGGATGATCGCGTTGACGACGTAGGGGGTGCGCTTGGCCGGGTGCAGATCCTTGATCGGCAGCAACGGGCGATCAGCCCTGCGTCTCGAATTTCGGCCGGATGTTGGTCAGCGACGGGCAGCGCTTGCGGTTCGGCTCGACCGCGCGCAACGGCGTGCAGGGCGTCAGCGTCCGCCGCGACACCCGAGCGAGCTCCTGGTATTCGGCCGTGCCGTTCGATTTCCAGGCGATCTCGGCCGGGTCGAGCGGCCGCACCAAGCGGGCCGGAATGCCGGAGATCAGGTGGCCGGCCGGCACCTCGAACCCCGCCTTGACGAAGGCCATGGCGGCGACGAAGGCGTTTTCGCCGATCACCGCCCCGTCCATCACCGTGGCATTCATGCCGACGAGCGCATTGCGGCCGATCCGGCAGCCATGCAGCACTGCACCATGGCCGATATGCCCACCGGCCTCGATCACGCACTCCTTGCCGGGAAAGCCGTGCATCACGCAGCTGTCCTGGATGTTCGCACCCTCCTCGACGATCAGCCGACCCATGTCGCCGCGGAGCGAGACGAACGGGGCGACGTAGACGCCGGGGCCGATGATCACGTCACCGATGATCACCGCCTCGGGATGAACGAAGGCGGTGTCGTCGATCACCGGGCGGATGCCGGCGTATTCGTAGATGCGTGCCACGCGGCCGTCTCCATTGCTGTGCCTGGCGGCGAGTGTCGCCGAATTGGCCTCGCAATGGGCAGAGCACGGGATCGCCCGACGGGCAAGCGCAGCGCCGTCGCGGCACGGGCCTAGCGGGTCGACGGCAGCCGTTGCTTGGTCGGTGCGGCGCTGTCGCCACCGCGATCGAGTGTGGCGAGTGCCGCCGCGATCTCCTGAAAGAGTTGGCTTTCGCCCCCCGGCATGCCCTCCTCGGTCGCCACCGCGAGCTCGCTCTCGTCATACGCCCACTGGCGCAGCAGCGCGATCTTCTGCCTGTCGCTGAGCTCGTTCGCCGCGACGATCGCCGCCGGCGAGCCGAAGCACGCCGCCGGATCTCGCAGCGCCGCCTCGTAGTCGATCCCTTGTGCCATGTTCGCTTCCTCCGTCGCTCCTACCCGGGCCAACGTCTGCCACCCTGCATTGTCCCTCAATTCGGCGTGCGACGCCAGCCGGCCAACGGCGTTGCGCCGCTAATCACAAACCTGCCGGCAGGGGTGGACAGACCGCCCCACAACTTTATAAACATGTGGCAAGCCAAGGAACAAATGAACAGGGAGAGCCATGGCGGTCGCCGCATCCATGCCAGTCGGGCAATCGACGCGTCGTCGCGAGATCCCGTGGGTCGAGCGTTACATCAACATCCTCGGCCCGCTGGTAATGATCTTCGGGCTCTGCCTCATCATGGCGCTCGCCGACCCGCGCTTCTTCCGCGTTCAAAACCTGATGATCATCCTGCAGGACGCGTCGATCTACATGGTCCTGGCGATGGGCATGACGCTGGTCATCACCGGCCGCGGCATCGACCTCTCGATCGGCTCGATCGCCACGCTCTCGGCCGTCGTCATGGCGATGCTGATCAAGGACGTCGGCTTCAACGTCTACGCTGCCATGCTGGTGGCGATCCTGGTCGGCCTCGCCTGCGGCTTCATGAACGGCATCGTCATCACCAGGCTCCGGGTCCCGGACCTGATCGCGACCCTCTCGATGGATCTCGTCTTTCGCGGCCTGGCCCTGGTGCTGGCCGCCGGCGTGGTGCTCGCCCGCTTTCCCGACCCACTGGTCTGGCTCGGCCGTGGCCGCGTCTTCGAGGTGGTGCCGGTAGCGGCGATCATCGGTGTCGCCGCACTCGTCATCGGCTTCTTCATCTACCGCTACACGCCCCTGGGCCGCTACGCGGTGGCGATCGGCGGCAATACCGAAGCCGCGGTGCTGACCGGCATCGACGTCACC
Organism: uncultured Geminicoccaceae bacterium; assembly: GCA_964576715.1. Lineage (GTDB taxonomy): Bacteria > Pseudomonadota > Alphaproteobacteria > Geminicoccales > Geminicoccaceae > SLRI01. The sequence continues at coordinate 16,983 of CAZNWE010000040.1, read as the reverse complement.
CGGCACAAGATCTACCAGTACATGCTGCTCGGCGGTCTCGCCGGCCTCGCCGGCATTCTCCTGACCGGCCGGCTCAACGCCATCCAGGCGACCGCCGGGATGGGACTGACGCTGCACACCATCGCCGCGGTCGTTGTCGGCGGCACCACGCTGTTCGGCGGCAAGGGTTCGATGGCGGGCTCGCTGGTCGGTGTGCTCTTGCTCTCCATGGTGGTCAACGCGCTGGTCCTCCTGCGCCTCGACTTCTTCTGGCAGCAGGTCGCCGCCGGTGTGATCATCATCACCTCGGTCGCCTTCTACGCAGCACTGCAGGACCCCGGCAAAGGGGGTGTCTCAGGCCTCGTCCGGCGGCTGAGCGGCGGCCGCAACTGACAACTCGACAGGGAGCGTTCCAATGACCCATGCGAAACTCTTGACCGGCACTGCCAGCCTGGCCCTGGCCATCGGCCTCGCCACCGCGGCCGAGGCCCGCAACGTCCCGGCCCTGGCCGAGCTCGAAGGTGCGGGCGAGGACGGCTACTGGGAGTATTACGAGGTCACCGACGAGGCCGGCCTCGAAGCCTTCCAGGCGATCGTCGGCCAGCCCGGCGAGCCGATGGCGAGCCCGCCTGCCGAGCCCGTCAAGATCGCCTTCATCTACCCGAGCCAGGACGTCTCGGACTTCTGGCTGAGGAATTACATGGCGATGATGGCCCGGCTCGAGGAGCTGGGCATTCCGGTCGACGACACCCAGTACGCCTCGAACATCGGCGACCACGTCATCCAGGCGACCTATGCCGAGCAGGCCGAGCAGGAGGACTTCGACTACATCGTCTTCGGCCCGACCGAGCTGCAGGTCCAGCAGGACGCGATCAAGCGGCTGGTCGACAAGCCGGACACCGAGGTGATCATCTGGAACTATACGGTCGTGCCGCAGGCCTGGGGTGCCGACCAGCCTTTGGCCTATCTCAGTTTCTCGCACCTCGCCGGGGCCTTGCAGATGTGCGACTACGTGCTCGAGACGCTCGGCACCGAGGGTGTGGTGGCGCTGGTTCGGGGCATCCCGGGCTCGATCGACGACCAGCGCTCGGGCGGCTTCGCCGACTGCCTGACCAAGGACAGCGCCTGGGAGGTCGCCTACGAGCATTACGGCAATTTCGAGCGCGAGGGCGGCTACACCGGGACCCAGCAGATCCTCCAGGCCTACCCCGAGGTGACGCTGATCCACAACGCCAACACCGCCATGGCCATGGGCTCGATCTCCGCCGTCCAGGAGATCGGTGCCGACGTGCCCGTCACCGCCTGGGGCGGCACCGGCGATGAGCTCGAGGCCTTGCGCGCGGGCGAACTCTGGGCGACCCCGATGCGGATGAGCGACGATGTCGGTGTCGCCACCGCCGAGGTGGTCAAGGCGCATCTCGAGGGCCGCACCGACGAGATCCCGCTGGTGCTGCTCGGCCGGATCACCATCGTCAGCGGCACCACCGGCCCCGAGGAGGTCGACGCCATGGAAGAGGAAGCGTTCCGCTACACCGGCATCGGCACCATCGAGCGCTGAGGCCGATCCCGCCGCCGGCCAAGGGATGGGCCGGCGGCAAGGCTCGGCCCGACATAATCAACAAGCAAGGGAGGTCGTGATGCAGAGGTCGATCCTGGGACGGTGCGCCGTCGCCGCCGTGGCGCTGGCGCTGGCGTCGGCGACACCCGCAGCCGCACAGCAATACCCCCTCAACCCCCTGCCGGACGACGCCGAGCGTGACTTCTGGTGGTACCACCAGGTGGTCGACGAGGATGTTCTGGCCGCCTTCCAGGAGGTGGTGGGCGCGCCCGGCCAGCCGGCGGAGCTGGAGCTCGATGGCCCCGTCCGCATCGCCATGATCTACCCCTCCCAGGACGTCTCGGACGCCTGGCTCAGGGCTTATATCGCCATGACCAAGCGGTTCGAGGAGCTGGGTATTCCGATCGAGGTCACCCAGTACGCTTCGGGCATGGGCGATCACCAGCTGCAGGCGACCTACACCGATGCCGTGCTGCAAGAGGCCGATTCCTTCGACTACGTGATCTTCGGCCCGACCGAGCTCAGCATGCAGGCCGACAACGTCAAGGCGATCATCGATCACCCCGACCTCGAGGTCATCGTGTTGAACTACGATCAGCCGCCACAGGCCTGGGGCGACGCCCAGCCTCTGGCCTATACCGGCTTCTCGCACCTCGCCGGTGCGCTCATCATGTGCGACTACATCCTCGAGAACGTCGGCACCGAGGGCTCGTATGCGCTGATCCGCGGCACGCCGGGGTCGATCGACGACCAGCGCTCGGGTGGCTTCGAGCAGTGCCTCACCGAGCGGTCGAACTGGACCAAGGCCTACGAGCACTTCGCCAACTTCCAGCGCGAGCCGGCCTACGACGCCGCCAACCTCGTCATGACCGCCTATCCCGAGGTCACGATGATCCACAACGCCTCGACCGCGATGGCCATGGGCGCCCTCTCCGCCGTCCTCGCCCTGGACAAGAACGACGACATCTTCGTCACCGCCTGGGGCGGCACCGGCGACGAGCTCGAGGCGTTGCGCCTGGGCGAGCTCGACGCCACGCCGATGCGCATGGGCGACGACTGGGGCGCGTCGCTCGCCGAGGTCATCCGCGCCGATCTCGAAGGCCGCCAGGACGACATCCCGCTCGTCTTCCTCGGCCGGATCACCATCGTCCACAAGGGCATGGCGCCGGAGGAGATCGACGCCATGGAGCAGGAGGCCTTTCGCTACTCCGGCATCGGCACCCTCGAGCGCTGAGCCGATTGGCGAGCGCTGAGCCGATTGGCGAGCGCTGAACGAACGAGAAAGAGGGCATCGCATGGACCAGCCGCCGCTCCTGGAAATGGCCGGTATCGCCAAGCACTTCGGCGGTGTGATGGCGGTGGCCGGCGTCGACCTGACCCTGGCCGAAGGCGAGGTGCTGGCCATCGTCGGCGACAACGGTGCCGGCAAGTCGACCCTGATCAAGGTCCTGACCGGGGTCCACGAGCCGGACGAGGGCGAGATCCGCCTGGCGGGGCAGCCGGTCTCGATCGCCAACAAGCGCGCCAGCCAGGCGCTCGGCATCGAGGCCGTCTACCAGAACCTGGGCCTGGTCGACGCGCTCGATGCCGCCGGCAACGTCTTTCTCGGCCACGAGCTCAAGACCTCCTTCCTCGGCATCCCGATCCTCCTGAACGGCAAGATGGCCAAGGAAGCCGCCCGCGTTCTGAAGGAGAATGTCGGCATCGAGCTCGAGGACATCACCGTCCCCACCCACAACCTCTCAGGCGGCCAGCGCCAGGCGGTCGCCATCGCGCGGGCCATCTACAATACCGACCTCAAGATCCTGGTCATGGACGAGCCGACGGCGGCCTTGGGCCCCGAGGAGACCAGGAACACCCTCGAGCTGATGAAGCGCCTCAAGGCCCAGGGCATCGCGCTCATCGTCATCAGCCACAACCTCGACCATGTCTTCGCCGTCGCCGACCGCGTCATGGTCATGCGCGGCGGCCGCGTCGCCGCCACCCTCGAGACGGCGAGCGCCACCAAGCAGGATGTGCTCGCCCACATCATCGCCGCCACCGATGGTGCCATCGCTGCTTGAGGACGAGAGGGAAGAGCAGGTATCGGGGAGGATGATCCTCTCCGGGCCCCACCGTTGTTTTTAGGTATTGGCATGCGAGAGCTGTTCTCCTTTTCGGGCAAGTCGGTGATTGTTACGGGAGGCTCGCTGGGCATTGGGGCGGCTGCGGTCCGCCTCTTCGCCGAGCGCGGGGCCGTCGTCACCATCGCCAGCCGCGACGCCGCGGCGGCGCGGGCCATGGTCGAGGAGGAGGCAACCGCCGGGCGAATCCGCCATGCCGGCTGCGATGTCGCCAGCGAAGCCGATGTAGAGCGCCTCATGGCGGACACGGTCGCGGCCACCGGCCGGCTCGACGTGCTGGTCAACAATGCCGGCGTCTACCTCGCCGGCACCGCCGAAGAGACGACGCTGGCCGACTGGGACCGGGTCATCGCCGTCAACCTGACCGGGACCTTCCTCGCCACCAAGCACGCCGTACCGCATCTCGAAAAGACCAGGGGGCGGATCGTCAATGTCTCGTCGGAGGCCGGCCTCGTCGGCATCGGCGGCCAGGTCGCCTACAACGTCTCCAAGACCGGGATGATCGCCCTCACCAGGAGTTGCGCCATCGACTACGCCAGGCGCGGCATCCGCGTCACCTGCGTCTGTCCCGGCACCACCTGGACGCCGCTGGTCGAGGGCCTGCTCGACCAGTCCGAAAACCGTGCCGAGGTATTGCAGCGGCTCGAGTCCTCAAGGCCCGAGAACCGCCTCGGCACCGCCGAGGAGGTGGCCTCCGCGATTCTCTACCTCGCCAGCGACGAGGCCGCCTACGCCACCGGCGCCATCCTCTCGGTCGACGGTGGCTACACCGCTCAATAGGCCGCGAGGCGTCGGCGCTCGTAGGTCTCGCGGCAATGCGCGGCCTCATCGTCATTTGGTCGGTTGGCGCGGCTCCGACTACAGCTGTGCCTGGGTTGCCTGGGGCATCGTCGGCACCGGTTCGTGCCGTCCGCCCGGATCGGTGCCGGTATGGACCTTGTCGAGATTGGGGCTCTAGCTCCAGGTTCAGTTCGTGTTGGTCCGGCGATCGCGGTGGTCGTCTTGACACTCATCGGCGGATAGCGCACGGTTTCGATTGCTTACGACCCGACGAAGCAACGCTTATTGGTAACAGCAACGGACCTTGCAATGAGCAAAAATACGAAAAGTATCGCCCACCTGCAAAAAGCTCTCGCCATGGAGCTGACCGCCATCCACCAGTACCTCTTGCATGCCCACACCCTCGACGATTGGGGGCTCGACAAGATGGCCGGAAAAATGCGCGAGGAGCTGCAGGAGGAACTCGGCCACGCCGGCGCTTTCATCGAGCGCATCATGTTCCTTGGTGGCGACCCCAAGGTCGAGGCGGCGAAGACGCCAAAGCGGGCAAGCTCGCTCAAGGGCATGTTCGAGGCCGACCTCGCCGAGGAGAAGGGGGCGGTCGACTTCTACACCGAGGCCGCCGAGGCCGCGGTCAAGGACAGCGACATCGGCACCCGCACGCTGTTCGAGCGCATCCTGCTCGACGAGGAGGGGCACATCGCCTGGCTCGACCTGCAGCTCGACCTGCTCGAGCGGATGGGCGAGGCCGCCTACACCGCCCGCCACATGACCGCTCCCGGCGACGCCCGACCGGGATAAAGTCAATGGCCGTAGATCAGGCGGGGAAGCCAGAGTGCGATGGCCGGGAAGAGAATGATGAGCAGGAGGGCGAACACCTGCAGGCCCATGAACTGCAGCATGCCGATATAGATGTCGTCGAGCTTCCACTGCGGGACGACACCTTTCAGGAAATAGGCGGAAAGGGCGACCGGCGGTGAGAGCCAGGCGGTCTGCAGGTTGACGGCGACCAGGATGCCGAACCAGACGAGGTCGAAGCCCAGGGCCTCGATCAGCGGCAGCAGGAACGGCACGACGATGAGAACGATCGGTACCCATTCCAGCGGCCAGCCGAGGAGAAAGATGGCGGCCATGACCATGGCGAGGATGAGGTAGCGTGAAAGGTCGAGCGACAGCAGCCATTCGGTCAGCATGGTGGGGGTGCCGAGCCTGGCGAACACGGCACCGAAGAAGTTGGAGGCCGCCACCAGGAAGAGGATCAGGACCGAGATCTCGAGGGTCTTGATCAAGGCGTCGGTGAGGTTGGCGAGCGTCAGCCGCCGGTAGGCGATGGTCAGGAGCAGGGCACCGAAGGCCCCGCAGGCGGCCCCCTCGGTGGGGGTGGCGAGGCCGAAGATGATCGAGCCCAGGGCCGCGAAGATCAGGGCTGCCGGGGGGACCAGGCCCTTGAAGAATTCGAGCCAGGCGGCGGCGAGATCGGCCGGGCGCTGGTCCTCGGGGAGCGGCGGGGCGAGGCTCGGGTCGAGCCGGCAGCGGAGCAGCGCGTAGCCGGTGAACAGGGTGGCGAGTAGCAGCCCCGGCAGGATCGCGGCGGCAAAAAGGGTGGTGACCGGCACCTCGAGCACCGGCCCCATGACGATCAGCATGATCGAGGGCGGGATCAGGATGCCGAGCGTGCCGCCGGCGGTGATCAGCCCGGCGGAAAGGCGGACGTCATAGCCGGCACGGATCATCGGCTTGCCGGCCATGATGCCGAGCAGCGTCACCGAGGCGCCGACGATGCCGGTGGCGGCGGCAAACAGGGTGGCGACGAACATGACCGCCAGATGCAGCCCGCCGGTCAGCCGCCAGAGCAGCTTCTGTGCGGAATCGAACAGCCGCTCCATCAGGTGGGCGCGCTCCATGAGAATCCCCATGAAGACGAAGAGCGGCACCGCGGTGAGCGTGTTCTCCATCATCGTGCCGTAGAACTGCAGGGTGAGGAGAAAGAAGACCAGCTGGCCGAAGCCCCAGTAGCCGAAGGTGATGCCGAGGAAGATCAGCGTGAACGAGATCGGAAAGCCGATGAAGATGCAGAACAGCATGGCGCCGATCATGAGCAGGCCGATGAGCTCGGGGGTCATCCGGCGCGCCGCGGCGGCTCGGCTGGCGGCTCAGGCACCCGGCCGCCGCTACGCATCGGGCCAGCGCCCGCGAGTGGCAGCGTACCAGCTCTTGATCAGCTCGGCGACGCCCTGCAGCAGGAGCAGGATCACCCCGGCGGCGAGTGCCGCCTTGACCGGGCCCAAGGGCGGCATCCAGGCGGTGTCCATGCCGCGCTCGCCGCGGGCGAAGGACACCGCGGCGTAGTCGAACGAGATCTTGGCGAAGATCAGCAGCGCCGGGAAGTAGAGCAACAGGTAGAGCGCGGTGTCGACCCAGCCCTGCGCCCGGACCGGCCAGTTCCGGTAGAGGAAGTCGGCGCGGATATGCACGCCGCGCGACAGCGCGTAGGCCGCCCCCAGCATGAACATCGCACCGTAGAGCATGCGGCTCACGTCATAGGCCCAGATGGTCGGGGCGGCGAAGAGGTAGCGGGCGGTGACCTCGTAGACCATGGCCGCCATCAACGGCAGCACCAGCCAGGCGACGCTGCGGCCGACCCAGAGATTGAGGGTGTCGACCAGGAGCACGATGAGCGCCATCCAGCCCGGCATGTCGCGCGGCATCCGGCCGAGCCGGTGCCGGCGACCGGCAAGCAGCTCGTCACCGATGTCGTGGTCGATCGCGGGTGGCTCCTGGTCGCGCATCGCCGGTCCCGTGGCGCGGCCCGGGTCTGCCGGGCGCTGCCGGCGGGCCCGGGCCGGGTGCGGTGCTACTCGCCGGCGAGCTTGTCGGCGTAGCCGCCGGTGATCCGCGCGTTGGCCGCCTGCTGGGTGGCCCAGAACGGGATCGCCGCCTCGGCGAAGGCCTTCTGGCTGTCCCACACCTCCTTGAAGAAGGCGTTCTCCTCGGCATTGCGCTCGAACACCGCGAGTGCCGCGTCGGCATAGGCGGTGAAGTACTCTTCGGGCGTGTCCTGGATGACCACGCCGTGCTCGTCGACCAGTGTCTTCAAGGCCTTGCCGTTCTCCAGGATGCGGTAGCTGTGCGCCTTGATCAGCGCGGCGTTGGCCGAGACCTCGATCGCCTTCTGCTGCTGCTCGGTCAGGCCGTTCCAGACATCCTTGTTGATGTAGATGTCGGCATTGACGACGTTCTGGTGCAGGCCCTGCAGGTAGTAGTTCTTCAAGACGTTCTGGAAACCGAAGACGCTGTCGGGCTTGGGGCAGCACCACTCGGCAGCGTCGATCACGCCGCGCTCGAGGGCCGGCAGGATGTCGCCGCCGCCCATCGCCACGGACGAGACGCCGATATCGTTGTAGATCTGGCCCGGGATGCCGGGTGGCGTCCTGAAGCGCAGGCCCTGCATGTCGGCGAGGCTCTCGATCGGCTCCTTGAACCAGCCCAGGGCCTCGGGCCCGACCGGCTGCAGCAGGAAGCCCACGACGTTGACCCCCATCTCCTCCCACAAGCGCTCGTAGAGCTCGCGGCCGCCGCCGTAGAGGTACCAGGAGATATGCGCCATGTTGTCGAGCCCGACCCCGGCCCCGGCGGCGGGCGAGCCGAACAGTGTGGCGGCCGGATGCTTGCCGGACCAGTAGTGGGTCCAGGCGAAGCCGGCCTCGATCAGCCCGGCATCGACCGCATCGAGGGTCTCGTTGACGCCGACCACGGCACCCGCCGGCAGCACCTCGAAGCGGACCTCGCCGTTGGTCAGTGCGGTGACGTCGGCGGCGAAGTCTTCCAGCATCACCACCTCGTCGGCACTGGTCGGGATCACCGACTGGATGCGGATCAAGGTCTCGGCGGTCGCCGGGGCGATGACCGTCAGTGCCAGCGCCGCCCCCAGCAGCGGCGCGACGGTCGACCGACAGGCCTCGTGGATGCTCGACATGCTCACCTCTCCTGACTCTCTTGGCGGCGCCCGCACAACCGCGGGGCCGTAGTGCGCTCGGTTCGGCGCGAGGCCGAGATTAGGCACACATTCGTCGCGGACTCAAACCAAAACACGGCCGGCACGGTGGCCGGCGCGCGCCGCGGCGGCGCCTGCGGGCAATGAAAAATGGGGGTGCTCGACGCATCGAGCACCCCAGTCGAGGACCTCCGGCGGTCAGGTTGTCGCTGGGCTCCGGCGGACCGCCAGGCGGCCGGCGCTAGCGCCGGCCGTAGGTCCTACCCAACTCAAAAGCGGTAGTTGAAGCGGGCGGTGATCGCGTGGTCGGTCGCCACCCCCAGCTGCTTGGTCAAGGCGTAGTCGGCGCTGAGCGACAGGCTCTCGCCCATGTCGAGCACCGAGCCGAGCCTGAGCCCGAAGCTGTCGACCCCATCGCGCTCCACCGTCTCGGTCTGCTTCAGGCCCTTCAGCGCCGCCTCGCGGATGGTCACCTCGTAATCCTCCATCTGCAGGGCGCGGGTGTAGTCGAACCCGCCGGTGAAGGTCAGGCCCGCCCGGCTGCCCAGCGCGATCCGATCGGCCGTGGCGTTGAGGCCGAGGCTCGCCACGGTGTCGCTGAAGCTGTCGCCCGAGTAGGTGAGGTCGGAGACATAGGGGTTCGAGATGGTGTAGCCGTCGATCTCCTGCTGGGTGTAGGTGATGTTGACCCAGGGCTGCAGCCAGGCATTGGGGACCCGGACCGCAGTGCTCGCGGTCTGCGCCAGCGACATGGTGCGGCCGCCGTGCCGGGCACTGTTGCTCTCGCCCACGACCGCGTCGAAGGTCGCCTTCTCGTGCGTGTCGTTGGCGTAGCTCGCCTTGGTGCGCAGGTCGAACCTGCCGAGCTTGGTGTCGACATAGAGGCTGACCGCGTCGCTCTCGGTATCCAGGCGTGTCGCCGTGGCTCCGGCCTCATAGCTGTCGTCGCTGCCGTAGCGGCTCATCACCACGCCCATCCGGGTGGTCTCGTCGATCGCGTAGTTGAGACCGATCCCGGCATTCGCCCGGTCCGATTGGGCCAGCTGGGCGAAGCCCGAGCGGCTCGGATCACCCATCTCGACATCGTAGCCGCCGAGCGCCGCCGCCTCGTCGTCGCCGACGAAGAAGCTCGCGAACCCGGTCTTGCCGACATCCAGTGCGGCCAGCTCGGCCAGCCGGTTGTCGACGTCGCTGTTGAGCTGGTCCTGGTTCGCAGCACTGCCCTGGAGCGTGTTGGCGAGGTCCCAGCCGCGGGTCAGGTAGTGGTTGTAGACCTCCGCCACCAGCTCCTGGCCGCGGGCGCTGAAGTGCCGGTCGTCGGCGTAGAGGAACGTGTCGAGATCGTCGCCCGGACCGGCAACGTCGGTCGTATTGGTCAGGCCGTAGCGGGCCGGGTCGGCGGCGATGCGGTTGAACACCGTGAACATGTCGACGGCGACGACGTTGGCCTTGCCGTTGACGGTGTCGATGATACCCTGGTTCATGGTCAGCGTGCGCGGCGTCTTGACGTTGCCGGCGTCGTGCGGGGTGGCGCCGAAATCGTGCAGCAGGGTCAAGAACAACCGCCGCTCGGCCCCGGTCGCACCGCTGTCGATCAGGCGCTGCACCTGGGCCTGGTAGTCGACGATCGACGGCGCCTGGTCGCTGCGCGCGTTGACGTCGTTGTAGCCCATGTAGACCACCGTGAGGTCGTTGGCGCCGAGGCTGGCACCGGCGGTGAACTGGTCGACCTGCGTCTTGAAGTCGTTGGTGGCGCCACCGTAGACGCCGCCGTCGAGGGCCGAGGCGCCGTCGCGGGCATAGCTGTTGAGTGCCGAGCCGGGTGCCGAGGCAACCAGCCGCTCGGACCACATCTGCCCCTTGGGCACGCAATTGGCGATCGCCCCGCCATTGCCGCAGGTGCGGGTCCACGAGTTGATGTCGGAGTAGCTGTCGCCGAAGACGTGCAGCGTGCCGAGCTTGTTCGGCGTGTCGCTGGCGAAGCTGGCATACGGATTGGCTGTCGTGAAATCGGTGCCCGCGGGCGGCGGTGGTGGCGGCGTCACACTGCCACCAGAGCCGCCGGCGCCGGCGCTGCCCGTGCCACCGGAGCCGG
>CAZNWE010000040.1:0-6354 GCA_964576715.1 uncultured Geminicoccaceae bacterium | reverse complement strand
AGCCGCCGGCGCCGGCGCTGCCCGTGCCACCGGAGCCGGTGCTGCCCGTGCCACCCGAGCCGGTGCTGCCCGTGCCACCCGAGCCGGTGCTGCCCGTGCCACCCGAGCCGCCGGTCGCGCCGGTGCTGCCGGTGTCGCCCGAGCCGCTGGTCGCACCGGTGCTGCCGGAGCTGCCGGTGCTGCTCGAGCCGCCGGTGCTGCCGGAGCCGCTCGTGCCGCCGGCGCTGCCGGTGCCGCCCGTGCCGCCGCTGCCGCCGGAGCTGCTAACGCCGCCGGTGCTGCCGGAGCCACTCGTGCCGCCGGTCGCGCCGGTGCCGCCGGAGCCGCCGGTGCTGCTGACGCCGCCGGTAATGCCGGAGCCGCCGGTGTCGCCCGTGCTGCCGGTGCCGCCCGTGCTGTCGGTGCCGCCGCTGCTGTCGGTGCCGCCGGTGCTGCCCGAGCCGCCGGAACTGCCGCCGTCACCACTGTCGACGACGGTGCCGCCGCTGCTCGTCGACGGGGTGCCGCCGACCCCCCCACCATTGCCGCCGCCGCCGCTGCTGCAGGCAGCCAGGGCCAACATGGTGAGAAGCGAGAAGCCGGGAACCGCCCAATGCGTGCGCTTAATCATGATCGCTGCCCTTTCGTTTATTGGGGAGGCGCTTTGCCTGCCCGCTTTATTTTCATTTTCGGCGCAATCGTCCATCGATCCTCAGTTTAGAGGCGAAAGTAGATTTCTATTCTGTTGATTGAAAATTAACCGAGCCGAAAATAGTGGTTCATTGCCCAAGTAATTGAAAACAAACACCCGGCAGTGATGCTCGGATTGGTAAATTTAATCTTGAATTTTGCCGGCATCCGAGCGATGCGGCTACGCCAAAAGGGCACCTGGATAGGCTCGCTCGTTAAGAGCCGGGCGGCAGTCGTGGTGAAGACGACGGCGGCAGCGACGTCGCTGCCGCCGCCGGCTGGTTAATAGCGGACCGGCTCCAGCACCTGCACCTGCCGCAGCGGCAGGCCGAGACGATCGTGGTGGATGGTCGAGGCGCCGATCTCGACGACCTCCCACTCGTCGGCCATCAGGGCGAGAAAGCGGTCGAGCGACGCCCGGCCGAAATAGTGCATCGGGATCACCACCGCGGGGCCGATCTGCGCGATCACCTCGCGCATCAGCTCCTGGCCCATCGTGTAGCGACCATCGATCGGCACCAGCAGGATGTCGATGATGCCGAGCTCGCCCAGATGCTCATCGGCCAGCACATGATGCAAATGGCCGAGATGCGCGATGCAGAGATCCTCGACCTCGAAGACGAAGATCGAGTTCGAGTTGCCCTGCGCGCCGCTGCGCCCGTGCACGCTGGTCGGCACGTTGCGGACCCGCATGTCGCCGACCTCGAGATCGTGCTCGGCGATGCCGCCGGCGGGATTCCAGCCGCGCAGCACATGCGCGATCGCCGGGTCGGGGTGGTTGGTGAAATGGGTGCCGTGCGCATTGTTCATGGTGACGATGGTCGGTGTCGCGGGGCCGAGGTGATGGCCATTGTAGTCGGTGATCGCGGTGACCCCGGCCTGGCTCTCGATCCAGAAGCTGGCGTGCCCGAGAAAGGTGATCCCGACCGTCGCCTCCGCCGGCAGGCTGGCGAGCCGGACGCCGGGTGGGTCCTCCCTGGCGAGCGGAAAGCAACCGCGCGCCAGCGCCGACCCGGCGTCGAGCGAAAAGCCGAAGAGGACGGCGATCTTGAGCAGGAACGCGCCGCCACGCTGGTCGCCGAGCGCCCGCCACACCGTCAGGCTGTCCGTCATTTTTTCCCTCCCGTTGCCCGCAATGCGGTTCCGCAGGTGCCGAGTGCCGGCTATCAATGCCGTCATGCAGACACCCTCCCTCGTCCGAAATGTCGCGATCCTCGCCGCCTGCCAGGCCTTTTTCTTCATGGCGAACACGATCCTGATCACCACGTCCGGGCTGGTCGGGCTGTCGATCGCGCCCGACCCGGCGATGGCGACCCTGCCGCTGGCCGCGCAATTCCTCGGCACCATGCTGGCGACCTTCCCGGCCTCGTTGTTGATGGCCCGGGTCGGGCGGCGCGGCGGCCTGGTGCTCGGCGGCCTGTTCGGCATCGCCTCGGGCCTTCTCGGTGCCTACGCGGTGGTCCAGGCGAGCTTCCCGCTCTTCATCACGGCCGGTCTGCTCTATGGGGTGTTCGCCGCGTTCTCCCAATACTATCGTTTCGCCGCCGCCGATGCCGCCGATCTGAGTGCCGCCGTCGACAAGCTCGGGGCGCGGGCCCGAGCGATCGGCTTGGTCATGGCGGGCGGGCTGGTGGCGGGCTTCCTCGGTCCCGAGCTCGCCACGGCGACGCAGAACCTCGTCCCACCCTTCGTCTTCGCCGGCTGCTACTTGGCGATCGCCGTGGTGGCGCTGTTCGCCACCGTGACCCTGGCCTTCCTCGACCTGCCGATGGTCGAGGGCCGCAGCAGCGAAGCGCCGCGGCACCTGCTCGAGATCGTCCGCCAGCCGACCGCGCTCACCGCGTTCTTTGCGGCACTGGTCGCCTATGTGACGATGAACCTGTTGATGACCACGACGCCGCTGGCGATGCTCGCCTGCGGCTTCGCCTTCGCCGACAGTGCGACGGTCATCCAGTGGCATGTGGTCGGCATGTTCGCGCCGAGCTTCTTTTCCGGCTGGCTGATCGGGCGCTTCGGGGTCGAGCGGATGATCGCCACCGGCGGGCTGCTGATGGTCGCCTGCATCGCCATCAATCTGGCCGGAATCGCGTTCGGCCACTTTCTCGGCTCGCTCTTTCTGCTCGGCTTGGGGTGGAATTTCATGTTCATCGGCGGTACCACCCTGCTGACCAGGGCGCACCGACCGAGCGAGAAGGGCAAGGTGCAGGGCTTCAACGACCTCTGCCTGTTCAGCGCGGTCACCGTCTCCGCCGCCGCCAGCGGGGCCTTGCACGAGTGGTTGAGCTGGCAGCCGATGAACCTCGCGGCCCTGCCATTGGTGCTCGCGGTCATCGCCATGGCGCTGCTGCGGGCACGGCAGGCCGACCCGCTGGAGAAGGCGGCCGCCTGAGCCACGCCTGCCGCGCCAACTCGCTGCGGCGTGGCACCGCCGCCTTGAGCCCGCCCATCACGGCCGGAGGATCAAGATCTTGAGCGCATTCGCCGAAACCAGCCGCCTCGCCAAGTATGCCGTCCACGGCAAGCACGGTGTGGTGGCAGCGCAGAACCGCGCGGCCGCGGCGGTCGGCGCCGACATCCTGACGGCCGGCGGCGATGCCGTCGATGCCGCCATCGCCACCGCCCTGGCGCTCGGTGCCGCGGAGCCCTGGATGAGCGGCCTCGGCGGTGGTGCGACGATGCTCGTCTACCGCGCCGACGACGGGCTGACCCATGCCGTCGATGGCGGCATGGTCGCACCGGCCGCCCTCGAGCCCGCCGCCTACCCACTGACCGGCACGACAGCCGGCGAGCTGTTCGGCTGGCCGCAGGTGGTCGACGACCGCAACCTCAAGGGCCCCATGGCGTTCGCCGTGCCCGGCGGTCTCGCCGCCCTGGGCCTGGCGCACGAGCATTTCGGCCGGTTGCCGTTCGCCGAGCTGGTCACGCCGGCGGAGCGACTGGCCAGGGACGGGCTCGAGATCGACTGGTATGCCGCCTTGCTGATCGCGACCGCGGCCCGCGAGCTGCGCGACTTTCCGGCGAGTGCCGCGGTCTACCTGCCGGACGGGTTGCCGCCGGTGCCGGACGCTGCCGGGGCGATGACCCGGCTGCCGCTGCACGGCCTCGCCGACAGCCTGGCCGAACTGGGCCGCGAGGGCAGCGACAGCCTCTATCGCGGCGGCCTCGCCGAGCGGGTCGCCGCCGATGCCGCGGCATTGGGCAGCCCGCTCGGCCGGGCCGATCTCGCCGCCTGTCGGGCGACCCTGGCGGCACCGGTCAGGGTCCGCTACGGCGAGGCCGACGTCTTCGCCATGCCCGGGCTCTACGCCGGGACCACGCTGGTCGAGTGTCTCGGCGGGCTGGTCGGCCAGCCGTTCGACGGCGATTGGCCCGAGGCGGCGGCCTTCACCTCCTACGCGCGGGTGCTGCGCGACGGCTATGCGCGGCGGCTCGAGCGGGACGGCCACGGCATGACGGGCGACACCGCGGCACCGAGCTGCACCAGCCATGTCTCGGTCATCGACCGGGCCGGCAACATGGTGTCCTTGACCCAGACACTGCTCTCGCTCTTCGGTGCCAAGGTGGTCTTGCCGTCGACCGGCATCCTGATGAACAACGGCATCATGTGGTTCGATCCGCGGCCGGGCCGGCCCAACTCCATGGCGCCGGGGGCGAGGCCGCTCTCCAACATGTGCCCGGTGATCGCCGCGACCCCGGCGCAGCGGATCGCCGTCGGCGCCGCCGGCGGGCGCAAGATCATGCCGGCGGTGATGCAGATCCTGAGCTTCATCCTCGACTACGACATGTCGCTCGAGGAGGCTTTCGTGCAGGGGCGGATCGACGTCGCGGGCGACGGCACGGTCACCGTCAATCGCGACCTGCCGCAGCCGATAAAGGATGCGCTGGCCGAGGCCTTCGGCGCCGAGCCGGCGCGTGCCGTGGCCTACCCGCTGCGCTTCGCCTGCCCGGTGGCGGTGCTGCATGATCTGATCGAGAACGACCACTACGGCACGGCGGAGGTCATCCACCCCTGGGCCGATGCGGTGGCGGCGCTTTGACCGACGGGGCCGAATGCCTCAGGGCGGCCGCTCTTGTCACGATGTGGCGCCGGGCTCGGGCGCGCTGCCGCTCGGCTCGCCGGCCAACGGCTCGCCGGCATCGGCGCACTGGTTGTCGTTGGCCGGTCGCGGCTCGTCCGGCCGCCACGTGCCGGCGGCGCTGCCGGGCGTCGGCGCCGGATCGGCACCCTCGGCGGCGGCGGATTGCCGATGCTCGCCGAGCAGCCGCCGCAAGCGCACCAGCTCGCCCAACGCCTGGTTGCGATAGCGCAGCAGCAGGGTCAAGGCGTCGACACTGTTGCTGCGACGCAAGAGCGCCGTTGCCGGCAGCTCGCTGCCGGCCGTGTCCGGCCGTCCCTCGAGCAGGGCATCCTCGATCTCCCGGGCCCGGCGCAACCGCCAAAGCGCGCCGGCGATGCCCTCGGTAAGCTCCAGCTCGATCACGTCGCTCGGCGCCAGCCGCTCTTGCACCGCTCGAGCCAGGAGGCGCGCCGGCTCGCCCAGCGCGTCCGGCAGGATCGCGAGTGACGCCGCGCGCAGCCCGTGCTTGAGGGCGTTACGGCTCGACCGCGCCTTGCCGGCGGCGGTGCGTGGCCCGCGCGACTTGCGACCATTGGCGCGACTGGCCAGACGCTGTGCCTTGCTGCGAGAGGATTTGGCCATGCTCGGGCTCCGCTGCGGGCTCGGTAGGCATCAACCATAGGTCAAAATAGGAAAATAATCAACAAATCGTGGCCAAGTTCGCGGGTGCCGCGGGGCGGCACGGCGCGACCGCTAGGCGCAGCCGGATGCGTCGGCTCTTGGCCCGGCGTTCGCGCAGCGGCATATTTGGCGCACAAACGTGGAGGGCGCATGTCGCGATCGTTCATCGGCGCTGCTGCCAAGCTGGTGCTGGCGCTTGCTGTGCTCGCCGGGGTCACGGCCTATGTCGCCGGCTTCTGGCCGTTCGCTGCGAAGCTCGAGGAGGCGGCCGCGGACCAGGGCAAGGCGCTGATCGGCGGACCGTTCAGCATGGTCGATCACACCGGGGCGCGCGCCACCGACGCGAGCTTCGCCGGCCGCGCCAAGCTCATGTATTTCGGCTACACCTACTGCCCCGACGTCTGTCCGCTGGGCCTTGCCACCATCGTCGCCGCCTACGAGCGATTGACGCCGGCCGAGCGCGACCAGATCGTGCCGATCTTCGTCACCGTCGATCCCGAGCGCGACACGGTGGCGGCAATCGCCGACTACGTCGCCCTCTTTCATCCGGCATTGATCGGGCTCACCGGCAGCCCCGAGGAAGTGGATGCCATCGCCAAGGTCTATCGCGTCTACTATCGCAAGGCCGAAAGCGAAGACCTTGCCGACTATCTCGTCGACCACTCCGCCTTCATGTACCTGATGGATGGCGACAATGAGTATGTCACCCATTTCGGCCACGACAGCACGGTGGACGACCTGGTCATCGGCATCCGCGAGCATCTCGCCGCGACCTGACCAGCCGACTGGTTCGATGCGTGGTTCCTGAGCCGGTGACCGGGTCGTGGTGACGCCGGCGGCACCGCGTCGCTGCCCGAACGTCGGCCACCATCCGCCAACTCCCTGGGCAAGCGAAAAAAATGGCCGGCGCGCTGGTCGGGCGGCCGGCCGAGTTCTCGAGGGGAGG
>CAZNWE010000039.1:0-38642 GCA_964576715.1 uncultured Geminicoccaceae bacterium | reverse complement strand
CCCCACTTCGCCCATCGGCCCTGGCCGGTCCGCTTCACCCACCAGCCCCGGCCGGCCCGTCTCGCCCATCAGCCCCAGCCGGCGCGTTTGACCCGTCAGCCCAAGCCGCCCCACTTCGTCCATCAGCCATAGCCGGCCCGCTTCAGGGTATCGCCGGCCAGGCGCATGAACGCCCGTTTGCGTCGGTCTGGCCAGTTCTCGTAGCGGCCGATCGGGTTGAAGGCGGCGTCCCGCTCGACCGCGCGCCAGCGCCACGCGCCGTCCGGCCTGGCTGTCGACGAGCCGAAGACCGGCAGTTCGCCGAGGCGCTCGAACGGGTAGGCGGCGACGTCGAGCCCGACCGCCGGCAGCAGCCGGCGCATCTCCGCCAGCTGATCGGCCACCATGGCCTCGTAGCGGACCACCACCGTTTGGCGATGCTCGTGCGGCCCGCCCGGCGCATGGGCCAGCACCGCCTCGGTCGCCAGCCGCCACTCGTGCACCAGCTGCGCAAAGCTCCGCCGCAGCGGCTGTGCCTTGAAGCTGGCCAACGCCGAGGCCACCACGTCGCGTCCGTCGCGCAGGCAGAGCACCAGCCGATCCTCGGGCAGCACTGCCCGAAACAGCGCCAGCTGGCGGACATGCGGGCTCTTGAACAACAGGTGCCGCGCCGGCTCGCGCGCCTGCAGGTCGGCGAGCCACCCGGCAGCCAGCCAGGCGAACGGCTCGTGCTCCTGGACGATCGTCGCGTTGTGGCGGAAATGGGCCAGCCACTCGTGGCGCAGCGCCCGCGCTCCGGCGGCGATCTCGAGCAGCGGGAACTCGTACATCTGCAGGGGAAACGCCGCGATCTTCGGATGCAACGCCAACGCGTTGGCGATGTAGTTGGTGCCCGAGCGCGGCAGCACCCCGTTCACGAACAAGGCCGGCCGATAGGCCGCACCCCGCACCCGATGCGCGATCGCCGTGAGCCGCGATGCCTCGTCGGCGGCGAGCGGGAACAGGAAATCGGCGGCGGTCAAGTCCGGCAGACCGGCCACCCGGCGCGCCAGCTGCGCGGCCTGGGCGAAGCGCGCGAACGCAACCACATGCCGCCACAGCGGCTGCTCCTTGGGCCCGGCGTCGCGCTTGGCGATCGCCCCCTCGGCGATCAATCGAGCTGCCGTCATGACTGGGCTCTCCTCTGTCGTTGCGGACCAGCAGCCGGGCTTCCCGGCGCGTCGGCGCGCCGCACGCCGTGCCGCTCGGGCCATGGCGTGCGCGAGCGCTGCTCAGTTCCGGTAGTAGGTGCCGGCGCCATGCGGCGCATAGCTCTGCTCGTACGCCGCAAATGCCTTGGTATCGACTTGCGACAGTGCCGCGAAGACGCGAGCAGCACCCCGTCGCCCGAGCATCCGCACCCCGGCAGTGCTGGTCGCCTTCGGCGTCGAGCCCCAGCGGCAAAGATACAAGACCGCATCGACACTATCGGCCACGACCTGGGCGTCCGCGATCGGGGTGACGGGTGGCGTGTCGAAAATCACGATCTGGTGCCCGGTCGACAGGTAGCTGGTCAGCCGCTGAAAGTCCTCGGATTGCAACAAAAAGAGCGAGTTGTCGGCAGTCCCTCCGGCGGTGATCACGTTCATCCCGGTCAACGGATCCTGCTGGATGATGTCGGCAAGACCGGCTTCACGCTGCAGGTACTGCAGCAACCCGGTGTGCGGCGAACAGCGCAGCACCGCCGCCTGGCTCGGCCGCCGCAGGTCGCACTCGACGAGGCAAACCTTGTAGCCGGCACGCGCCATCAGCCTCGCCATGGTTGCTGCCGTCGTGCTCTTGCCTTCGCCGGCGATCGCCGAGGTGACGAGCACGGTCCGCGGCGCCGTCGCCGACTGCGCGAGGCCGAGGCCGACGACGAGATTTCGAATGCCTTCGACATAGGCCGAGCCGGGGCGCTGCATGGCGTAGTCTGCCGGCGATTGCCGTCGCGCATTGCCGGGCAATGCCGGGATCGCCCCCAAGACCGGAACGCCGAGCGTCCGCTCCGTGGCACCGAGGCTGCGCAGAGTCCGATCGCTCGCATCACGCAGGAAGCCGATGACGATGCCGAGCATGCCGGCGGCAACGAAGCCCATCATCACGACCATCTTGCGGCTCGTCGAGCTCGGGTATCGGGGCGGCACGGCCGCCGAGATGACCCGGGCATCGGGACGGATGATCGAGTGCTGCTCGGCCGTCTGGTTGAACCGGGTCAGGTAGCCATCGAGCAGGGTCTGCATCGTCTCGATCTCGCTTTGCAGTGCCGCGATGGCGCTGCGCTGCGAGCCCATCGCCCGCCCGGCGTCACCGTCTTGGCTGAGCGCCGACTGCAGCTGCCTTTCCTCCGAGCGCAAGGCGGCGAGAGCATTTTCGCGGTTCGCCAGAGCCCGGCCGGCCTCGACCTCGACGTCGCGCAAGGCCTGGTTCAGCTGGGCCTGGGCGTCGAGCAGCAAGGGATGGCGGCTGCCGTAGATGGTGCCGAGTTCGGCCAGCCGTCGCTTGGCCGCGGAGACCTCGAGGCGAAGCTCGGACATCACCTCCGAATCCACCCGTGCGGCGATCTGCTCCGGGCCAGCCTCGGCGAGCAGCCGACGCAGCGAACTCACCTCGGTCTCGAGCCGGATCCGTTCGCCGCGCGTCTCGAGCAGCCGCTCGTTGGTGAGGATTTGCCGTTGCACCGAAAGCGAGTTGCCGCCATCGGCGAGTTCTCCGGTGGCACTGCGCAGGGCCTCGTACTCGGCCCGCTTGTCGGCGATCTCACGCTGCAGATCCGCGATCTGTGTCTGCAGCCACCGATTGGCACTGTCAGTGGCCTGCGTTTTCCAGGCTACCTGCTCTGCCAGGTACTCGGCGGCGAACAGGTTGGCGACCTTGGCCGCGAACCCGCGATCCGGGTCGGAAAAACCGATGTCCAGGACGGCGGTGCCACCGACCTGCCGCGTCTGCAGGTTCTCGGCCAGAAACATCACCGCGTCGTCGAGCGTGATCGGCTCGGCCGCTGCCGCCACTCGTGCCGCGTCGGGCAGCACCCGAGCCAGTTCGTCGGGCGCCATTGCCATGACCTGTGAAAGAAAGACGTTCTCGACCCAGCGCACCGCGCGTTGCAGCGGCTGCGCCTCGCCCGCCTGCTCGCGGGCGGCCAACAGCTGCGGCAGCTCGGCCTGCAGCGCCACCCGCTCCATGATCTCCCGCGAACGGACCATCTCGATCTCGGTCTCGATCACCTCGACCGTCGGGGTGAGGTCGGTGAGCACGGCCTGCGTCTCGAACACCTGGTTGCGCCGCGTCTCGAGCATCACACTGGTGTAGCTGGTGTAGATCGGCGTTGTCAGCATGGCGACGCCGACTGCCGCGGCGGTGCCGAGGCCGGTCAGCGCCAGCACGGTGCGCCGCTGCCGCCAGATGCCGCGGATCACCTCCAACAGGTCCACGTCAAAGGCACGCGGCGGTTCGACAACTGGCGAGAGCGGCTGCGGCTGGGGCAGCGGCATGGCCGGAAGCTGCGGGCGGTGGGCGTATTCGACGATTTCTCTCGGCGCGTTGTTCATCATCCGTCCTTCGCTTCCAGCCATGGTTCATCCGCGATGACGCGGCCGCAGACCTTGCCGACCGCACCGGGCTTCGGCCTACGGCCGCAAGTCGAGCGCGCTAGACCGTTGGTCGAGCGGCGATCGTCGGCCCGCCGCGCCCGGCCGGCGCTCGACCGGCCGCGGCACCCGGCCGCCGTCTTCCGTTATGCCAACTAAATCCTTAATGAATCTTTAACTAAAACGCTCCGCTTTTCTGTTCGGCGCTGCGGTGTTCGGCTTCTCTCATACCAAATGATCTGCACGAAATCATCAACAACAGCAGCATCTGGATATGTGTGCGCGATATTATTGATTGGCGTAAGCGGTTTTGCGGATGAATCGCCGGGTAAGATGAGGCATTCTCAGGTTCGAGCGATCTGGCGGCGCGTGCCAGATGGTCGCCTCGGACGACGTGGCAATGCCGAGGGCGGCGGCCGAGGCGGCAGGGCCGCGCGCATCTCTTGTCAGCTGTCCGCCGGTACAGCACCACGACATTCCTGGAGCAGCCCGATGAGCCCCACCGCGGAGATTACACCAGCAGCCTTGCCAGACGCGCTCGCGACCGTCGGCGAGGACGACCTGCTCGTCGTCGATTTCGACGAGAGCCTGTTCCTCCGGAATTCGACCGAGCTCTTCTTGGACAGTGCGCGACCTGCCGCACTTGCCGCGACCGTGGGGCGGCTGATCGATTTTCTCAAGCCCTGGCGGTTCATCTCCCGGTATCGGGACGGGTTCGCGATGGCCGATTGGCTCAGGGTCTTGTGCATCGTCTGTCTGATGCCGTGGATCGTCTGGCGCTGGCGCCAGCTGGCACCGGCGCTCGCCAGAACCTACCTAAACCCGGAGCTGGCGACCCTGCTCGTGCAAGGCCGCTTTCGGAGAATCGTGGTCGCGAGCCACGGTTTTGCGTTCATCATCGCGCCGTTGCTGCGGGCCATGCCGATCGATGCGGAACTCGTGGCGAGCCCGCTCTGGTCGGGTTGCCTGGCGCGCGCCCGGGGCAAGCGCGCGCTGCTCGAGGCGCGCTATGGCGCAGCGGCGGTGGCCAAGGCCACGATCGTCACCGACCACGCGCGGCACGACGCCGATATCCTCCAGGTGGCCGCACGGCCGCTGGTCGTCGTCTGGCCCGAGGCGCGCTACGAGCGGGCCTTCGCGCGCACCTACGTGCCGCTGGTCTACACCGAGAAGGCCAAGCACCCGACCCATTTGCACCTGCTTGGCGTCTTCTTCGCCAAGGACTGGATGGTGCTGGTGCTGGCATCCGCCTTGCTCACTCCCTACCCGCTGCTCACCGCGGTCGGTCTGGCCTTGCTCATCGTCTCCTACGCCATCGTCTACGAGGTCGGCTATCACGAGAACGATTGTCTCGGTCGGAGACGCGAGAAGAAGCCGATCTTGAGCGACGAGCGGCTGGCCCTGGCTGGGACCGTGGACGAAGGCCAGGCGTGGCTGTTCGGCACGCTCGTGGCGTTGCCCGGTGCCGCAATCCTCGCCTGGTCGGGTAGCAGTGGCTGGCCGTTGCCCGGCGATCCGCTCGCCGACACGGTCACTCTGCTCGGTCTCTGGCTGGCGCTGCTCGCGGTCATCCGCGCCACCTTCTGGTTGTTCAACCGTATCGACGAGCGCTCGCGGATGCTCTTGCACCTGCCGTTGCAGTTGATGAAGGGGCTCTGGCTCGTCTGGGTGCTGGCCCTGCCGCTGAGCCATGTCGGCGCGGCTCTGCTCCTGGCCAACGCGATGTGTGCCTGGATTCCCTACGTCATCTACCGCATGGGGGGGGTGCGCTGGCAGACACCGGACAACATGATCCGCCTGCTACTCATGCTGGCGCTCATCTCCGCCGTCGCTGCCGCCGGCGACGCCATGGCGGTCTGGCACTGGCAGACGCTCGTCGTCGTCGCCTGGGCGACCTACAGGGCCCGCAAGGACCTCGCCCGTTTCCGCCGCGAGGCGCATTTCCTGCCCGACCGGGCTGCCATGCTCGGCGGTGGCGGTCTGCCGGCCGGCCAGGAAATCGGCAGCGCGGGCGGGCTTGGGATGGCAGGTGCGGCAGCGCCCCAGAAGGCCCCGCGTGGCCTCACCGACAGCGCGGAATAACTACAGAGCATACCCTTGAGCGGCGGTCGGACACGCCGCCTTGGTGGCGGGCCGCCGCCGACCGCGTCCGGGTCTCGGCCGAGCTCCCCCGCGATGCCGCCCGGCGTTGCGGCCACTCGAGCACGGTGCTTCGCGCGTCGGCCCGCATTGCCGGTCTCGACGGGGCCGCCATTCTGGGTCGACCGGTCGAGGATGGCGGTCGCCACCACGGCGTCGCCGGACCGGGTCGGCTTCTCGCCAAAGGCGAGGCTGGCGAGGATGGTGGTCGAGCGTGCGCGCATCGCGCCGGGTCCCGCACTTCGGCCCCGATGGCCGCCGTCGTCGTTCGCGTTCGGGCGGATGGCGATAGGTCATTGCCTTGTCGCCGCGTTTCTTCCACCTTCGCCGTCGAGCCGGTGGCGGCCGCAGCCGATCAGGCCGTGGTGACGGCGACAAGGAGAATGCCACGTGAAACACCCGACCGCGACGTTGCTCTTGGGCGCGGCGCTGGCGCTGGCGGCGCCGGCCGATCGATCCTCGGCCGAGACCCCACCCGACGTCTTCGTCCAGGCGATGACCATCGACGATATCATCACCCTCGACCCCGCCGAGATCTTCGAGTTCTCGGGGGCCGAATACGGGGCCCAGGTCTACGACCGGCTGATCACCTATCCGGTGGACGATGTCGAGGACATCCAGGGGCATGTGGCCGAGAGCTGGGAGATCTCCGAGGACGGCAAGACCTACGTCTTCCAGATCCGCGACGGCATCACCTTCCATTCGGGCAACCCCTTGACGGCCGAGGACGTCGCCTTCTCGTTGCAAAGGGTCGTCAAGCTCGACATGTCGCCGGCCTTCATCCTGACCCAGTTCGGCTTCACCGCCGACAATGTCGACGAGAAGATTCGGGCCACGGGTCCGCTGGAGGTCACCGTCGAGGTCGACCAGGCCTATGCGCCGACCTTCTTCCTCTACTGCCTGACCGCCGGCGTCGGCTCCGTCGTCGACAAGGAGGTCGTCATGGCCAACGAGGTCGACGGCGATCTCGGCTATGCCTGGCTGAAGACCAACTCCGCCGGCTCCGGCCCGTTCAGCCTGCGCGCCTGGCGGCCGAACGAGAGCCTGACGCTCGATGCCAATCCCGACTACTGGAAGGGAGCACCGGCGCTGACCCGGGTGATCACCCGGCACATCGCCGAGGCGGCGACCCAGCAGCTCCTGATCGGGCAGGGCGACATCGACGTCGCCCGCAATCTCGGTCCCGACCAGGTGGCCGCCCTCGAAGGCAACCCCGACATCGTGGTCAAGGCGGTGCCCAAAGGGGCGATCTACTATCTCGGGCTCAACCAGAAGAACGAGTATCTGGCACGGCCCGAGGTGCGCCAGGCATTGAAGTATCTGGTACCCTACCAGGAACTCGGCGAAACAGTGCTCAAGGGCGCGGCCGAGGTGCACCAGGCGTTCCTGCCCAAGGGGTTCCTCGGGGCGCTCGAGGACACGCCGTTCTCGCTCGACGTCGAGCGGGCCAAGGCGCTGCTCGCCGAGGCCGGGCTGCCTGACGGGTTCAGCGTCACCATGGACGTGCGCAGCATCTCGCCGATCACCGAGATGGCGCAGGCGATCCAGGCCGTCTGGGCCGAGGCCGGCATCGAGCTCGAGTTGATCCCGGGCGACGGGGCGCAGACGCTGACCAAGTACCGGGCGCGCAACCACGACATTTACATCGGCCGCTGGGGTCCGGACTATCAGGACCCGCACACCAATGCCGACACCTTCGCCAGGAATCCCGACAATAGCGATGACGCGCAGTCCAAGCCCTTGGCTTGGCGCAATGCCTGGGAGATTGCCGAGATGACGGCGATGGCCGATGCGGCGGTACTCGAGCGTGATGCGGCAAAGCGGGCCGAGATGTATCTCGAGCTCCAGAAGCTGCACCAAGAGACCTCGCCCTTCGTCATCATGTTCCAGGACATCGAGACGATCGCCGAGCGGACCAATGTCGAGGGGACGATCTGGGGGCCGAGCTTCGACGACAACCGCTACTGGCAGATCACCAAGAATTAAGCACGGCTCGTGCTCGGGCATGCCAACGCACTGGTGAAGCTGGCGGCCTCCCTGGCGCTGACCTTTTTCGGTCTGCTGCTCGTCACCTTCCTGATCGGCCGGGTGGTGCCGATCGACCCCGTCCTGGCGGCGGTCGGCGACCGGGCGTCGGCCGCGGTCTACGAGCGGGTGCGGATCGAGATGGGGCTCGACCTGCCGCTCTGGCAGCAGTTCCTGATCTATGTCCAAAAGGTGCTGTCCGGGGATTTCGGCCAGAGCGTGCTCACCGCCCAGCCGGTGCTCGCCGACATCGCCCGGGTCTTCCCGGCAACCCTCGAGCTCGCCACGGTCGCCACCTTCCTCGGTGTGCTGTTCGGCGTGCCGATGGGGGTGGTCGCCGCCGTGCACCAGGGACGCTGGCCCGACCAGGCGATCCGCCTCCTGGGCCTGATCGGCTATTCCGTGCCGATCTTCTGGCTCGGCCTCGTCGCCCTGCTGGTGTTCTACGCCCAGCTGCAGCTCGTGCCGGGCCCCGGCCGGCTCGACATCTTCTACGATGACCAGGTGCCGCGGTTGACCGGCGTCCTCTTGATCGATGCCGCCGTCGCCGGGGATTGGACCGTCTGGCAGAACGCGCTCTCGCACCTGGTCCTGCCTTCGGCCGTCCTCGGCTACTTCAGCCTCGCCTATATCAGCCGGATGACCCGCTCCTTGATGCTGGAGCAGCTGCGGCAGGAATACATCCTCACCGCCCGGGTCAAGGGGCTCTCCGAGACGCGGGTGATCTGGCGCCACGCGCTCGGCAACACCGCCGTGCCGCTGATCACGGTGATCGCGCTTTCTTATGCCAACCTGCTCGAGGGGTCGGTGCTGACCGAGATCATCTTCGCCTGGCCGGGGCTCGGCTTCTACATCACCAACTCGCTTCTGAACGCCGACATGAACGCCGTCTTGGGCGGGACCATCGTCGTGGGCTCGGTCTTCATCGGCATCAACCTCCTCTCCGACGTGCTCTACCGCACGCTCGATCCCCGGGCGCGATAGTGAGACCCCGATGAGCATGGCGGTGCGGGATTGGCTCCTCACCGACACGCCAGGCTCGCCCACCCAGGCGCAGCTCGGCCGGGCCTATCAGGGCTGGCTGCAGCTCAGCCGGAACCGGCTCGCCATGCTCGGCCTCGGCATCGTCCTGGTGCTGCTCTTCGTCGCCGCCTTCGCCCCCTGGCTCGCCAGCCACTCGCCGACCGCCCAGGTGCTGAGCGACCGCCTGCTGCCGCCCTCGGCGATGCATTGGCTGGGCACGGACGAGCTCGGCCGGGACATCTATTCGCGCATCGTCCACGGCTCGAGGCTCACCCTCTACATCGTCGGGCTGGTCGTCATCATCGTCGGGCCGGTGGGCCTCGCGGTCGGCACCATCGCGGGCTATCTCGGCGGCTGGGTCGACATCGTCCTGATGCGCATCACCGACATTTTCCTCGCCTTTCCCCGGCTGATCCTCGCCCTGGCCTTCGTCGCCGCACTCGGGCCGGGGATCGAGAACGCGATCATCGCGATCGCGATCACCGCCTGGCCGCCTTATGCCCGGATGGCCCGGGCCGAGACCCTGACCATCAGGAACGCCGACTACATCGCCGCCGCGCGCATCCAGGGGGCCGGCCCGGCCCGGATCATCGGCCGCCACGTCGTGCCGATGTGCCTCTCCTCGGTGATCGTCCGCCTGACGCTGGACATGGCCGGCATCATCCTGACCGCGGCGGGCCTGGGCTTTCTCGGCCTCGGTGCGCAGCCGCCCTTGCCCGAATGGGGGGCGATGATCTCGACCGGCCGCCAGTACCTGCTCAACCAGTGGTGGGTCGCGACCATGCCGGGACTTGCCATCTTCATCGTCAGCCTCGGCTTCAACCTCCTGGGCGACGGCCTGCGCGACGTGCTCGACCCGCGGCAGCAGCGATGAACGGCAAGCGGCCGTTGCTCGAGGTCGAGGACCTGCGGGTTACCTACCGGACGGCCAAGGGGCCGGTGCATGCAGTGCGCGGCGTCTCGTTCACACTTGGTCGCGAGAAGCTCGGCATCGTCGGCGAATCGGGCTCGGGCAAGTCGCAGACCGGCCGCGCGATCCTGGGTCTCACGGCGGGTGCCGAGGTCACCGCCGATACCCTGCGGTTCGATGGCATCGACCTCGGCCGGGCGAGCCTTCGGACCTGGCGGGCAATGCGCGGCTCGCGCATCTCGATGATCATGCAGGACCCGAAATACTCCTTGAACCCGGTGATGACGGTGGGGGCCCAGCTGGTCGAGACGGCGCGGCTGAAAAAGGGGCTCGGTCGCCAGGCGGCGCGCGACGCCGCGATCGCCATGCTCGAGGCGGTGCGTATCGACGATCCCGAGCGGGTCTTCACGGCCTACCCGCACGAGCTCTCGGGCGGCATGGGCCAGCGGGCGATGATCGCCATGATGCTGATCCCCGACCCCGACGTGCTGATCGCCGACGAGCCGACCTCCGCACTCGACGTGACCGTGCAGCTCCAGGTCCTGGCGATCATGGACCGGCTGGTCGAGGCGCGCGGCATGGGCCTCGTCTTCATCAGCCACGACCTCGAGCTGGTCGCCACGTTCTGCGACCGGGTGCTGGTGCTGTATGCAGGGCAGGTGGTCGAGTGCCTGGATGCGAAGCGGCTGAACGAGGCGCAGCATCCCTATACGCGAGGGCTGCTCGCCTGCCTGCCCCGGGTCGACAACCGGGGAGCGCCCCTGCCGGTGATGCGGCGGGACCCCACTTGGCTGGATGCACGTTGATCGAGATCGAGGATCTCTCGGTCTTCTTCAGCAAGGGCCGGGCGCGGGTCGATGCCGTCGAGCGGGTCAGCTTCGCGGTTCCCGAAAGGTCGGCCTTCGGGCTCGTCGGCGAGAGCGGATCGGGCAAGTCGACGATCCTGCGGGCCGTCTCGGGCCTCAATCCCGACTGGCAAGGGTCGATCCGCGTCGCCGGCGTGCCCCTGGCCAAGAAACCGCCGCTCGCCTTCTTCAAGCGCGTGCAGATGGTTTTTCAGGACCCGTTCGGCTCGCTCCACCCGCGGCGCACGGTCGATGCGACGTTGCGCGAGCCGCTCGCCATCCACCGGCTCGACCGGGCGGATGCGCGGATCGGCCAGGTGCTGGACGAGGTCCGCCTCGGCCCCGAGTTCCGCTACCGCTTCCCGCACCAGCTTTCCGGCGGCCAGCGCCAGCGGGTGGCCATCGCCCGGGCGCTGATCCTCGAGCCCGACCTTCTGCTGTTGGACGAGCCGACCTCGGCCCTCGACGTCTCGATCCAGGCCGAGATCCTCAACCTCTTGAACGAGCTGCGCCGCCGCCGCGGCCTGACCTATCTGTTCGTCAGCCACGACCTCGGCGTCGTCGCCCACATTTGCGATCGGCTCGCGATCATGCGCCGCGGCCGGATCGTCGAGACCGCGGCCAGCGACGACCTCGCCACCGGCACCCTCGAGCACCCCTACAGCCGCCAGCTCTACCTCGCGAGCCAGGGCTACGACCGGGCCGTGGTCGACCAGTTCGTGAATGACTTCGACGAGCAGACAGGGCGCGGCTAGGCGACGAGGCGCCCTCACGAGCAACGCACGGGCGATCACGTCTCGCTGAGATCGCGTGCTCGTGGGCTGCCGTTGCCGTGACGTTCCGACTACTCTTGGCAATCCAGGGAGCCCGCTCGGAAAGCCTGCGAGGAGACAAAGAATGTCGGATATCGTGATCGATCGCACGCTCGATCCTCTGGCGGACGTCGGCATCCTCGACTGTCTCGAGCCGGAGGAAAGGTCGCAGCTGGCGCGACATTGCCGCTTCGCCCGGGTTCGCGCCGGTGAGCAGGTGATCAGCGAGGACCGCGACGTACAGGACGTGCTGTTCGTGCTCGACGGCCGGGTGCGGGTCATCGGCCGGGCAGCGAGCGGCCGGCAGGTGAGCTTTGCCGAGATCGATGCCGGCGGGCATGTCGGCGAGCTCGCCGCGCTCGATGGCGGTCCGCGCGCGGCCGATGTCGTGGCGATCACCGATTGCCGGATCGCAGTACTGCCGCCGCGCAGCTTCAACCAGCTCTTGTACTGGCACCCGTGCATCGCTGTCGCCCTGTTGCGCAGTCTGGCACGGGTCATCCGCATCGCCGATCTCAGGATCACCGAGCTCAGCACGCTCGGGGCCGCGGAGCGCCTTGCCCGCGAGCTGTTGCGCCGGGCGCGCGGTGCCAACGGCGCGACGGACGACCACGACCAGCCGCTCCTGGTCGATCCGCTGCCGACCCAGGAGCAGCTCGCCAGCGTCACCGGGGCCACCCGCGAGACGGTGGCCCGGTTGCTCGGCCAGATGCAGCACGCCGGGGTCACCCGCCGCCTCGGCAGCCGGCTGACCATCCTCGAACCCGGTCGGCTCAAGCAGCTCGCCGAGGGCCAGCGGCTCTAGCCGGCTGCTGGACAACACGCGACGGCGGCGCCGCGGCACTGTAGGGCGCCGGGCAGGAGCCTGGCGCCCGGGTTTCGAGATCGGGGCGACGCGCTGCGCCGAATAGCGCCTCGTCGCCAGGCGATGCGACGGCGGGCCTCGTCTGACGCTCGGCTTCCCGACGCCGCTCTGCTGTTCCTCACGCCGCCTCGCCGCCGGCCATGGTTGCTGCGCATCGCGGTCGTCGAGACCTTTTCAGCAGCCGGCTAGCCACCCGGGGTTGTCACCCGCGAGGCTCCCGAGCGCTCACGTCAAATCACAGCCGCGTCAGCTGTATCCGGCGATACACGGGTAGATCGCGGATCCGGGGCAAGCTCTGCGAACCCCGAACAGCCACGCCGAGCGTGCGCCAGCGGGGCCAAGGGACGCCCGGGTCGACACGGCATGGCCCGGGCATCGATCAGGGGAGTCAACAGCCATGCAATCCCTTACCGCCACACCGCAACGGCACGACGGTGGCCCGCCGCCGCTCGAAGCGCTGCTGCCCGCAGCCGGATCGATGAGCGCGCTCTGCCTGATCCTGCTCGCGCTGCTCTTCGTGATCTGACCCGCCGGGCGGCGCGCCCGGCCTTCTCGCCTTCAGCCCCGCCGGGCGGCGCGCCCGGCCTCCTCGCCACTATCAGCGACCCATCCTCCGGCACTCGTTTGCCGGTTGAAGGCCGCGCTGTGTCTCGGGAGTAAGCAAGATGAAAAAGCTCCTCGCAACCACCGCCATAACCTTGGTGTTGACCGCCAGCACTGTCCGCACGGCCTATGCCGACGAGGCCGAGCTGCGGCGGATCATCGAGCAGCAGCAGCAGGAGATCGAGGCGCTCAAGGAACGCTTCCAGCGAATGGAAGACGACAGCTGGTCGGCACGCGAGCAGATAGAGCGGATCGAGCGGATGCGCGAGGAAGACCTCGAGGTGACGGTCACGCGCGGCGACCACCCGGGCTCCTTCAAGCTGCCGGGCACCGACACCTCGGTCGCCATCGGCGGCTACGTCAAGGCCGACTTCATCTACGACGTCAATGCCGATCTCGGCGACAGCTTCGCTGCCAGTACGATTCCGGCCGAAGGCAGCGACGCCGCCCGCAAGGAGGGCAACTTCCGCGCCCACGCCAAGCAGTCGCGGCTCAATTTCACCAGTTGGACGCCCACCGAACTCGGTGAGGTCAAGCTGTTCATCGAGGGCGACTTCTTCGGTCAGGGCGGCAATGAGACCTTCTCCAACTCGAGCACCTTCCGACTGCGCCACGCCTTTGGCGAGATCGGCCCGGTGCTCGCCGGGCAGACCTGGACGCTGTTCATGCCGCTCAAGAGCTATCCCGAGACCGTCGACTTCTTCGGCCCGGCCGGCATTCCGTTCATCCGCCAGGGCCAGCTCCGCTACACCTACGAGGTCGACGACGCCTGGACGATCGCCGGGTCGATCGAGAACTCGGAGCTGAGCGCCCAGACCGAGGATGGCCAAACGGTGGGCACCGATGGCGGCGATCTCCAGTTCGGCATCGACAAGCTGCCGGATTTCGTTGCCGCCGTCAGCTACGACAACGAGGGCTGGTATGGTCGGCTGGCCGGCGTGGCCCGGCTCCTGGAAACCGACGATGCGGGCTCCAGCGAGAGGGTGTTCGGCTGGGGTTTGACCGCTTCGGCCATCGTCCCGACCATAGGCGAGGACAACCTGCAGCTCAATGTCACCTATGGCGACGGGGTCGGCCGCTACATCATCAATGGCTTCAACCAGGACGCCGTGGTCAAGAACAACGGTAATCTCGACGCCATCAAATCCTGGGGCCTGGCGGCTGGCTACACCCACAACTGGAACGCCAAATGGCGCTCCAACCTGACCTACGGTCACTACCAGGTGCTCGATACCTTCTTCGACACCGAAACCGAGGCGATCGACACCGTCCACCTCAACCTGATATGGCAACCCGATCCCAAGCTCAGTTTCGGGTTGGAGTACATGTTCGGCCGGCGGGCGTTCGAAGATGGCGGCCTCGACAACACGGCGCAACGCGTGCAGTTCGCAGCGCAGTTCAATTTCTGATGGCGGCGCTCTCGGTGAGCTCGACGGATCTCGACCGCACTGCGGTTGGTGTCCGTCGGGCGGCGGCGGTGCGGCGGCTGCGCCAGGCGGCCCGCATCGCCCGCGAGTCCGGTCGCGTGGTGCGCGCCCGCCGGCTCTATCGCATGCTGGTGAGCGAGCTCGGCGACGACGGCGACGCCCTGCACTGGCTCGGCGTGCTCGAGCAGCATCTGGGCCGCCCGGCCGCCGCCCGCGCCTGTCTCGCCCGGGCCGTCGCACTCGACCCGAACGCGGCGCAGCGGCGCTACCATCTGGCCGAGGCGCTCAGGGCCGCCGGCGAGTACCACGAGGCGCTGCCGCACTACCGGGCGGCTGCTGCCCGTGCCCCCGGGATCGCCGATATCTGGGTCGGGCTCGGCAGCGCCCTGCTGGCCGTCGAGCGGATCGACGCGGCGGTCGAGGCGCTCGAACGGGCGCGCGAGCTCGTCCCAGCCGACACCGCCGTCACCGCACTCTTGCGCTCGGCCTGCGCCGAGGCGGCATTCCAGGGCGGCGAGCGCCTGCGCCGCCGGTCGCTGTGGCGCGATGCCGCCGCCTGCTACCGCCAGGCGCTCGAACTCGACCCGAACCATGCCCGGGCGCTCGTCAATCTCGGCAACTGTCTCGAAGCGGACGGCCATCTCGCAGCCGCCAAGGAGCTCTACGTCCGGGCCGCCCGGGTCGACCCGAAGCTCGCCGTGGCACCGCTCAATCTCGGCATCGTCCGGGCCGTCGAGGGCGATCGCGCCGGGGCGCGTGAGGCGTTGCTGAACGCCGTCGCCGTCCGCCCGACGCTCGGCACGGCACACTACCACCTGGCCCTGCTCGACGATGCGAGGCGCGACCCGGCGGCGGTGCTCGAGCTCGAGCAGCTGCTCGGCCGCGATGATCTCGGCGACGACGACCGGGCACAGCTCGGCTTCGCACTCGCCCGTCGTCTCGACCGGCTAGGCGAGCACGACCGCGCGTTTCCGGCCCTGGCCGCGGCCAACGCACTGCGCCATCGGGCGGCACCGTTCGACCCGGCGGCGCACCGCGGACTGGTCGACGCCTTGATCGAGCGGCTGGATCACCGGTTCTTCGCCAAGGCCGGCCCGACCGGTCTGGCGAGCGAGCTGCCGCTGCTCGTGGTCGGCATGCCGCGCTCCGGCACCACCCTGGTCGAACAGCTGCTCGCCGGGCACGACGCGGTGCACGGTGCCGGCGAGTGCGACGACCTCAGGGCAATGTGCCGGCTGGTCACGACGCTGGCCCCGGACGGCACGCTGGCCGACGCGATCGCCGCGCTCGGGGCCGATCAGACGGGCGAGCTCGGCGAACGCTATGTCCGCCGCCTCGCCGCCACCGCCCCGGCGGCGCGCCGGGTCGTCGACAAGCTGCCGGGCAACTATCTCCGCCTCGGCCTGCTCGCCCGTATCGCCCCCCTGGCCCGGGTGATCTGGTGCCGGCGCGACCCGCTCGACACCTGCCTCTCCTGCTATTTCCAGAGCTTCGCCGAAGGTCAGCGCTTCAGCTACGACCTGGCCTCGCTGGGGCTGGTCTATCGCCTGCACGAGCGGCTGATGCGGCATTGGCGGACGGTGCTGCCCAACCCGATCCTCGAGCTGCGCTACGAGGCGCTGGTCGCCGATCCGCAAGGCGAAGCCCGACGTCTCGTCGCCTTTGCCGGCCTCGACCAGCCAGCCGGCCGCCTGACTGCGGCTGCCGCCTCGCGGCCGATCCGCACGGCGAGCCTCTGGCAGGCACGCGAGCCGATCTACCAGAGCTCGATCAACCGTTGGCAGCACTATCGACGCCATCTGGAACCCCTGTGCCGGGCTCTCGATGACAACTGAACTGAGCCGCTTGCGGTGGCTGACGGCGGCGGCTCCACACGGCTCTGGGATCGCCGGGAAAAGGCGTTCTCGGGCAGATGCGCTATCGGGACCTGCCTGGATCCGAGCGCTGGTCAGCCAGCCGCAGGGGGCCGGAGCTCGCGGGCATCGGGGAGGAAGACCGCAAGGTCTTCGACGACGACATCGGCGCCGGCGGCCAGCAGTGCGTCGCGCCCGGCCCCCCGGTCGAGGCCGATGACCTGCTTGAACCGGCCGGCATGGCCAGCCTGAACGCCCGAAACCGCATCCTCGACCACGGCCGTGGTGGCCGGGGTCGTCCCGACGCGTTCGGCGCTGCGCAGGAAGGCATCGGGCTCGGGCTTGCCCGGCAGGTTCTCCCGCTGCAGATCGTTGCCGTCGAAGACGACGTCGAAATGCCCGAGCAGCCCGGTGCGCTCGAGGACCGGCCGGCAGTTCTTCGACGAGGAGACGCAAGCCGTCTTGACGCCGGCAGCGCGCAACGCCTCGATCAACCTGATCGTGCTCTCGAACACGTCGACGCCGTCCTCGTCGATCACCTGATTGAAGAAGATGTTCTTGGCGTTGCCGAGGCCACAGATCGTCTCGGCGTCGGGCGGATCGTCGACCGTGCCCCAGGGCAGGTCGATGCCTCGACCAAGGAGAAACGAGCGGACCCCTTCGTAGCGCGGCTTGCCGTCGACATAGGCGGTGTAGTCCTCGGGCACCCTGAACGGTGCCTGGCGGCCGTCGCGCTTGGCGAGGTAGCTGTCGAACAGCCGCTTCCAGGCCTCGGCGTGCACGGCGGCGGTGTCAGTCACCACGCCGTCGAGATCGAAGAGCACGGCCTTGAGGCCTACCTTGAACAGGTCGCCGGCATGGTTCGTCATCTCGCTGATCCCTCCGCCGCGCCCGTGACGACCTTCGCACTGACCCGATCGCCAACCCCGCCGGCCGCCAGGCCAGTGGAGCAACGGGGAGGGCGCTGAATGCCCCGCCGGCTCGCTCTTCAGACGGTCTCCTTGACCATGTCGATCGCCCCGCACGGGCACTCGGCGGCACAGATGCCGCAGCCCTTGCAGTAGTCGTAGTTGAAGGCGAAGCGCTGGCCGGGTCCGAGCTTGATCACCGCGTTGTCCGGGCACACACCGTAGCAGTTGTCGCACTCGAAGCAGTTGCCGCAGCTCAGGCAGCGGCGCGCCTCGAACAGGGCCGTGTCCTGGTCGAGTCCGCCCTGCACCTCGTCGAAGCTGCTGGTCCGCCGGGCGAGGTCGAGGTGCGGCTGCACGGTCTTGGGCGCGTCGGTGTAATACCAGGTGTTGAGGCGGTCGGGCGTCGCGATCTGTTGCTCCGGCTTGGGTGGCAGGGCCTCGCCGCGCAGATAGGCGTCGATGTGGCGTGCCGCCTTCTTCGCCTGGCCGATCGCCACCGTGACGTTACGCTCGCCGGGCGACATGTCGCCACCGCAAAAGATGCCGGCTCGGCCGGTCATCATCGTCACCGGGTCGACCTGGACGACACCGTTCTCGACGACCAGCCCCTCGATCCCCTCCATCAGCGACAGATCGACATCCTGGCCGAGCGCCAGGATCAGCGAATCAGTGTCGAGGGTCTCGAACTCGCCGGTCGGCTGCGGGAAGCCCTTCTCGTCGAGCGCCATTTTCTCGATCGTCAGGGTCGAGCCCTCGGCCTTGGTGATGGTGCTCAGCCACTTGACCATGACGCCTTCCTCGAGCGCCTCCTCGAGCTCGAACGCGTGCGCTGGCATGCGCTCGCGATTGCGGCGATAGACGATGACCGCCTCGGTGGCACCGAGCCGCCGCGCCGTGCGGGCCACGTCGAACGCGGTGTTGCCGCCACCGTAGACCGCCACCCGACGTCCCAGCATCGGTTGCTCGGCGGCGTCCTCCATCGACCGCAGCACCGACACCGCATCGAGAATGCGGGCGGAGTCCTTGGCCGGAATGTAGGCGCGCTTGGCGATATGCGCGCCGATCGCCAGGAACGCCGCCTCGGCACCGAGCGCCGCCATGGTCTCGGCGATGTTGTCGACCTTCTCGCCGTACCGGAAGGTGACGCCCATGTCGGCGATACGCTGCACCTCGGCATCGAGCACGTCGCGCGGCAGACGGTATTTGGGAATGCCGTAGCGCATCATCCCGCCGGCCGCCGCGCCGGCCTCGATCACCGTTACCGCGTGACCCAGCCGGCGCAGGTGGTAGGCGGCGGAAAGCCCGGAGGGCCCGGCGCCGACCACCAGGACGTGACGACCGCTCTCGCGCGCCGGGGCCGGAAACTGCCAGCCGCGGCGCAGCGCCTCGTCGCCGAGGAAGCGCTCGACCGAGTTGATGCCGACCGCCTCGTCGAGCTGTGCACGATTACAGACACTCTCGCAGGTGTGGTAGCAGACCCGGCCCATGATCGCCGGGAACGGATTGTCCCGGGTCAGATGCCGCCACGCCGCCTCGTAGTCGCCGCTCTCGGCGTGGTAGAGCCAGCCCTGGATGTCCTCGCCGGCCGGGCACTGGGCGTTGCAGGGCGGCAGCCGGTCGACATAGATCGGCTTCTCGGTGCGCCAGGTGCCGGTCTTGTTGGCGAGCGACGAGCCCGGATCGAGGGTGATCGCGAAGGGCTTTTCCATGGTCATGAACGGTGGCTTTCGTCGAGCAGGCCGAACCGCTCGATATTGCGGTCGGCGGCGGCCTGGATGCGGGCGACGACCTCGGGACGACCCGGATCGCCGAACAGGTGGGCAAAGCGCTTCTGCAGGCGGAGATAGGCGTCGACCGGCACCTGATGGCGGATCTTGGTGACGTCGGTCACCGCCCCGTGCTCCGCCTCGAAGACCGGGAAGATGCCGGTCTCGCGCGCCAGCCGGGCCAGTTTGATGGTATCGCAGCTGGCCGAGCCCCAGCCCAAGGGGCAGGGGACGAAGACGTGGAGATAGCGGGCCCCGTGGAAGGTCATCGCCTTTTCGACCTTGGTCTCGAGATCGCGCAGATCGGCCACGGTGGCGGTCGCCACGTAGGGGATCTCGTGCGCCATCGCCAAACGTGGCAGGTTCTTGCCCTGGCCGAACGGGGCGCCGGGCTCGTCGCCGACGGCTTGGGTCGTGGCGGTCCGAGCTGCGGGCGGCGTCGCCGAGCTGCGCTGCACGCCAGTGTTCATATAGGCCTCGTTGTCGTAGCAGATGTAGAGCACATCGTCGTTGCGCTCGAACATCCCGGAAAGACAGCCGAAGCCGATATCGGTAGTGCCACCGTCACCACCCTGGGCGATCACCCGAATGTCGCTGTGCTGCTTGCCGGCTTTTTGCGCCTTGACGTGGAGGGCGGCGGCGATGCCGGTGCCGACCGCGGCGGCGTTGCCGAACAGCGAATGCAGCCAGGGCAGTTGCCAGGAGGTCTCGGGGTAGGGGGTGGAGAAGACCTCGAGGCAGCCGGTGGCGTTGGCCGCAACCAGCTGGCCGCCGGTCGCCCGCATCGCCGCATCCACGGCATAGCGGGCACCGAGGGCCTCGCCGCAGCCCTGGCAGGCGCGGTGCCCCGAGTTGAGCGAGTTGTTGCGGTTGATCGAGGCCTGGACGGTCCGCTCCTCGGGCGAGAGCAGGCGGTTGCCGACGGTGAAGGTGCCGGTCTGGTAGAACTTGATGGGCTGGGTCATCAGAGCGTCCTCAATGCACCTTGGCCTGGACCGTGCCGAGATCGCGCAGCAGGTTCTCGGCGATCGGACCGCTCCTGCGCATACTCGCCTCGCGGGCGAGCTGGCGGTTGACGATGCCCCAGTCGAGATCGAGGAACGTCAACGGCTCGAGCTGGTCCGCGACCGCCTCGCCCAGCACCCGCTGCAGCGAAGCCTGGGTGATCGACCGTCCGCCGAGCCCGGCGACCACGGTGTAGCCGTGCAGCTGGATGCCCGAGAGGGCGACCCGGACATCGGTGGAGACGACCCCGCCGAGCCCGACCGAGAAGGCTTTCTCCAGCACCACCACACGCTTGGCGTGCTCGAGTGCCGCGCGCACCGCGGCCAAGGGGAAGGGGCGGAACGAGCGGATCGACAAGAGGCCGATCTTCACGCCGGCGTCGCGCATGGCGTCGATCGCCTCCTCGAGCGTGCCGACCACCGAGCCCAGGGCGACGACGATGGTCTCCGCATCCTCGGTCCGATAGCGGCGGACGAGGCCACCCGCGGCCCGACCGAACACGGTCTCGAACTCGGCTGCAATCTCGGGAATGCGCTCCAAGGCCATGGTCTGCTTGGCATGGGCGATATAGCGGACCTCCATGAAGGCCTCGGGGCCGACCATCGCCCCGATCGAGACGGGCTCGGCCGGATCGAGCACCTGGCGTGGCTCGTAGGGCGGCAGGAAGGCGTCGACCTCCGCCTGGGTCGGCATCGCCACCCGCTCATAGGCGTGGGTGAGGATGAAGCCGTCCATGCAGACCATCACCGGCATCGACAGCTCCTCGGCGAGCTTGAACGCCTGGATGTGGATATCGAGCGCTTCCTGGTTGCTCTCGGCGAAGAGCTGCAGCCAGCCGCTGTCGCGCTGGCTCATCGAATCGCTGTGGTCGTTCCAGATGTTGATCGGTGCGCCGATCGCCCGGTTGGCGACGGTCATGACGATCGGCAGGCCGAGGCCCGAGGCGTTGTAGACCGCCTCAGCCATGAACAGGAGCCCCTGGCTGGCGGTCGCCGTATAGGTCCTGGCCCCGGTCGCCGAGCTGCCGATCGCGACACTCATCGCCGCGAACTCGCTCTCGACGTTGATGAAGGCACACGGGCTCAAGGCCCCGCTCTTCACGAGAGCCCCGATGCCCTCGACGATGTGGGTCTGCGGCGAGATGGGATAGGCGCAGATCACCTCGGGACGGCACAAGGCCACCGCCTCGGCCACGGCCTCGGAGCCTTCGATCTGCTTCAGCATGGCCGGGCCTCCTGCGACTGCGACGTGGTTCCCGGCGGCGGGCCAGGCAGCCGGCTGCCGACCAGCGCATAGGCGGCGCGCGCGGCGGCGATGTTGCGCGTAGCCACCTCGCCTGCGAATTTGTCGTTGATCGCATGCGCCACGGCATCGATCGAGAGAATGCCGGCGAGGGCCGCGAAGCCGCCGAGCATCACCGCGTTGGGCATCGGTCGGCCGAGATGCTCGAGAGCGATCGCGGTCGCCGGCACGGTGAGCAATCGATCCTCGCGAAACCGCTCGCCGAGTTCGCCGAGGCCGAGCTCGGCGAAGCCGCGGCGGCTGTTGATCAGCACGTAGCCGTTGCCGTGCAGGCCCTGAAAGACGTCGACCTGGTGGAGCAGCGTCGGGTCCTGGACGAGCAGCACGTCGGGGCTGAGGATCGGCTCGCGCGAGCGAATCGGCCGGTCGTCGATCCGGCAGAAGGCCACCACCGGTGCGCCGGTGCGCTCCGAGCCGAAGCTCGGGAAGGCCTGGGCATGCCGTCCCTGCTCGAAGGCGGCAATGGACAGTAGCTCCGCCGCCGTGACGACCCCCTGACCGCCACGTCCGTGAATGCGTATCTGCAACATGCGCCGCCTTCCCTGCCGAGGGCTTCCAGTCGTTATCTTAGTGCAAGTCTAGTCGCCTGGTCGCCTGTCCGTGTTGATCCACATCAAGGTTTTGCCACATCCTGTCACAAAGGTGGCAAATTCGCCCGCCCCGGCGGCGCCGGCACCCGATGCGCGCGCCGCGCCCGAACCCCAGCCACGATCGGCCGATAAGCCCCGGGGCACGCACCAACTCACCGCAAAGGTCCGACACCTGGTGTTCACGACTTGCCGCGCGCCGCCCGCCAGAGATAGTTGATCAGCCAGATCGGCACGACGACGACCGCACCGATGAAGATGTACTTGATCGCCCACTGCAGCCAACCCGTGGCGTCACCGAGGACGGTCGTCACCTGGTCCCGCGCCCAGTAGAGCAGGTCGAGCGGGTCGGCATTGAAATAGGCGAGGAGCAAGCCGACGCAGAGCGAGGCGACGACCAGCTTGACGACCGTGGCGGCGGTGATCGGGGGCAGCTGCACCGCCGTCACCCGCCGCGCCGCGCCGCCTCGATCTTGCGATCGGTGGTCCACTGGGAAAGCGCGTAGACGGCCCAGAGGGCGGCCGGTATCCAGCCGATGATCGTGAACTGGAGGATCAGGCAGATGATGCCGGCGATGGGCCTGCCGATGGTGAAGAAGGCGACGAACGGCAGAAAGATGGCAAGCAGCAGGCGCATCGGCTCGAGCCCGGTCCCGTGGCGGTCGCTGGCTAGCAGCCCCTATAGGCAGCGGCAGGCTCGAGTGCAACCCGGACCGCTGCCATGAGCGGGCTCTTGCGCCCCGGCAGCAGGCTCGAGCTGATGCTCGTGCATGCCGAGGGCGAACTCGGCAAGGTGCTCATCGCCGGTGCCCCACAGCTTCCCGGCGCCACCGTGCTCGAGACGCTGGTGCATCTGAATAGCGTCGACGACCGGCTCCGACGTTACCTGGTGCTGGAGCCGCGCGGCCAGCCGCAGGCCTCGGTCAACCTCCTCCTCGAGCCCCGGGCACCCGGCACCGATGCCGGCTTCATCGTGCTGCAGCCGGACCGCTGCCACGCCATGTCGGGCTCGAATGCGATCTGTGTGACCACGGCGTTGTTGGCCTCGGGACGGCTGCCGATGGTCGAGCCGGTGACCCGGCTCGTGCTCGACACCGCGGCGGGGCCGGTGCCGGTCCAGGCGCGCTGCAGCGCCGGCCGCTGCGACGGCGTGCGGCTAAAGATGCCGTGGAGCTTCGTGGTCGAGGACGGGCTGGCCTTCGCGGTCCCGGGACTGGGCCTGGTGACGGCGGCGATCGTCTTCGGCGGTGTCTTCTACCTCCTGGTCGAGGCCGCCCCGCTCGGCCTGTCGATCACGCCCGACCAGGCGC
The DNA here is from genome assembly GCA_964576715.1 of uncultured Geminicoccaceae bacterium. GTDB lineage: Bacteria > Pseudomonadota > Alphaproteobacteria > Geminicoccales > Geminicoccaceae > SLRI01. Next base: position 15,672 of record CAZNWE010000039.1, on the reverse strand, counting down.
GGCGACTGGTCGACGCCGGCATGGCGATCCTCGAGACTGCACAGGCACTTTTCCATCCCGTCCACCCGCTGCACGCCGGCATTGCCGGGCTCGCCTATCTGATGTTCATGACCGACGGCGACGGCGGACCGCTCAACGCCACGATCATGCCACCCGGCCGGGTCGACCGCTCGCCCTGCGGCACCGGCAGCGCTGCCCGCCTCGCTCTCCTGCACCGCCGGGGACAGGTTGAAGCGGGCGCGGCCACCACCTTCCGCTCGATCATCGCCAGCCGCTTCGACGCCGGCATCGCCAGCGTCGGCGAGGTGGCCGGCCGGCCGGCGATCCGCCCCTGGATCAGCGGCCGGGGCACGGTCTATGGCCGCGAGACGCTCGACGTCCTCGAAGACGAGCCGTTCGCCGCAGGCCATGCCATGGCGGATGTCTATGGGCCAGGCGTACGTCGATGAGCGCCGAGCCGATCGCGCTCTACGTCCACTGGCCGTTCTGCCGGGCCAAATGCCCCTATTGCGACTTCAACAGCCACGTCCGGCCAGTGGTCGATCAGGCCCGCTGGCGCCGGGCGCTGCTCGCCGAGCTCGACCACTTCGCCGCTGAGGTCGCACCGCGCCGTCTCACCTCGATCTTCTTCGGTGGCGGCACGCCGTCGCTGATGCCGGCGGCCACGGTGGCGGCGGTGATCGACCGGGCCGTGCAGCACTTTCCGGCCGATCCCGCGATCGAGATCACGCTCGAGGCCAACCCGACCTCGGTCGAGGCCGAGCGGTTTCGCGGCTATCGCAGCGCCGGCGTCAACCGGGTGTCGCTCGGCGTGCAGTCGCTCGACGACCGGGCGCTGAGGGCACTCGGCCGCGAACACGATGCCGCCGAAGCCGTGGCCGCGGTCGAGCTCGCGGCCGGCATCTTCCCTCGCTATTCGCTCGACCTCATCTACGCCCGGCCCGACCAGTCGGCGGCAGCCTGGCAGGCGGAGCTGAGCCGAGCACTCGCGCTCGCTGGCGACCATCTCTCCCTCTACCAGCTGACCATCGAGCCCGGCACGGTCTTCCATGCTCGGGCCAGGACCGGGCAATTGCGGCCGTTGCCGGACGACCGGCAGGCCGAGCTCTTCACCCTGACCCGAGCGCTGACCGAAGCCGCCGGCTTCGCCGCGTACGAGATCTCCAACCACGCCCGGCCGGGCGGCGCCTGCCGCCACAACCTCACCTATTGGCGCTACCAGCCCTATCTCGGCATCGGCCCCGGCGCCTTCGGCCGGCTGCCCGTGGGGGATGGACGGGTCGGGACCAGCACCCGGCGCAGCCCCGAGGTTTGGCTCGAGGCGGTGGAGCGGGATGGCCACGGCGAGCTCGAGCGCGAGCGGCTCGACCGGGCCGATCTGGTGGTCGAGGCGCTCCTGACCGGCCTGAGGCTCGCCGAGGGGGTGCCCGTCGACCGGCTCGCCGCCCTCGATCCGGCCTGGCGGTCGGTGATCGACGAGCGGGCCCTGGCGCGGCAGCGGAGTGCGGGTTGGCTCCAGGACGACGCCGAGCGGCTTTGCCTGACACGCGGCGGCCGGCTCTATCTCGATGCGATCCTGCGCGAGCTCGTATCGGTAACGGCTTGAGGGGAATGCGCGCATGGCTCGTCATTGTGCTTGGCGTCATGGTCGCCGGTAGCGTTCTCGCCGAGGCACCGGACCTGCCGGACGCGCCCGAGGTCACCGTCTGCGGCGCCATCCGCGAGCGCCTGGCGTTCTGGAGCTGGTCGCGGGCGGCCGGCAGCGCCGATCCGGCACGAGCGGCCGCCATTTCAGGCTCAGAGCCCGTCTCGCACGTTACCCGCGACGGCCGCCGGCTCGCCGGCTACCGGCTGCCCAGCGCTGCCCCGGACGGCGTCACCCGACGGACGGTCCTGGTGGTCGGCGGCAACGCCATGCTGGCCGACCAGATCCTGGGCGAGTTGGCCTTGCTGACCGAAGCGGGACTCGAGGTCTTCGTCTTCGACTACCGCGGCTATGGCGCGTCCGAGGGGCGATCGCGGCTGCTGGCGATCATCGGCGATAAGCTCGAGCTCGCGCGGCGCCTCGCGGAGGAGGGGGAGGCGTCGCTCGCCTTCTACGGCATCTCGATGGGGGGCATCGTGCTCGCCAGCGTGCTGCCGCATCTGCCCGACGAGGCACGCCCTGAACGCTTCGTCATCGACGGTTCGCCGGCGCGGATCGAAAGCTTCGGCTGCCCGCCTTCCTTCGATCCGGTGGCCAACCTGCCAGCCGACACCTCGGGCCTGCTCTTCGTCGGCGGCGAGCGGGACACCGTGGTACCGCTCAAGACGTCCGAGGAGCTGATCGCCGCGATCGAGGCGGGTGGCGGGCGGGCGGTGGTTCGGCCCGATTTCGCTCATCCGTTCATGGACCGCGACATCGCCGTGCATCGCGAGCGGCTCGCTTTGATCCGCGACTTCCTCGCCGACTGACCCGGCTATTCGGCGGTCGGCCCGGCGAGATCGGCGAGGATCGGACAGGCCGGTCGGTCGTCGCCCTGGCACTTCTCGGCCAAAGCTTGCAGCGTCGCCCGCATCGCTTCGAGCGCCTCGATCCGGGCGTCGACCTCCGCGATGTGCTGCAGCGCAATGGCCTTGACGTCGGCGCTGGCACGATCCTGGTCGTCGTAGAGGGCCAGGAGTTCGCGGCACTGCTCGACCGAGAAGCCGAGGCCACGCGCCCGCTGCACGAACCGCAGGCGATGGACGTCGGTCTCGTCATAGTCGCGGTAGCGGTTGTCCTGGCGCTTGGCCGGCCGGACGAGGCCCACTTCCTCGTAGTAGCGGATGGTCTTGGCGGGCAGGCCCGAACGTTCGGATGCGGCGCCGATGTTCATGGGTCGATAGAACTCCAGGATAAAGAAAGAAGTGGGGGAACTGATTTCCCCCACGCCCCCTCGATCTTTGGGTGGGGCGCGGGGAGGATCATCCTCCCCGCTTCCTTGCTTCCTTAAGCCGCCTTGGCTTCGTTCATCAGCCGCCAGAGTTTCTCGGCGGTGGCCGGCATGTCGACATGTTTCACGCCGAGCGGCTCGAGGGCGTCCACGAGCGCGTTGATGATCGCCGCACAACTGCCGACCGACCCCGCCTCGCCGCAGCCCTTGATGCCCATGGCGTTGTTGGCGCAGAGCACCTCGACCGTCGAGAAGTCGAAGGACGGCAGGTTGTCGGCGCGCGGCATGCAGTAGTCCATGAACGAGCCGGTCATGAGCTGACCCGCCTCGTCGTAGACGGTGTTCTCGAACAGCGCCTGGCCGATGCCCTGGACGACGCCGCCATGGACCTGACCCTCGACCAGCATCGGATTGAGGACGAAGCCGAAATCGTCGACGATGGTGTAGTTGACGATGTCGACGATACCGGTGTCGGGGTCGATCTCGACCTCGGCGATGTGGCAGCCGTTGGGGAAGGTCCAGGCATCGAGCTTGATCGTGGTCGCGGCATCGAGCCCGCCCTCGATCCCCTCGGCCGGCGACGGCATGGTCATCGCCTTTTGGGCCAGCTCCATGATCCCGATCGACTTGTCGGTGCCGGCGACCGAGAAGCTGCCGTCGTCGAACTGGATGTCGGCGGCAGCCGTCTCGAAATGCATGGCGGCATAGGCCTTGCCGCGCTCGATCACGAGGTCGCCGGCGCTGTTGATCGCCGTACCCTGGGCGGTCAGCGAGCGCGAGCCGCCGGTGCCGCCACCGCCCTTGATCCGGTCGGTGTCGCCCTGGACGATCTTGATCTGCTCGAACGGCACGTTGAGCTTCTGGTTCAAGACCTGGGCATAGGCCGTCTCGTGGCCCTGGCCGTTCGACTGCGTGCCGACCAGGACCTCGACCGTGCCGTCCGCCTTGAACTCGACGGCAGCGCTCTCCGAGGGGTCGCCCATGGTCGATTCGATGTAGTAGCACATGCCGATGCCGCGATACTTGCCCTTGGCCGCGGCCGCCTGCTTGCGCTCCTTGATCCCGGCATAGCCGGCCTTCTGCATCGCCGTGTCCATCACCCGCACGAACTCGCCGGTGTCGTAGAGCTCGCCGGCGGCGGTCTTGTAGGGCATCTGCTCGGGCTTGACGAAGTTGCGCCGCCGCAGCTCGGTCGGCTCCATCTTCAGCTCCCTGGCCGCGGCGTCGATCAGCCGCTCGATGCAGTAGATCGATTCCGGTCGGCCCGCACCACGATAGGCATCGACCGGCACGGTGTTGGTGAAGACTCCTTTCACCGCATAGCTCAGGACCGGGATGTCGTAGACGCCGGGCAGCACCTTCAAGGCGGCGCCGGTCGGGATGAACGGCGCGTAGAAATAATAGTAGGCGCCCATGCTGGCGATCGTGTTGACGCGCAGGCCGGTGATCCGCTGATCGGCGTCGAGGGCCAACTCGGCGGTGGTGACGTGGTCGCGGCCCATGCTGTCCGAGAGGAAGCTCTCCGAGCGGTCGGCGGCCCACTTGACCGGCCGGCCGAGCTTGGTCGCGGCCAGGGCGGCCATGGTGTACTCGGGATAGAACATCGCCTTCATGCCGAACCCGCCGCCGACATCGGGTGTAATCACCTGGACCTGCGCGGCATCGAGCCCGAGGTTCTGGGCCAGGGTGTCGCGGAACGCCCAGCCGCCCTGGGTGCAGGTGTGCACGACCAGCTTGCCGGCCTTGAAGTCGGCGACGGCGGCGCGGGGCTCCATCGCGTTGCAGACGAGCCGGTTGTTGATCAACTCGACCTTGGTGACGTGCGCGGCGTGCTTAAACGCGGCGTCGACCTTGGCCTCGTCGCCGTAGAACCAGTCGAAGGCGATGTTGCCCGGTGCCTCGGGATGCACCTCCGGGCGGCCCGGGTCGATCGCCTCCTTGGTGCCGGCGACCGCCGGCAGCTCCTCGTAGTCGACCTCGACCAGTTCGGCGGCGTCCTTGGCCTGGGCCACGGTCTCGGCGACGATGAAGGCGACATTGTCGCCGACATAGTTGACCTCGGCCTTGCAGAGGATCGGGTGCTTGGGGTCGGCGCGGCCGCTGCCGTCCTTGTTGGTGACCGGGATGAAGCAGGGCACACCGGCATCGATGCTGCCGAAATCCGCAGCGGTGAAGACGCCCTGCACGCCCGGCGCCGCCTTCGCGGCGCTGGTATCGATGCTGTTGATCCTGGCATGGGCGTGCGGTGAGCGCAGCACATAGCCGAAAGCCTGGCCGGGCAGGCTGATATCGTCCGTGTAGCGACCCTGGCCCGTAACCAGCCGCTGATCCTCGACCCGCTTGACCGGCTGACCGACCCCGAATTTCGCCATGGTATCCTCCCGAACCGCGCAGCCGGGCTGCGCATTTGCTGAGCCTTTGCACAATGGTAGCGCGCAACACCGGCAACACAACGGTTGGCCGGGGGCGGCCGGCAAAAAAGCCGCTCTTGCGCGCTCTGGCGGCCAGTGCCCGTTGCCCCTTCGGCATTTGCCCAAAGGTCATCGGCGGTTGAATGCTTCGTCAACCGTTTCAGGCCTTTACCGCCGCCGTTCCGGCTGTATGCTGCCGCCGTCAAATGGAAGAAAGAGGGTCGCGCGAACGGCCCAGGGGGGCAGATGGCGGTTCTCGAGCTGCATGGCATCGCCAAGCATTTCGGTGCGATCGAGGCACTGCGCGGCGTCGATCTGGCGCTCGAGCCGGGCGAGGTCATGGGGCTGATGGGCGACAATGGCGCCGGCAAGTCGACGCTGGTCAAGATCATCGCCGGCAACTTCCCGCCGTCCGAGGGCGAGATCCGGGTCGACGGCCAGCCGCAACATTTCCACAAGCCCCTGGATGCCAGGCGCGAGGGCATCGAGATCGTCTACCAGGACCTCGCACTGTGCGACAACCTGACGGCCGCGGACAACGTTTTTCTCGGCCGTGAGCAGAAGTGGTCGCTCGGTCCCTTCAAGTTCCTGAATTTCGCGGCGATGTTCAACCAGGCGGCCGAGCTCTTCGGCGAGCTGAAGTCGGAGACGCGGCCCCGGGACCTGGTCAAGCAGATGTCGGGCGGCCAGCGCCAGGCCGTGGCCATCGCCAGGACCCGGCTGACCGAGCCCAAGCTCGTGCTGATGGACGAGCCCACCGCCGCGATCAGCGTGCGCCAGGTGCACGAGGTGCTCGAGCTGATCCGCCGGCTCAGGGACACCGGCATCGCCGTCGTCCTGATCAGCCACCGCATGCCCGACGTCTTCGCCGTTTGCGATCGGGTGGCGGTGCTCAGACGCGGCAGCAAGGTCGCGGACAAGCGCGTGGCCGACAGCTCGCCCGAGGAGGTCACCGGGCTGATCACCGGTGCGATCGAGAGCGCTTGAGGCGAGGAACCGAGATGCAGGCACCGCGTTCAGCCGACCGCAAGCTGCAGTCCAGCGTCGCCATCAGCGACGTCACCGGACTGCGCGAGACGACCTGGTGGCAGGCCGCCGTCGCCAACCAGGCATTCTGGGTCACCGTCACCGTCATCCTCCTTTGCCTGGCGACCGCCTGGCATCAGCCCGACACGTTCGCGACCAAGGGCAATTTCTTCAACATCACCCGCAACTTCGCGGCCATCGGCATCATGGCGATGGGAATGACGGCGGTGATCATCACCGGTGGCATCGACCTCTCGGTCGGCTCGGTGATGGCCTTGGCGGCGATCGTCGCCGCCCGGGTCATGGAATCGGGCTTCGAATGGTACGCGGCCTTCTTCATGGGCTTTCTCGCCGGCGGGATCGCCGGTGCGATCAACGGCACGCTGATCGCCTACATCAAACTGCCGCCCTTCGTCGTCACCCTCGGCATGCTGTCGATCGCCCGTTCGGCGGCCATCGTCTTCTCCGAGAACCGGGTGATCTACCAGTTCGGCCCCGGCGGCGACACCTTCAAGGCGATCGGCGGCGGCCGGGTGACCCTGCCCTGGATCGACGGGCAAGGGGTCGACATCTCCAACCTCTTCGCCGTGCTGATCGTGCTCGCCATCGTCATGGCGATCGTCTTGAAGACCACGGCTTGGGGCCGCTACGTCTTCGCCATCGGCGGCAACGAGCAGGCCGCCCGGCTGACCGGCATCCCGGTCGACCGGATCAAGCTGCAGGTCTACATCTTCTCCGGCTTGTGCGCCGCCTTGGCCGCGATGATGATGGCCGGCTGGCAGGGCTCGGCGTCGAACGGCATGGGCCGGATGTACGAGCTCTACGTCATCGCCGCCACGGTGATCGGCGGTGCTAATCTGATGGGCGGCAAGGGCAGCATCTACGGCGCCTTCATCGGCGCCGCGCTCATCTTTCTCATCCGCAACAGCCTGATCATGTTCGGGGTCGATGCCAATTGGTATGACTTCTTCGTCGGGCTGTTCATCATCCTCGCGGTCCTGCTCGAGCGCTTGCGGTCGCGCCAGCAGGGATGAGCCGCCGAGGCGTTAAACCCCAGGGAGCACAGGAGTATCGAGAGCCATGAAGAAGCTGTTATTGGGTGCGGCCGGTGTAGCCGCACTTCTTGCGTTCGGCGACAGCGGTGCGCTGGCGCAGGACAAGCCGGTCTTCGCGCTGGTGCCGAAGAACACCAACAACCCGTTCTTCGACCAGGCCCGGGACGGCTGCATGAAGGCGCAGGAGGAGCTCGGTGACATCGAGTGCCTCTATATCGGCCCGGGCGAGCACGGCGGCGGTGAGGAGCAGCTGCAGGTGGTCAACGATCTGATCGCCCGCCGGGTCGACGGCATCGCCGTCTCGCCCTCGAATGCCGCCGCCATGGCGACGGCGCTGGTCGACGCCCAGGCCGCCGGCATTCCGGTCCTGACCTGGGACAGCGATCTCCTGTCCGAGCATCAGGATCTGCGGATCGCCTATGTCGGCACCAAGAACTACGACATCGGCGTCAACCTCGCGAACCGCGTCATGGAGCTGAAGCCGGACGGCGGCACGATCTGCATCCAGTCGGGTGGGGCGGCCGCCGCCAACCACAACGAGCGCATGGCCGGCATTCGCGACACCATCGCCGGGGTCGAGGAGTCCGAGCATCCGGGCCAGCGCCTCGAGGACACCAACGGCTGGACCGAGGTCGACGGCTGCCCGCTCTACACCGACGACGACTTCCCGCGCGCGGTGCAGCAACTCGAGGACATCCTCGCCCGCTATCCCGACCTCGACGCCTTCGTCCCGACCGGCGGCTTCCCGCAGTTCGTCCCCGACGCCTACCGAGCGGCGGTGACGCCGCACAAGGCGCGAATCGAGAGTGGCGAGCTGGCGCTGGTCGTCGCCGACACCCTGCCGGTGCAGATGGAGCTGATGGCCGAGGGCCTGTCGCTGGGCCAGGTCGGCCAGCGACCATTCGAAATGGGCTACCAGTCGATGGTCTTCCTGCGTGACATCGTCATGGACGGCAAGAACCCCGAGGATCCGACCTATACCGGCCTCGACGTCTGCACCCCCGAGAACGCCGACACCTGCATCGGCGGCTGACGCTCGCAAGTCGGCCAACCCGGCCTGGAAAGCCCCGATCCGCAGCCGCGGGTCGGGGCGAGCGGCCAGCGGAACGATCGTCGAGGCGGCGCGGAAATCGGCCGTGGGCCGATGTTTTGCTGCATTGCACGCGCTCAAGGCTCGACAGACCCCCCCGACCTTTGCCATAGGTAACGGGCGCGGCCTCGGCCGGCCGCAGTCACGGCCGTGATCGCAGAACCGGTGACGGAGGGGGAATGCCACTCGAGAAGAAGACGATCTGGCTGCTGATTGCCGACAGTGCGCGGGCGCGGCTCTTCGCCGTGGACCGTCGCGAGCGGTGCTTTGCCGTGCTCGACGAGTGGGCCGACGACGTGGCCAGCGGCAAGACCCAGGACATCCAGGCCGATCGCCCCGGCCGCGCTTTCGACAGCGCCGGTGAGGGCCGGCACGCGATGGAACCGGCCAGCTCGCCCAAAGGCGTCGCCAAAGCGCGCTTCGTCGCGATGCTGACGGACAACCTCGCGACCGCGGCCAAGCAGCAGGCCTTCGACGAGCTGCACGTGATCGCCGCCCCGCGCACCCTGGGCGAGATGCGCGAGCTCTTCGACCCCACCGTCAAGGCCAGACTCGCCAGCGAGGAGGCCAAGGATCTCACCCAGTTGAGCAAGCCCGAGCTCGAGAAGCTCCTGGGCGCAAGGTTTTGGCCGGCATGACCGGCGCCATCCAGGAGACTGAGAGAATGAGTACGCAGCTTGCCCTCACCGGCATCACCAGCGTCGGCATCATCGGTGCCGGCACCATGGGCAGCGGCATCGCGACGGCCTTGGCCGCGCATGGTTGCGACGTCCAGCTGCTCGACCAGGAGATGGCGCGCGCCGCGGCGGCCGCCGCCGAGGCCCGCACTTTTTTTGCCCGCAATGTCGAGAAGGGGCGGATGACCAGCGAGGCCGCCGCCGCGGCCAGCGAGCGGATCGTCCCGGCGGACGACATCGGTGCACTGGCGGCCGTCGATCTGGTGATCGAGGCGGTGTTCGAGGATTTCGACCTCAAGGCCTCGCTGTTCGAGCGATTGTGCCGTGTCGTCCCTGAAACGACGCTGATCGCCACCAACACCAGCTGCCTGCGGGTCGACGATCTCGCCAAGCATGTGACGCACCCGGAGCGCTTTTTGGGCCTGCATTATTTCAGCCCGGCGGCGATCAACCCGGTGGTCGAGGTGGTGAGCGGTGCCGCGACGGAACCGGCGCTCGCCGAACGGGCGCTGGCGTTCTGCAAGGCCACAGGCAAGCGCCCGATCCCCTGCCGCGACAGCTACGGCTTCGCCATCAACCGCTTCTTCTGTCCCTACACCAACGAGGCGGTGCGGCTGATGGACGAGGGGCTCGGCACGCCGGTCGTCATCGACCAGGCGGCGACGGTGGCGGTCGGTGCCGCGATGGGGCCGTTCGCGGTGATGAACATCATCAAGCCGCGCATCAACCTGCACGCCATCCAGAACCTGGCGCCGCTCGGCGCCTTTTATGCGCCGGCGCCCGGCATGGTCCGGCAGGGCGAGAGCGATCAGCCCTGGACGATCGAGGGCGAGGCACCGCCCAAGGACGCGGTGCCACCGGTGCTGGTCGACCGGTTGCGTGGTGCGGTCTGTTTGACGGTGCTTCAGCTTCTCGACGAAGAGGTCGCGGCACCTGCCGACGTCGACCAGGGAGCCGCCTTGGCCCTGCGCTTCGGCGAGCCGCCTTGTGCGCTCATGGACCGGCTCGGTGCGGCGGCCGTTGCGGCGCTGATCCAGCCCTTGCTCGCCCACTACCACGTGCCGGCGCCGCAGTCGCTGGAGCGGGTCGGCAAGCTGCTCTGAACCGCGCCGCCAGCGCCCCACCTGCGCCCCACCTGCGCCTTCGGGTCGCAACCGACTTTTGTGCAGCGCAGCATGATTTTGCTTGCGCTGGTGTTGACGCGTGTTAGCCTTAGGACACCGCAACATTTTCGGGAGGGTCAACGATGACCACCAAGGCGAGCACCCCCGCCATGCCGAAGCTCGACGTCGAGGCCATGATGGCGATGCACAAGTCGAACCTTGAGACGTTCGTCGCCGCACAAAAGATCATGTTCGATCTGGTACAGACCATGGCCAAGCGGCAGAGCGAGATGATGAAGGACGCCTTCGCCCGCAGCGAGGCGATGATGAAGGGCTTCGACGGCAAGAAGCAGCCGCAGCACTACATGGACGACGCCAAGGCCGCCATGGAGAAGGCGATCGCCGAGGCCAAGGAGACCATGGATCTCGGCATGAAGGCGCAGACCGAGGTCGTCGATCTCTTCGTCAAGCGCGCTTCCGCCAATTTCGACGAGGCCAAGTCGCTCGCCGCCTGAGGCGTTCCGAGCCAGCCCGCCCTGGTGTCGTCGCGACACGACGAAGGGTGGCAGGTCGTTTCGTGAACGGCCTTCGACCCGGTGGTCGAAGGCCGTTTTGCTGTCTAGCAGGGACCAGCGGCGCGGGCGGCGCGCCGCCGGTGGTCGCTTTCGACGCTTGCGTTGTACGGCCAGCCGTTCAGGATAGTGCGGCAACCGATTCGGATCGCCGATGCGCAACACCGTCAACGACCACCTCAACCGTCCGAGTGCCCGCGAGGACCTCGAGCACGCCAAGGATGTACCGCAGACCCCGCAGAGCGAGGCGGCCAGCTATCGCTTGGCGTTTGCCGATCCCGACTTCCTGCTGCGCGAAGAGCTGCGCCCGGTCCGCCTGCAGCTCGAGCTGCTCAAGCCAGAGCTCGAACTGCAGGAGGCGAGCATCGAATCGACCGTCGTGGTCTACGGCAGCGCGCGGATCGACGACCCCGAGACCGCCGTCCAGCTCTTGGCCGAGGCCGAGACCGATGCCGCGGCCGCGCCCGACGACCCGGCCAAGGCCAGGGAGGTCGAACGCTGCCGCCGGGCCGTCGCCCGCGCCCACTACTATACCGAAGCCAGGCGCTTCGCGCGGCTCGTCTCGGCGACCACCCAGGTCGGCCCGAGCCGCCGCCTGGTCATCGTCACCGGCGGCGGGCCCGGGATCATGGAGGCCGCCAATCGCGGTGCCGCGGATGTCGGTGCCGTCTCGATCGGCCTCAACATCACCCTGCCGCACGAACAGGCCCCGAACCGCTACGTTACCCCCGGGCTGTCCTTCCAGTTCCACTACTTCGCCCTGCGCAAGATGCACTTCTTGATGCGCGCTCGAGCACTCGTCGTCTTCCCCGGCGGCTACGGCACCCTGGATGAGCTGTTCGAATCCTTGTGCCTGATCCAGACCAACAAGGTGCGCAAGATTCCGGTGCTGCTCTTCGACCGGGCCTATTGGCAGCGGATCATCAACTTCGACGCTCTGCTCGAAGAGGAGGCGATCAGCCCGCACGATCTCGAGCTGTTCCATTATGTCGAGACGGCCGAGCAGGCCTGGGCACTGATTTGTGAGCATTACGGGCTGCACGAGGATCGCGTCGCCGCCGATTGAACGGCGGGGCGGATGCCGGCTCGAGGCGGCTCCTGTCGCATCGCTGCCGCACACACTTGCCAAGCCGCGGCAGGCGGGGCTACCACCTCGGCAACCAAGAGCGGCAAGCGGGGAGGTGGTGATGCCCAAGGCCTATGCGAGCATCGTGGTCGACAAGCCGGCGCGGGCGGTCTGGGCCGTGGCCCGCGATTTCAACGGCCTGCCGACCTGGCACCCGGCGATCGCGCGGTCGGTGATCGAGGATGGCAAGGCCGCCGATCAGGTCGGCTGCATCCGCGAGCTGACCCTCGGCGATGGCGGTGTCATCCGCGAGCGGCTGCTGGCGCTCTCTGACCTCGAGATGTCCTACACCTACAACTTCGAGACGACGATCTTCGCCGTCGAGAACTACTGTGCGACGCTGAGGGTGCAGCCGGTGAGCGACGGCGAGCGCAGCTTCGTTACCTGGACGACCACCTTCGACTGCGACGTGGCGAACATCGACGAGTGGGTGGAGACCTTCGCCGGTTCGATCTTCAAGACCGGCCTCGACGCGCTCAAGTCGCGGCTCGGCGGCTGACCTGCCGCCGGCGGTCAGGGGTACCACGTACCCTTCGCAAGAGGTTGACGATCGTTGCTGCCGGGCGCTGGCACGGCTTGGCGCCGGCCGCTGCACGGCGCGCGAATCGGCTTTCGCTTTGCCCCGACTCTGCCTATCCTCGGGCTAATGACGTGACGGGTCGACGCCGCGCCGATCCGCAACCAGAACAGGGGGCTACCAACGATGCTGCTCGGGCTCGATCCGCTGCTGACCGGCGACCTCTTGAAGATCCTGCGCGACCTGGGGCACGGCGACACGCTCGCCGTCGTCGACTGCAATTTTCCGGCGCACGAGACCGCTCGGCGCGCGGCCGTGCCCTGCATCTCGATCGCCGCCGATACGCCGGCCGCCACCCGGGCCATCCTCTCGGTCATGCCGCTCGACAGCTTCGTCGAGCCCGCCGTCCACCGCATGGAGGTCTGCGCCAGCCCGACCGAGCCCAACGAGGCGCATCAGGAGGTGCTGCAGGCGGTCCACGACAGCGCCGGCGAACGCTGGCAGATGGGCTCGATCGAGCGCTTCGCCTTCTACCAGGAGGCGGCCAAGTGTGCCGCCGTCGTCACCACGCTCGACCGGCGCGGCTATGCCTGCTTCATCCTGACCAAGGGCGTGATCGGCCCGGACGGCAAGATCGTTTGACATCAACATGTAGCAACGGGGAGCATCGCTGATGCGCAGGACGTCGATCGGCAGCTGGGCCTACAATGTCGGCCCCTATGGCGAAAACCCGATCCCCTTCGGCACGGTGCTCGAGAAGCTCGGCCAGCTGAAGTTCGACGGGGTCGAGCTCGGCGGCTTCAACGGCTATCCCAACCCGCAGAACCATCCGACCAGGGAGGACCGCGACGCCTTGAAGCAGAAGGTGGCCGGCCACGGCCTCGCCTTCTCCGGCTTCGCCCAGGACCTCTGGAGCGAGCATCTCCTCGATACCGACGACCCCACCCAGTACATCGAGAGCTTCAAGGCCAACGTCCAGTTCGCGGCCGATCTCGGCATCAAGGGGATCCGGGTCGACACCGTCCAGCCGCCGACCATCCACGCCACCGCCGACCACGACATGCTACTCGAGCGGCTGACCTCGGTCTGGGACCGCTGCATCCGCTATGCCGGCGACAAGGGCCTCTACGTCACCTGGGAGTTCGAGCCGGGCTTCGCCTTCAACAAGCCCTCGGACATCAGCCGCGTGCTCGATGCCCTGCCGCACGCCAATTTCGGGGTCATGTACGACACCTGCCACGGCCAGATGGTGGCGGTGAACGGCGCCCGGCAGCAGGGCGCCAAGGAGACGCTCCCCGGCGGCCAGCTCGAGCTGATCCAGCGGCTTTCCGGGCGGATCAACCACATCCACCTGATCGACAGCGACAATACCTGCCACAAGGACGCCAACGGCGAGGACGAGACCAGTGCGCATCCGCCATTCGGCGAGGGGGTCTTGAACTTCGACGAGCTGGTGCCGGCGCTGGCCAAGGAGCAGGTCGGGCACGACTGGTGGACCGTCGATCTCTGCTTCTGGCCCGATGCTTGGCAGGCGACCGCCAAATGCAAGACGGCGCTCGACGAGCTGAACCGGAAATACGGCTGAGAGGGCAGGGACATGAAGATCGGCTTCAACCTGCTGCTTTGGGCGACGCACATCACCGAGGCCGACTTCCACCTCTTCGAGACGTTGAAGAAGGTCGGCTATGACGGTGTCGAGGTGCCGATCTTCGAGGGCGACCTCGCGCACTACACGAAGCTCGGCCAGGCGCTGAAGGATAACGGCCTCGCCGCCACCACGGTCACCGTCATGCCGGATACGGCGCACGACATCACCCGCGCCGATCCAGCAGAGCGGCAAGGCGGGGCGGACCGCATCTGCTGGGCCGTCGACAACAGTGCGGCACTCGGCAGCACGCTGCTCGCCGGCCCCATCCACCAGGCCCTCGGCCACTTCACCGGCGCGGGACGGACGCCCGAGGAATGGGAGCGTGCGGTCGAGATGATGCGCTCGTGCGCCGGCCATGCGGCCGATGCGGGTATTGCGCTTTCGGTCGAGCCGTTGAACCGCTTCGAATGCTACTTCCTGAACACCGTCGAGGACACGGCCGCATTCGTTCAGCAGGTAGGCAAGCCGAATGTCGGCCTGCTCTACGACACCTTCCACGCCAATATCGAGGAAAAGCACCCGGTGGGAGCCTTGAAGAAGCATCTCCGCTGGGTCAACCACGTCCACATCTCGGCCAATGACCGGGGCACGCCGGGCAAGGACCACATCCCCTGGGCAGCAACTTTCGCCGTGCTCAAGGACAACGGCTACGACGGCTGGCTGACGATCGAGGCGTTCGGCCGGGCCCTTCCCGATCTCGCCGCCGCAACAAGGGTTTGGCGCGACTTTTTCCCCAACCGCGAGGAGGTCTACAGCTTCGGCTACGACTTCATCCGCCAGGGCTGGGACAACAGCTGACACGTCTGGAGGTTCATCCATGGGTATCGCCACGATCCAGGGGCCGGCGATCTTTCTCGCCCAGTTCGCCGGCGACAAGCCGCCGTTCAACAGCCTAAGCAGCATCGCCGAGTGGGCGGCGTCCTTGGGCTACAAGGGTATTCAGATCCCGTCATGGGACGGCCGGCTGTTCGACCTGAAAAAGGCCGCCGAAAGCCGGGCCTATTGCGACGAAGTGAAGGGTATCTGCGCCGGCCACGACCTGACCATCACCGAACTCTCCACCCATCTCCAGGGCCAGCTCGTCGCCGTCCACCCGGCCTATGACGAGATGTTCGACGGCTTCGCCGCCCCCGAGGTCCGCGGCAACCCCAAGGCCCGGCAGGCCTGGGCGGTCGATCAGGTGAAGATGGCCGCCACGGCATCGAAAAACCTCGGCCTGACCAGGCATGTCGGCTTCACCGGCGCCCTGGCCTTCCCCTACCTCTACCCCTGGCCGCAGCGTCCGGCCGGGCTGATCGAGGAGGCCTTCGCCGAACTCGGCCGCCGCTGGAAACCCATTCTCGACCACTACGACACTTGCGGCGTCGATTACGGCTACGAGATCCATCCGGGCGAGGACGTCTTCGATGGCGTCACCTTCGAAATGTTCCTCGATGCCGTGGGCGGCCACAAGCGGGCCACGATCAACTACGACCCCAGCCACTTCGTCCTGCAGCAGCTCGACTATCTGGCCTTCATCGACATCTACCACG
>CAZNWE010000038.1:0-39506 GCA_964576715.1 uncultured Geminicoccaceae bacterium | reverse complement strand
GCTTGTAGGCCCGGGCCTTGGCCTCGGGCAATCCTGCGAACCAGTCGCGGATCGGCCCGAAGGCGCCGGTGTAGGTGGCCGGGTTCGAGCGCGGCGTGCGGCCGATCGGCGACTGGTCGATGTCGACCACCTTGTCGACGTATTCCAGCCCGGTAATGGCCTCGTGCTCGCCGACGAGGTGGCGGCCGCCGGTGAGCCGGCGGGCCAGCGCCGGGTAGAGCGTGTCGACGATGAGCGACGACTTGCCGGAGCCCGAGACGCCGGTGACGCAGACGAAGCAACCGAGCGGCAGCTTGGCGTCGACGCCCTGCAGGTTGTTGGCTCTCGCACCCTTGAGCTCGAGCCAGCGGCCGCGCCGGGGCTTGCGGCGCTTCGCCGGCAGCGGCACCAGGCGGCGGCCGGCGAGATACTGCCCGGTCAGGCTCTCCGACGACGCCTCGACCTCGGCCGGTGTCCCCTGCGCCACCACCATGCCGCCATGCACCCCCGCACCCGGCCCCATGTCGATGAGATGGTCGGCGGCGCGGATCGCGTCCTCGTCGTGCTCGACGACGATCACCGTGTTGCCGAGATCGCGCAGCCGCACCAGGGTCGCGAGGAGGCGGTCGTTGTCGCGCTGGTGCAGGCCGATCGAGGGCTCATCCAACACGTAGAGGACACCGGTGAGGCCCGAGCCGATCTGCGAGGCGAGGCGGATGCGCTGGCTCTCGCCGCCCGAAAGCGTGCCGGAATCGCGGTTCAGCGTCAGGTAGGCGAGGCCGACATTGTTGAGAAAGCCCAAGCGCTCCCGGATCTCCTTCAGGATTCGCTCGGCGATGGTCGCCTGCTTGGCATCGAAGCCCTCGGCGACGGCCTCGAACCAGTCGGCGGCGGCCTTGATCGAGAGCTCGCTCACCTCGGCAATGTGCCGGCCACCGACCTTGACGCAAAGCGCTTCGGGCTTGAGCCGGTAGCCGCCGCAGGCCTCGCAGGGGGCATCCGACATGTAGCGCTGGATCTCCTCGCGCATCCAGGCACTGTCGGTCTCGCGCCAGCGCCGCTGCAGGTTGGGGATGACGCCCTCGAACGGCTTGCTGGTCCGCATCACCCTGAGCCCGTCCTCGAAGGCCATCGGGATCACCTCGCTGCCGGAGCCGAAGAGAATGGTCCGCTGGGTCTCGTCCTTGAGCTCGTTGAAGGCGGTGTGCAGGCTTTCGTCGAAATGGCGGAGCACCGCGGCCAGCGCCTGCGGGTAGTAGTGCATGGTCTGCGACGCCCAGGGCTCGACCGCACCCTGCTGCACCGAACGGGTGGGGTCCGGCACCACGAGGTCGGGATCGACGATCAGCCGCTTGCCGAGCCCGTCGCAGGACGGGCACGCCCCATAGGGATTGTTGAACGAGAACAGCCGGGGCTCGATTTCGGGCAGGGTGAAGCCGGAGACCGGGCAGGCGAACTTGGCCGAGAGGGTCAGCCGCTCGCTGCTGTCGGCGTTCTCGACGACGAGCAGGCCGTCGGAGAGGCCCAAGGCCGTCTCGATCGAATCGGCGAGGCGCTGGGCGAGGTCCGGGGCGGTCACCAGGCGGTCGACCACCACCTCGATCTCGTGCTTCCTCTTTTTGTCGAGGGCCGGCACCTCGTCGATCTCGTGAAAGGCGCCGTCGACCTTGACCCGCTGGAAGCCCTGGCGCTGCAGCTCCTTCAGCTCCTTCTTGTACTCGCCCTTGCGGCCGCGGACGATGGGGGCCAGCAAATAGAGCCGGGAACCCTCGGGCATGGCCAAGATCCGGTCGACCATCTGCGAGACGGTCTGCGCCTCGATCGGCAGGCCGGTCGCCGGCGAATAGGGCACGCCGACCCGGGCCCAGAGCAGCCGCATGTAGTCATAGATCTCGGTGACGGTGGCGACGGTCGAGCGCGGGTTCTTCGAGGTCGTCTTCTGCTCGATCGAGATCGCCGGCGACAGGCCCTCGATCAGGTCGACGTCCGGCTTCTGCATCAGCTCGAGGAACTGCCTGGCATAGGCCGAAAGGCTCTCGACATAACGGCGCTGGCCCTCGGCATAGACCGTGTCGAAGGCGAGCGACGACTTGCCCGAGCCGGAAAGCCCGGTGATCACCACCAGCCTGAAGCGCGGAATATCGACGTCGATCGACTTCAAATTGTGCTCGCGCGCACCACGAATGCGAATGACTTCGTCCATGGAACCGACCAACGGCATGAGGGGGACGCCCGGGCGGGCACCGCTGCCTCCACTAGTTGCGTGCCGCAGCACCGATGGCAAGCCGGCAAAGCCGCCCTCGGCGTTTCCTCCGGCGGCATAGCCGTGTAAGCTCCTGTTGATGATGGCAACAACCGAGGAACGGCAGGCATGGCCGGCAGCGTCAACAAGGTGATCCTGGTGGGCAATCTCGGCCGCGATCCCGAGGTCCGCTATACCCAGTCCAACCAGAAGATCGTCCACCTCGCGGTCGCCACCTCGGAGCGCTGGCGCGACAAGACGAGCGGTGAGCAGCGCGAGAAGACCGAATGGCACCGCGTCGTCATCTTCAACGAAAACCTCGCCGACGTCGCCGAGCGCTACCTGCAGAAGGGCCGTTCGGTCTATCTCGAGGGCCAGCTGCAGACCCGCAAATGGACCGACCAGTCGGGCGTCGAGAAATACACGACAGAGGTCGTCATCCAGCGCTTCAGGGGCGAACTCGTGCTCCTGGGCGGTGGCGGCGGTGACGTCGGCAGCGACGATCGCGGGATGATCGGCGGCCCCGACGACGACTACGGCAGCCGCCCGTCAGCACCCGCCCGGCCCGCGCCGCGGCAAGCCGACCGCCCGCCCGCCGCTGGCGGCAGGTCGATGCAGGACGAACTCGACGACGATATTCCGTTCTGACGTCGAGCAGCGGCAACAGCGCAACCACCGAAGCGCCTGAGCGAGCCTGCATATTGGCTAGCTCAGCCGACGGCGAGGTTCTTTTTGGGGTCGAAGAACGGGCGTTCGACAATGGTGGCGGGTGTCGGCCCGCCCGGCATCGCGACCTCGACCTTTGTGCCGATCTCGGTGGTGTCGGCCGCAACCATGGCCAGCGCGATGTTCTGCTCGAGCCTGGGTGAATAGACGGCGGACGTGACCTTGCCGACGGTCTCGCCGTCTTTGGCGATGGGCCAAAAGGTCGTGTTCGGCCCCTTGAGTGGTGCCGTGTGGAGGCAGAGACCGACCTGCTTGCGGGTCACCCCCTGGTCGCGAATACGGCGCAGTGCGGCCTTGCCGATGAACGCGGCCGCCATATCGAGATCGACGAGCCGGTCGAGGCCCAGCTCGTAGGGGTTGGTGTCGCTATCGGCGTCGGCGTGATAAGAGAGCATCGCACCCTCGACGCGGCGAATAGTGGAGGTATGGCCGGCTTTGAGGCCATGCGCCGCGCCGGTCGCCATGATCCTTTCCCAGAGCTCGTCGCCGCGGGAGCCGTCGCGCAGATAGAGCTCGTAGCCCAGCTCGCTGGACCAGCCGGTGCGCGACACGATCAGCGGTATGCCGTCCAGTTGCAGCTCGCGCAGCCAGTAATAGCGCAGATCCATGATACTTGCGCCGAACAGCGCCCGCATGACGGCACCCGATTTCGGGCCCTGCAGCTGCAGCGGCGAGACGTCCGGTTCCCTGATCGTCACGTCCAGGCCCGAATGCACGGCGACACCCTGCGCCCAGAGCAGGGTGTCGCTGTCGGCGAGCGACAGCCAGAAATGGTTCTCGCCCAGGCGCAGAAGGATCGGGTCATTGAGGATGCCGCCTTCGGCATTGGTGATGAGCACGTATTTGCATTGGCCTATGGCCATCTTCGACAGATTGCGCGGGGTCAGGATCTGCGTGAAGCGGGCGGCATCGGGGCCGGTGATCTCGACCTGACGTTCGACCGCGACATCGCAGAGGATCGCGTCGTTGACGAGATTCCAGAAATTCTCTTCCGGATCGCCGAAATCACGCGGAATGTACATGTGATTATAGACGGAGAACGCCTTCGCCCCCCAACGCACGGTCGCGTCGAAATAAGGGGATTTGCGGATCTGCGTGCCGAAGCCGAAATCGTGCGCTGGCGTCATGGTCTTCGCTCCCCGTCGCTCGCGGCTTGTTGCGCCGTTATCTCGTCGGTTCGCACTGCCTAATAATAACACATAGACGGGGTCAAGTCCCAGAACTGCCGGAAATTCGGGCCCGAGGATCGGCGGCGGAGCGGCTTCTCTCCAGGCCGGGTTCGGCCTCGAGCGAAACCGCGGAAGTCGGGGCCACCAGACGAAAGTAACTGTCCCCGACAGCGCCACCGACAACCACATGCCCAGCGCCCGCATCACCTTCATCACCGTCGCCAGCGCCGGATTGCCGTCGCCGCGGCGCTACCGGCCCCCGGCATTGCCGCCGAGCGTCGCCTTGTGCGACAAGGCTCGGCATGGCGAGACATGACGACGGGATCAGCCGAGCGGACGGGGGGCGGTGATGCTGCGCCTCGGTCAGCATGTCGCGCACCAGGCTGCCGAGATCGCTGCCGTCGAGCCGGCCGTCCCACATCAGGTAGTTGCGACCCCAGACATTGAAGAGGCCGCAGGCGTTGCGGAAGTAGACTACTGAGGCGTAGTCCTCGGACATCAGGTCCGAGGTGCCCCATCCCTGTGCCGGGTCGTGGCAGGAGGCGCATGATGTGGCGGTATCGCCGGAGAGCCGGTTGTCGAGGAAGCGATGGCGGCCGAGCTCGACCCGGGCCGCGTTGACCTCGGGTGCCTCGGGCAGTGGTGCGAGCTCGCCGGCGGCAGCCGATGCGCCGACCGCCAGCATGAGGCCGGCGGTCGCCAGCCACGTCTGGAGCGGTCGGGGCGGGGCTGTTGCGCCGGCGACAGGTCGGCAAGGCGTCTACGCCTATCAGGCGGTCGAGGCACTGCGCCCGACCGGCCGGCGGGTCCGGCGGCTCGACGGCGGCTTTCTGGAGTGGCGCTATCGCGGTCTGCCGATCGTCAGGCCGGAGACGGCCGCCGGCTGAGCCAATCGACGGCGCTGGCGAGCGCCGGCTCGACCGGACCGGGTCGCCAGCCCAGCTGGCACCGCGCCCGGCCGGCATCGTAGTGCCGCCGGTGCCGCGCCAGGCGGATCGCCTCGATCGAGGCGTCGGGCGGCGCCCGGTCGAGATGGCGGGCCACGGGCTCGGCCAGCCGACTGACCAGGGCGGCGATCTGCCAGGGCACCCGCCGGCGCGGCATCGGCCGGCCGGTGCGCTCGGCCAGCCAGTCGAGCAGACCGCTGAAGGCCCAGGCCTCGCCGGCGGCGATGTAGCGGCTACCCGGCGACCCGCGCTCGGCAACAAGGTGGCAGAGCCGCGCAAGGTCGCGCACCGGTACCAGGTCGAGCACCGTCTCCAGATAAGCCGGTGGTGGGCGCTCCAGCAGCATCGCCAGCATCCGCGTCGGCGCGGTCATGCCGAGATCGCCTGGACCGATCGGCACCGTCGGATAAAGGGTGACGACCGGCAGCCCGGCGGCTGCGGCCGCGCTGACCTCCGCATCCGCCGCGTGCTTCGACCGGCTGTAGGGGCCGGCCATCGCTTCGCGCGGCGGCCGGGCGCTGGCTTCGCTGATGGACGCCGGATCGGGATCGGCCCAACCGCGCAGGATCACCGCACTCGAGACCACGACGAGCCGCTCGACACCGTGCCGCCGGGCAGCCTCGAGGACAGCACGCGTGCCCTCGACATTGACCGTTTGGTAGATCTGCGGGTCGCGGGCGAAGAGATGGGCGTAGGCGGCGAGGTGGAAAACCGTGCGGCAGCCACGCATTGCCGCCTCCAGCGCCGCCGGATCGAGAATCGAGCCCCGGATCGCCGTGAGCTGCGGGGCGGGATCAGGGCTGTGCGGATCGAGCACCCGAACCGCGGCACCATCCGCGAGGAGCTCGCCCACCAGATGCCGGCCGAGAAAGCCGGCGCCACCGGTCACCAGCACCGGCGCCCCGCTCATCGCTCGCTGCCGAGCCGGGTTCGCCAGCCGATCAGGGTGTCGCGGATCGCGCCGGGCTCGAAGGTCGCGGGGCGGGGCTGGTAGGCGCCTTGTGCCTTGCAATAGACGGCAAAATGCGGCCAGGCGCCGGCGAAATCGGCGAGGCCCAGGCGCTGGTAGACGCCGGCCAGTGTCGTCTCGGGATCGAGGCGCAGCGCGTCGAGGCTGATCTCGGCCAGTTGCCCGGGTGCCAGGTGCCGCTTGTCCCGTTCGAAGGTACGCATCAGCCGCTCGTAGGTGGCGAGCACGGTGGCCTCGATCGACAAATGGTCGAAGCGCTGGAGAGCGAAGTTGTCGAGCATGCTGGCATGGAGGCGGCGGGTCGAATCGAACACCTCGAGCGGATCGCGATGAATGTGGATGAACTGCGCATCCGGCCAGCGGGCCAAGAGCTCGGGGATGCGCGCCATGTAGACCGGGTTCTTCAAGAGCAGTCGGCGCCCCGGCTGGGCCATCAGCAGCGTCGCATAGAAGCGCTCGAGGCGCGCCGCCCAGGCGGCCCGTATCGGCACAGCGGCGTCATCGAAGAAAAGACCCCGGGCGAGCAACCGCTCGAACTGCCGCGGGAAGTGGAAGGCGTCGAGAAAGGAGGGGCCGCCCATGGCGGCAATCGCGATCTCGTCCTCCTGTGGTGCATCGGCGGTGACCGCAATGTCGTCGATGAAGCGGTCCCGGGGCAGGGTGCGCTGCAAGAGCGGTCGCAGCCAGCTGCCGAGCAGCAGGTGTTCGAGCGGCAAACCGGCGGCGATCGGCGAGACGGTGGCGAAGGCCGGCGAACGGGCGAGCATCGTGTAGAGATGCGTCGTGCCGCTGCGCCAATGGCCGATGATGAAGAGCGGGGCCGGGATCGTCGCCGGGCGGTGGCGGCCGACATGCGCCGCCTCCAGCATTGTGAACGGCCAGCGCAGCACGGCGGCCACGAGGGCAAGGGCAACGGTCGGCAGACCTCGCCGCGACGGCGGACCGGAGGCGCGAAGGTGGCGGAGCAGGACGCCGAGCGGGCTGCCGCTCAGCGGGTGACGGAGACGGCTGAAGCGTCGAACAGCCGGAGCCGGCCGGCGTCGCGACGGGCCGCTCACGAGGCGAGCGCCTGGATCTGCGTTTTTAGCGTATCGATCAGCCCCGGCACACCACGCCGCTCGAGGATCGAGGTGAACTCCGCCCGCCGTCGGGCAAGCTCGCTGAACCGGCCGCGCCCGAGCACATCGAAGATCTGCCAGCGGCCCGCGTGCCGCCCGACGACATAGGCGAGCGCATTGGTGCTGCCGTCGGCGGCGGTCACCTCGGCCTCGACGATCACCCGTTCGCCACGGTCCGCCCGCGCGCCAATCACCGCGAAGGACGGTGGGTCGGCGGCGAGGCGGGCGGCGTAGTTGGCGGTGGTGAAGGCGGCAAACAGGCTGATGATGCGCTGCCGGTCGTCGGGCTCGATAGTGCGCCAGGCGCGGCCGCTGGCCAGCCGCGCCATCACGTCGCTGGCGAAGGCCGCCTCGACCACCGGTGCCAGAAGTTCGCGCCGGTCCGTGAAGGGCAGCCCGCCCGCCGCCGCCGCGGCGTCCACCAACGCCGCGTGGAACCGTTCGATCATCGCCACCGCCTGGTCGATGGGCGCGGCGGCGGCGTCCGTGTCGCCGAGCGCAGCCCTGCCGAACGGCGCCACCAGTGCAACCAGGGTGCCACTGAGCAGAGCGCGGCGCGTGCAGCGGATTGCCTGAGCGCAATAGTCGCTGATATCCCTGCGGCGGTAACGGTGTAGCAAGCGTCCTCGACACGTCCACAGCTGGCGGGATGGCACGTCCGCCCGGAGGTCATGCCTCGATCCCGCATCCAACTTCCGGCCCGAAGGAAACCCCTCGAGCAGCATCTCGCCCGCCTGATCGCCCGCCTGACCACAGGGTCGGTGCGCCGGGCGCATGGCGTCGTCCTCGCACTGCTCGCGCTGACCGCCGCCACGGTTCTCTACGTCGCGGGCAATCTCGCCCTGGTCGGCGGCACCGAACAAATGCTCGACCCGTCTCTAGAGTTCCGCCGAACCGCGCAGGAGTTCAAGCAGCGTTTTCCGGAACTGGCCGATAATCTCGTCATCGTTATCGAGGCGGCGGCACCGGAGGCGGCACGCTCGGCGGCGGCGGCCGCGGTCGAGGCGGTCGAGGGCCTCGACGCGGTTGCCGGTATCTTTTGGTACGGTGGCGCCTTCTTCGACCGGCACGGTCTGTTGTTCCTGGAGCCCGAGGCGCTGGCCCGGCGGATCGATCTGCTGGCCGAGATCCAGCCCTTCCTGGCGACGCTCGCCGAGCAGCCGACGCTGACTGCGCTCTTCGAGCTCTTGGCCGTGGCGGCGACGGACGCGGCGGCCGAGGCGCCGAGTCTCGATGGTCTCGGCCGGGCGCTCGCGGCCATCGCGGCCACTGTCGAGACGGTCGAGGCCGGCGCCCCGCAGCCGCTCTCCTGGGAGCGCCTCCTGGACGGGTCCGGCGATGCGACGCCACACCGCGAACTCGTCTTCGTCCAGCCGCGGCTCGACCGGGCGCGGCTCGCTCCCGGGCGGGCCGCACTCGAGGCGGTGCGTGCAGCGACGACCGACGCCGTCGCCGGCTTGCCTGACAATGTCGAGGTCGGTTTCACCGGTGCGGCGGCGATCAATGCCGAGGAACTCGATGGCGTGGCCCGTGACGCGGCCCTTGCCGGCGGCCTCTCGGCCGGCCTCGTCGCCCTGGTCCTCCTGGTCGGGCTCGGCACCTGGCAGCTGGTCGTGGCAGCGCTCCTGACGCTGGCGGTCGGGCTGGTCTTGACCGCCGGCTTCACCATCCTGGCGATCGGCTCCTTCAACATCATCTCGGTCACCTTCGCCGTCCTGTTCATCGGCCTCGGCATCGATTACGCGATCCATCTCCTGTTGCGCTGTCGCGAAGCCCTGGGCAGCGGGGCGTCGCCGGCGGCAGGACTCGCCCGGGCCAGTGGCCGGGTCGGCAGCGCTCTCTTGCTCTGCATGGCGTCGACCGCACTCGCCTTCCTCGCCTTCACGCCCACCGCCTATCAGGGGCTGGCGCAGCTGGGGCTGATCTCGGCCGTGGGCGTCGTGATCTCCTGCAGCCTCGCGTTCACACTGTTGCCGGCGTTGCTCATGCTGCTGCCGCAGCCGCGTGCGGCTCCCGCCCTGCGGCCGCGGCAGCCGCTGCCGAGGGTGGGCTGGCTGGCGTCCTCGGGTGGTGGGTCGGCCGATGGCTGGTGGCTGGCCTCGACCGCAATCCTGGCGCTCGCCGCTGTCGCGACCTTGCCGGCGGTCCGCTTCGATGCCGATCCGATCCGCCTCAAGGATCCCGCCTCGCCGGCGATGCGCAGCTTCGAGGCGCTGCGCGAGAGTGCGGTGGGCTCGCCCTATACGCTGGAAGTCCTGGCCGACGGAGAAGACACCGCCGCCGGGCTGGCCGAGCGGCTGGCGGCGATCCCCGGGGTCGAGCAGGTCCGCTGGCTGGAAAGCTTCGTGCCGCGGGATCAGTCGGAGAAGCTGGCGATCCTCGACGATGCGTCGTTCTTCCTGCACTTCCCTGCGCCCACACCCTTGGCCGCGGTCGAGACCGACATGGCAGCACTCGAGGCCGCCCTCGGCGAGCTGCGCGCGGCTCTGGGCGAGCTCGCTGCCGCCGGGCTCGCCGAAAGTACCGCCGCCGCACGGCTGCTGGCCGGCCTCGACCGGCTCTTCGCGGCAGGCCCGACACCGGCCGCCGCCGCGACCTTGCGTGACGCGCTGCTGCATTATTTCCCGTTCACGCTCGAGCGCTTGCGCCTGGCGCTGGAGACGGGGCCGGTCGGCGTCGACGACCTGCCGGCCGCGCTGCTGCGTCGCTATGTAGCACCGGGCCCGGTCTACCGGCTGGCGGTCGAGCCCC
The DNA here is from genome assembly GCA_964576715.1 of uncultured Geminicoccaceae bacterium. GTDB lineage: Bacteria > Pseudomonadota > Alphaproteobacteria > Geminicoccales > Geminicoccaceae > SLRI01. The sequence goes on along the minus strand of CAZNWE010000038.1, from coordinate 29,604 downwards.
GAGCGGCACCCGCCGACGTGGCCGGGCTTCGCCCGCTGATCGAGGCGGTCGAGGACGTCGCCGAGCGGGTCACCGGCAGCCCGATCCAGATCCTCCGCGCCGGCGCGGTGGTGGTCGAGGCGATGCTCGTGGCGACCGGGCTGGCTCTCCTGCTGGTCGTCCTGCTGCTCGCCATGGTGCTGCGCCGGCCGGGCGAGCTGGCCCTGATCCTCGCCCCGGTGCTGCTCGCCGGGCTGCTCACCCTGGCGGCCACGGTCTGGCTCGGCATTCCGTTCAACTTCGCCAATGTCATCGTCCTGCCGCTGTTGATCGGCCTCGGTGTCGACAGCGCCATCCACCTCGTCATGCGGCGCCGCTCGCTCGCGGCCGCTCGCGACCTCGCGGCGACCAGCACGCCCCGGGCGGTGTTGCTCAGCGCCGCGACCACGTTGAGCTCGTTCGGGACGCTCGGCCTCGCCGGGCATCGCGGTCTAGCCAGCATGGGGCAGCTCCTGGCGGTGGCGATCATCGCCATCTTGTTTGCCATGCTCGTCTTCCTGCCGGCGCTGTTGCGCCGCGTCGACCGCTGGTCGGGCTCGAAACAGCGGCACTGAGCGGCCGCGGGTCTTCGTTTCACCCCATCGTGACGCCGCGCGAGGGTCTGACCGCATTTGCCCCGTTGGCTTCCGCGCCTGTGACGATAGTCTTGGGGGCAGCGACGGATGTGCCGTCGGATCGCGCCGCTGGGAGTGAGCCTTGAAGGTCATTCTGGCCGAGCCGCCTGGCTTTTGTGCGGGTGTCGAGCGGGCCCTCGAGCACTCCGGGCCGCCGGTCTACGTGCGCCGCCAGATCGTCCACAACGCCCATCTGGTGGCCTCGCTCGAGGGCCAGGCGGCAGTGTTCGTGGACGAGGTCGACGAGATTTCGCCCGGTGCCGTGACCATCTTCAGTTCGCACGACGTGAGGCGCCGGGTCGAGACTGCGGCCGGGGCCTCGATGCCGGAATTCCTGGTCGCGGAGCCGGTGCGTCGATTGGGGCGGCTCGGCTATGACCAGATCGAAACGCTGGCCGGCGTCCGCGAGGCCGTCTCGTTCAAGCTGCCCGAGGCGTCGGGCGGCGACCAGGTCACTCAGCACCGGAGGCAGCCATGGCCGTCCCATTGATCCAGCAGCTCCGCGTCGGCGCCTACATCCTCAAGCAACAGCTCCAGGGCCGGCAGCGCTACCCCTTGGTGCTGATGCTCGAGCCCTTGTTCCGCTGCAACCTCGCTTGCGCCGGCTGTGGCAAGATCGATTACCCGAAGGCGATCCTCGCCCGACACATGAGCGTCGAGGACTGTCTGGCCGCGGTCGACGAATGCGGTGCGCCGATCGTCTCGATCCCGGGCGGCGAGCCGCTGTTGCACCCGCAGATCGGCGCGATCGTGGCCGGCATCACGAGCCGCAAGAAGTTCGTCTATCTCTGCACCAACGCGCTGCTGCTCGAGAAGAAGCTCGAGCGCTTCCAGCCCAGTCCCTACCTCACGCTCTCGGTCCATCTCGACGGGCTGCGCGAGGAGCACGACCGTTCGGTCGACTTGGCGGGCGTCTATGATCGGGCCGAGCGCGCCATCCGAAGTGCCGTCGCCAAGGGCTTTCGCGTCACCGTCAATTGCACGCTGTTCAACGATGCGGAGCCCGACCGGGTCGCCGCCTTCTTCGATCACGTTGGCACGCTCGGGGTGGAGGGCATCACCGTCTCGCCGGGCTATGCCTACGAGCGCGCCCCGGACCAGGGGCATTTTCTCACCCGGCAGCAGACCAAGCGGCTGTTCCGCGACATCTTCCGCCGCGGCAAGGGACGCCGGTGGCGGTTCAGCCAGTCGACCCTGTTCCTCGATTTTCTCGCCGGCAACCAGGATTATCGCTGCACGCCCTGGGGCAATCCGACCCGCAACATCTTCGGCTGGCAGCGGCCCTGCTACCTTTTGGGTGAAGGCTACGCCGCGAGCTTTCAGGAGCTGATGGAGACCACCGACTGGGACGCCTACGGCACCGGCCGCTACGAGAAATGCGCCGATTGCATGGTGCATTGCGGCTTCGAGCCGACGGCCGTCGCCGACACCGTCGCCCATCCCTTGAAGGCCTGGCGGGTCTTTCGCCGTGGCGTCGAGACGGAGGCGCCGATGCTGCCGGAGATCGACCTCTCGGGCCAGCGTCCGGCCGAACAGGTCTTCGAGGCCAATGTCGAAGCCCTGGAGCGACGCCTCGAAGACGCGTCAGGCGAGAAGCAGCGGGACCACGCGGCCTAGCGTCGCCCGCGCCCGGCGGGTGCGCCGGGCCAACTTGACGAGGGGGCCGAGCTCGCCCGGCCGACGGCCGAGGGCGGCGATGACCCGAAGCGGCTGGACGCCGCCGTCGGGGCCGAGGCCGGCGAGTGCCGCAGCTGGAATGCCGTCGGCCGCCTCGTCGGCCACTACCCGGGCGACGATACAGCCGATTCCGGCGGCCTGCGCAGCGGCGGCGATGGCGTAGCTCTCGACGTCCACCGCGATCGCGCCGCTGCGCCGCGCCAGGGCCGCCTTGGCCGCCGGCGTCGTCACCGGGACGTCGACGCTGACGAGCCTGCCGGTCCGCAACGCGAGGGCCGTCGGACGAAAGAGCGGGGCGAGGTCGAGCGGCGGCTGGCCCAAGCACAGCACCGTCTCGGCGACGACCAGATCCCCGGCCTCGAGCCCGGGAGCGAGCGCGCCGCAAAGACCGAAACTGATCAACCTGTCGACGCCGGCCGCGGCCAGTTGTGTCGCCAGCCGGCCGGCGGCGGCCGGATCGTTGCCGGCGGCGCGCACCGCCACCGCCTCGATCTGCAGCCGGCGAGCCGTTGCCTCGACGATCCGCCGCTCGAAGGGCAGGCCGGTGACGAAGCCCGGTGCGCTTAGAGCCCCCACGCGACGTCGCGCCGACCGCTCCTCTTGAGGTTGCGATAGCGCGCCAGCGCCCACAGCGGGAAATAGCGCCGGTAGCCGTGGTAGCGGAGGTAGAAGACGCGGGGAAAACCGACCGCCGTGAACCATGGCTCGACCCAGCCTTCGGCGTCGCGGGGCTGATCGAGGAGGAAGGCCACCCCGCGTGCCACCGCCGGGTGGTCGACCTCGCCCGCCGCCATCAGCGCCATCAGCGCCCAGGCGGTCTGGCTTGGCGTGCTGGCCTTGGCGAGGTTGCGCGCCTCGTTCCAGTAGGTCAGGCCGTCCTCGCCCCAGCCGCCGTCGGCCCGCTGCCGGGCGAGCAGCCAGTCGACCGCCCGGCGCACCGTCGCCGTATCGCTGGCGATCCCGACCGCGTTGAGCCCGCACAGCACCGACCAGGTGCCGTAGACGTAATTGGTGCCCCAGCGGCCGAACCAGCTGCCGTCGCTTTCCTGCTCGCGCAGCAAAAAGCCCAGCGCCCGGTCGACCACGGCATCGCCGGGTCGCCAGCCGAGCTGGCCCAACAGACCCAGCACGCGGGCGGTGACATCGGCGGTCGGCGGGTCCAAGAGGGCACCGTGATCGGCGAACGGGATGTGGTTGAGATAGGCCGCGCAATTGTCCGCATCGAAAGCCCCCCAGCCGCCGTTTCGGCTCTGCAGCGGCAGCAGCCAGGCCAGCGCCCGCTCGATCGCTGCCCCGTAGGCATCCGGGTCGGCACGATGCAGCGCCATCGCGATCACCGCGGTGTCGTCGATGTCGGGATAATGCGGGTTGGCATACTGAAAGGCCCAGCCGCCGGGCACCGCGTCCGGGCGCCCCACCGCCCAGTCGCCGCGGCAGTTGGTGATCTGCCGCTCGACGAGCCAACAGCAGGCGTCGCGGTCGGGCTGCCCGGTGGACTCCATCACCGCATGCAGCGCCAAGGCCGTATCCCAGACCGGCGAGAGACAGGGCTGGCAGTAGCGGCGCTCGGGATCAGCGGTGAGCAGCTTGTCGATCGCCCGCCGGGCAGTGCGGCGGTCCGGGTGGTCACGCGCATAGCCCATGGCTGCCATCGCCATCAGCGCATTGGCCATGGCCGGAAAAATGGCACCCAGCCCGTCCTCGCCGTTAAGCCGCGGGCGGATGAACGCCATCGCCTGCTCGATCGCCCGCTTGCGCAGCGATCGCGGCAGCCGCGGCTCCAGTGGCCGCAGCAGCCGGTCGATGGCGATGAACAGGCGCCCGATCGGCTGCCGGGTCGGGTTGTGGCGATATTGCGCGACCTGCGGCGGGGTTCGGAACAGCTCCTCGATCGTCACCCCGCGCGGGTTTCGCGCGACGGGCTTGAGGGCGGCGATGATCAAGAGCGGCACCACCACCGTGCGTGACCAGTAGGACATCCGCCAGATGCTGAACGGCGACCAGTGCGGCTGCAGGACGAGTTCGACCGGCATGACCGGCACCGCCCGCCACGGCACCACGGCGAAGAGCGCCAGCGCGTAGAGGGTGAAGACGTTGCTCCGCTCGGCCCCGCCCGCAGCGAGGATGGCGCTGCGGGCGCGCCGCAGATGCGGCGCATTGGCATCATCGCCCGCCAGTCTGAGTGCTAGATAGGCCTTCACGCTGGCACTGACGTCCAGGGGACCGCCATGGAACAGCGGCCAACCACCATCCTCGCCCTGCAGGCTGCGAATATAGGCGGCGAGTTCGCCCTCGATCCCGGCGTCGATCTCGTCGAGGAAGTGCTCGAGCATGATGTACTCGGCCGGGATCGTGACGTCCGCTTCGAGTTCGAACAGCCAGTGCCCGTCCGCCTGCCGCGCCGACTCCAGCGCTGCCAGCGCCTCCCCGACGACCCGAGCGAGGGCCCGCTGCCCCGCGTTGTCGATCCCGTGATCAGCACGCGCTTGGCGACGACTGTCGAGCATGGTCATGGCAACCTCTTCGAGCTTTCGCCGGTCAACTTGCATCACGGCGGTCGCTCGCCGCAACGCTTCGCCCGGTCGCCACTCCGGGTGCGGCCGGCGGTTGCGCGCAGCGCTCCCCGGGCGGCCCCGGCCGCCGCCGGCTCATCCTAAACCATGGCGTAGCGCCAGCCACAGTTTGACGGTGCGCGACGGCGCCGGATCGCTGCCGCGGTCCGCCCAACCGCGAGCGACGAGGCGATCGAGCAGGCGACCATAGACCGCGCGCATGACGACCGCCGGGCGCATCAGTCGCCGGTCGCAGGCGGCGAGCGCGACGTCGGTGGCCATGAACGACCGCTTGGCCTCGTCGGCGAGTTCGGCGCAGGCAGCGGGCAGTGCCGGATTCGCCAGGACCGCCTCGGGCTCGCGGGCGGCGATGCCGTGCGCGTCGAGCAGCTCGCGCGGGAGGTAGAGCCGGCCGATCGCTGCGTCCTCGTCGAGATCGCGCAGGATGTTGGTGAGCTGCAGCGCGCGCCCGAGGTGATCCGCGACGGCACGACCGGCAGCGTCGGGGGCACCGAAGATCGCAACCGACAGCCGGCCGGTGGCGACCGCCACCCGGCGGCAATAGAGCTCCAGCGTCGCCCGCGAGGGCGCGCGAATGGCCGCCTCCGCATCCATCCGCATGCCGTCGATGATCGCCTCGAACTCCTGCCGCTCGAGGCCGGCGGCTTCGACCGGCGCGCGGAGCACCCGGCCGATCGCGGTCGACGGCCGGCCGGCATAGAGCGCCTCGATTTCGTCCTGCCAGCGCGCCAGGGCGGCTAGACGATCGGCCCGCGCCAGCCCCTCGGCATCGGCGATGTCGTCGACCTCGCGGCAGAAAGCATAGAGGCCGAACATCGCCCGGCGCCGAGCCTGCGGCAGCAGCCGCATCGCCCAGAAGAAGGACGAGCCCGACGCCCGGGTGCTCGCTGCAACGGCGGCATGATCGGCGGCGGACGCCTCGCATCGCGCCGCCACCGGCGACAGGGTACCGATTTCCAGCGTCTCTTGCGACTGCATGGTCAAGACCGTCCGAGCGGAGCTGTCGCGGCGGATGCCGTGCCGAAGATTGGCCGGGCACGCGCAGCGGTGGCGAGGGCATCCAGTACCGTGGCCTCGATATCGGCTGCGGCGAGGCCGGCATCGGCATATTGCGCGTCGACCGCGGCGTGAGCAACAAAGCGGTCGGGCAGCGTCATCGTGCGGAGCGCAGCCCCGGCGTCGAGCCAGCCACGCGCCGCGAGGCAGGCGAGAACCTGCGCGCCGAAGCCGCCGCCGGCCCCCTCTTCCAGGGTCACGAGGACGTCGTGGTCGGCCACCAGCTGGCCGATCAGTGTCTCGTCGAGCGGCTTGGCAAAGCGCGCATCGGCGATCGTCGCGCGCAAGCCGCGGCGTGCCAACCGCGCGGCCGCCTCGCGGCAGGCGGCGAGCCGGCCGCCGAGCGACAGCAGCGCCACCTGGCGACCCTCCTGGACGACCCGGCCGCGGCCGATCGGCAGTTCCTGCGCCGGCAGCTGCCACTCGGCGGCGGGCCCGGTGCCGCGCGGATAGCGCACCGCCGACGGCCGGTCGTCGATCGCCAATGCGGTGCGCAGCATATGACGCAGCTCGAGCGCATCGCTCGGCGCCATGACGACGAAGCCCGGCAGGCAGCCGAGATAGACGAGGTCGAAGCTGCCGGCGTGGGTCGGACCGTCCGCACCCACCAGCCCCGCCCGATCGATGGCGAAGCGCACCGGCAGGCTTTGCAGGGCCACATCGTGGACGATCTGGTCGTAGGCGCGCTGCAGGAAGGTCGAGTAGATCGCGACTACCGGCCGCATGCCTTCGGCGGCGAGCCCGGCGGCAAAGGTCACCGCGTGCTGCTCGGCGATCCCGACATCAAAGAAGCGTTCGCGCAGGGCCTCGCCGAAGGTACCGAGCCCGGTGCCCGAGCTCATGGCCGCGGTGATGGCGACCACTCGTTCGTCGGCCCGGGCGAGCTCGAGCAGCGTGTCGCCGAAAACACGGCTGTAGCTCGGCATCGGTGCTGACCGGGGCGGTGTCCGGCCGTTGCCCTTCCGGTCGGCTGTCGCCGCCGGTGCGGTGCCAGGCGCGGCAAAGGGCTCGACCGCGTGATAGGCCTCGGCCGAGGCTTCGACAAAGGGGTGGCCGCGGCCTTTCTCGGTGCGGACGTGGAGAAGGATCGGCCCGGCGATTGGGCTGTCTCGCACGGCCTGCAGCACGGCGACCAGGGTGGCGAGATCGTGGCCGTCGATCGGGCCGAGATAGGCTAGGCCCAGCGTCTCGAAGAAATTACCGTGTGCCCGGTCGCCGGCGCCGGCGCCGGCGTGCCGGGCGAGCTGGGCCACGACCGCGTCAGCGGCGAGGCTCGCGTCAGCGGCGGCGATCGCCCGCAAATGCTGCTCGAGCGCGCCGACCGCCGGCGCGATCGACATGCCGTTGTCGTTGAGGACGACCAGCACACGGCTGTCGGCGGCACCCAGATTGTTGAGCGCCTCGAAGGCGAGCCCGGCGCTCATCGCCCCGTCCCCGACCACGGCCACCACCTCGTGGCTCTGCCCCTGCCGGTCGCGGGCGCGGGCCATGCCGAGGGCCGCCGCCATCGCGGTCGAGCTGTGGGCCGCACCGAATGGGTCGTGCGGGCTCTCGCTCCGCTTGGTGAAGCCGTAGAGCCCGCCGGCCCGGCGCAGCGTGCGCATGCGCCCGCGCCGGCCGGTGAGCATCTTGTGCGGATAACATTGATGCCCGACGTCCCAGATCAGCCGGTCGGTCGGGGTGTCGAGAACGTAGTGCAATGCCAAGGTGAGCTCGACCACGCCGAGCCCGGCGCCGAGATGGCCACCGGTGGAAGCGACCGTGTCGACGAGCTCGGCGCGCAGCTCCGCCGCGACCTCGCTCAGCGCTTGGGCGGGCAATCGACGCAGGCTCTCCACTGTCGGGACCCGATCGAGCAGCGGCGTTTTGCTAGCCATTCTTCCCTCCCGTCATTGTATCGTCGATCACACGAAATTGTAATTCGCCCGCTCATCTGTCGGATGACTACCGCGTCTTGTGACGACGAATGGTCGACAAAAGTTACGCACGATGCTGCCGCCCCGCCAGTCTTGTTCGCTGCCGGTCGGTCAATTGGGCGTGATGGAAGTGTGTAATGGCGTGATGGGCGCGGCGCCGACCGCGACAGCCGGCAAAAGCACGTCTGGCGGGCTGCGGTGGTGTTGTCGACCGGCGATTGGGTCGGCATGGTGGAGAGCAGGCACCCAGCCGGACTCGGCAAGGTCCCGGCCTGGCGCTGGCCGGAGCGCCACATCGAGGCGGCCGTCGACGGGCTGTTGCGCGACACGACGCCTCCGTCGCTGCAAGAGCGCGGGCCAAAGAGGCCGCGCCCGCCACCACGCCGCCCGCGCGGCGACGGTGCTGTCGGTATCGGAGCCAAACAACGAGCCTCAAGGAAACTCCGGGGGCGCTGCAGACCGCCGAGCGCGGCTCAGGCGAAGCGACGCAGCACTTGCCCTGCGAGGTACAACGAACCGCAGATCAGCACCACGGCTGGGGTGTGCGCGCCGCGTGCGCTGGCCCGGACAGCCGCTTCGACATCGCCGTATTCGCTGACAGCGAACCCCAGCCCGCGTGCCGTCCCGGCGATTGCCGCCGCCGACCGCGCGCTTGGCTCATGCGGGACGGCAATAGCGTGGACGTGGCGGATCAATCCCCGCATCGGTTCCAGAAAGGCGGCGGTGTCCTTGGTCTCGAGCATGCCGACGACGAGATCGACCGGTCGACCGTTGGCGATGCAAGGCAAGCTCGCCGCGAGCGCCTGCCCGGCGGCGGGATTGTGACCGCCATCCAGCCAGACCTCGAGGGCGGCTCCATCGAGCCCGGTGAACCCTTTGCGCGGGAGGCGTTGCAAACGGCCCGGCCAGCGCGCTTCGCAAAGGCCACGGGCGATGGCCGGGGCCGACAGACCGATTGCCGCCCCGGCCATCGCGGCGAGCGCCGCGTTCTCGATCTGGTGGGCGCCGAGCAGGCCGGGCTTCGGCAGGGTCAGCGTCGCCTGCGGCGTCGACAGCACGAAGCCATCAGGGTTCACCGCGAACCGCCAGTCGCGCCCGCAAGCCTGGAGCGGTGCCGCCACGGCCTCCGCCTTGCTCGCCAGGACGGCGAGTGCAGCCGGCGCCTGCGGGCCGGCGAAGACCGGTACCCCCGGCTTGATGATGCCGGCCTTCTCGCCGGCAATGGCGGCTATCGTGTCGCCGAGATAGCTTTCGTGATCCATCGAGATCGGGCTGATCAGCGTGAGTGCCGGCCGATCGACGACGTTGGTCGCATCCAGCCGGCCGCCGAGGCCGGTCTCCAGCAGCAGCCAGTCGGCGGGGGAGCGGGCGAAGGCCAACAACGCTGCTGCCGTGGTGATCTCGAAAAAGGTGATGGGTGCTGCCGCATTGGCCCGCTCGCAGACGTCGAGCACCTCGGCGAGGAACGGCTCGTCGATCGGCTGGCCGCCGACCAGGATGCGCTCGTTGAAATGCACCAGATGCGGGGAGATATAGCGATGCACGCGCTGGCCTGCGGCACACAGCATGGCGTCGAGCATCGCCAGTGTGGAGCCCTTGCCGTTGGTGCCGGCGATGTGCACGACGGGTGGCAACTGCCGCTCGGGATGGCCGAGCCTGGCCAGCAGCCGCTGCACCCGGCCGAGGGACAGATCGATGCTTCTCGGATGCAGCGACTGCAGCCGCGCCAGGATCAGATCGCTGCCGAATTCGGTCATGATGGGTTGTTACCGCGTTCTCGTTTGCGCAGTGCGGTCAGGGTCGCTATCGGACCGGCCGCCGCTCGTCGATACTCAATCGTCGGCCGCATCGACCAGCGTCGTCGAGTCGTCGGCGTCGTCGTTGGCGGCGGCCGGCTCCAGCGCCTCGCTGCTCTCGTCGTCGCTCGCGGTCGGCGCCAGCGGCCGGCGCAAAAGGTCGAGAACGCGGGCCAGCGTCGGGCGCAGCTCGAAGCGATGCACGACCATGTCGACCATCCCATGCTCGAGCAGATACTCCGCCTTCTGAAAGCCCTCGGGCAGGGTCTCGCGGATCGTCTGCTCGATCACCCTGGCCCCGGCAAAGCCGATCACCGCGCCCGGCTCGGCGATGTGGATGTCGCCCAGCATGGCGAACGACGCCGTGACCCCGCCGGTCGTGGGGTCGGTGAGGATCACGAGATAGGGCAAGCCCGCCTCCTTGACCTCCTCGACCGCGATCGTGGTGCGGGCCATCTGCATCAGCGACACCGCACCCTCCTGCATCCGGGCACCGCCCGAGGACGTCACGACGACGAAAGCTGCTTCCTGGAGCACGGCGAGCCGTGCTGCGGTGACGAACGCCTCGCCGAGGCCCGCGCCCATCGATCCCGCCATGAAGTCGAAATTCATCACGGCGATCACCACCGGCCGGCCGTCGATCGTGCCATGTGCTGCTTCGAGCGCGTCCGCCGCCTTGGTCTTGGCCTGTGCCTCCTTCAAGCGGTCCGAGTAACGCTTGGCGTCACGGAACTTGAGGGGATCGACCGGCACCTTGGGCAGCTCGATGCGGCTCCAGCTGCCCTCGTCGAAGAGACTCTGGAAACGGTAGTCGGGCCCGACGCGCATGTGGTGGCCGCAATGCGGGCAGACCCGCTGGTTGGCCTCGAGGTCCCGGTGGAAGATCATCCGTTCGCAGGAGGCACATTGATGCCAGAGGTTTTCGGGCACCTCGGTCTTGCCGGTGCTGCGGACCAGGGCCTGAAAGCGCGGGCGGACGTAGCTCGTGAGCCAGTTCATCGGGCGTCTTGTCCCTTCATGCCGCGCGCGCCCGGCGCACCGCCCAGGCTAGATCGGCGACCTTGCTGTGGACGGCGACCGGCAGGCCCGTGACGTCGCCCGTGGCGGCGTGCCGTGCTATCTCGTCGACCAGGGCCGAGCCGACCACGGCCGCATCCGCCAGCCGCGCGATGCCCGCCGCCTGGGCGGGTTCGCGAATGCCGAATCCGACCGCGACCGGCAGGTCGGTATGCCGGCGAATCCGCGCGACCGCTTGTCCGACCGTCTCGGCGACCGGGGCGGCGGCGCCGGTGATGCCGGTGATCGAGACGTAGTAGATGAAGCCCGAGGTGTTGCCCAGGACCTTGGGCAGCCGCTTGTCGTCGGTCGTCGGCGTCGCTAGGCGAATGAAGTTCAGCCCCCTGGCCAGCGCCGGCAGGCAGAGTTCGGCATCCTCCTCGGGCGGCAGGTCGACCACGATGAGCCCGTCGACCCCGGCCGCGACCGCGGCCTCCAAAAACCGTTCCGGCCCGAACTTGTGGATCGGGTTGAAGTAGCCCATCAAGACGATGGGCGTCTCGGCCTCGCTCTCGCGGAATCGGGCCACATGGCGCAGCAGCCGCTCGAGCGTCATGCCGGCAGCGAGGGCGCGCAGGTTGCCGGCCTGGATCGACGGCCCGTCGGCCATCGGATCGGAGAACGGCATGCCGACCTCGATGACGTCGGCACCGGCGGCCGGCAGGCCGTCGAGAATCGTCTGGAAGGTCTCAGGATCCGGATCGCCGCCGCAAATGAAGGTGACGAGCCCGGCCCGCCCTTCGCCGCGGAGCGCCGCAAAACGCCGATCGAGACGCGAGGCGGTCATCGGCGGTCTCCCGAAGGATCGAGCGTGTTCAAAGCGTGACACCCATGTGCTGCGCTACCGTCCCGATATCCTTGTCGCCGCGGCCGCAGAGATTCATGATGATGATCTGGTCCCTGCCCATCCGCGGCGCCTGCCGGGTGACCTCGGCCAGGGCATGGGCGGGCTCGAGCGCCGGCAGGATGCCCTCGAGCTTCGCACAGAGCGCGAACGCATCGAGCGCATCCTGGTCGGTCGCGGTCGCGATCTCGATCCGCCCCAGGTCCTTGAGCCAGGAATGCTCGGGGCCGATGCCGGGATAGTCGAGCCCGGCCGAGATCGAGTGCGGCTCGACGATCTGCCCGTCATCGTCCTGCATCAGGTAGCTGCGCATGCCGTGCAGGACGCCGGGCTCGCCCGCCGTCATCGCCGCCGCGTGGCGGCCGGTCTCGATCCCGTCGCCGGCCGCCTCGACCGCCACGATCCTGACCTCGGGGTCGTCGAGGAAGGGATGGAAGAGGCCCATGGCATTCGACCCGCCGCCCACCGCCGCCACCAGGAGATCGGGCAGCCGTCCCTCCTTCTCCAGGATCTGCGCCTTGGCCTCGGTGCCGATGATGCTCTGGAAGTCGCGCACCAGCGCCGGGTAGGGATGGGGGCCGGCGACCGAGCCGATGATGTAGAACGTGTCCTCGACATTGGTGACCCAGTCGCGAAGGGCCTCGTTCATCGCGTCCTTCAAGGTCTTCGAGCCCGAGGTCACCGGCACCACCTTGGCCCCCAAGAGGCGCATCCGGAAGACATTGGGGGCCTGCCGCTCGATGTCGCGCTCGCCCATGTAGATGACGCACTCGAGGCCGAAGCGGGCGGCCACGGTCGCCGTCGCCACGCCGTGCTGGCCGGCCCCGGTCTCGGCGATGATCCGCTTCTTGCCCATGCGGGTGGCGAGCAGGATCTGGCCGACGCAATTGTTGATCTTGTGCGCACCGGTGTGGTTCAGCTCGTCGCGCTTGAAGTAGACCTGAGCCCCGCCGAGGTGATCGGTCAGCCGCGCTGCCAGATAGAGCGGCGAGGGCCGGCCGACATAGTCCTTGAACCAGCTCTGCAGCTCGGCCTCGAACGCCGGGTCGGCCTTGGCCGCCCGCCACGCTGACTCGAGCTCGAGAATGTTGGGCATCAGCGTCTCGGCGACGAACCGGCCGCCATAGATACCAAAATGCCCGTCCTCGTCGGGGCCGGCCCTGAAGCTGTTCGGGCGCTGTGCATGCAGGGTGGCAGTAGCCATCAAGTCCTCGGTCAAGCAGTGGCGGAAGCGATGTCGCGCGCCTGGGCGAGCAGCCGGGCGAGCCTTGGCGGGTCCTTCACACCCGGTGCCGTCTCGATCCTCGACGACACGTCGACGGCCTGGGCCCCGGTGAGCCACGCGGCCTCCGACAAATTGGTCTCATCGAGCCCGCCGGCGAGCAGCCAAGGCAGCGCTATTCGCCGGCCGGCCAGGAGCCGCCAATCGAACGCCAGGCCGTTGCCACCAGGGATCGCACCCGGCTCGCGCGGTGGCCTGGCGTCGAACAGCAGCATATCGGCAACGGCACAATAGGCTTCATGGCCGGCCACGTCTGCGGCCTCGGCGATCGCGAGCGCCTTGATCACCCGGCGCCCGGTCCGCGCCTTCACCTCGGCGACCCGGGCTGGCGATTCACTGCCGTGCAGCTGCAGGAGGTCGAGCGGCACCCGGGCCAGCACCGTATCCAGCCACGCATCGTCGGGATCGACGAACACGCCCACCGCCTCGGCGGTGCCCGGCCGGCCGCGCACCAGGGTACCGGCCGCCGTCGGCGTGAGCGCGCGCGGCGAGCGCGGATAGAAGACGAAGCCGAGCCAGCGCGCCCCGCCCGCGATCGCCGCATCCCGATCGGCCAGCCGGGTCAGGCCGCAAATCTTGACGTCGAGCCGCATCAGGCAACTCCGGCCACGGGCTGCAGGCTCGCCGCGATCGCCTGGGCCGCGGCCACCGGGTCGACAGCCGACGTGATCGGGCGTCCGATGACCAGTCGATCAGCGCCGGCAGCCAAGGTTTCCACGGGGTTGAGCGTCCGCTTCTGGTCGTCGCCGGCGGTGCCGGGTCGCACGCCAGGGACGACGAGCTTGGGCTCCTTGCCGAACCGCGTGCGCATCGCCGTCACCTCCAGGGGCGAGCAGACGATGCCCTGACAGCCGGCGCGCAACGCGAGTTCGGCCAGGCGCAGCGCCTGCTCGGTCGCCGACCCGCGCTGGCCCGTTGCCGCGAGATCACCCTGGTCCAGGCTGGTCAGCACGGTGACCGCCAAGACCCAGGGCCGGCTCGCGCTGGCCGCGGCGACGTCGACCGCCACACGCATCATCTCGAGCCCGCCGGCGGCGTGCAGGGTCACCATGGCGACCGGCAAGCCGACGACACCGCGCATCGCGCCGGCCACGGTGTTGGGAATGTCGTGCAGCTTGGCATCGAGGAAGATCGGCAGACCTAGCGCTCCCAACCGCGCCACGCCCTGCGGACCCTGGTGCAAGAAGAACTCCAGCCCGAGCTTGAGCCCGCCCAAATGCGGCGCGAGCGCGCGCGCGAGGCATACCGCTCCGTCGAGGTCGGGGCGGTCGATGGCGACCAAGACCGGGTTCGTGGCAGACAAGCGGGCGCTTTCCATGGGCGTAACGATGGCGTTGCCAAGTTATAGCAGCAAGCGAGAAGACTGACCAAGCGGCGCGGCACCGCTCTGCCGGGTGCGCAGGACGGGCCGGTTGCGGCGGCCCGCCGGGCGGCACCTCGGACGATGCGCGGCAGCGGAACTCGATGACCGGGGCGAGGCGGCCGCCGGCCGTCACGCGCGATCGGGCCAGAGCAGCACGACGGCACCCGACACCGGGCCCAACGCCATGACCAGAAACGCCAAGGTCCAGGCACTGGCACCACTGCCGAAGCCGTCGAGCACCGCCCCGACCGCGAGCGGGCTGACCAGGGCCATGAAGGCGGCGACGAAGGTCTGCGTGGCGATCGCGGCGCCGCGGCGCTCGGCCGGGGTGTGCTGGATCGTGCCGACGAGAATGGCCGAGTTGTCGGCCATCAAGAGCGCCCCATAGATGAGAGCCAGAGCCGCCACGAGAACGAAGCCCTGGCCGGCGGCGAGCCCGGTGAGCACGGCGAGGCAGGCTGCGGCCAGCATCAGCGCGGCCACGCCGCGCCGACGGTCGGTGCGCTCGGCGAGCTCGTTGCCGAGCAGGCCTGCCGGTAGACCAACCAGGATCAGCACGGTGGCGATGCCGCTCACCAGGACCGGGCCGCTCGGGCTCTCGGTGGTGAGGGCGGCGAAGGTCAAGAACGCGACGATCCAGGTTCGAAAGGCGAACATTTCCCACGCGTGCGCCGCATAGGCGGCGATGAAGCGCATCGTCGGTCGGTCACGCAGGACGGCCGCCACGCGGGCCGTCATGCCACCGGCGGCCGGCGACGGTCTGGGTGTTTCGGCCGGCAGCACGGTCATCAGGGCAGCACCGAGCAGTGCGCTGAGCCCCGTCAACGCGAAGGCGAACGGCCACCCGGCGAGCTGCGTCGTGAACCCGGCGAGAAACAGCGAAGCCGCCGATGCCAGGGAGAAGGTCGCGCTGTAGAGGGCCTGCGGTCGCCCGCCGATCGGCCCCTCTGGCAGCCGGTCGGTCAAGGCCTTCAGCCCCGGCATGTAGCTGCCGGCGATGGCGATCCCGGTCAGCAGGCGCCACCCCATGGCCGACCAGAAACCCTGCGCGAAAAGCGCGAAGCCCAGTCCCGCCACGCCGCCGACGAGGCAGGCACCGATGACGATCCGCCGCGCATCGACGTGATCGGTGACGGCGACCAGGAGGGGGGCGGTGAGCGCGTAGCCGAGATAGGAGGCGCCGCCGATCCAGGCGGCCTCGGTATTGCTCAGCTGCCACGCCTCGATGAACACCGGGATCAGTGCTTGAAAGCTCAGCGACCCGCTCATCGCCAGCATCTGCACCGCACACAGCATCAGCGTCAGGCGGAGCGGTGGGCTCATTGCATCGGCCGCGCCGGGGATGCGATAAGGGGTGCCAAGAGAGCGTCGACTCCGGACCTGCAGCAAAAGCCGTCGGCGTGCCGGCGGCTCGAGGACATAAGATGGCCAAGCAACTCCTGCACCTCGTGTTCGGCGGCGAGCTCGTGGACCCCAAGACCACCGAGTTCGCCGACCTCGCCAAGCTCGATATCGTCGGCATCTACCCGAACTACGCCGCGGCCGAGCGGGCCTGGCGGGCCAAGGCGCAGGCGACGGTTGACAACGCGCAAATGCGCTACTTCATCGTCCACATGCATCGCCTGCTCGATCCCGATGACGCGGCCGCGGGTAGCGGCGGCGGTCAGTGAACCAGCCGGTCCGGGGCGAGGGCCGGCACAAGGTCGGCCAGCGCGTCCGGCGCCGTCCCGCCGGTGGCGAGACGGCTCGCCAGCGAGGCCATCGCCGGTGCCGTCTGGATGCCGTAGCCGCCCTGGCCGGCGAGCCAGAAGAAGCCGGGCGCGCGCGGATCGAAGCCGACCACCGGCGTCTTGTCCGGGGCGAAGGTCCGCAAGCCCGCCCAGCTATGCTCGATCCGCCGGACATCAAGCGGCAGGGCTCGCTCGATCCGGTCGATCGCCTGCGCCATGTCGAGCTCCTCGGGCTGGGCGTCGCACGGTGGCGAAGCTGTTTCGTCGGCCGGCGAGCAGAGCAGCCTGCCCGCCTCGGGCCGGCAGTAGAACCGCTCGTCAATGTCGTCGACGAGCGGCCAGCCGGCGATCTCCCAGCCGGCCGGTGGCGCCACGAGCAGCGCCGTGCGCCGCTTCGGCTGCAGTCCCAGCGGCGACAAGCCTGCTAGTCCGGCGACCTGGTCGGCCCAGGCACCGGCCGCGTTGACCACCACCGGGGCGGTCAACCGGTGATCGCCGGCCGTCAACCGCCAGCCGCCGCCCTGCGCCTCGAGACGGCGCAACGGTGCGTCGACGATGAGCCGCCCGCCACGCGCCTTGCAGCCGCGCAGATAACCCTGAAAGAGCGCATCCACGTCGAGGTCGCGGGCACCCGGATCGTAGATTGCGGCCACCGCATAGTCGGGGCGCAGCGGCGGCACCAAGCGCAGGATCTCGGCGGGTGACAGTTGCCGGGCCTCGGGCACGTGGCGATGCAGGCGGGCCAGGGTCGGCGCCAGGCCGCCCAGCTGATCGGCGCGCACCAGGCTCAGGGCGCCGCGTCGCTTGACCAGGGCCGCCGTGGTGAAGTCGTCGGGAGGCGCCTCGAGAAAGGCCTCGCTCGCGGCGGTGAGCTCGCGGATGACGTCGTTGCCATAGCCCTTGAGATAGACCGCGGCCGACCGACCCGTGGTGTGCAGGCCCGGGCGCGCCTCGGCTTCGAGCAGCACCACCCGGGCGGCCGCGGCGAGCTCCCAGGCAATGCCGGCCCCGGCGATTCCGGCGCCGATGACGATGATGTCGGCGGTCTGCATGAACGGACCTTCAATTGGCGCCGAGCTCGGCGAAGGAGAAAAAGCGGACGGCGTCACCCTTGTCGATCCGCACGGTCGCCGGGGCCACTTCGATCAGGCCGTCGGCGTCGGTGAGCGAGGTGAGGATGCCCGAGCCCTGGCGGCGGACGAGGTCGGCTTCGAGGTCTCCAGCCGCATCGGCGACGAGGCGGGCGCGCAGCAGCTCGGTGCGGCCGGGCTTCTTCTCGAGCGCGAACGCGGCCGGCACCCGGAAGGCGCGTGGCTCGGGCCACAGGCTGCCGCCGAGCCGGGCGAGCACCGGGCGGGCGAAGCGCATGAAGCAGACGGCTGCCGCCACCGGGTTGCCGGGCAGGCCGATGGTCACCGCGTCGCGCAGCCGGCCGAAGGCGAGCGGCCGGCCCGGCTTCATCGCGATCTGCCAGAAATCTAGCCGGCCGTGGCGCTCGACCGCGCGCACCACGTGGTCCTCCGCGCCGCGCGAGGCGCCACCGGAGGTGAGGACGACGTCGTGGCTGGCCGCCGCGTCGAGCAGCGATGCTTCGACGGCGCCGGCATCGTCGGGCAGGATGCCGAGATCGTCGACCGCGACGGGCAACTGGCGCAGCAAGGCGCGAAGCATTCGCCGATTGGCATCGAACACGGCGCCCGGCGGCAGCTGCTCGCCGGGCTCGCAAAGCTCGTCGCCACTGGACAGCAGGGCGACGCGCAGGCGCTCGAACACCAGCACCTCGGCGAGACCGACCTCGGCCAGCACCCCGACATGACGAGCCGTCAGCACGGTGCCGCCGGCGAACAAGAGCTGACCGGCCCGGATGTCCTCACCAGCATTGCGCCGGTTCGTGAAGGCGGGCAGCGGCCGTTCGAGCTTGACGGCCGTCGCATCGGCCTCGACCTCCTCGTTCATCGCCACGGTATCCGTGCCCTCCGGCATCATTGCCCCGGTGAGGATCTGCAGCGCCTGACCCGGCGCCACCGGCAGCGCCGCCGGATGGCCGGCCGCGGCCCGGCCCGGCGCGCGGGCGAGGCTGAACGCCCCGGAAGCCGGCTGGCTCGCCGCGGCAAAGGCGTAGCCGTCGACCGCGGCGTTGGCGAAACCCGGCACCGGCCGCCGGCTCCGCACGGGCTCGGCCAGCACCCGCCCCGCCGCCTCGGCCAGGGCGATGCGCACCCCGCCGGCCACCGGCAGAACGCGGTTTTGCAGCAAAGCCAGCGCCTCGGCGACGCCGATCTGGCCGCGGCCGAAGTCGAAGCAGTCACGGGGCAGACTGGGGTTCAGCGCTCAATTTCCCGGGCATGCGCCAACGCCGCCTCGGCGATGGCGGGGATGTCGTCGAGGTGGATCACCGGCACGGCGATCCCGGTCAAGACGGCGTCGGCCGCGACCGCCACCACGTCGGCGTCATGCTCGGCGATCAGCGCGGTGCCGCGCTCGGCCCGATGCACCTCGATCTTCGGCACGCTCGTCCCCTTGAAACCCTCGACGATGACGAGGTCGACCGGGGTCAGCTTGCGCAACAGCTCGGCCAGTGGCGGCTCGGCCTCGTCCTGCAGCTCGTGCATCAGGATCCAACGGCGCGACGTCGCCAGCACCACCTCCTTCGCGCCGGCTTCGCGATGTCGCCAGCTGTCCTTGCCGGGCTGATCGAGGTCGATGCTGTGATGCGCGTGCTTGATCGTCGAGACCTTGAGACCGCGGGCCACGAGATGCTCCACCAGCCGGACCACGAGGGTCGTCTTGCCGTTGTTCTTCCAGCCCACAACACCTATGACGCGCATGGTTTCCAAAGCTTGGAGCGGCGACAGGGCGGGCCGATCCCGCTGCGTCGGCTCTAGCACGAGGTGCAGCGCTCCACCACCGACAGGTGCCAGCACACCGCGCGGCGCGGCCGAAGGGGCAAGAACGCCAATGCCGACCACGATCGAGCTCGACACCCGCGGCCTCAGCTGCCCACTGCCGGTGCTCAAGGCACAAAAGGCGCTGCGCGGGCTCGGTCGCGGGGCACGGCTACTGGTGCTCGCGACCGACCCGAAGGCGCCGGCCGATTTCGCCCAGTTTTGCGAGAGCGCCGGCCACCTGCTGGTCGAGAACGCGACGCTGCCCGACCATTTTCGCATGGTGATCGAGAAGCGTGGCTGACCGGCTCGAGCTCGAGCTGCCGGCTTGGGCGCTGGGCGTCCTGGTGGTCGCCGATGTGCACGGTCATCCCGAGCTGTTCCAGCCGATGATCGACCTCGCCGAGCGCGAATCGCGGTTCCTGGTATCGCTCGGCGATCTCGTCGATCGCGGCCCCGACAACCCTGGCAGCCTCCGCCAGATGCTGCAGCTCCTGGCGAGGGGGCGCGGCCTGTTCATTCGTGGCAACCACGACGACAAGCTCTATCGCACCTTGCAGGGCAACCCGACCGTGATCGACAGCGACCTTGCGGTGACCATCGAGCAGCTCGACGCGGCCCCGGACGGCAAGCGCTTGAAGAAGCAGTTCACCGATGCCTATCGCGCTGCACCTTATCTGCTGACCCTTGGTCGAACCGTCCTGGTGCATGGCGGCATGGCACCGGCGATGCTGACCAGCCGCAGCCTGCCGGTGCGGCTCAGGTCGCTGGCCCTCTACGGTGAAGCGAGCAGTGTCGATGTCCGCAAGAAGCCGATACGCACCTATCGTTGGCTCGCCGCCGTGCCACGCGACACCACCGTGGTGATCGGCCACCATCCGATCAGCGATCGCCACGTGCTGACGCGGTGCAATCATCGCGGCGGCCGGCTCATTCATCTCGATTGCGGCGCCGGCAAGGGCCGCGGCCTCGCCGGCCTCAAGCTGACGCGGGGCGGCGGCGTGGGCGAAGCGTGTCAGGCGTTGCGCGTCGACGACAGCGTAACCATCGAGACGACCGACCTCCAACCGATCGGGGCTGTTGCCGGGCAGGATAATATAGGATAGTATACCTAGAACATCCACCATGCGGCTGATGTCCCGTGCGCATCGCTCTGTTTCTCCCCGTCTTCATCCTGGTCGGCGCCCTGGTTGCCTGGATCCACGAGGAAGCCGTTTCGCCATTGCGGATCGTGGTGGTCGAAAGCCTCGCCGAGGCGACTGCCGAGGCGGTCGTGCCGGTGTTCAAGGGCGAGCTGGTCGACCGGCTCGCCGCGGGTGGCCGAATGGCGACGTTCGAGCGCCTGCATATCGCCCGGCGGGCCGATGCCGCGCCCGAGGCGCTGGCGCTGCTGGCAACAGCCGACCTCGTGGTCAGCTTTGGCCCCCTGGCTGCCGAAGCGGCCAGCGCTGCGTTGCGCGCGACCTCGGTACCGCACCTCTTCGCGTTCGTGCCGCGCCAGCAGGCATTGGTCCTCACCGACGCGGCCGCGCGGCCGGCCGCCGCCGTCACCGGCGTCAGCGGACAGTTGCCGCGGGGTGCCGCCTACGCGATCGCCGAGCGGCTGCTGGCCACGCGTACCGGCGCACCGTTGCGGATCGGTCTGTTGCATCAGGTGCTCGGCGGCAATCCGGCAACGACCAGCAGCCTGCTTGCCGGCGCGGTCGATGCCCCGGGGTTCCTGCCGATCCCGGTGACCACCCCGCCGGATTCCGAGACCGAGGACGTCATGGCCGCCGTGGTCGCGGCCGCGGTGCGGGCGGCCGCAGGCGAGCAGCGGATCGAGGCGTTCTGGCTCGCCCTCGACGCGTCGGCGCCCCTGGCGCTCGTCGTCCAGGCGATCGAGGCGCAAACCGGCCAACCCGTGATCTATGCGCCGGGCGAGGCCGCCGTTGCCGCGGGTGCGCTCATGTCGCTGGCGGCCGAGCCGAGCAGCACGGCGCGGGAGACGGCGGCGCTGGCGGTGCGCCTGCTCGACGGCGCGCGCCCGTCCGAGCTGTCCCTGCGGGCACCGCATCGGGTCGAGTTCGCGCTCAATCTCGAGACCGCCGACCTGCTCGGCATCATCCCGCCGCACGAGGTCCTCGAGCTCGCCCGCGGTCGGCTGTTCAGGTGAACCCCATGCGGTTGCGCAAAAAATTCCTCATTGTCCTGCTGCCGGTCGTCCTCGCCGGCCTCGCCCTGCAATGGACCGTCAGCAGCTACACCCAGGACCGCCAGATGGTCGGCCAGCGCTCGGCACTGTTGGCGCATATTCTCGACAACGCGGCCATCCGGCTGATCCGCGAACGGCAGCACGTCCTGCAAAGCTACGGACTCGATGCGGTCGACGTCTACGTCGAGCGCTACAAGGCCAGCGCCCTCGAGGACTTGGCGGAACTCGCGGCGCGCGCCAATGTGCTGCTGGTGGTCGGCGATCGCGACGGCCGGGTTCTCCATCCGGCCGAGCTGCTGCCGACCGAACTCGCCCGGCTGCGCGATCGCCTGGCGGCCGGCGACGACACGTTCATCGACGAGCTCGGCGGCGAGCCTTTTCTCCTGGTCGGGCGAACCCTGGACCTCTGGGGCTGGACCGTTGCGGCCGGCTATCCGCTGGCCTCGATCAAGCAGGCGATCAAGCAGGTCAACCTGGCCGTGACCGGCAGCCTCGTGGTCGCCGGGCTCGGCATGGCGCTCAGCCTGTTCGTCGGCGTCGACCGCCTGGTGATCCGTCCGATCCGGCAGCTCGAGGAAAAGCTCAGAGCGACGAGCAACGGGCGTCGCCGGGCCGATTTTCGCCTGGAGGGCAGCGACGAGATCGCCGAACTCGCCGCCGAGATGGATGCGATGACCAATGGCATCGCCGCCTACACGGCGGAGCTCGAGCGCTCCAACAGCGATCTCGACAGTTTCGCCGCGACCGTCGGCCATGACCTGCGCGCGCCGCTGCGCGCCATCGGTACCATCATCAGCTGGATCGAGGCCGACGCCGCCTGCCTGCCCGATTCGGCCCTCGACAATCTCGAGCGGCTCCGCGACCAGATCGCGCGAATGGACAGCATGCTGCAGAACCTGCTGCGTTATGCCCAGGCGAGCCAGATGTCCGGACCGCCCCGGCCCTGCGACATCGAGACCCTCGTCAACGAGCAGCTCCAGCTGCTGGCGCCGACCAAGACGGTCAAGCTGAGGCTCGAAGGCGAGCTGCCGACCCTGTTTACCGCCGAGCCGCCGCTCGCCCTGGTGCTCCGCAATCTGATCGACAACGCGATCACTCATCACGACGGTGACGCCGTCGAGCTCACCATCGGCGTCGCGCGCATCGGCCAGCGCGTGCTGTTCCGGGTCAGTGACGACGGACCCGGTATTCCGCCGGACGCGCATGAGCGGATCTTCGACCTGTTTCGCGCGCACGACAAGCGGCCGGCCGGATGTGGCATCGGCCTCGCCTTGGTCCGGCGGATAATCCAGCGACTGGGCGGCCATATCCGGGTCGAGCACCGTGCCGGGCAGCCGTCGCGCGGCAGCAGTTTCGTCTTCGACTGGCCGCTGGATTGCACCCTGCTGCCGACCCTCGGCAATTCTGGAGCGCCGCTGGCGGGCCCCCTGGCGCCGGCGACCTGAGCCGTCTATCACGAGGCGACCATTGGCGACGGGGCAGGGCATGGGCGCAATACGCGAGACGATCGAGCGATTCGAGCTTTCCGGCATCAGCAAGGTGGCGAGCGCTGCCCTGGGCGATCCTGAGGTCATCCCGCTGTGGTTCGGCGAGAGCGACATCGTCACACCGGCGTTCATCCGCGACGCTGCGAAAACGGCCCTCGACCAGGGGCAGACCTTCTACTCCTATCCGCGCGGCACCCCGGCACTGCGTGACGGCCTCAAGGCCTATCTCGACGCGCTCTACGGGCTCGACCTGCACCCCGACCGGATCTCGGTCGCCGGCTCGACCATGCTCTCCGTCGTCGTCGCCTGCGAATGCCTGCTCGAGCGCGACGACGAGATCATCCTGATCGGCCCCTACTGGCCCAATGTCAGGGTCGCGGCTCAGCTGATGGGGGCGCGACACGTCGACGTGCGGCTGCAGATCGGCGATGGTCGCTGGCAGTTGGATCTCGCTGCGGTCGAGGCCGCCGTGACCACGCGGACCAAGGCCGTCTACGTCAACTCGCCCTCGAACCCGACCGGCTGGATCATGCGCCCGGACGAGGGCATCGCGCTGCTCGAGCTCTGCCGCCGCCACGGGCTCGGCCTGATCGCCGACGAGGTCTACCATCGCAACGTCTTCGCCGGGCGCGATCCCGCCTTCTCGCTGCTCGAGATCGCCGGCGAGGACGAGCCGGTCTTCGTCCTGAACGGCTTCTCCAAGGCCTGGGCGATGACCGGCTGGCGACTGGGCTGGATGGTCACGCCCCGCCACCTCGTCGAGCCGATGGCGGTCCTCGCGGAATGCAACAATACCGGTGCCACCGTCTTCGCCCAGGCCGGCGGCCTCGCGGCCCTGCAGCGTGGCGAGAGCTTCGTCCGCTCCTTCGTCGAGCGCACCCGAACCAATCGCGACATCGTCATGGAACTGGTCGGCAGCCACCCCAAGGTGCAGCTGCCTGAGCCGGAAGGCGCGTTCTACGCCTTTCCCCGCCTCGCGGGCCTGACCGACAGCCTCGCCTTCGCCAAGTCGGCACTGCAGCGCTGCAAGGTCGGGATCGCCGCCGGCTATACCTTCGGTGAAGCCAACGAGGGGCACATCCGCATCTGCTTCGCGATCGAGAGCGAGCGGCTACGAACCGCGCTCCAGCGGTTGCGGTCCCTCTTCGACGAGCTTTGACAGCCGCACCGCTGCGGCGAGGTCGGCTGGCCGGTTGACGTTGAAGAACGGGTCGTAGCCGGGCGTGTCGAACACCACCTCGGCCACCGTGTAGCGGCTGGCAAAGCGGTCGATCTTGCGCTCGTCCTCTGCCACCAAAGCGCGGCGCAGTGCCGGCTCGAGCGACACTCGCCACAGGCCGAACACCGGATGCGCCTGCCCGGCCGAGCTCGCCAGCGCGACCTCGGCATTCCTGGCCGTCGCCGCTTCGAGCAGTCGCACCACGAGGTCGGCGGGAAAGAACGGCGTGTCGGTTGCCGCGGTGGCCAGCCATGCGGCCCGGGGATCGACGCGACCCAGCCAGCTCATCCCGGTCAGCACCCCCGCCAACGGGCCGGCGAAGCCGTCGACGACGTCGGCGACGACGGGCAGGTCGAAGATCGCAAACCGCGCCGGATCGCCGTTCGCGTTGAGGGCCAATGCCCCGACCTGCGGCCGCAGGCGGTCGATCGCATGACGCAGCATCGGCCGCCCGGCAAGCGTCAGCAGGCACTTGTCACCACCCCCCATGCGCCGCGCCTGGCCGCCCGCCAGGAGGAGGCCGCCGACCCTGTGGTCAGCCATGCGCATTGTCCGGCTCGGCGGCCTTGCGGCGGTGCTTGCGATCCTCGTCGTCGACAGCACCGAGGTCGGCGTCGAAGACGATCCGCTCGGCGCCGGAAAGCGCCAGGAACCGCCGCCCCCGCGCCCGCCCGATCAGCGTGAGGCCGGCCTGGCGGGCGAGGTCGACCCCCCAGGCGGTGAAGCCCGAGCGCGAGACCAGGATCGGGATGCCCATCTGCACCGTCTTGATCACCATCTCCGAGGTCAGCCGGCCGGTGGTATAGAAGAGCTTGTCGTCCGCCGCGAGCCCGTGGCGGAACATGTAGCCCGCGATCTTGTCCACCGCGTTGTGGCGGCCGACATCTTCCATGTAGAGCAGGACCTCGGGCCCCTGGCAGAGCGCGCAGCCATGGATGGCACCGGCCTCGAGATAGAGCGACGGGCAGGTGTTGATCGCCTTCATCAGGGCATAGAGCCAGGAGGTCCGGATCACCGCTGTCGCCGGCAGCCGCACCTCCTCGAACTTCTCCATCAGATCACCGAAGACGGTGCCTTGTGCGCAACCCGAGGTCCGCACCTTCTTCTTGAGCTTGGCCTCGTAGTCGGTGGCGCGCGCGGTGCGCACCACCACCACCGCGAGGTCCTCGTCGCAGTCGATCGCGGTTACCCGGTCGTCGGGCCGCAGCATGTTCTGATTGAGGAGATAGCCCAACGCCAGGTAATCGGGATGATCGCCGATCGTCATCATCGTGACGATCTCCTGATCGTTGAGAAAGAGGGTGAGCGGCCGTTCGTGAACCACGGCGGCGGTGGCCGGCTGGCCTTCGTGGTCGATGCCGTCGACTCGCCGCGTCAGCCGTGGATTCTCGGGCTCCGGCAGGATCAGGCTGCGGCCGAAGGCCGGGTCGGATGGCGCCATGCTTGCTCGTCGCTCCTACAACAGCGTTGCGCAACCGCATGCTAGGCGCATGACGGACGCTTGCAATCGACAGCTGCGCCTGCGATCTCGACCAGCATCGATGTCGCCCGACCCGAGCTGACCCCGGAGCTTGATGACCCGACGCCTGCGTGCACCCGGCCCCCAGCCTCGTCGGCCCGCCGGCCAGCGATCGCCCGGGCGCCAACGACACCAGCCTTTGCGCCGGCCCTGGCGCCGGTTGGGCCGCCTCGTGCCGCCGCTGATCGTCGCCGGCTTCGTGCTGTGGGTCGGGCTGTTCGTCCTCTACGCGCCGGACTTGCCGGATACCGACGCGCTGTTCGCCGACGCCGAGCAGGCCAGGGTCACGTTGATCGCCGCCGACGGCAGCGTGCTCGCCGAACGCGGTGCTGCAGGGACCGCCTTCGTCCGGCTCGGCGAGGTGAGCGCGGTCCTGAAGGACGCCGTGATCGCCACCGAGGACCGCCGCTTCTACCGCCATTTCGGCGTCGATCTCAGGGGCACCATCAGGGCGCTCTTGAGCAATCTCGCGGCCGGTGGTGTCGTCGCCGGCGGCAGCACGCTCACCCAACAGCTCGCCAAGAATCTCTTCCTCACCCCCGAACGTGCCCTCAAGCGCAAGATGCAGGAGCTGATCCTCGCCCTTTGGCTCGAAGCGCGGCTCAGCAAGGACCAGATCCTCGAGCTCTACCTCAACCGGGTCTATCTCGGTGCCGGCGCCTATGGCGTGGAGGCAGCGGCGCAGCGCTATTTCGGCAAGCCGGCGGCCGAGGTCGACCTCGCCGAGGCGGCGCTCATCGCCGGGCTGCTGCAGGCGCCGTCGCGCTTCGCCCCCACCAACGACCTCGACCGCGCCAACCGGCGTGCCGCCACCGTCCTCAGGCTGATGGTCGAGACCGGCAAGATCACCGCCGACGAGGCCGCCGCGGCGCGGGCCAACCCGGCCCGCCTCGCGACCGCCGGGGGCTCGGAGGTGGCCGGCCACTTCACCGACTGGGTGCTGGACAGTTTGACCGAGCATCTCGGCAAGCCGCAGCAAAGCTGGGTCGTCCGCACCACGCTCGACCCGCAGGTGCAACGGGCGGCGGAGCGGATCGTCGCCAGCCAGCTCGCCGACCAGCCCGGGATCGAAGCGGCATTGGTCCTCCTCGACGGCCGCGGTGCCGTCCGCGCCATGGTCGGCGGGCGCAGCTACCGGACCGACCGGTTCAACCGCGCCGCCTTCGGCCGCCGCCAGCCCGGCTCTGCGTTCAAGCCCTTCGTCTTTCTCGCCGCGCTCGAGAACGGTTGGGCGCCGGGTGACAGCGTCGATGCCCGGCCGCTGACCATCGATGGTTGGACGGCCGGCAACCAGGGTGGGCGGGAGTACGCCGCGGTGAGCCTCGACGAGGCGCTTGCCCGCTCGATCAATACCGCCGCGGTGCGCCTCGGCCAGGAGGTCGGCATCGTCCAGGTGGCGGAGCGCGCCCGGCTGCTCGGCATCTCGAGCCCGCTGCGCCCGGTGCCGTCGCTGGCGCTCGGCACCTCGGAGGTGACGCCGCTCGAGCTCACCGCCGCCTACCAGGTGTTCGCCACCGACGGCTTGCGCCGGCCGGTCTTCGGCGTCGAGCGGGTAAGCGACGCCGGGGCCCGCGTCCTCTACCAGCATCGCCACAGCGAGGTGCAGGTCGTCGACCCGTTGGTCGCCCGGCAGCTGCGCACCATGCTGACGAACGTCGTCCGCTATGGCTCGGGGCAGGCGGCTTCCCTGCCGGATCGCCAGGTCATGGGCAAGACGGGCACCACCCAGGGCAACCGCGATGCCTGGTTCGTCGGCTTCTCGGGCGACCTGATCCTCGGCGTCTGGGTCGGCCGCGACGACAACCGATCGATGCCCGGCATCTCCGGCGCCAGCTTGCCGGCGCGGCTTTGGGCCCAGGTGATGCGCGAGACGCCGCCCCCGGAACTGTTGGCCGGCCTCGCCCTGCCGGCGGCGAAACCGACCCGGCCGGCGCGCGGCGATGGTGGCCAGACCTACGTGCTGCACGATCTCAAGCGCTGGCTCGACCGCTTTCTCGGCGCCACCCAGTAAGCGCCAGCGCCGCACGCCAAGACGAGCCAGCGATAGTCGGGCGGCAGCGTGCAGCCATCCCGGGGCCAAAGCTCGACGTCTGTCGAGGTTGATCTGGTCAGAAAGATGGTCTAGTCGTCTCGTTTCCCATTGAGGAATCCGCTATGCGTCAGGTCAATGTCTACGAGGCCAAGACGTCGCTCTCGGCGCTGCTCGAGGCGGTGGCGGCGGGTGAGGAGGTCATCATTACCAAACGCAACCGGGCGGTGGCGCGGCTGGTGCCGATGGAGCCGGCCAAGGGGAGACCGCGCTTCGGGTCGGCGAGGGAAGTTTTCGCGCAGTCCGGCCTCAGCCGGCAGGACATCGATCGCGCGCTCGCACCGATGAGCGAGGACGAGGTGCGGGAGTGGGGCATCGGTTGAGCCGCTACCTCGCCGACGCTTGTGCCCTGATCGACTTCTATACCGGCGACGACCGTCTGCCTGCTGGCATTATTCGGCTGCTGGAGTCGGCGCCGGAGCGTTGCTCGATTCTCGCCACCACCGTCTGGGAGATCGCCATCAAGGAACGGCTCGGCCGGTTGCCGGCTTTCTGGTCGCCAAGCCATCCAGCACTCGGGCCGATGCTCCGCCATCAGGGCTTCTTGCTTGTTGCCTTTGACGACGCGATGGCCGAGCAGGCGGCCAACCTGCCGCGGCTGCATGCCGACCTGTTCGACCGGGCGCTGGTCGCCGCCGCCCAGCGCCTGGGTGCCACCGTGCTCACCAACGACGACGCCATCGTCCGCTACGGCGTTCCGGTCAGCTGGTGATTCGCCAAGAAACGTGGGGAAGATGATCTTCCCCACACCCCAACCAAATTTGGAGGGGGCGTGGGGGAAATCATTTCCCCCACATCTTCTTCCTACCTTTCGACCCGTCGCTCACTGGCGAAGATGGTCCAGCGGAGGCCGCCGCCGATGCCGAGGGTGAGGTCGTCGCGGTGCAGCGGGCTGGAATCGTTGGCCGAGTTGCCCCAGTAGCCGAACTGGATGCCGCCGAAGGCGCGCAGGCGCTCGCTGAAGCCGTAGGAGAGGCCGAGGCTGAGCTCCGTGCCGATATAGCCGTCGTCGGCCTGGAAGGCGGGGCGGCCGGGGCGGGCGTCCTTCGGGCGGACCTCGTAGAAATAGTCGTTGAGGCCGTCGAAGCCGAAGATCGGCTCGAGCCAGACGGTGGCGTTGAGGTCGCGGCCGGCGATGTTGTTGCGCCAGTAGGTCAGGCGCGGCGCCACGGTGATCCCCTCGTAGCGAACATTGGCGAAGTCGGTCGAGAACACCGCCCGGCCGGCCACGGAGAGGTAGAGCTGGTTGCGCTGCTCGCGCGGCAGGATGTACCACGTCAGGCGCGGCCCGGCCTCGAGCAGGTAGTCGAGATCGGCCATGCCCTCGCGGGCCTCGTTGTCGTCGGAATCGACGCGAAAGGCGGCATCGATGCCGACATCGAGCTCGATCCGCTCGGTATCGGCGAAGATGCCGCGCGCCACGCCGCGATCGCCGAGCCGCAGGAAATCGCCGCGATAGACGGCGTAGGGCAGTGCAATGGCCTGGGCGCTGTTCTCGTCGGCGGCCGGGTAGTCGGGCAGATAGCCGCCGGCGGCGACGACGCCGACCTCCCAGAGCGGCTGGCTGTCGGCGGCGGCGTCGCCGTCGATCGGCAGGTCCTCGATCGACGGGGCGGGGTCCTGGGCCCCGGCCTCGCCGGTCAGCAGCACCGCGACGAGCCCGATCGCCGTGGCGCGACCGACAGCGCTCAAGCCGTCATCTTCGCCTTGAGGCCCTGATCGAGCGCATCGAGGAACTGCTCGGTGGTGAGCCAGGGCTGGTCGGGGCCGATCAGGAGCGCCAGGTCCTTGGTCATCTGGCCGCCCTCGACGGTGTCGATGCAGACCTTCTCGAGCGTGGCCGCGAACTTTTCCACCTCGGGCGTGCCGTCGAGCTTGCCGCGGTAGGCGAGCCCCCTGGTCCAGGCGAAGATCGAGGCGATGGGGTTGGTCGAGGTCGCCTTGCCCTTCTGGTGCTCGCGGTAGTGGCGGGTGACGGTGCCGTGCGCGGCCTCGGCCTCGACCGTCTTGCCGTCCGGGGTCATCAGGACCGAGGTCATCAGGCCCAGGGAGCCGAAGCCCTGGGCCACGGTGTCGGACTGGACGTCGCCGTCGTAGTTCTTGCAGGCCCAGACGAACGCACCGTTCCACTTCATCGCACAGGCGACCATGTCGTCGATCAGCCGATGCTCGTAGGTGATCCCGGCGGCCGCGAACTTGTCCTTGAACTCGGCCGCGAAGACTTCCTCGAAGAGATCCTTGAAGCGGCCGTCATAGGCCTTGAGG
>CAZNWE010000037.1:38385-40782 GCA_964576715.1 uncultured Geminicoccaceae bacterium | reverse complement strand
ACCTTGTTGCCGGGCTCCCAGGCC
This sequence comes from uncultured Geminicoccaceae bacterium, assembly GCA_964576715.1. Classification (GTDB taxonomy): domain Bacteria; phylum Pseudomonadota; class Alphaproteobacteria; order Geminicoccales; family Geminicoccaceae; genus SLRI01. Next base: position 40,758 of record CAZNWE010000037.1, on the reverse strand, counting down.
GCCTCGTCGAAGACGAACGGCCCGGAGCCGGTGGGGTCCTCGATCTGCTGGTCGGCCGGGGTCTGGGCGACCTCTTCGGGCATGATGAAGGGGGTGTTGGAGCTCGGCTTGGCGATGGACTGGGTCACCAGACCGTAGGGCTCGGAAAGCCGGATCTCGAAGCTCTGCTCGCCGGTGGGCTCCATCGCGTCCACGAAGTCCATCAGCTTCTGGCCCATGGAGTCGCGCTGGCCCCAGCGCTCGAGCGAGGCCACCACGTCGGCGCTGGTCACGGCCGTGCCGTCGTGGAAGGTGAGACCGTCCCGGAGCGTGAAGCTGTAGGTCAAACCGTCGTCGGAGACCTCCCAGCTCTCGGCCATCTGCGGCTGGACCGCGCCGTTCTCGTCGAGCGCGAGCAGCGTATCGTAGACCATGTAGCCGTGGTTGCGGGTGATGTAGGCGGTCGTCCAGATCGGATCGATGATCTTCAGATCCGAGTGCATGACGACGCGCAGCACATCCTCCTGCGCCGCGGCCGGCGCGATCAGCCCCAGACTGAGCGCGGTGGTCGTGAGCGCGCGTGCGGTCCAGCGCATGGGCCCGGTCCCCCTCCGTTGGTCGAAGTCGTGCGACGCTCGGACGTTTCCACGCTTTGCCACCGCCCGCAAGGGCCGACCCGTCAGGCCGCGACCGCGCCCGACCAGGGGTGGACCGGCGCGCCCATGGCCGTCCGGCGCCCGTCCGGGCCCGCCGCGAGCGCGGTCGGGATGGCGTAGGGCGCGGGGTAGACGGCCTCGTCGACGAGGCTCGCCGGCAGCACCTCGGCCACCGCCGCGCGGCTCGCCGCGTCCAACCGCGGGTCGAGCGCCGCGGCGTCGGGGCCGCTGACGTCGAGCCGCGGCCGGGCGAGGGCGGTGGCGACGTCGTCGCCGGTGTCCACCATGAAGCTCGCGAGCTGCAGGACCGCCGGCAGGATGCGCCGGCCGCCGCAGGCGCCGAGCGCGAGGCGCCGGCCGTCCGCCGTCTCGACCAGCGTCGGGCACATGTTGGCGAGCGGCTTGGCGCCGGCGGCGAGGCTGTTGGGCCGGCCGGGGCGCGGATCGAACCACATGACGCCGTTGTTCAACAGGATGCCCGTCTCCGGCAGAAGGACGTGGGCCCCGAAGAGCGAGAGCAGCGTCTGCGTCCACGCCACCATCGTGCCCTCGGCGTCGATCACGGCGAAATGCGTCGTGTGGCCCGGATCGGCGGCGTGGCCGAGCCGCGCGAGGCGGGTGGCGTAGGCGTGGGCGAGCCCGCGGGCGTAGGCGGCGTAGGCCGCCGCGGCCGGCGCGCCGCCGCGCCAGCTCGCGGCGACGACGCCGAGCGCCTCCTCGAGGCTGACCCCGGCGAAGAGCCCGTCCATGACGGCGAGTTCGGCGTCGCGGTAGCGAAAGCGCCGCGGCGGCACGAGCCGGGCGTCGTAGGCGCCAAGGTCGTCGGCCGTGAGCCAGGTGCCGGCGGCGCGCGCCTCGGCCAGCCACCGCGTCGCGAGCTCGCCGTCGTAGAAGTCGCGCGCGCCGGCCGCGGCGAGGCGGCGGTAGGTGGCGGCGAGCGCCGCGGTGTCGAGCGTGACCGTACCCTGGCGCCAGTCGGGCGAGGGCGGCACGCCGTCGCGCAGGAAGTGGGCGGCCGCCGCGGGCTGGGCGCGCAACGCCTGCGCTCCCGTCGACACGATGAGCGCGGTGTACCAGTCGACGGTGTGGCCGGCCTCGGCGATCGCGATCGCGGGCGCGAGCACGTCGCGCCAGGCCAAGCGGCCGAAGCGGTCGTGGGCGCCGGCGAGCGCGGCGACGAGGCCGGGGGTGGCGACCGCGAGCGGGCCGGTGACGTTGCGGTCCTCGACCACCTCGGGCCAGGCGAAGAAGCCCGCGCCGGTGTCCGCGCCGCTCAGCGGATAGCGCGCCGGATCGAGCCGGCGCGGCGCCAGCATGCCGCCGTCGACGGCGACTGGCTTGCCTCCGGCCGGGCGGATCAGCGCCGCGCAGCCGCCGCCGATGCCGCTCATCCAGGGCTCGCAGACGCCGAGCGCCAGCGAGGTCGCCACCGCGGCGTCGACCGCGTTGCCGCCCGCCCGCAACACCTCCGCGCCGGCGCCGGCGGCGCGGCGGCTCTGGGCGACGACGAGCCCGCCGGCGCCGGTGACGACGTCTTTGACGAAGCGTGACATGGCGTCCTCCCGATCCGCGGCGTGGGGTAGCCGATCGCGTCGGACGCCGGAAGACGGGGCCTATTCGGGCGGGCAGCTGTTCACGGGCGCGGCGCGCACGATCGGAAAGCAGTCTTCCCAGGCCTCGGTTCGCCCTGCGGATGCAGCCGGACGGATTGCTAGAGTGGCGATTAACCTCAACGATT
>CAZNWE010000037.1:0-38375 GCA_964576715.1 uncultured Geminicoccaceae bacterium | reverse complement strand
ACCGCGAAGCGACCGTCCTCGGCGAAGGTGGCGATCCAGACGTCGTTGGTCACCTGCTGGCGGCCGCGGCGACGCTCGCGGAACTGGATCTCGACCGCCGCGCGGCCGGTCTCGAGATCGATGTAGAAGGCGTCGTCGGGCAGATAGAAGCTGACCTCGCTCGGCGGCGCGCTCGCCTCGGGGCCGCAATAGAGATCGAGATTGGCCAGCAACGCCTCGCGCCCCTCGAGGCGGGTGGTGGGAAAGGCGAAGCGGACGTCGGCGGTGACGATCTCGCCCAGGAGGTCGCGGTCGCACTCGGCCCAGGCCTTCGCCATGTCGAGAAAGGCCCACTGGACCGCGCCCCGCGGCGTGTCGCGCGCCGCGAGCGGGCCGTCGTAGGTCACGCTCGGATACGGACTCGCCATGGCGGCGGCCGCGTTCAGCGCCAGTACAGCTGCGAGGCCGTAGGTTTCCCCAGCCATCGGTAGTCTCCGTCGTTCACGCCACGAAAAGGGCCCGAAGCCGCAGGCTTCGGGCCCTTCTCGTAAAGCCCGGGCGGTTACTGGTTGTTCATGCGATTCTCGACGAGGTCGTCCACGACCGCCGGCTCCGCCAGGGTCGAGGTGTCGCCGAGCTGGTCGTGCTCGTTGGCCGCGATCTTCCTGAGGATGCGGCGCATGATCTTGCCCGACCGCGTCTTCGGCAGGCCCGGCGCCCACTGGATGTAGTCCGGCGTGGCGATCGGGCCGATGTCCTGGCGGACGTGCTTGACCAGGTCCTTGCGCAGCTCCTCCGACGGCTCCACGCCCGTCTGCAGGGTCACGTAGCAGTAGATGCCCTGGCCCTTGAGGTCGTGCGGGAAGCCGACCACCGCGGCCTCGGCAACCGCCGGATGCGCCACCAGCGAGCTCTCGACCTCGGCGGTGCCCATGCGGTGGCCGGAGACGTTGATGACGTCGTCGACGCGGCCGGTGATCCAGTAATAGCCGTCCTTGTCGCGCTTGGCGCCGTCGCCGGTGAAGTAGAGGCCCTTGAAGGTCGAGAAGTAGGTTTGGACGAAGCGCTCGTGGTCGCCGAAGACGGTGCGCATTTGCCCGGGCCAGCTGTCGGTGATGACGAGGTTGCCTTCGGCGACTCCTTCCTGCGTGTTGCCCTCGTTGTCGACGATGGCGGGCTTGACGCCGAAGAAGGGGAGCGTGGCGGAGCCGGGCTTCTGGTCGATCGCACCGGGCAGCGGGGTGATGAGGATGCCGCCGGTTTCGGTCTGCCACCAGGTGTCGACGATGGGGCAGCGGCCGTCGCCGACGACCTGATGGTACCAGCGCCAGGCCTCGGGGTTGATCGGCTCGCCGACCGAGCCCAGGAGCCTGAGCGACTGCCTCGAGGTCGCTTTGACCGGGTCGTCGCCCCGCTGCATCAGGGCGCGGATGGCGGTGGGGGCGGTGTAGAAGATGTTGACCTGGTGCTTGTCGACGACCTGCCAGAAGCGGGACATCGAGGGGTAGTTGGGGACCCCCTCGAACATCAGGGTGGTCGCCGCGTTGGCCAAGGGGCCGTAGACGATGTAGCTGTGGCCGGTGACCCAGCCGACATCGGCGGTGCACCAGTAGATGTCGCCGTCGTGGTAGTCGAAGACGTACTCGTGGGTCATCGACGCATAGACGAGGTAGCCGCCGGTGGTGTGCAGGACACCCTTGGGCATGCCGGTCGAGCCCGAGGTGTAGAGAATGAACAGCGGGTCCTCGGCGTTCATCGGCTCGCACGGGCAATCGGTGCTGGCCGCCCCCATGGCCTTGCTGCCGTCGACGTCGCGGCCGTCGGTCACCGGCACCTCGATGCCGGTGTGGCGGAACATCAGGACCTTGACGTCGTCGGCGCATTTCTCCAGCGCCTTGTCGACGTTGGTCTTGAGCGGCACGGTCTTGCCGCCGCGCAGGCCGCCGTCGGCGGTGACCACCAGCTTGGAGTCACAGCCGTTGACCCGGTCGGCCAGGCTGTCCGGGGAGAAGCCGCCGAAGACGACGGAGTGGATGGCGCCGAGCCGCGCACAGGCGAGCATGGTGTAGGCGGCCTCGGGGATCATCGGCAGGTAGATGGTGACCCGATCGCCCTTCTTGACGCCCATGGACTTGAGCACGTTGGCGGTCTTGCCGACCTTTTCGTAGAGCTCGCGATAGGTGATCCTGGCGTCGACCCCGGGATCGTCGCCTTCCCAGATGATGGCGACCTGATCACCGCGCTTTTCGAGGTGCCGGTCGACGCAGTTGTAGCAGACGTTGAGCTCGCCGTCCTCAAACCACTTGATCGAGACGTCGCCGTCGAAGGAGGTGTTCTTGACCCTGGTGGGCTTCTTCGACCAGGTGACACGCTCGGCCTCCCTGGCCCAGAAAGCCTCCGGGTCGGCGACCGATTCCTGGTAAAGCCGCGCATAGGTTGCCTGGTCGCAATGCGCCCGCGCGGCCCAGGCAGCGCTAACCGGGTAAATGTCCGACATGATGTCCTCCCTCGTCAGGCGGTTCGTTGGCTGTTCGAGCGGGATTGTGCGGCCGCGGCCGGATCGGGCACGATGGCCCAAGGCGACGCGGGGACATTTTGCCGCAAAGGCCACGCGGGCTTTGCCCGCTGCATCTTCGACCGCTTATCCACAGCGTCACCCACAACGCCGACACTATCCCCATGTCTATCAACAAGATGTGGGTAAGTCGTCATGGCTGTTCGCCTCGCGGGCTATCGACCACGCCCCGATCGGACAAGAGATCAGGACAGAGCCAGCGGCTCGTCAAGCGCAAAGAACGCTTGACGTCCGGCTGCGGGCATTTGATCGCTCTCAGCCGGCGCCGCGGTCGAGCCAGGTCAGGATGTGCGGCAGGATCCGCTCGACGATGACGGCGACGCCGCCGGAGTTGGGGTGGATGCCGTCGGCCGCCATCAGTGCCGGGTCCTGGATCGCACCGTCGAGGAAGAACGGGTAGAGCGGCACCGCGTAGCGCTCGGCGAGCTCAGGGAAGACGGCGGCGAAAGCGTCGGTGTAGCGCGCCCCGAGATTGGGCGGGGCCTGCATGCCGGCGAGCATGACCTGGACCCCGGCCGCCTGGGCCCGCTCGATGATCGCGGCGAGGTTGGCCGTCACGGTCTCGACCGGGATGGCGCGCAGCGCGTCGTTGCCGCCGAGCTCGACCAGGAGGTGGCTCGGCTGGTCGCCGAGCACCCAGTCGAGCCGCGCCAGCCCGCCGGCCGTGGTGTCGCCCGAGACCCCGGCGTTGAGCACCGCGCAGGGCACGCCCGCGGCGTGCAGGGCGGCCTCGAGCTGGACCGGGAAGGCATCGTCGAGCGCCACCTCGTAGCCAGCGGCGAGCGAGTCGCCGAGCACGGCGATCCGGCAGTCGGCGGCCGCTGCGGGTGCGGCCCCGGCGAGGAGCGCCAGAGCGACGGCGCGGTTGAGGAACCGCCGCCGGGTCCCACCTTTGCACATGTGTTCAGCCATCCTCGAAGGTTCGGTGCGAATGATACGGTTGCGAGACATCGAGCTGAGCCTGGTCAGCAGTGCCGGGCCCGTGCGCATCCTGCGCGGCATCGATCTCGACGTGGCGGCAGGCACCAGCCTCAGCGTGGTCGGTCCCTCGGGCTCCGGCAAGTCGAGCCTGCTCGCCATCATCGGCGGCATCGAGCGGCCAACCGGCGGCACGGTCGAGGTCGCCGGCACCGATCTTGCCACACTGAACGAGGATGGGCTGGCCCTCTTCCGGCGTCAACGGGTGGGCGTGCTGTTTCAGTCCTTCCACCTGATCCCGACCATGACGGCGCTCGAGAACGTGGCCCTGCCGTTGGAGCTTGCCGGGCGCCGGGACGCCTTCGCCAGGGCCCGCGACGGGCTCGCCGAGGTCGGGCTCGAGCAGCGCCTGGCGCACTACCCGGCCCAGCTCTCGGGCGGCGAGCAGCAGCGCGTCGCCCTCGCCCGCGCCCTCGCCAACGAGCCCGAGCTCCTGCTCGCCGACGAGCCCACCGGCAATCTCGACCGGACGACCGGGCGGCAGATCGCCGAATTGATCTTCACTGCCCGGGAACGCCATGGCGCGACGCTCTTCCTCATCACCCATGATCCAGCGCTCGCGTCGCTTTGCGACGAGACGCGGCGAATGAGCGACGGGCGGCTGGAAGAGCGCACGCTGGCCGGCGACCGGCTGATCGGGGCCGTACCTTGAACGGCCTGACACGCGCCCGCATCGCCTGGCGCGATCTGCGGGGCAGCCGGGCGGCGGCCATGATCGTCCTCGCCTGCCTGACGCTCGGGGTCGCTACCATCACCGGCGTCGGCTCGCTACGCCAGAGTGTCACCGACACGCTCGAGCGCGATGCCCGCATGCTGCTCGGTGGTGACGTGGTCATCGAATCGACCCATCGCGAGCTGCCGGCCGACGAGCTCGCCGCGGTGGTACCGGCCGATGCGCTGGTCAGCCACAGTGTGACCACCAACGCCATCGCCTTTGCCGCCAATGGCCGCCAGGTGCCGACCTCGCTCAAGGCCGTCGACGACGCCTACCCGCTCTACGGCGCGGTCGGCATCGAGCCGGCGCAGGCGCTGGGCGACGCGCTCGCGGACTTCGGCGCGCTGGCCGAGGCGAGCCTCTTGCAGCGCCTCGATGTCGCGGTCGGCGACCGGCTCGAGCTCGGCAATGGCGAGGTCGAGATCCGGGGCGTTCTGATCGCCGAGCCGGATCGCCTGGGGGGCGCCTTCGTCGGCCTCGGCCCGCGGCTCCTGGTCCACCGGGCGACCTTGGACGCGCTCGGCATCCTGGCGCCCGGTGCCCTCTCCCGGCACGCCTATGCCCTGGGCCTGCCCGAGCCCGGCCAGGCTGCCGCACTGGTGGCGCAGCTGCGGCGCGATCATGCCGAGGCGAGCTGGCGGGCCCAGACCTTTGCTTCCGCCCAGCCGCTGATCGCCCGCAATGCCGATCGGCTGGCGAGCTACCTGTCGCTCGCCGGCGTCGCCGCCTTGTTGATCGGCGGGCTCGGCGTCGGCATCGTGGTCGATGCGCATCTCCGCTCGCGCCAGCGGACGATCGCGACCCTGCGCTGCCTCGGCACCACCAGTCGCGACATCGCGGTGATCGCCGGGCTGCAGATCGCCCTGCTCTGTGCCGCCGGGCTGATCCTGGGGGCGCTGCTCGGCACCGTCCTGCCGTTCGCCATCCATCTGCTGCCGGCCGGGGTCCTGCCGATCGAACTGGCCCTCGGCATCCATCCCCTGGCCATCGTCTCGGCGGCACTGTTCGCTCTCGCCACCGCCGCTCTGTTCACCGCTTTGCCGCTCCTGCAGGCCGCGGCGATCACGCCGGCCGCCCTGTTTCGCGATGACGTCACGGCCGAACCCGGCGGCGGCGGGCCACGGCGCTGGCCCTGGCTGCTAGCCGCAGCATTGAGCCTCGCGGCAACGTCGCTGCTCGCCGTCCCCGACCCGTTCATCGCCCTGGTCTTCCTCGGCATCGTCGCCGTCTTGGCCGGCCTGATCGGGCTGCTGGCGCGTCTCGGTCTCTATGCCGTGGGGGCCATCGCGCAACGCAGCTCTGGCCTCACCCGGCTCGCCTTGAGCCAGCTCAAGCGGAGCGAGCGGGCGGCGACCGGCTCGGTGGTGGCCCTGGCCGCCGGCACCGCCGTGCTGACCACCGTGCTGCTGGTCGAGCACAGCATCAACAGCGAGCTCACCGCCAGCCGCCCGGTCGAGACGCCGACCGCGATCTTCATCGACATCCAGCCGCGCCAGCGGGACGCCTTCACCGCCGTGGTCGAAAGCTTTGCCGGGGCGCGGATCGTCCAGCTCGAGCCGGTGCTGCGGGCGCGGATCGTGCAGATCGCCGGCCAGCCGGTCGACCGGGTCGAGGTCGCCGAGAACGTCCGCTGGACGCTGCGTCGCGATCGGGGGCTCTCCTACCGGGCGGCGGCACCACCGGCCGAGGAAATCGTCGCCGGCAGTTGGTGGCCGGCCGACTATGCTGGACCGCCGCTGGTCTCGGTCGAGGACGAGGTGGCCCGCGGCTATGGCGTCGGCATCGGCGACACCTTGACCTTCAACGTGCTCGGCCGTCCGGTCGAGGCCGAGATCGCCAATCTGCGGCGGGACATCGACTGGTCGGAAGGGCGCATCGACTTCGTCTTCGTGCTCAGCCCCGGCGTCATCGACGAGGCGCCGCACACCCTCCTGGCGGCGGTCGACAGCGGCCCGGCCGACCAGACGGCGTTGATCGATCGGATGGCCAGGGCGTTGCCGAACGTCACGCCCTTCGCGATCGCCGACGTGATTGCCCGGGTCGAGGCGATCCTCGGGCAGATCGGGCTCGCGGTCCGGCTGATGGCGCTGGTCACCCTGGTCACCGGGCTCGCCGTGCTGGTCAGCGCGCTGGCCGCCGCCCGCCGCGAGCAGTTGCGCCGCAGCGTGCTGTTCAAGGTGGTGGGGGCCGAACGGCGGCAGATCGGCCGTATCTTCCTCACCCAGTACGCGATGATCGGGGTCGTGGCGGCGCTGCTCGGGGCCGGGCTCGGAACTGTCGCGAGCTTCGTGGTCGTGCGCTTCGGCCTCGGCCTGGCCTGGAGCCCGGCGCCGCACCTCGCCGCGGCCGTGCCGATCTCGGCAGTCCTGGCGACCCTGGCGATCGGCGCGATTGGCCTCAGACGCGTGCTCGGCGTCCCGGCGGCGCTAATTCTGCGCACGCCGTGAGCGGGCGCTCAAGCATTGTGAGAGTTGTGACTGCGAACGCTCGATGAAACTTCAGTCATCTTGTACGAACATCACTTGTTGGTGCCGCGAAGGGTGCCGCCTCGGCTTGATCGGCTGGTCGTTTCGGCCATATACGGTCGCGTGAGTTTTGTCGCCTGGTGGCTCGATCAAGAAAGAGGTGTTGACAATGGAACCACGGATGGATCAGCGGCTGGCGCAAGCAGGCGTCGGTGCGGGTGCCGAACAGGTCGATGCCGGCCTGCGCAGCCACATGCTGTCGGTGTACAACTACATGGGCCTGGCCCTGGCGCTCACCGGCCTCACCGCCTTCGTGTTCGCGCCGATCTACGCCAGCTACGTCGCCGGGACGCCCTTGATGTGGGTGCTGGCACTGTCGCCGCTCGCCTTCATCTTCGTGCTCAGCATGAAGATCCAGACCCTGAGTGTCAGTGCCGTTCAGCTGATCTTCTGGGCGTTCGCGATCGCGATGGGCTTGTCGCTGTCGAGCATCTTCCTCGCCTTCACCGGCACCAGCATCGCCCGGGTGTTCTTCATCACCGCGGCTACCTTCGGGGCGATGAGCCTGTATGGCTATACGACGAAGCGCGATCTGGCGAGGTTCGGTTCCTTCCTGTTCATGGGGCTGATCGGCATCGTCATCGCGATGGTGGTCAACATCTTCATCGCGAGCTCGGCCCTCCACTTCGCGATCAGCGTGATCGGTGTGCTGGTCTTCACGGGCCTTACCGCCTGGGACACGCAGCGGATCAAGGAGGAGTACTACTCGCTCGACAGCAGCGAGGTGCAGACCAAGGGTGCGGTGATGGGGGCGCTGAACCTCTACCTCAACTTCATCAACCTCTTCATCATGCTGCTGAACCTGTTCGGCAATCGCGAGTAACGCGACGACCGGCGAGATCAATCGAGAACGGCCCGCTTCGGCGGGCCGTTTGCTTGGTGGCGCCAGCCCATTGCGGTGCGCGTCATCGCAGCGTTCACGCATAGGCGTTGGGGTCGCCGGCGCAGGATGCCAGGAGGCGGCCGTCGGCCAGCAGCCGCTCGGGCCGACCGGCCGCGAGCATCCGGCCCTGCGCCAGGACATAGCCGTAAGTGGCATGACCCAGTGCTGCTTCGGCGTAGCGGTCGGCGATCAGCAGCGTGTAGCCGTCACGGCCCAGCGCCTCGAGCAACGCGCCGCCGCGCTCGATGCCGACTGCCGGCAGCAGGCTGTCGATGAGCAGCAGCCGCGGCAGGCCGAGCAAGGCGCGCCCGAGGTCGACCAGCCGTCGCAGCGGCAGGTCGAGCGCTTCGACCGGCCGTGCCAGATGCTCGCCGAGTTCGGGCAGATAGTCAGCGATCCGCGCGAACGCGTCACGCTCGAGCCGCACCGATGAGATCGCCAGCGCCAGGTGCTCGGCGACGCTGAGGCCGGGAAAGATCGGCGGCGTCTGCAGGGCAGCGCGCAGGCCCAGGCGTTGCCGGGCGAGTGGCCGCAGTTTCGCCAGCTCCGTTTCGGCGAAACGCAACGATCCTGCCCGCAGCGGGCGCAGGCCGAGCAAAAGCTCGAGCAGGAGGGACTTTCCCGCAGCCGCGCCACCGACCACCGCCACGGTCGACCCTTCGGCCACCTCGAGCGAAACATCGCGCATCACCCAGGCGCCATCGGCGACCGCCTCGAGGCCTTGCAGTATCAGCAGTGGTGGCATCGAGCCGCAGCCGCCGCGGCGCGTCGCCGGCCGCTGAAGTGTCGTGTCAGCGGCACCGACGACGGCGCGCTCAGGCGTGGCCGGCGCTGGACGAAAGCAGCGACGGGTCGACGCCGATCTTCCGCAACGCCCCGGCCCACTTGTCGGCATCGTTGAGCTCGAACACGATCTGCTGGTCCGGCGGGGCGATCAGCCAGCCGTTCTTCTGAATCTCGGCATCGAGCTGACCGGGCGCCCAGCCGGCATAGCCAAGGGCAAAGACCTTCTGCCGCGGCCCCTCGCCGCCGGCGATCGCGCGCAGCACGTCGACCGTGGCGGTCAGCGCGAAGCCTTCGTCGATCATCAAAGTGTTCTCGTGGACGTAGTCGGCGGAATGCAGGACGAAGCCGCGGCTGCTCTCGACCGGGCCGCCGACATGCACCTTGAGGTCGGTGGCCGCCGGGGTCGGCTCGATGCCGAGTTGCTCGATGATCGATTCGAAGGCGACATCGGCGGCGAGCTGGTTGACGATGATCCCCATCGCGCCCTCGCGCGAGTGCGCGCATAGAAAGACGACCGAGCGGTCGAAGCGCGGGTCGGGCATCCCCGGCATCGCCACCAGCATCATGCCGGCCAGATGGTTATCGTTGGCGTCGTCGTTCTGCATGTCTAAGAGATAACCGGTCGCGGCCGGCGCAACAAGAGACTGGCCGCCAGCGACGCCGCCGAATACGCGAAATCCAGTTTGGGAGGGATGCTCGATGACCATCAAAGTCGGTGACCGGTTGCCCGATGCGACCTTCAAGGTCAACCGGGGCAACGACCTGATCGACATGTCAACGGCCGATCTCACGGCCGGCAAGAAGGTGGTGCTGTTCGCCGTGCCGGGCGCCTTCACGCCGACCTGCCACGCCAAGCACATGCCGAGCTATCTCGAGCACTACGACGCCTTGAAGGCCAAGGGCGTCGACACGATCGCCTGTGTCGCCGTCAACGACCCCTTCGTCCTCGCCGAGTGGGCAAAGAGCACCGGCTGCGGCGACAAGATCGTGCTGCTGTCGGACGGCAATGCCGAGTTCACCAAGGCGATCGGCCTCGATTTCGACGGCAGCGGCTTCAAGCTCGGCACCCGCTCGATGCGCTACGCCATGGTGGTCGACGACGGCGTGGTGAAGACGCTGGCGGTCGAGGAGGCGCCGCCGGTGATGGAGGTCTCGGGCGCCGACAAGATCCTGGCAGCACTCTAGCGCAAGCGGCCCCCGGGGCTGCCGGCCACTTGGCCTGGTTGAGCCCCGGGGGTGCAGCTTGGTCCGTACCGCTCGTCCTGAGCCCTCAGAGCCCGGCGCCGTTGCCGTTCAGTGCCGCGACGCCGTCCTTGATCGCCTGCGTCGCCAGCGCATCGGCCCGCTCGTTCATTTCGTCGCCGGCGTGCCCCCTGGTCCACGCCCAGTCGATGGTGTGGCGTTGCGTCGCGGCGTCCAGGCGCTGCCAGAGGTCGACGTTCTTGACCGGCTTCTTGTCCGCGGTCTTCCAGCCCCTGGCCTGCCATGACCGCAGCCACTCGGTGATGCCCTGCCTGAGATAATTGCTGTCGGTGACCAGGCGCACCCGCATCGGCCGCTTCAGGCTTTCCAAAGCCGCGATCGCGGCCATCAACTCCATGCGGTTGTTGGTGGTCAGGGGCTCGAAGCCGGACAACTCGCGCTCGTGCCCCCGCCAGCGCAACACGGCCCCCCAGCCGCCGGGCCCCGGATTGCCGCTGCAGCCGCCGTCGGTGTGGATCTCGACCAGATCCGCGCCCGACGGCGGCGATGCCGCCTCGGCTGTCGGCTCAGTCGAGGCCATAGGCCTGCGGTCCCGCGGCGGCGTTGTGGAAGGCGAGCTTGCGCGCATACTCCATCGGGTCCTTGGGCTTGACCAGCGCCCCCTCCACCTGGTTGAGCCAGTCGTAGAGCCGGGTGAGCAGAAAGCGCATCGCCGCCCCGGTGGCGAGCGTCGGCAGCGCCTCGATCTCCGCCGCCGACAGCGCCCGCACGGCGGTATAGCCGCGAAGCAGGGCTCGGCCCTTGGTCAGGTTGTAGTCGCCGAGCGGCTCGAAGCACCAGGCGTTGAGGCAAATCGCGACATCGTAGGCGAACAGGTCGTTGCCGGCGAAGTAGAAGTCGATGACGCCGGTGACCGCGTCGCCGGCGAAGAACACGTTGTCCGGGAACAGGTCGGCGTGGATGACGCCGGCCGGCAGGCCGCGCGGCCAGTCGGCCTCCAGGGTCGCGAGCGTCGGCGCGATCAGCTCGGCCAGCCCGTCGGGCAGCGCCGTCGGGCTGGCCCGGCAAGCAGCGAATAGCGGCCGCCAGCTCGTCACCGAGAGCGCATTCGCACGCCGACCGGCAAAGTCGTCGACGGCGCGGTGCAGCGCCGCCAGCGTGGCGCCCACGGCCCGGCAGCGCGCGGCATCGATCCGCCTCGCCGAGCGCCCTTCGAGATAGCTCACGATCGCCGCGGGCTTGCCGCACAGCCGCTGCAGGGCGGCGCCTTCGCGGTCGTGGATCGGCACCGGACAGGCAATGCCGCGCGCCGCCAGATGATCCATCAGCGCCAGGAAGAACGGCAGATCCGCCGGCTCTACGCGCTTCTCGTAGATGGTGAGGATGTAGCGGCCGACCGTCGTCAGGAGCCGGAAGTTGGAGTTCTCCACCCCCTCGGCGATCGGCTCGAGAGCGGTCGGCCGGCCGATCGCGTACCGTGCCAAGAGCGCTTCGAGGGCATCATCGGGAACCGAGGTGTAGACCGCCATCCATCACCAGACCTGGCACGCGTGACGACCCGCCTTATGGCGGCTCGTCACCCGGATGTCACGCGGCGGCCGGCCGGCGTCACCAGCCGGATCAACAAACCCCTTCGGGCCGGCGGATGGGGATCGGCGGGACGCGGAAGGTGACGGTCTCCCGCTTGTGGTCGACCCTCTCGACGGTGACGTCGAAGCGGGCGCGACAGGCGTCGATCACGCCTTCGACCAGCACCTCGGGGGCCGAGGCCCCGGCGGTGAGGCCGAGTGTCGCCACGCCGTCGAACGCGGCCCAGTCGATCTCCGCAGCACACTGGATCAGCCTGGCCGCCGCCGCCCCGCTGTTGACCGCCACCTCGACGAGCCGGAGCGAGTTGGAGGAATTGGGCGCCCCGACGACGAGGAGCAGATCGACCCTCGGGGCGATGATCGCCACCGCCTCCTGGCGGTTGGTCGTCGCATAGCAGATGTCCTCGCTGCGCGGCCCCTCGATCGCCGGGAAGCGCGCCTCGAGGACCTCGACGATGGCCGCCGTGTCGGTCACCGAGAGGGTCGTCTGGGTGGCGAAGGCGACGTTCGCGGGATCCGCCACGGCGATGGTCCGGGCATCCTCGACCGTCTCCACGAGCCGCACCGCACCGCCGGCAACCTGGCCCATGGTGCCCTCGACCTCGGGATGCCCGGCATGGCCGATCAGCAGCACGGTCCGGCCCGCCTTGGCATGCCGCTCGACCTCCCGATGCACCTTGCTGACCAGGGGGCAGGTGGCATCGGCGAAGATCAGCCGGCGACGTTTGGCCTCGTCGGGCACCCGCTTGGGCACGCCGTGGGCGGAGAACACGACGATGCCATCGTCGGGCACTTGGTCGAGTTCGTCGACGAAGACAGCCCCTTTGGCCCTGAGTGCCTCGACGACATGGCGGTTGTGCACGATCTCGTGGCGCACGTAGATAGGGGGGCCGTTCTTCTCGAGCGCCTCCTCGACCATGGCGATGGCCCGGTCGACGCCGGCGCAAAAGCCGCGCGGGTTGGCGAGGAGGATGGTCAAGGGTGGGTGGCCTTGCGTCATCACGGGTGCGGGCTCCAAGCGTGCTGGTTCGGCGGCTGGGCGATCGAAACGGCCGCCGGCAACGTATCGATGGCGTTTACCCGATCAAGATAGCACGCTGGCCGCCGTCGAGCGAGGCTCGGACGGCAGCTGGCGATTTGCACCACGCGCAGGCGACAAAGAGGACAGGACGATGGCAGCAGGCTCGATGGTGGCCACCGGCGACGGCAGCAAGGTCAGCGAATGGCGGCTGATCCTGGTGTTGGTCGTGGCGACCGCCATCGGCCCGTTCTCGATGCAGGTCTTTTTGCCGGCCCTGCCGGCCATTCAGAGCAGCTTCAACGTGATGGCCGCCACCGCCCAGCTCGCTTTCTCGCTCTCGGCCCTGGCGATGGCGGTAGCCACCCTGTTCTACGGGCCGGTCTCCGACCGGGTCGGCCGCAAGAAGGCGCTGGTCGCCGGGCTGGTCGTGTTTCTCGCGGGCTCGCTCGTCTGCGCCTTCGCGACCTCGATCACCTGGCTCGTTGTCGGGCGCATCGTCCAGGCGGCCGGCGGGGTCGCCGGCATGGTGCTGAGCCGGGCCATCGTCCGCGACGTCTACGACCGCGAACGGTCGGCCGCAGCCATCGCCTACATCACCATGGCGATGGTGGTGGCCCCGATGCTGGCCCCGGCGATCGGTGGCGTGCTCACCGACTTCATGGGCTGGTCCACGGTGTTCCTGCTTGGTGGCGGGCTCGGTGTGCTGGTGCTGGCGGCGGTGCATCGCGGCTTGCCCGAGACCCTCGTGCCCACCGACCGGCCGACCACGGCGGCGGCGATGCTCGCCGACTTCCGCTCGCTCCTGGCCGAGCGCCGCTTCCTCGGCTACGCCCTGCAGGGCGGCTTCTCGATGGCCGTGTTCTTCAGCTTCCTGGCGGCGGCCCCCTATGTCATGATCACCGTCCTCGAGCGGCCGCCGTCCGAGTACGGGCTCATGTTCATCATCGTCTCGGCGGCGTTCATGGCCGGCAACTTCACCGCCGCCCGGCTGACCCGTCGGCTCGGCATCGAGCGGATGATCCTCGCCGGCTCCGCCGGCACGGTCGTCGGCTGCGGCCTGATCCTGCTTTGCGTGCCGCTGACCTGGACGACCCCCTGGGCACTCTTCCTGCCGATGATGGTCGTCGCCTTCACCCAGGGCACGTCGATGCCCAACAGCCTGGCGGCAGTGGTCAGCATCAAGCCCGAGATCGCCGGCGCGGCCTCGGGGCTCGCCGGCTTCGTGCAGATGGGTGTGGCGGCGATCGCCGCCCAGATCATCGGCTCGATCCAGACCGGCAGCGCCTATCCGATGGCGCTCGGCATGTCGGTTTGCGGCGTGCTGATGCTCGCCGCCGCCGTGGTGGCGACGCGGCGCGCGCGGGGTGCCTAGCGGCGCAGGCTCAGCCCAGCGTCTTCGCCGTCTGGCCGAAGAGGATCGCCTTGGCGGCCTCGTCCATGGTCGCCGAGGTCCGGTACTTGGCGCCGAGTTCATAGGCGCGGACGGTTGCCGGGCGTGCCTCGATCGCCCGAAACCAGCGCTCTAGATGGGGAAAGTCGGCGAGAGTCTGCTGCTGCCGCTCGTGGCCGACCGTCCAGGGATAACAGGCCATGTCGGCGATCGTGTAGACGTCGCCGGCGACGAACGCACGATCGGCCAGGCGCTTGTTCAACACGCCGTAGAGCCGGTTGGTCTCGTTGACGTAGCGATCGACGGCATAAGGCAGCTGCGCCGGCGCGTACTGGACGAAGTGATGGTTCTGCCCGGCCATCGGCCCGAGCCCACCCATCTGCCAGAACAGCCACTGCAGCACCTCGACCCGGCCGCGGATATCGCTCGGGACGAACCGGCCGGTCTTCTCCGCGAGATAGAGCAAGATCGCCCCCGATTCGAACACCGAGATCGGCTCGCCGCCGGAAGCTGGCGCATGGTCGACGATCGCCGGCATCCGGTTGTTGGGCGCGATCTTCAAGAACCCCGGGTCGAACTGGTCACCCTTCCCAATATTGATCGGCTGGATGGTGTAGTCGAGACCGGTCTCCTCGAGAAACAGGGTGATCTTGTGGCCGTTGGGGGTCGGCCAGTAGTAGAGGTCGATCATCGGGTACCTGCCGTTCCTTGATGTTGCGGGCGGGAGCGTCGCTCAGCCCACCGCCTCGATCTGCCCCTCGACCTGGAGCCAGCGCTCCTCGGCGGCCGCGATCGCTGCTTCCAGCCGCTGGCGCTCGCGCTCGAGCCCGGCGATATCCCCGGCTTGCGCATAGACCGAGGGATCGCCGAGCTTGCGCTCGATGCCGCGCTTGACCTGCTGCAGCCGCTTGATCTCGTCCTCGATGGTCTTCGCCTGCTTGCGCAACGGTGCCAGCTTCTGCCGCCGCTCGCCGCCGCCCTGGGCCTTTGCCGGCTTCGCCTTGGCGCGCCGGCCGTTGTCGTCCTCGCCGGACAGGAGCTCGCGCCGGTAGGTGTCGAGGTCGTCGTCATAGACCCGCACCCGGCCGTCCCTGACGAGCCACAGCCGATCGGCGGTCATCTCGACCAGATGGCGGTCGTGGCTGACCAGGATGACCGCCCCCGGAAAGTCGTTGATCGCCTCGATCAAGGCTTCCCGGCTGTCGATGTCGAGATGGTTGGACGGCTCGTCGAGGATCAAGAGCTGCGGCTTCTCGACGGCGACCAGCGCCAGGCACAATCGTGTCTTCTCCCCGCCCGAGAGATGCCCGGCCTTGGTCTCGGCCCTGGCCTGGGTCAGGCCGAAGCCGCCGAGCATCGCCCTGAGCCGCTCCTGGCGCTCGTTCGGCAGCGCCCGCTGCAGGTGCTGGATCGGCGTTTCGTCGGTGACCAGTTCCTCGGCCTGGTGCTGGGCGAAGAAGCCGATGTTCAGCCCCGGGCTACGATTCAATTCGCCCGCCGCCGCGGCCAGCTGGCCGGACAACAGCTTGGCCAGGGTCGACTTGCCGTTGCCATTCGCACCCAGGAGCGCGATCCGATCGTCCGGATCGAGCCTGAGATTGATGCCCTGGAGGATCGGCGGGCCGCCATAGCCGACGGCGACGTCGTCGAGCGTGACCAGCGGTGGTGCCGGCATCTCGGGCTTGGGCAGGCGAAAGACGACGTCGGGCTCGGGCGGCGGCGGTGCGGTCTGGCCCAGCTTCTCGAGCATCTTCAGCCGGCTCTGCGCCTGTTTCGCCTTGGATGCCTTGTAGCGGAAGCGATCGACAAAGGCCTGCAGCTGCTTGCGGCGCACGTCCTCGCCCTTGCGCTGCTTCTCCAGAAGCTCGCGCTGCTCGCGGCGCACCCGCTCGAAAGCATCGTAATTGCCGCTGTAGAGCTTGAGCTTGCGGGCCTCGAGATGGACGATCCGGTCGGGGATGCTGTTCAAGAGGTCGCGGTCGTGGCTGATCAGGATCAGCGTCCTGGGGTAGCGCTTCAGATAGCTCTCGAGCCAGAGGGCGGCCTCCAGATCGAGATGATTGGTCGGTTCGTCGAGCAGCATCAGATCCGGCTCGGCGAACAGGGTCGAGGCCAGCGCGACGCGCATCCGCCAGCCGCCGGAGAAGCTGGAGAGCGGCCGCCTCTGCATCGCCTCGTCGAAACCCAGGCCGTTGAGAATCCGCGCCGCCTTGGCCGGTGCGGCATCCGCCCCGATCTCGAAGAGCCGCATTTCGATATCGGCGATCCGCTCCGCGCTCGGCTGGCGCTCGCGCTCGTCGATCAGTGCCTGACGTTCCCGATCGGCGGCGAGCACCGCCTCGAGCGGGGTCATCCGGCCGCCCGGCGCATCCTGCGCGACGCTGCCGATCCGCGCATTGGTCGGCAGCTGCACCTCGCCCTGGTCGGCCTGCAGCTCGCCCAGGATCAGCTTGAACAGGCTCGACTTGCCGGTGCCGTTGCGGCCGACGAAGCCGACCTTCTGGCCGGCCGCGATCTGCAGGTCCGCACCCTCGATCAAGGGCCGGCCGGCGATCCTGAGCGTGATGTTGGCGAGCGTCAGCATGGGTTGCGAAGGCCGGCCGCGACGCTGCCGCGGCCGGCTATCGGCTCAGCCGTCGACGTCGGCGAGGACACGGACGCTGACCATGCGGTCGGGGTTGCGCGGCGGCTCGCCGCGGGCGAGCTGGTCGACATGCTCCATGCCGTCGACGACCCGGCCCCAGACCGTGTACTGGCCGTTGAGGTGCGGGGTCGGGCCGAAGGTGATGAAGAACTGGCTGTTGGCACTGTTCGGGTTCTGCGTGCGGGCCATGCCGAGGGTGCCGCGCTCGAACGGCGTCGGCGAGAACTCGGCGGGCAGGTCGGGCTTCGACGAGCCGCCGCGGCCGGTGCCCGTGGGATCACCGGTCTGCGCCATGAAGCCGTCGATCACCCGATGAAAGACGATGCCGTCGTAGAAGCCTTCCCGGGTCAGCTCCTTGATCCGGGCGACGTGCTGTGGTGCGACGTCGGGCAGGAGTTCGACCGTCACGGTGCCGCTCGCGAGCTCGATCACGAGCGCGTTCTCGGGGTCGAGAGCCTGGGCCGCCTGGGGATTTGCCGACATGATGAGAATGAAGCCTCCAAATAGGGTGAGAAGCAGGTTGCGCAGACGTTGCACGTGTTCGGTCCCTTGATGTTGCCGGTAGGGGGGCCACCTGAGGTGCCGGACATAGCCGCTATGGGCTCTTCGCGCTAGGCGTGCTGCCGTTTTTCCATCGCCGCGGTTTCCAGCCGGGCACAGTGTCAGTGTTGTCGGGGAGCCGGGCTTGGCCGATTTGACCGATCGTCAGATTCTATCCGCGAGCGACCCGCTGCCGACCGACGATGCGCGGCTCTCGGGTCTTGCCGCAGCCCGGCGACGGACCTTCGCGATCATCTCGCACCCGGATGCCGGCAAGACCACACTGACCGAGAAGCTGCTGTTGTTCGGCGGTGCGATTCATCTCGCCGGCGAGGTCAAGGCCAAGGGCGACCGCCGGCGGGCGCGCTCGGACTGGATGGCGATCGAGCAGAAACGCGGCATTTCGGTCACCACCTCGGTCATGACCTTCGACTATGGCGGCTGCACCTTCAACCTGCTCGACACGCCGGGCCACGAGGACTTCTCCGAGGACACCTACCGCACCCTGACCGCGGTCGACAGTGCCGTCATGGTGATCGACGCCGCCAAGGGCATCGAGGCGCAGACCTTGAAGCTGTTCGAGGTCTGCCGGCTGCGCGACATGCCGATCATGACCTTCATCAACAAGCTCGACCGCGAGAGCCGCGACCCGTTCGAGCTGCTCGACGAGATCGCCGACCGGCTGGCCCTCGACGTCAGCCCGGTCAACTGGCCGGTCGGCATGGGCCAGGCCTTTCGCGGCGTCGCCGAGCGGGCGACCGGCGACGTTCTTCTGCTGAAGCCGGACGGCCAGGGCATCGACACGGAGGAACGGGTGCCGCGGCTGAGCAATTCGCTCAAGGATCGGGTCGACCCGCGCCAGCTCGACCAGCTCGATGCCGAGATGGAGCTGGTCGAGGGGGCGCTGGAGCCGTTCGACCACGACGCCTATCGCGCCGGCAACCTGACGCCGGTGTTCTTCGGCTCGGCCTTGCGCACCTTCGGCATCCGGGCACTGCTCGATCAGCTGGTCGCCGCCGCCCCGTCGCCGCGGCCGCAGCCGGCCGAGCCGGCGCCGGTGCAGCCGGGCGACCCGGCAGTCGCGGGCTTCGTCTTCAAGGTCCAGGCCAACATGGACCCCAAGCACCGCGACCGCGTCGCCTTCGTGCGGATCTGCTCCGGCCGCTTCAGGCGCGGCATGAAGCTGAAGATGGTCCGCCATCAAAAGCCCATCGCCATCGCCAACCCGATCTTCTTCTTCGCCCAGGACCGCGGGCTCGCCGAGGACGCCTATCCGGGCGACATCATCGGGGTGCCCAATCACGGTCAGCTCAGGGTCGGCGATGCGTTGTGCGAGGGCGAGGACCGGCGCTTCACCGGCATTCCGAGCTTTGCCCCGGAAATCCTGATGCGCGTGCGCCTCGGCGACCCGATGCGCGCCAAGCACCTCAAGAAAGCACTCGAGGACCTCGCCGAGGAGGGGGTGACGCAGGTGTTCAGGCCGCGGCTCGGCGCCGACTGGATCGTCGGCGTGGTCGGCCAGCTGCAGCTCGACGTGCTGAAATCCAGGCTGGAGGCCGAGTACAACCTGCCGATCGACTTCGAGGCTGCCCCCTACATCACCGCCCGCTGGTGCACGGCCGACGATGCCAAGGCGCTCGAGGCCTTCGAACAGGCGAAGAAGGCGAGCCTCGCCGACGATCGCGACGGCCAACCGGTGTTCCTCGCCCGCAACAGCTGGGATCTTGGCCGGATCCAGGAGGACTTCCCGAACATCCATTTCCACAAGACCCGCGAGCGGGCGTAGGCAGGTTCCGGCAAAGGGCGCCAGCCCACCCAGGCCGTTGCCGGCCTCGGGCGTCGTCAATGCAGCAATGGCGTGGTTCGCCGCGCCAATCGATCGCTCATCGCTCTCGATCCCCGGGCCTGCATTCGTCGAGGGCCGATCTCGCCCTGATACCTCCCCAGCCGATCCCGAGGCAGCGTGGGGGAAATCACTTCCCCGCATTTGGCTGTTTCTGCCCCTCAAACGTCGAGGTTTACCACCTTGAGCGCATTCTCCTGGATGAAGTCGCGCCTCGGCTCGACGACGTCGCCCATCAGTGTCGTGAAGATGTCGTCGGCCTCGTCGGCATGGTCGACGCGGACCTGGTAGAGGGAGCGGATGGTGGGGTCGAGGGTGGTTTCCCAGAGCTGTTCGGGGTTCATTTCGCCGAGCCCCTTGTAGCGCTGGATGGTCAGGCCCTTGCGGCCGAGGGCGAGAATGGCTTCGGTGAGGTCGAGGGGGCCGTTGATCGGGCGGCTGTCGTCTTTTTTCTCCAGCCGGCCGGCCTTGGCGAAGACCGCACCGGTGCGGGCCAGGGCGTCGGCGAGGCGCTTGGCCTCGGGGCTGCGGGCGATGCCGGGGTCGACGCGGTGGCGTTCCCGGCGCTCGCCTTTCATGTGGTGGAAGACGAGTTCGCCCTCGTCGCCGAGGTGGACCTGCCAGGCGCCGCGGCTGCTGGCGGTGAGGCGGGCGGCGACCCGCTGTGCCAGGGCGAGCGTGTCGGTGGGGTCGCTGAAGGCATTCTCTTCGAGGCCACCTTCGAGCGCCAGGCTCTCGATCAGCTCAGGGGGATGGCGGCGCTTGAAGTTGGCGAGGATCGCGGCTGCCGCCTGGGCACCCTCGACGACCTCGGCCAGAGCCTCGCCCTCGAGCGTGGTGACATCGCCGTTCTCGAGGACGAGGCGGGTGTCCTCGAGCCCGGTCGCGACCAGATAGGCCTCGAGCGCGTCGTCGTCCTTCAGGTAGCGCTCGGTCTTGCCGCGCTTGACCTTGTAGAGGGGCGGCTGGGCGATGAAGAGGTGGCCGGCCTCGATCAGCTCGGGCAGGTGGCGGTAGAAGAACGTCAACAGAAGCGTACGGATGTGCGAGCCGTCGACGTCGGCGTCGGTCATGATGATGATGCTGTGGTAGCGGAGTTTCGCAATGTCGAACTCGTCGCGAATGCCGGTGCCCAAGGCGGTGATCAGCGTGCCGATTTCCTGGCTGCCGAGCACCTTGTCGACCCGGGCGCGCTCGACGTTGAGGATCTTGCCCCTGAGCGGCAGGATCGCCTGAAAGGAGCGGTCGCGGCCCTGCTTGGCCGAGCCGCCGGCGGAATCGCCCTCGACCAGGAAGAGCTCGGCCTTGGCCGGGTCGCGCTCCTGGCAGTCGGCGAGCTTGCCCGGCAGGTTGGCGATGTCGAGGGCGCCTTTGCGGCGGGTGAGCTCCCGCGCCTTGCGCGCCGCTTCCCTGGCGGTGGCGGCCTCGACGACCTTGCTCATGATCACCCGGGCCTCGGCCGGGTGCTCCTCGAGCCAGCGAGCGAGGCCCTCGTTGATCAGGCTCTGGACAATGGGCGTGACCTCGGAGCTGACCAGCTTGTCCTTGGTCTGCGAGGAGAACTTGGGGTCGGGCATCTTGATCGAGAGCACGCAGGTGAGGCCTTCGCGCATGTCCTCGCCGGTGAGCTGGACCTTGTCGCGCTTGATGATGCCGGTGTCCTCGGCGTATTTGTTGATGGTCCGGGTCAAGGCCGTGCGAAAGCCGGCGAGATGGGTGCCGCCGTCGCGCTGCGGGATGTTGTTGGTGAACGTGAGGCAGGTCTCGTGGTAGCCGTCGTTCCACTGCATGGCGCATTCGACGGTCATCGCCCCGCGCTCGCCATGCACGACGATGGCCGGCTTGTGGATCGGCTGCTTGGTCCGGTCGAGATAGCCGACGAAAGCCTCGAGCCCGCCCTCGTAGTGCAGCTCCTCCTCGACCGGCTCGTCGCCGCGCTTGTCCTTGAGGACGATCCGCACCCCGGAATTGAGGAAGGCCAGCTCGCGCAGCCGGTGCTCCAGCGTGGCGAAGGAGAACTCGGTCTGGGTGAAGACCCCCATCGACGGCATGAAGGTGAGCTGGGTGCCCCGCCTGCCGTCCTGCCCGCCACGGGCGACCAGCGGTGCCACGGGCTCGCCGCCGTTCTCGAAGCGGATATAGTGCTCGGCCCCGTCGCGCCAGATGACCAGGTCGAGCCAGTCGGAAAGCGCGTTGACGACGGAGACGCCGACGCCGTGCAGGCCGCCTGAGACCTTGTAGCTGTTCTGGTTGAACTTGCCGCCGGCATGCAGCACGGTCATGATCACCTGGGCTGCCGAAACGCCCTCGCCCTCGTGCAGATCGACCGGGATGCCGCGGCCGTTGTCGGTGACGGTGCAGGAGCCGTCGGCATTGAGGGTGACCTCGACCCGGTCGGCATAGCCGGCCAGCACCTCGTCGATGGCATTGTCGACCACCTCGAAAACCATGTGGTGCAGGCCCGAGCCGTCGTCGGTGTCGCCGATATACATGCCGGGCCGAAGGCGCACGGCCTCGAGCCCCTCGAGCACCCGGATCGAGGTCGAATCGTAGATCGGCTCGCCGGTCGCACCGATCGCTGCCGGCGGGCCGCCGGGAGCGGGGCTGGTCGGGCTCGGGCTGGTGGGCTCTGGGGTGTCACTCATGGTCGAGAACGGTTCCCTGGTCGACATGGAGAAACTGGGCACGGCCCTCGAGCGCCCTGAACAGGCGGCGTTCGGTACCGGTGAGGAAGACCTGGCCGCCCTGGGCGAGGAGCCGGGCGGCGAGGCCGTCGCGCCGCTCGGGGTCGAGATGCGCCATGGTCTCGTCGAGCAGCAGGATCGGCAGGTTGCCGGCGACCCGCTGGCGCAGCCGCGCCTCGGCGAGGATAATGGCGAGCAGCATCGCCTTCTGCCGGCCGGTGGAGACGCGGGGCGCGGCCTCGCCGGTGGCGAGGTCGCGGGCGGCGAGGTCGCTGCGATGGGGGCCCGTCGCCGCACCGCCGGTCTCGGCGTCCTGGGCGCGGGCGGCGACGAGGGTCGCGGCCAGCCGCTCCTCGGCCTCGACCGCAGCACCATCGGCGAGCCAGCTCTCGGTCGTGCCGAGGAGCTCGAGACGAACCGCCGGCAAGGTCGGGTCGGGCTCGGCGAGCAGCGCGTTGAGGCCGGCGACCAGCTCGATCCGGCCGGCGGCGACGGCCACGCCCGAGGCGGCCATGCGCTCCTCGAGCACCCCGAGCCAGGCCGGATCGCGCGGCCCCTGGCGGAGCAGCAGCGAGCGCTCGCGCATCGCCCGCTCGAAGATGGCGATCTGCCTCGCGTGCTCGGGATAGACCGCGAGCACCAGCCGGTCGAGAAAGCGGCGGCGCTCGGCCGCGGCATCGAGGAACAGGCGGTCCATGGCCGGGGTGAGCCAGGCGACGGCGAGGATCTCGGCCAACGGCGCAAGACCGCGCCGGCTTTCGCCCATGACCTCGAGCCAGCGCCGCTCGGCCTCGGGATCACGGCCGGTGGCGAGGTCGAGCGGCCCGTCGGCGGTGGCGATCTCGGCGGCGATCCGGAACGGCCGCGGGCGGTCGACGTCGCGGTCGAGGCTCTCGAGCCGGGCTCGCCTGAGGCCGCGCCCGGGGGCGAGGAGCGACAGCGCCTCGAGCAGGTTGGTCTTGCCGGCGCCGTTCGGCCCGAACAGGACCACAGGTGCCGCGGCCGCGGCGAAGTCGACCTCGAGGGCCGCGAAATTGCGGAAGGCGGCGAGGCGCAGCCGGCGAACCAGTGGCTGCTCGCCGCCCGTGGCCGGGCTCACCCGGCCGGCACGCCTAGCGGCGGCCTCGGCCGATGGCCCGCGGTCTGCGGCCAGCAGGCGGGCTGCCGCCATCAAACGCGCATGGGCATGAGGACGTAGACCGTGCTGCTGTCCGCCGGGTCCCGGACCAGGGTCGGCGCTGCCGGATTGGCCATCTCGAGGCGCACGGTCTCGCCTTCGACCTCGGCCAGCATGTCGAGGATGTAGCGGCTGTTGAAGCCGATCTCCAAGGGCTCGCTCGAATAGGCGGCGTCGATCTCCTCCTCGGCCCGGCCGGCCTCGGTGCTGACCGCCGAAGCCAGCAGCCGACCGTCGTCGAAGCCCAGCTTGACCGCCCGGGCACGCTCGGTGGAGATGGTCGAGACGCGATCGACAGCCGCGGCGAAGGCCTTGGTGCCGAGCTCGGCGAGCCGCTCGTTGCCGACCGGGATCACCCGCTCGTAGTCGGGGAAGGTACCGTCGATCAGCCGCGAGACCAGCACCGCCCGCTCGAGGATGAATTGAATGCGGGTCGGCGAGACGGCGACCCGCACGTCGCCCTCGAGGGTGTCGACCAGCTTGCGCAGCTCGGCCACCGTCTTGCGCGGCACGATGATCGCCGGGATCGCCTCCGCACCGGCCGGCAGCGCGAGCTCGATCCGTGCCAGCCGGTGGCCGTCGGTGGCCACCGCGCGGAGCACCGCCGCGGCACCGCTGCCGAAGGCGTGCAGGTGGATGCCGTTGAGATAGTAGCGCGTCTCCTCGGTCGAGATGGCAAAGCGCGTCTTGTCGATCAGCCGGCGGAGCTCGGCCGCCGGCATGGCGAAGCGCACATCGAGCTCGTCGAGGTCCATCGCCGGGAACTCGTCCGCCGGCAGCGCCGGCAGGGTGAACACCGACCGGGCGGCGCGCAGCGAGAGCTCGTGCGCTTCGGGCGCCTGCTCGACCACCACCTCGGCCCCCTCGGGCAACTTCCTGACGATCTCGAAGAGGGTGTGGGCAGCGACCGTGGTGGTGCCCGGCCGCTCGATGCGGGCCGGCTCGGCCGACGCCATCGAGAGATCCATGTCGGTCGCCGTCAGATGCAGGGTCTCGCCGTCGGCCCGCAGCATCACATTCGAGAGGATCGGGATCGTGGTGCGCCGCTCGACCACGTTCTGGACATGCGACAGGGAACGCAGGAGGGCGGCACGCTCAATCGCTAGCTTCATTGGATCGAAAGTTCTCTCGTATCAGGCGAGGGTTCAGGACTGTTCCGCCCGTTACCCAGGGCCGATCAAGCTAGCAGAATTCGCTGATCACGTTGACCTTTTTTCGCGCTGCCGCAGGCGGCCGAAAGATCGCCCGGAGGGGCCGGCGCAGGCTCGAGAACACGTTCGGCGCAGACGGGTGGCGCCGGGCTTCCTGCCGCGGCAGCCCCGTGGCGGCAGCCTTGTCGCGGCGGACCTGTCGCAGCAGCCTTGTCGCGGCCGTCGTGGCGTCTACGATGGCGTGGCGTGCCAAGTGCTGAAGGGGTGGCCGACGTCTTGCTCCGGTCCCGGCAACCGCTGTTGCGCCGGCTGCGCCGCTGGCTCATCGCCACGGGCGATGCGGCGCGGCGGATGTCGGCCGAGGACGGCTTCATGGTCGCCGGCTACATGGCGTTCACCGCCATCGTCGCGATCTTTCCCTTCCTCTTGTTCATCACCGCCTTGCTGAGCTTTTTCGGCACCGAGGCGGATGTCGAGCAGATCGTCGATCTGCTGTTCGACACGGTGCCGGCCGAGGTCGCGGAGACCCTCGAGCCCGCCGTCGCCGAGGTGGTGACCGGCCAGCAGACGGGCTTTCTCACCTTCGGCATCGCGGCCACGCTTTGGGCGGCGTCGAACGGCATCGAGGCCATTCGCCTCGCCTTCAACCGGGCCTACCGAATCGCGAGCCCGAGGCCCTTCTGGTTGCGCCGCCTGCAGAACGTCGTGTTCATTCTCCTGATGGCCCTGATGGTGCCGCTGATGTCGTTCCTGATCGTGCTCGCGCCACTGATCTGGCGGATACTGGACGAATGGCTCGGGCTCGAACTCGGCTTCACCCTGGTCTTCACCATCGTCCGCTACCTGATCGCGGCGGGCGCCCTGTTCTTCACCCTGCTGGCGATGCATCGCTGGCTGCCCAACCGCCCGGCCACCTACCAAACACTCCTGCCGGGTGTCGTGCTGACCCTGATGCTCTTTATCCTCGCCGGCACCGCCTTCTCGCAGTATCTCGCCCATTTCGCCGACTACAGCGTCACCTATGGCAGCATGGCGAGCGTCGTCATCGCACTTTTGTTCTTCTACATGACATCAGTCATCGTGATCCTTGGTGCTTATGTTAACGCCTCCCTGCAAACGCCGCCAAGGTCATCGTGACACCTGCGCTGATTATCCATTTGCGATTGCCACAGAGTTACGTTAATGTCATTTTATCGAAGAGTTGCAGACTGGCGCAACCAGACGACGCGCTTGCAGCCGCGGCAACCGACGTGGGCTTGGTGGCCGGCGATGATCGCGGGGACCCGCGGAGCGCTGGCGCCACAGGGAGGCTTTCGGATGACAGAAATGGCGAGCCGCCACCCCCCTCGCGCCGTCGACTACCCGTTTCCGGCATCCCTCGATCGCTACGTGTTCGCCGGCACCGGCGAGCCACCGCCCTTCTCGATCGAGGGGCGCCTGCCGGTCCTGGCATTGGGCTCGAACGCCTCGCCGGTGCAGCTGCAGCGCAAGTTCGCCAAGAGCGCGGGACACATCCCGGTGAGCCGGGCCGTGCTCTTCGACCACGTGGTCGTCTATTCGGCGCACTTCACCCGCTACGGCTCGCTGCCGGCGACCCTGCACCGGCATCAGGGCGCCGTCGTCTTCGTCGCCCTGACCTGGCTCGATGCCGACCAGCTGCAGACCATGCACGACAGCGAAGCCGTCGGCGTCAACTACGACTACGTCGAGTTCGCCGACATCCGCCTCGAGCATGACGGCGACGGCATCGCCGCCAGCCTGCCGGTCGGCGCCTATATCAGCCGCCACGGCCCGTTCGAGCACGGCGGCAAGCCCATCCGCCTCGCCGAGACCGCCTCCTCCGGGTGCCCCCTGCCCGCCCTCACCCAGCCGGCAGCACTCCGTTTCGCGCAGCGCCGGGTCGCCCCGCAGCTGCCGTTCGACACGTTCATGACACGGATCGTCGAGGACGCGTCGCTCCGCCGCGAGTGCACGCGGCGCCTCAAGGATCAGCCGGGCTAGCGTCACCGTCCGCCGCCTCGCGGACGAGCCCGTATTGCACCCGCATCATCGCCAGTCGCCGGTAGAAGTTCAAAAGCTCGCGCGCCGGGTCGCTCATCTTGTCGTAGCCGGAACTGAAGGCGACGATGGTGCCGAGCGTGGTCTGCCCCTCGATGACCAGATAGCCGCCGACCACGAGCACGCTCAGCGGCCCGAGATGGCCGAGCAGGTTGTTGGCGAACTTCACGCCGTATTTGAGCCCGGCGATCCTGATCTTCAGTCCGTAGAGCTTCTCGATCAGCCGGTCGATCCTGCTGCTCTCGGCCGCACCATCGGGCGCCTGGTCGTCCTCGAGCACCGCCTCGCCGAGACTGCGCTGGGCTTTCGTCTTCTTGCCCGTCAGCCGGTTGAGCCGGGGCTGGACGATGGCGACCAGGATCACCGAGGGAACGAAGAAACCCAGCGCCACCGCGGCCACCGCCGGATCGACGACCAGCATGTAGCCGGCGATGCCGAGGACGATGCCGGCCTGGAGCAGCGGGAAGGCGAGGCTTTCGGCGACGAAGCCGCCGACCTCCTCGGCCTCCTTGACGATCAAGGACTGCTTGGTGCCCTCGGCCATCGCCGCGCCGAATGCCTCGTTGGCGGCGATCCGCCGACGCAGCCGCCGGCTCACCCCCTGCCCGACCCGCTCGAGGTAGACGTTGCGCAGATATTTCAGCGCGCCCTGGACCAGCGCCGCGGCGGCATAAAGACCACCGAGCCAGAACAGCAGGTCGAGGTTCATCCCGCCGATCGCCTCGTTGACGATCCGCCGCTGCAGCTCGATCGGCGCCAGCGTCAGCGGAAAGACCAGGAACGTCAAAAGGCAGAGCGGCACCTGCTGCGGCCAGCTCACCGCCCAGACATAAGGATAGAGACCCTCGGGCATCCGCGCCAACGGCCGCCCCTCGACGGACGGCAAGAGCCTGCAGAGCAGGTCCGCAAAGCGCGCTTTGTCGCTCAGAAGGACGATCCCGGCTGCTCGAGGAAGGCCAGCTCCGCGGCCGTGCTCGCGCGCCCCAATATGGCATTGCGGTGCGGGAAGCGACCGAACCGCTCGATCACGTCCTTGTGCCGGAGCGCATAGTCGAGATAGTCGGCATCGCCCAACGCCCGAAACAGCGCCACCGACCGCTCCTGGTCGGCGAGATCCTCGGCGTGCTCGAACGGCACATAGAGAAACAGCCGCTGGTCGACGGACAGTCCCTGGTCGAGACCGCGATCGACCGCGAGGCGCGCCAGGGCCAGAGCCTTCGGATCGCCTGCGAACGCCCTAGCGGTGCCGCGAAAGATGTTGCGCGGCACCTGATCGAACAGAATCACCAGGGCCAGGAGCCCGCGCGGCTCGGCCGCCCAACCATCGAGCTCGCCCCGCAGCGCGCGCTCGTGGAGCGGGCCCAGACGATCCTTCACGGCCGCGTCGAAGGCGGCACCACCCGCGAACCACGCGGGCTTGGTCTCGGGCGCGAACCACCAGGCGAGAACGTCCGCTGCTGTCAGTAACTCGCGCATCGTCAAAGGCCGTAATAGAGCTCGAACTCGGCCGGTGTCGGCAGCCGGGCGAGGTGGTCGAGTTCGGCCCGCTTGACCGCGACATAGGCGTCGATCAGCTCGGCCGACATGACGTCGCCACGCAGCAAGAACTCCTGGTCGGCGCCGAGTGCGTCGAGCGCGGCATCGAGGGTGTGGCAGGTCGAGGGAATGCCCTCGAGCTCCTCGGGCCGGAGATCGTAGAGATTGCGGTCCATGGCGTCGCCCGGCTCGAGCTTGCGGACGATGCCGTCGAGGCCGGCCATGAGCACGGCGGCGAACGCCAGATACGGGTTGACGCTCGGGTCCGGGAAGCGCAGCTCGACCCGCTTGCGGTCCGGGCGGTCGGCATGCGGGATGCGCACCGCGGCCGAGCGATTGTGGGCGGCGAAGGTCAGCAGCGTCGGCTCGTCCTGGGTCGGCTGCAGCCGCCGGTAGCTGTTGGTCGTGGGGTTGGTGAAGGCATTCAACGCCCTGGCATGGGCGAGGATGCCGGCGGTGAACTGCAGGCTGAGCTCGCTCAGATCGGCATAGCCCTGGCCGGCGAACAGCGGCTTGCCGGCGCCCCACATCGACAACGCGAGGTAGAGGGGAGCACCCGGCTCGTCGGCGATCGGCTTGCCCATGAAGCTCGCCGACTTGCCGTAGCTCGCGGCCACCTGGTGGGTAACGTACTTGGTCAGCTGCAGCCGGTCGGCGAGCTCGACCAGGCCGCTCTTGCCGACCATGAGCCGGTGCTGTGCTGCCGACGGCCCGTGCTCGTGGCGCAGCTCCGGCAAGCCGAGGCCGCGCAGCGTGGTGGTGATCTCGGCACGGATGTCGCTGTGATGATCGGCCGGCGGCAGGCAGGCCTGGGCGGCCGACGGGGCCGGGCGGTGGCCGCTATTACCACCCGCATAGGCCGTGCCACCGGCCGTCCGCGCCTCGCTAGACTCCAGCGTGTAGCCCGAACGCAGCGGCCCGCGCTCGATCCGCACGTCGTCGAACACGAAGAAGCCGAGCTCCAGCGACAGCGTGCAGTGGTCGGCGATGCCGGTTTCGGCGAGATGGGCGACCGCCCGGCGGGCGGCTGAGCGCGGATCACGCTCGTAGCCCAGCCCGGTCTCGGGCTCGGCCCCGTCGGCGATCAGGCACAAGGTCGGCTGTGCCGCGAAGGGGTCGGCGAACACACTGTCGAGATCCGGCTTCAACAGCAGGTCGGCCTCGCTGACGTCGCGCCAGCCGGGGATCGCCGAGCCGTCGATCAACAACCCGTGATCGAGCTGATGGCGCTCCAGGCTCGGCCCGTCCAGGGTGGTGTGCCGCCAGCGGCCGGCGAGATCGGTGAACCGGAGATCGATGCTCTTGATGCCGTCGCTCTCGATCTGCTCGAGAAGCGCCTCCACCTGCGCCATTGCCTAGCCCCGCGCTGACCGCTGCGCTCGCCGGATCGCGCAGCCTCGTTGCAGTTCTTTAGCAGCCGCCGGCAGCGGCGGCGATGCCGACTTTTGCCGGCCTCGGCACCGAGCGCGGCGCTGCGCCGGGGATCACGTCACGAGTTGCCGCTGCGGCAAAACAACGTATGCTTCGTGTGCTGGCTTCGACCGACAAACCCGACCAGGATCACGCGGAGGGACGCACATGGCATGGATTCTCGCCTATGACGGCTACGAGCCGGCCAGGGAAAAGCATCGCGAGGCGCTGACCACGCTCGGCAACGGCTATTTCGCCACCCGCGGTGCGACCACCGATGCCGAGGCGGACGGCTTGCACTACCCGGGCTGCTATCTGGCCGGCCTGTACAACCGTCGCTCCAGCCGGGTCGGCGACCGGGATATCGAGAACGAGGATCTGGTCAATATTCCGAACTGGCTGCCGCTCACCTTCAAGATCGGTGACGGGCGATGGTTCAAGATCGACGAGGTCGAGATCGAACACTACCGCCTCGAGCTCGACGTCCAGCGCGGCCTGTTGACCCGCGAGATCCGCTTCACCGACGCCGACAACAACACGACGCGCTGGCACGAGGAGCGCCTCGTCAGCATGGGCGACCGGCATCAGGCCGGCATCCGCCTGACCCTCGAGGCGGTCAACTGGGACGGGCCGATCACCATCCGCGCCGGCCTCGACGGCGGCGTCATCAATGCCGGGGTCGATCGCTACAAGGCGCTGGAGAGCCGCCATCTGGAGATGCTCGAGACCCGCCTGATCGAGCCCGAGACGATCCTGCTGCGCTGCCGCACCAACCAGTCCAGGGTCGAGCTGGTCCAGGCGGCCCGGCTGCGGCTGTGGCAGAACGGCGAGCCGGTGGAAGCCGAGCGCGAGACGCGGCGCAGCGACGCGACGATCGAGCAGTCGGTGACCTTCACCATGGACCGCCGGCCGCTGGTGGTCGAGAAGCTCGTCGCCCTCTACTCCAGCCGCGACCCGGCGATCAGCGAGGCGGGCGAGGAGGCCGCAGCCGCACTTGCCCGCACCGTCGACTTCCGCACCCTGCAAGTCCACCACGAACGCTGCTGGGCGCAGCTCTGGCATACCTGCGACATGACCTTCGACCGCCGCGGCGACAACGGTGAGCAGGTCAAGCTCAGGGTGCACATCTTCCATCTCCTGCAGACCATCTCGCCCAACTCGATCGACTACGACGTCGGCGTGCCGGCCCGCGGCTGGCACGGCGAGGCCTATCGCGGGCACATCTTCTGGGACGAGCTGTTCATCCTGCCGTTCTTGACGCTGCGCCTGCCGATGCTGGTGCGCGAAACCATCCGCTACCGCTACCGGCGACTGCGCGAGGCCCGGCGGGGAGCCCAGGCGGCGGGCTACAAGGGGGCGATGTTCCCCTGGCAGAGCGGCTCGAACGGTCGCGAGGAGACCCAGATCGTCCACCTCAATCCGGCATCGGGCCGCTGGTTGCCGGATACCAGCCAGCGCCAGCGCCACGTCAACGCCGCGATCTGCTACAATATCTGGCGCTACTGGGAGGCTTCGTGCGACGACGACTTCATGTATTATTACGGGGCCGAGCTGTTCCTTTCGATTGCCCAGTTCTGGTCGTCGATCGCGACCTACAACGCGGCACAGGACCGTTACGAGATAAAGGGGGTGATGGGGCCGGACGAGTTCCACACCGCCTACCCGGGCACCGATCCGGCGGAGGCCGGCGGCATCGACAACAATGCCTACACCAACGTCATGGTCGCCTGGCTGATGGCCCGGGCCATCGACCTGATCGACATGCTGCCGCAGACCCGGGGCACCAAGCTGATGGACTCGCTCGGCATCGACCGCGACGAACGCGAGCGCTGGTACGACCTCACCCGCAAGCTCAAAGTGCCGTTCCAGGACGGCGGCGTCATCAGCCAGTTCGACGGCTACGAGCAGCTCAAGCCACTCGACTGGGCCGCCTATCGCGAGAAATACCACGACATCCATCGCCTCGACCGCATTCTCGAGGCCGAGGGCAACGATCCCAACGACTACCAGGTCTCCAAGCAGGCCGACACGCTCATGCTCTTCTACCTGTTCTCGGCCGAGGAGCTGGACCTGATCTTCGAGGCGCTGGGCTACGAGTTCAGCCACGACCTGATCAAGAAGAACATCGACTACTATCTCGAGCGCACCAGCCACGGCTCGACCTTGAGCCTGATTACCCATGCCTGGGTGCTCGCCCGCGCCGATCGCGAGCATTCCTGGCACCTGTTCAGTCGGGCCCTCGACAGCGATCTCGACGACATTCAGGGCGGCACGACACCGGAGGGCATCCACACCGGGGCGATGGCCGGCACCGTCGATCTCGTCCAGCGCAACTATCTCGGCCTCGAGACCCGCTCGGGCGTGCTGCACTTCAACCCGACCCTGCCCGTCGACGTCGACCGGCTGCAGGTCCGGCTGCGCTACCGCCGGCATCGGCTCGACGTCACCGTCACCCAGACCGAGCTCAACGTCTATAGCCGCCCCGAGGTGGCGCCGATGATCGAGGTCGCCTATCGCAGCCACGTGCGTCAGCTCAATCCCGGCGACAGCCACGACTTCCGCCTGATCCGCCCGGAGGAGCGCAGCCGCGGCAACCGGGTCGTCGAGCCGCCGATCGCCGCCGATTGACCGGCGGGCCGGTGCGCCAGGGAGCCGGCAGCGGCGACCGCGCGAACCGCGCACCGAGGCAGGCCACGCCGCGATGATCACCATCGACGACATTCTGGCGGCCCAGGCGCGGATCGCCGCCGCGGTCCGCCACACCCCGGTTATGGCGACGAGCCAGCTCAAGGATCCGCCACCCGGCCAGGCGCGGGTCAGCCTAAAGCTCGAATGCCTGCAGGTGACGGGCTCGTTCAAGGCGCGCGGTGCGCTCAACCGCCTGCTCGGTGCGACGGGCGGACCACCTCCGGCCGGGATCGTCACCGCCTCGGGCGGCAATCACGGCCTCGCCGTCGCCCGCACCGCGTTTGCCGCCGGGGTGCCGGCGACCGTTTTCGTGCCGACCGGTGTCGCGCCGGCCAAGATCGCCAAGATGCGCCGCTGGCAGGCCGAGGTGCGGGTCGTGGGCGAGGTCTGGGACCGCGCCAACGAGGCAGCCCTGGCCCATGCCGAGGCGACCAGGGCCGTCTATTTCCACCCCTTCGCCGATCCCCTGGTGGTCGCCGGCCAAGGCACGCTCGGGCTCGAGATCCTGGACGATCTGCCCGATATCGACGCCATCCTGATCGCGATCGGCGGCGGTGGGCTGATCGCCGGGGTGGCGACCGCACTGCGCGCAAGGCGGCCCGGGATCAAGATCATCGGCATCGAGCCCGAGGGCTCGCCGACGCTCAAGGCCTGCCTCGAGGCGGGCGAGCTCGTGACCCTGCCAAGGGTC
The DNA here is from genome assembly GCA_964576715.1 of uncultured Geminicoccaceae bacterium. Taxonomy (GTDB): domain Bacteria; phylum Pseudomonadota; class Alphaproteobacteria; order Geminicoccales; family Geminicoccaceae; genus SLRI01. The sequence continues at coordinate 6,309 of CAZNWE010000037.1, read as the reverse complement.
ACCACCAAAGTGCCGACCATGGCCTGCGCGCGCACCGATCCCCGCATCCTCGAGCTGGTCCGGGACACGGTCGACGACATCGTCCTGGTCAGCGATGCCGCCATGCAGGAAGCCGCGAGCTGGCTCTGGTTCGAGACCGGCATCGCCGCCGATCTATCGGGTGCCGCGTCGCTCGCCGCACTCCACCAGGGCCTCCCCGGGCTGAAGGCCGCCACCCACGTCTGCGCCCTGGTCTGCGGCGCCGGCACCGAGGGCGCGGTCTGACCCCGATCGGCCGCGGCCGAAAGGCCCCTTGATCGGCTCATCCGGCCGCGCTAGCAGCCTCTTGTGGTGCCCGGCAGCAATCGCCTCGAACCGGTCGGGGCACTGACGCACCCCCAATCAGGGCCGCACCCGCAACCAGGAAGATGTCCATGGGGATCTTCGACAGCATCAAGAACGCCGTCTTCGGCAGCGCCGCCGCTGCCGCCGAACCCGAACCCGACCCAGCGCCGGCTGCCGAAGCGGCGACGCCGGCACCCGCCGCGGCAAAGCCCGCTCCGGCCGCGAGCGCATCGTCGCCGGCCGACGCCGCCACGGCACCTGCGGCCAAGGCACCGGCCGTGGTCGACGTCGCCGCCGTCCTCGACGCCGCCGTCGCCGCCAAGGGGCAGCAGCTCGACTGGCGCCATTCCATCGTCGACCTGATGAAGGCGCTCGACCTCGACAGCAGCCTGGGCGCGAGAAAGGAGCTGGCCGCGGAGCTCGCGTTCGCCGGCGACACCTCCGACAGCGCCAGCATGAACATCTGGCTGCACAAGCAGCTGATGAAGAAGCTCGCCGACAATGGCGGCAAGGTGCCGGCCGAGCTCACCGACTGAGCCGGCCGGCGCCCTCGCCTACTTGCCCGGCCGCAGATGCAGGTGGCAGCAGCCGTCGCGGCCGGGCGCCCAGGTCTCGGCGTGGAAGCTGAAGCCGGCACCCTCGAACAGCCCGTTGTCGACCCGGGCGGCGATCCGGCAAAGCTCGGCGACCTCGGCCTCCGGGATGCCGGCCTCGAGCCAGCACTCCTTGAGCGGGCAGCGGTGGAACTTGATGTCGACCGCGTCCCGCTCGGCCCTTTGCACCTCCGGGCCGAACATCCGGCCGTCGTCCGGGATCAGCGACAGGAACCGGTCCATCAGGGCCAGCACGTCCTGGTTGTCGATGCCCGCCAAGGCCGTCGACTGCTCGATTCCACGCTGGTAGATCGCGTCCATCATCAACGCGGCCGCCTTCTCCTGGCCGAGCTCGGCCGAGAGGGTCTGGTACATGTTGTAGTAGATCATGCCGCGGTTCTTGAATGCACCGTAGAGCTCTTCGCGCCGCTTCGCTTCCGACATCGGTTCTTTCCCTTGCTATCCGATCAACTGATGACCCGCTCACCGAGATAAGCCTGGCGGATGGCGGGATCGCCGGCCAGGGCGCGGGCCTGGCCACGCACCACGATGTGGCCCGCCCTCAGCACATAGGCGCGATCGGCCACCTCGAGGGCCCGGTTGGCGCTCTGCTCGACCATGAGAATCGTCGCCCCCCTGGCTTGCAATGCGGCGATCGCCTCGTACACCCGATCGACATAGAGCGGCGAGAGGCCCATCGACGGCTCGTCGATGCAGAGCAGTTGCGGCTTTCTCATCCAGGCCCGGGCCATCGCCAGCATCTGCTGCTCGCCGCCGGACAGCGTCCCGGCGAGCTGCGCCATCCGACCCTGCAGCACCGGAAACAGGCGTGTCGCCTCCTCGATCTCGGCATCGAGCGTGGCCAGGGCCGCCGTTCTGCGAACGAACGCACCCATCAGCAGGTTCTCGCGGACGCTCATCTCGGCGAACACCCGGCGGCCCTCCGGGATCGAGCCGACGCCGAGGCCGATCACCTCGAACGGCCGCAGGGCGCCGATCGCCCGGCCGAGCACCCGGACGCTGCCGCGCCTGGGGCGGACCATGCCGAGGGCGGTCTTGATCACCGTCGACTTGCCGGAGGCATTGCCGCCGAGGACCGCCACGGTCTCGCCCAGCCCGACCCTGAGACTGACGTCGAACAGCGCCTGGACGGCGCCGTAGAAGACGTCGACCTGCTCCACGACGACCACGTCGTCCGGGCGCGCCGTCTCGTCCGCCTCGATGTCGGTGACCGCCCAGCGGTCGGGGATGTCGGTGACCGCCCAGCGGTCGGGTGCCGCATCGCCGGTGCTGCTCATGGCGCCAGCCCGCGGGCCCGGGCTTCCGCCGCACCGCGCTTGCCGAGATAGGCCTCGACGACGCGCAGGTCGGCCAGCACCTCGGCGGGCGGCCCTTCCACCAGCACACTGCCGTTGTCCATGACGACGACGCGCGATGCGAGATCCCTGACGACGTCGAGCTTGTGCTCGACCAGGATGGTCGACAGGTCGCTGCGGCGCTCGGTGATCGCGCTGATCAGCCGGGCCAGCTCCCGGGTCTCGGTCGGGTTCATCCCGGCCGTCGGCTCGTCGAGGAGGAGCAGGCTGGGCTCGGCGACCAGTGCCCTGGCGATCTCGCAGCGCCGGCGGTTGGCATAGGAGAGGCTGTCGGCGCGATCCGCCCGTCGCGGCCACAAGCGGTCGCCGAACAGCTTCAAGACCGCCTCGCACTCGGCTTCGAGCGCCGCCCGTTCGGGCGTCGGACGCTGCGGCAGGAGGGTCCGGACGAGCTCGCTCAAGGGGTCGCGCCGGCGCCCGTGGCGGCCGCCGCCGATCAATGCCGGGGTCTGGCCGACGCGGACACTGTCCCAGATCGACAGGGCGGGGAAGACGCGGCTCGTCTGGAAGGTGCGGCCGACCCCGAGGGCCGCGATCGCCTCGGGCTCGAGCCCGACCAGCTCGACCCCGTCGAGGCGGACCGAGCCGCTGTCGGGGCGAATGATCCCGTTGATCAGCTGAAAAAGGGTCGACTTGCCGGCCCCGTTCGGGCCGACCACGGCGATCGTCTCGCCGGCGGCGACCTTGAAGCCGACATCGTTGACGGCGACCAGCCCGCCGAAGCGGCGGGTCAGGCCCTGGATCTCGAGGCGCGGCGCCGCCATCACCGGCTGCCGAACAGGCCGCGCGGGCGAAACAGGATCACCGCCAAGAGGATGACCCCGTAGGTCACCATGCGGTAGTCGCCGAAGCCGCGCAGCGCCTCGGTCACAGCGATGAGCACGACCGCCCCGAACACCGCACCCGTCAGGTTGCCAAGCCCGCCGAGGACAACAATGGCGAGGATCTGGAACGAGACCAGGATGAGGAACGAGTTGGGCGAGATCGCGGTGACGTAGTGGGCGTAGAGCGCCCCGGAGATCCCGGCGAAAAAGCCGCTGACTGCAAAGGCCATCAGCAGATAGCGCACCGCCGGCACACCGGCGGCCACGGCGGCGAGGCGATCCTCGCGCACCGCCCGCCAGAGCCGGCCGACATCCGATGCCAGCAGGCGGCCAGCCAGGAAGAGGACCAGAGCGAGGACCGCGAGAGCCAGCCAGTACTGCTGCCGCGTTTGCCAGAGATCGATGCCGCCGAAGATGCCGAGGGTCGGCGGCGGGATGCCGAAGATGCCCATCGGTCCGCGGGTCAACGGCATCCAGACCAGGAGGATGGAGTAGAAGATCAGCCCCGAGGCGAGGGTCGCCATGACGATGACATGGCCGGAGAGCCGCGCGGCGAAGAAGCCCGAGAGCACGCCGGCCGCGGCGCCGGCGAGGCCGGCCGCGAGCATCGCGAGCTCGATCGGCAGGCCCGGGGCGAAGCGGGTGGCGAGCAGGGCCGCGGTATAGGCCCCGACCCCCCAGATGCCGGCGTGGCCGACCGAAACCTGACCCGCGGTGCCCGAAACGATGGTCAGGCTGACGGCGAGGATGGCGTAGATGAAGGCGAGGCCGAGAATGTGCACCCAGGTCGTGTCGGGCGCCCAGAAGGGAAAGCTGGCGGCGAGGACGACGAGGAGGGCCGCGGCCCAAAGCGGCATGCTGAAGGCCGCGGGCTCGGCCGTCTGGAACGGGCTCGACATCAGCGAGGTCGACGGCACCGCCCCGCCGGCGGCTTGCGCGCCGCCCAAAGCCTCGAGGCCGCGGCTGCCGAACAGGCCTTGTGGCCGAAAGAAAAGGACGAGCAGGAGCAGCGTGTAGGCGATCAGGTTGCGATAGATCGAGCCCAGATAGCCGGATGCCAGGGATTCGAACACGCCGAGGAGCAGGCCGCCGACGATGGCCCCCGGGATCGAGCCGATGCCGCCCAGGAGCGCTGCGGTGAACCCCTTGATGCCCAAGGGGATGCCCATGGTCGGCCAGATCGACTGGTAATAGAAGCCGACCAGCACGCCGCCGACGCCGCCGACCAGCCCGGCGATGGCGAAGGTCAGGCTGCGCATCAGCGCCACGTCGACGCCCATCTGCTGCGCTGCCTCGGGGTCCATGGCGGTGGCGCGCATCGCCCGGCCGATCCAGCTGCGCTTCAAGAACAGCGTCAGCGCCACGATGGTGCCGACCCCGACCAGCAGGATCAGCACGTCGACCGCCGAGATATAGGCGTTGCCGACCTGCCAGGTGGTGCTCGCCAGCGGGCTCGGGAACGGCTTGGTATCGGGCGACCAGATCAGATGGATGGACTCGTCGAGGATGACGGCGACGGCGAGCGTGGCGAGCAGCGGCGCGATGCGCGGACCCTTCTCCAGGGGCCGCAGGAAGGCACGGTCGATGACCAGCCCCAAAAGCGCGGTCAACGCCACGGCGAGGGTCGCCGCCAGGACCAGCGGCAGGCCCGCCAGTACGGCGAAACTGTAGGTCAGGTAGCCGCCGACGACGAACAGCGAGCCTTGCGCGAAATTGATAAGGTTGGCCACCCCGAAGACGAGCACGAAGCCGATCGCCAGCATGGCATAGACGTTGCCGATGGCGAGCCCGTTCAGGATCTGGCTGAAAAGATCGGTCATGGCCGGGCGTCACCCGGCGGCGGGCAGCACCGGGCCGGCGCGGCCGACAACCGGGCAGCTCAGCGCTTGATCGTCGTGAAGGCGCCATCCTCGATGGTCAGCCAGGTGATCTCCTTGACCACGTCGCCGACCTCGTTGAAGGCGGCGACACCGGAAACGCCCCGATAGGGCTCCATCTCGACCATCGCATCGCGGATCGCCGTCCGCGTGATTTCGCCACCCTGGTCAACGATGTGCTGCATGGCGGCGGCGAGGATGCCGACACTGTCATAGGCGATGGCGGCGAAGCTGTCGGCGGCGACGCCGTAGCGGCTCTCGTATTCGCTGACGAAAGCCTGCACCACGGGGTCGGGATTGCCGGAGAAGAAGGTGGCCGGAACGATGTGGCCTGCCACCGCGTCGCCGCCGAGCACGATATATTGCGGATTGAACATCGATGTCGAGGTGACGACCGGGGTGTCGATGTCGGCGGCCTCCAGCTGTTGGGCCAGGATCGCGGCCTCGGTGAAGAACATGGCGACATGCAGCACGTCCGGGTTCAAGGAGCGGATCTGCGTGATCACCGGGCGGAAATCGCGTTCAGTCTCCAAAAAGGCCTCGGCAGCGACGATCTCGGCACCGAGTTCCTCGGCCTTGGCGATGAAGTTCGAGGAGGCCGATAGCCCCCAGTCATCCTGGCGATAGACCACCATGATGGTCTTTGCACCCATCGCCTCGACGACGTGGGTGGCGATCTCCGGCGCCTCGATTTCCTGGGTCGTGGTGTTGCGGAACATGAAGTCGCCGAGCCGCGCATAGTCCGGGTGCGAGCAGGAGGGGCAGAGCTGCACGACGCCGGCGCGCTGGTAGATGGGGGCGGCGGCCATCGACGGCGTGCTGGCGAAGCTGCCGATCACCGCCATGATCTCGGGGTCGTTGACGTAGCGCTGGGCGATCGCCGTGGTCTGCGCCGCATCCGAGCGGTCGTCCGATTCGACGGTTTCGAGCGGCCGCCCGGCGATGCCGCCCGCCTCGTTGATCGCCTCGACATGGAGGTCGATGGCGCGCTTGAAGTTGTTGCCGTACTCGGCGTAGTCGCCCGTCAACGGTGCCGACAGGCCGATCATCAGGGGCTCGGCGCCCTGGGCACCGACGCTCTGCGCCGTGCCGAGAACAGCCGACAAGCCGAGCACGGCCGACAAGAGGGCGGTCTTCAGGCTCATTTGCGTTCTCCTCCGCGAACCGGGCAGCCCGACGATGCTGCCGGCGATGACCGTGTGCAACGCGGCGACCGTAGGAGGCGGCATCGCCGATCGCAATGGGCTTTCGGCGACGACCGGCAGGCCGGAAAAACCCCAGCCTTACGCCGGCGGCCAAAGCCGGCATTCTCCGC
>CAZNWE010000036.1:27838-40982 GCA_964576715.1 uncultured Geminicoccaceae bacterium | reverse complement strand
GGTCTGGGCCGCCATGCAGGGCATGGCCCAAGCCGCCGAGTAGAGAGACCAGCAACACGCGCTCGGGGCCGCCCCGCGAGGGTGGCCCCGATGCCGCCCCCGAGACCCCAGGGAGAGACCAAGCGATGTATGCCTTCGAGTACAAGAAACCCACCTCGCTCGCCGAGGCCGCCCAGCTCCTCGGTGGTGACGAGGACGCCAAGCTCATGGCCGGCGGCCAGACCTTCATCCCGACCTTGAAGCAGCGCCTGGCGCAGCCGACTGCGGTGATCGACCTTGCCGCCATCGGCGAGCTCAAGGGCATCAAGGAGGAGGCCGGCGGTGTGACCATCGGTGCCATGACGCCGCATGCCGACGTCGCGGGCAGTGACGTCGTCAAGCGGGTGATCCCGTCCCTGGCCGCGGTCGCCGAGGGCATCGGCGACCCGCAGGTCAGGAACCGCGGCACGCTGGGCGGCTCGATCGCCAACAACGACCCGGCCGCCGACTACCCGGGAGCACTCCTGGCGCTCGCCGCCACGATCCGCACCAACAAGCGCGAGATCACCGCCGACGACTTCATCACCGGCATGTTCGAGACGGCCCTCGAGGATGACGAGATCATCAAGGAGGTGCACTTCAAGAAGCCGGATGCGGCGCGCTACCAGAAGTTCCCGAACCCGGCTTCGCGCTACGCCATCGCCGGCGTCTATGTCGCCAAGCATGGCGGCGAGGTCCGCGTCGCCGTCACCGGCGCCGGCCCCACCGCTTTCCGCTGGACCGAGGCGGAGGGCGTGCTTGCGTCCACTTTCTCGGCCGACGCCCTGGCCAACCTCAAGGTCGACCCCGGCAACCTCAACGCCGACATTCACGCGTCGGCCGACTACCGCGCACACCTCGTCAAGGTGATGGCGAAGCGCGCCGTTCAGGCCGCCTGATCGCCTTCCAAGCTGATCGAGCGTTTCAGGGCGCAGCCGCCGGTTGGCCGCGCCCTGCCTCGAGCCATCGGCCGGCGAGTGTGAGCCCCATGATGGCGCCGCTCACATTGCCGGCCATGTCGATCCAGTCACCCGGGTCGAACAGGCGAAACCAGAGCTCGGCGAGCTCGAGCAGCAATGCTGCCGAGATCCAGCCCGAGACGAACAGCCAAAGCGGGAGTCTCGGCAGCGCCAGCCGCGAGAGCAGCGCCAGTGTGCCAAACCCCAGCAGATGCAAGAACGGCTTGAACATGTCGAGGCGCTCGTCGGCGGCAAAGGTGTTCAAGAAGTCCTGGAGCGGCTGGCGAACGCCATGCGGCATGATCATCACCCCGGCCATGAGGCCGAGGCCGGCCAGGACCAAAGTCGCGGCGGCTCGGTTGTCGCTCTGCCACCAAAGCACCAGCGCGATGCCGGCGGCGACTGCCAGCCAGGTCCAGATCAGTGCCTGGCGCAGCAGCACGCGCGCCGGCGGCTTGGCGAGGGCCTCGACCTCGAGGTCCTGCACGGTCATCACACCGGTGGCGTGCTGCAGCCGGATCAGCAGACGCGCCTCGCCATGCGCCGGATCGACCCAGAAGATCGCCGATTGCCGCCGCGGACCGAAATCACCCGCCCGCTCGAACAGCTGGCGCGGTCCATTCAGGACGTAGCGGGCGCCGGGCGGGACGGCCAGCAAGACGACCCGCGCCTGCTGCCAGTTCTGCGGACCCGGCTCGACATTCTCGAGCTCGATCGTGGCAGAGACGCGAAAGGCGCGGGCACCGGGTGCGATGGGGATGACCTGGTCGAGGCCGGCCAAGGTGCCGTGATCGCCGTTGACGATCCGCACGCCGTTGGCGACCGGCTCGACCTGCCCGTCGCCGACGCGGATCCAGACTGGTGCCCCCTCCGGCCGGTCAAGGGTGGCGAAGGACGGGTCCTCGACTGCGCTCGCCTGAACAACCTCGAAGCGGGGAACGAGCAGCAGCGCCAAGGCACTGGCCAGCGCGAGCAGCAGCACGGCGGCGATCAGGTGGCGCAACGACGGGGCCTCTTCCAATGTCGGCTGGACAACGGCATGTAGGCACGCAGGTTGGCGATGCGCCTACACCAGATAGCAACGACGCTGCCACCGGAAAATCGCAAGCGGCGCCAGACCGACGAAGGACCATCATGCCTCTCGACCTGCCGAGCTCGATCGACACCACCGTCACGCTCTTGCGCGAGGCCGGCTACATCCCCGACCGGCCGCTCGCCACCGCTACATTCCTGGCCCTGAAGCTCGGCCGCCCGCTCTTCCTCGAAGGCGAGGCCGGCGTCGGCAAGACCGAGATCGCCAAGGTGCTGGCCGAGGCCTTGGGCCGCGACCTCGTCCGCCTACAATGCTACGAAGGCCTCGATCTGGCATCCGCCGTCTACGAATGGAACTACCAGCGGCAGATGCTGGAGATCCGCATGGCCGAGGCCGCCGGCGAGGCGTCGCGCGAGACCCTGGCCCAGGACATCTTCGACCGCCGCTTTTTGATCAGCCGGCCGCTGCTCCAGGCCCTCGAGCCGCATGCCGGCGGGGCGCCCGTGCTGCTGATCGACGAGCTCGACCGCACCGACGAGCCGTTCGAGGCCTTCCTCCTCGAGGTGCTCTCCGACTACCAGATCACCATCCCCGAGGTGGGCACCATCAAGGCCGAGACCCCGCCCATCACCATCATCACCTCGAACCGCACCCGTGAGATCCACGACGCCTTGAAGCGCCGCTGCTTCTACCACTGGGTCGACTACCCCAATGCCGAGCGCGAGCACGAGATCATCAAGACCCGCCTGCCCGAGGTCGACGAGCGCCTGTCCCGGCTGATCGTCGACTTCGTCCAGGACCTCAGGAAGAAGGACCTCTTCAAGCTCCCGGGTGTGGCCGAGACCCTGGACTGGACCCGGGCGCTCACCACCCTCGACGTCCTGGTCCTCACCCCCGAGGTCATTCACGACACCTTGGGCACATTGCTCAAATACCAGGACGACATCGCCAAGATCCAGGGCAGCGAAGCCGCCAACATCCTCCGCGAAATCAGCATGAAGGCTCAGGCCGCAGGAAGGGGGTGAGGGAAAAGCCTTAAGACAGGGACCAAAAGCAGATGCGAGCCTACCGGGCCATTCTCGAAGCCGGTGAAGGCGCCAGCTACGGCGTCATCTTTCCCGAGCTGCCCGGCTGCGTCTCCGCCGGCGCAACGCCTGAGACGGCGCGGCGCAACGCCGCCGAAGCTCTGAGCCTCCATCTCGCGGGCCTGCGCGAGGACGGAACCCCTTTCCCCGAGGCCAAACCCCTCGACGCTCCGCTACCGAACTGGCTGACCGAGGGCAGCCCGCAGCTGCAGTTGGGCGAGCGCCTGAGCATCATCCCAACTCCTTGTGTTCTGGGAACCCGATGCCCCGCAACGCCTCTGTGATGACGCCGCCGCAGCAACGGCTCAGTACGGCACGAGCAGATCGTCGAACATCGGGAAATGCTTGCGGTTGACCGTCGCTAGCCGTGCTCCGGCCTGCCTGGCGGTCGCCGCGATCAGCGCATCGATCAAGTCGGTGCCGTGGCTCGGCCGAAAGCGACGCTTGAAATCACCACCCAACCGCGCGGTTTCCACATCGAGCTCGATGATCCGACAGTCGGCGGTGACATCGCCGACCAGAGCCCGCGCCGCGCGGTTGCCGGCACCAGCCGCAAGCTCGGCAATCGTCACGACCGACACCAACGTGACCCCCGGAACCTGCTCGAGGAACGACAAGGCATCCTGACGCCCCCTCAAGCAATCGACGAAGACACACGTGTCTATCAGGATCGTCGCCAAAGGCGCTCATCACGCTCGTCGAGCGAACGGCGGTTGTCGGCCATGATCTCGTCGATGTCGTCTTGGTTCGCCCACGCACCGAAAGCCCGCCGCAAGCGGGTCACTCGGTCTTCCTGCGGGGGCGCCTGCGCGATCAGCCCATCCACCGCGTCCCTAATGAGCGCGCTCTGCCGCCGCCCGGTCTGCGCCGCCAGCCGACGAAGCGCCTCGACCTGCTCCTCCTCGAGATAGATCTGCGTTCTCACCATCATCGACCATCCTCCATACATCACCAACATACATCACTCGCGCGGACCGGCCAAGTACGCCAATATCCCACATGCATCGCAGGCACCCCGGTGCTACGCTCCGGCTAAAGAGGAACCGCATGACCGAGCCGCCTGCCCAGGACCTGCCAGACAGCCCCGAAGGCGGCCGCTTTGCCGCCAACGTCGCCCAATTCGCCCGTGCTCTGCGCGCCGCCGGCCTGCCGGTCGGGCCCGGCCGTGTGCTCGAAGCCTTGAAGGCCATCGAGGTCGCCGGCATCGGCTCGCGCCAGGACCTCTACTGGACGCTGCACGCCGTCTTCGTGAACCGGCGCGACCAGCGCGAGCTGTTCGACCAGTGCTTCCACATCTTCTGGCGCGACCCGAAGCTGCTCGAGCGGCTGATGCAGCTGATGCTGCCGCAGCTGCAGCGACCGGGCGAGGACGAGGGCGAGGAGGTCAGCCGCCGGGTCGCCGAGGCGCTCGGGCCGGAAAAGCAGCCCGGCACTGGCGAGGCGCCCGAGGTGGAAAAGGAGGAGGAGATCGAGCTCGACATGCAGCTCACCTACTCCGCCAAGGAAGTGCTGCAGGAAAAAGACTTCGAGGCGATGAGCACGGACGAGCTCGGCGACGCCAAGCGCCAGATCAAGACGCTCAAGCTGCCGATCATGGAGCGCCCGACCCGCCGCTTCGCCCTGCACCCGCGCGGCCGCCGCATCGATCTCAGACAAACGCTTCGCCAATCGATGCGCGGTGGTGGCGCGATCATCGACATCGCCAAAAAACGTCGCATCAGGCGCCCTCCGCCGCTCGTCATCCTCTGCGACATCTCGGGTTCGATGAGCCGCTATTCGCGCATGCTGCTGCTCTTCATGCACGCCATTGCCAGCGATCGCGAACGCGTGCACAGCTTTGTCTTCGGCACCAGGCTGACCAACATCACCCGCTACTTGCGCAACCGCGACATCGACATCGCGCTGGATAAGGTGGGCCAAGTGGTCAAGGACTGGTCCGGCGGCACCCGCATCGGCCACTGCTTCGCCGACTTCAACAAGAACTGGTCGCGGCGCGTGCTCGGCCAGGGGGCCGTCGTCATCATCATCACCGACGGGCTCGACCGCGACGCCGGCGAGGGCCTCGAGATCGAGATGGAACGCCTGCACAAATCCTGCCGGCGGCTCATCTGGCTCAACCCGTTATTGCGCTATGACGGCTTCGAGCCCATCTCGACAGGGGCGCGGGCGATGGTGCGCCACGTCGACGATTTCCGCACCGTGCACAATCTCGAGAGCCTGGGCCAACTCGCGAAGGTCCTGAGCGAGGAGCCGAAGCGCCGCACCGAAGGGGTTTCGGCCTGGGCCGCGAGGCGGGAGGAAGAAGATGTCCACATCCGATGACCAGCTGCTCGACCAGGCGGCCCAGTGGCTGAAGGACGGCCGCAAGGTGGCCTTGGCCACGGTCGTCTCGACCTGGGGCTCGAGCCCGCGGCCGGCCGGCAGTCAGCTCCTCGTCGACGACGACGCCAACATGCTGGGCTCGGTCTCCGGCGGCTGCATCGAGGGGGCCGTGGTCAAGAAAGCGCTCGAGATCATCGATGGCGCCCCACCTGAGCTCATGGAATTCGGCGTCTCCAACGAGCAGGCCTGGGAAGTCGGCCTCGCCTGCGGTGGCCGGGTCCAGGTCTATGTCGAGGCGGTGTCGTGAAGCTGGCCCTCCTCGACCAGCTGAACGAGGCCCGCGCCAAAAAACGGCGCGCCTGCCTCGTTCGCTTCCTCGCCAACGCCGAGGAAGCGCTGGTGATCGACGGCGAGGTCGTGACCGGCGAGGTCCCCGCATCCCTCATGCCCGAGGTCGAAGCCGCCCACCGAGCCGACCGCTCGAAGACCGTCGAGACGCCCGCCGGCAACGCTTTTTTGCAAATCTTCAACCCACCGCTCCGTCTCGCCATCGTGGGTGCGGTCCACATCGCCCAGGCCCTAGCCCCGATCGCCAGCCTCGCCGGCTACGCCGTCACCATCATCGACCCCAGGGGTGCGTTTGCCACGGAGGCCCGCTTCCCGGATGTCACGCTCCTGGACGACTGGCCCGACGACGCCATGCAAGCCTTCGCCCCCGACCGTCGCTCCGCCGTCGTCACCCTGACCCACGACCCCAAGCTCGACGACCCCGCCCTCGACATGGCGCTGAAGTCCGAGGCCTTCTACATCGCCGCCTTGGGCAGCCGCCGCACCCACGCCGGGCGCATCGAGCGCCTGAAGGAACTCGGCCATACCGACCGGGCTATCGCCCGCATCCATGGCCCCGCCGGCCTCGACATCGGCGCCGTGAGCCCGGCCGAGATCGCGATCTCCGTCATGGCCGAGATGACCCGCGTCCTGCGCCAGCCGGCAGCGACAACGAGCAAGCGCGAGGCGGCATGAAAATGCACTACTATCCCGAGACCGACAGTCTCTACATCGAGCTCAAGCCCGAGCCGAGCACCGAAACCCGCGAAATCTCCCTCGGTGTCAATATAGACCTCAACGAGAGAGGCGAGATCGTCGGCTTGGACATCGACCACGCCTCGCGCCATGTCGATCTCACGACCCTGGAGACCGCCGACCTGCCGCTCCGCAGCACCAAAGCCGCCTGAACTCCGCGCGATGGCCACCACAACGATCTCCGGACATAGCCGAACGGCCAATCAATGAAATTCGGCCCCACCCCCATCGACCATGCGGAAGGTGCGATCCTCGCCCACACCGTCCGCCTGGATACCGGCGACCTGAAGAAGGGCCGCACGCTCGACGCCGACGACCTAGACAGGTTGCGCCAGGCGGGCATCAGCGAGATCCTGGCGGCCTCCTTCGAGCCCGGCGACGTGCCCGAGGACGAGGCCGCCGCCCGCCTCGCCCAGGCGCTCGCGGCCCCCGGCATCCGCCTCGCCGATGCGTTCACGGGCAGAGCCAATCTCTTCGCCGAATCGGCCGGCGTCCTCACCCTCGCTGCCGCCACGATCGATGCGGTCAACCGCATCGACGAGGCGATCACCATCGCCACCCTGCCCAACTTCGCCGCCGTGACCGAGGGGCAGATGCTGGCCACGGTTAAGATCATCCCCTTCGCCGCCCCCGAGGCGGCGCTGGCCCTGGCGATCGAGCAGCTGAGCGCCGAGGTCCCCGTCCTCCGCCTCCATCCCTACCGCTCGCTCACCGCCCGCCTGATCCAGACCACACTGCCGGGCACCAGCCCCAAGATGCTCGACAAGACCGTCCGCATCACCGAGGAGCGCATGTCCGCCATCGGCGGCAGGCTCGACGGCGAAACCCGCTGCCCGCACGATGCCGAAGAGCTCGCCGCCGAGATCACCGCCGTCATGCGGCACCACCCCGACCTTCTCCTCATCGCCGGCGCCTCGGCGATCACCGACCGCAGAGACGCGCTCCCCGCCGGCATCGAGAAGGCCGAAGGCCGGATCGAGCATTTCGGCATGCCGGTCGACCCCGGCAACCTCTTGCTGCTCGCCTGGCACGACCAGATCCCCGTTCTCGGGCTGCCCGGCTGCGCCCGGTCGCCCAAGCTCAACGGCTTCGACTGGGTCCTCCACCGCCTCGCCGCCGGCATTCCCGTCGACCGCCATGGCATCATGGCGATGGGCGTCGGCGGCCTCTTGACCGAGATCCCGACCCGCCCGCAGCCCCGCGCCAAGAGGCGCCCGAGCAAGGATCGCCCCAGGATCGCCGTGCTCATCCTCGCCGCCGGCCAATCGCGGCGCATGGGCAAGACCAACAAGCTCCTGGTCCCCGTCGACGGCAAGCCGCTGCTCCGCCACACCGTCGAGGCCGCCCTGGCCTCCAAGGCCAGCGACACCCTGGTCGTCACCGGCCACCACCGTGAGGCCGTCGAAGCCCTGCTCGACGGCACCGCCGTCCGCACCACCCACAACCCCGCCTATGCCCAGGGCCTGAGCACGTCGCTCAAGGCCGGCATCGCCGCGCTGCCGCCCGGAACCGATGCCGCCATCGTCTGCCTCGGCGACATGCCCGAGATCGACAGCCAGCTCCTCGACCAGCTGATCGACAGCTTCGATCCGGCCCAAGGCCGGTCCATCATCGTTCCCACCCACAACGGCAAGCGCGGCAACCCGGTCCTCTGGTCGAGCGCCTTCTTCCCCGCCATGGTGACCCTCGAAGGCGATGTCGGCGCCCGCCACCTCATCGGCCAGCACCCGGAAGCGGTGGTCGAGGTGCCGATGGATACCGATTCGGCGCTCCTCGACATCGACACGCCGGAGGCCCTCGATGCCTATCTGGCGAGACCTGTCCGATGAACCCCGGCGCTCCCGGCACCAGGCCCCTTCATGATGAGCATCAAAGGCCGTGGCAAGGGCCGTTGCGACAGTGGTCGGGATGAGGCGGCGGCGGTCCCGACGCCTCCGACAACCGACGCTACCCACCGCGACATCGGCGCGCGCGAACGTGCGGACGGCTGCCTCGCAGCGCCCGCCGGATGAAACCGGGCCCGACCAGCTCTATGTCGTGGTGACTGCCTCGCGGACAGCGACCGCCGAGGCGCGCCGCCCGATCCGGCAACTTCCAGGAAGCGTCGGCGACCCGCTCGTGGCAACCAAGGACATCCGCATCCCAACCGACACCCCCCGACACCAGGCCTCCGATTGCCCGGAATCTGGCCCATGCCAACCGGCCCGAGCAGCGCCCACTGTCCTTGGCGGAGCGAGCGCAACGCCGCAGCGTGCAGCCTTGACGTTTGCGGCCAGTACCCGCAGGCGGTTAGCGACATGCCGATGAACCCCTCATTCAGCCGCCGCGACACGGGCACGACCGAAGCCCTCGGGGCCCGCCGCGCAAGGCCCGACCGATGACCCCCGGCCCGCTCAGGCTAGGCCGAGAACTTCGCCGGCACTTCCCGATCTTCGCGAGTGCTGAGCCACCCTTCCACTTCCTCGACAACGCCGCCACGGGCCAGATCTGCGAGCGGGCCGCCCAAGCCCTCGTACACTTCGAGACCGAGGCCCGCGCCAACGTCAAGCGCGGCGTCTACCGCCTCGCCGACCAGGCCACGGCCGCCTTCGATGCCGCCCGTTCCACCATGGCCCGATACCTCGGGGAGACCGAGAAGAACACCGTCGTCTTCACCTCCGGCGCCACCATGGCGCTCAATATCGCCGCGCACGGCCTCGCCACCCGCCTGACCGAAGGCGACGAGATCCTGCTCACCACCCTCGAGCACCACTCCAACATCGTCCCCTGGCAGCTCGCCGCCGAACGGCGAGGCGCGGTGATCAAGGCCATCCCCGTCACCGACGACGGCCGGCTCGACCTCGACCGGCTGGGCGATCTCGTCACCGGCAAGACCCGGATCATCGCCGCCACCCACGTCTCCAACGTCACAGGATCCGTCTCCGACCTGAAGCGCCTGCGCGAAGCCGCCGATGCCGTGGGCGCCATCCTCGTCGTCGACGGCGCCCAGCGGGCACCCCACGGCCCCCTCGACATCAAGGCGCTCGGCTGTGACCTCTACGCCTTCTCGGCCCACAAGATGTTCGGCGCGACCGGTGCCGGTATCCTCTGGGGCAAGCCGGAGATCCTGGAAGCCTTCGCGCCCCTGCTCGGCGGCGGCGAAATGATCAAACAGGTCACCTTCGAGCAGACCACCTACGCCGCCCCGCCGCATCGCTTCGAAGCCGGAACCCCACCCATCGGCGCCGTCCTCGCCATGGCGGCCGCCGCCGAATGGCTGGCGACCCTCGACTGGCAGGCCATCGCCGAGCACGAGCTCACTCTCACCGCGCGCCTGCTCGACGGTCTTTCGACCCTGGACGGCATCCGCATCATCGGCCCCACCGGCCTGCAACAGCGCCTCGGCGTCGTCTCCTTCGAGGTCGAGGGCGTCCACGCCCACGATGTCTGCCAGCTCACCGACCAGCTCGAAGGGGTGGCCCTCAGGGGCGGCCACCACTGCTGCCAACCGCTGATGCAGCGCTTCGGCACCGACGCCACCGCGCGCGCCAGCTTCGCCCCCTACAACGACACCGACGACATCGACGCCCTGATCCGGGGCCTGGACCGAACCACCGCCATGCTCAGATGACCGAGCCCCTCTACAACCAGGCCATCATCGACGCCGGCAAGGACAAGGCCCACACCGGCAGACTCGACCACGCCGACGCTACCGCCACCGTCGACAATCCGCTCTGCGGCGACCGGGTCACCCTCGACCTCGAGGCGCCGGACGGCACGATCACCAACCTCACCCACACCACGCGCGGCTGCCTCCTGACCAAGGCCGCCGCCGCCCTGCTAGCGAGGCACTGCCAAGGCCTGTCGCTCAGCGACGCCAAGGCTTTGCAATGGGCCGCCAAAGCCTATCTCGAAGGCGAGAGCGACGACCCGCCGTTCCCCGACCTTGCGGTCATGGCCCCCGTGAAGGCCGTCAAAAGCCGCCACGACTGCGTCACCATCGCCTTCGACGCTCTGGCCGAAGCTGCAACGAAGGCGACGTCCAGCACCGAGCGGGCCGCAGGCCGGCAAGCTCCTGGAGAAAGGAATAGCGCCGATGAGTGAAAAAATCGTCAAGACCGACGCCGAATGGCGGCAGCAACTCGGTTCCGAGCAATACCACGTCACCCGCGAGCACGGCACCGAACGGCCGTTCGCCAATCGCTATCACGCGACCAAGACCACCGGCACCTATCAGTGTATCTGCTGCGGCCAGCCCCTGTTTTCGAGCACCACCAAGTTCGACAGCGGTACCGGCTGGCCCTCTTTCTGGGCCCCCGTCGACCAGGAAGCCGTGGTCGAGAAGACCGACAAGAGCTTCTTCATGACCCGAACCGAAGTTCTCTGCAGCAAGTGCGACGCCCACCTCGGCCACGTCTTCAACGACGGACCCAAGCCCACCGGCCTTCGCTACTGCATGAACTCGGCTGCGCTGGACCTCGTGCCGGACGAACCAACCGAGGCGGAACCGCTGAAAGAAAAGGCAGCTTGGTGAGGTTGAGCCTCCCCCTGTATTCCACGAGACTCCGTCAGTTCGAAGGACAGACTACGCGGCCCGCCTCCAATAGTGTCCGTTTGTAACGGCGCGGCTTGGCGGTGGCGGGCAGCGGCATTCGACTTCTTGGGGTTGCCAGGCGACCACCACACGACGAGCGGATGGGCGCGGAAAGGCCCGTGCCTTCCCGTCCGTCTGGCGTCTGTCGCCATGGCGGAACGGGGCTGAGGCAACGCTCGTGACAGGCACCGCGCGGGTACAGCCGCTGTCATCGACGGGACCGGTGCGCTCATGGTTGTCGTTGCCATGTCTTGCCGGCATGATGAAGCGAGGGAAGGCACGAGTGCGGTCGCCGGGGTAGGCCATGCGCGCCGATCGGAAAGCCCGCATTGCCGGCCATTGCGTGCGCACAGCGGCGCCCGCAGTCGGGCGACAACACGGGGAGGACGTGGCCGATGCAGCGGCTTTTGATGACCGGGGCGGCGGGCGGCGTCGGCAGGATGTTGCGCCCCTATATCCGCACCATCTGCGAGACGCTCGTGCTCTCCGATCGCGCTGCGATCGGCGATCTGGCCGCCAGCGAGCGCTCGGTCGCGGCAGATCTCGGCGATCGCGCGGCGCTTGAGCAGGCCTGCGCCGGTGTCGACGGCATCATTCATCTCGGCGGCTACTCGGTGGAGGGACCTTGGGAAGACATTCACGCAGCGAACATCGTGGGGTTGTGGAATCTCTTCGAGGCGGCCCGGGCACAGGGCGTGAAGCGGGTGGTCTTCGCCTCCTCCAACCACGCCATGGGCTTCTACCGGCGGCGGGATCGCGTCGGCACCGACGAGCCGGTTCGCCCCGATAGTCGCTACGGTGTCTCCAAGGCCTTCGGCGAGGCGGTGGGCGCCTTCTTCGCCGACAAGTACGGCCTCCGGGTGATGTCGATTCGTATCGGCAATGTCGGCCTGAAGCCGATCGACAAGCGGCGGCTCTCGATCTGGATCCACCCCGAGGACCTTTTTCAGCTCTGCCGGATCGGCCTCGAGCACGCCGATCTGCACCACGCCATCGTCTACGGTGAAAGTCAAAACGAGCGCTCGTGGTGGGACAACCGCAGCGCTTTTCGGCTCGGCTACGCGCCGGTCCATCGGGCCGAGGACTTCGCCGCCGAGGCGCTCGCCGCGCAGGCCGAACTGCCGGCCGACGCGATCGGCGATCTCTTTCAAGGTGGTGCCTTCTGCTCAACCGAGTTCGCTGGCGACCTGACCCGAAGCGGCAGGTCCTGACTTCGATCAACTTGGCGGTGTCCGGAGCCCAACGCTGAAATAGTGCGGCGTTAGGCGGGTCATATCCTCGTATCGCTGGCGCTTTTTGTCGAGTGCCACCGGTGTCGGACGCGTTGCGATCAGTGCGGCTTATCGGGCTTAGTCACGGGGTTCGCCGGCCCGTCGAAACGCGAGAGCCCATGACCGCTGCCGATACCGCCTCGCCCATCCGGCTCGACCGCTATCTGGCGCTCCTCGCGATCCTCTTGGCCCTGGTGCTGGGGCTGCTGATCATCGGCGAGCGGGAGAAGCAGCCGGTGGCCCCGCAGCCCGTGGTCGGCAGCCTGCCGCCGCCACCCGACCCGCGCATCGCCGCCCTCGCGGCCGAGCGCGAGGCGCTGCTCGCCGAGCAGGCACGGCTCGTCGAGGCGCTAGCCGAAAGCCAGGCCGCCCTCGCTCGGGCCGAGGCGGCGGCTGCCGCGCTCGAAGAGGAAAATCAGCGACTGCGCGAAATGCTCGGCGACGAGGGTGCTGCCCTCGACGATCTCGCCCGTCGCCTCGCCGCGGCCGAGCGCGAGCGTGATCGGCTGAGGTCCGAGGTCGAGGCGCTGAGCCGCAGCCGCCGAGAGCTGGAGACGCGCATCGCCGAACTCGAAGCCATGCAGGGTGAGCCAGTCGTGGACGATGCGCCGGCATCGGCGGGCGACCCATCCGCCGACCCGTCTAGGGTATCGGTACCGGATGCAGCCGACGCGCCACCTGCGCCGGCAGCCGGGCCGACGTCCGACCTCGATGCCGCACCGGCCGAGTTGCGCCGCGATCAAGGCCTGTCCGCCGGACCGACGCCAGAACTGACGCCGGATCCGACGCCGGATCCGACG
>CAZNWE010000036.1:0-27738 GCA_964576715.1 uncultured Geminicoccaceae bacterium | reverse complement strand
GACGCCGGATCCGACGCCGGATCCGACGAGTGAATCCGCCACCTCGTCCGCGCTCGATCGGCCGGCGGCACCATCGCCGCCCTTGGCCGGCACCACTACCGGGTCGCCGCGCCGGCTGACCACGTTCGACGAGGACGGCGGGTCTCCTGGTGACACGGTGGCGACCGGCGTCGACGCCTACAATGCCGGCGACTTTGCCGCTGCCGAGCAGATTTGGGGCGCGCTCGCCGCGGCCGGCGACCGGCGGGCCCAGTTCTATCTGGGCTCGCTGCTGTTCGAGGGGCGCAGCGCGCCGCCGGACCGCGTCATGGCCTATGTGTGGTTGAGCCGCTCGGTGGATGCCGGCTACCTGCCGGCGATCGACATGCGCCGTCGGGTGCGTGCGGCGATGAGCGAGGCTGAATACGAGGCAGCCCTGGCGATCGAGGCGAACCGCTGAAGCTCGTTGTCGCTGGCCCGACAGCGGCGCGCCGATTTCGCCGATAATGTGCACTCGCCTATCGGGGAGGGCCGGGTTCCGTGGTTGTCAGCGTCTTCGATCTTTTCAAGATCGGCATCGGTCCGTCGAGTTCGCACACGGTGGGTCCGATGTGGGCGGCGCATCGTTTCCTTTTGGCGCTGGACAGCCGGCAGGTGCTCGATGCAGTCGAACGGGTCGAGGTCCAGCTGTTCGGTTCGCTGGCGCTCACCGGCAAGGGCCACGCCACCGACAAGGCGATCCTGCTCGGGCTCGCGGGCGAGCGGCCCGACCGGATCGATCCCGATGCCGCCGAGCTGCTGGTCGGCGCCATTCGCGAGCGCTCTAGCCTCAGCTTGATGGGTCGCCGGCAAATCGCTTTCAGTGAGGCCCGGGACCTGCAATTTCGCCAGCGCGAAACGATGACCAAGCACCCCAACGGCATGCGCTTCATGGCCCTCGGCGGCGATGGCGCCGTGCTCTTCACCGAGGTCTATTTCTCGGTCGGTGGCGGCTTCGTGCTGTCCGATGCCGAAACCGAACGGCCGGCGGACGAGGGGCGCAACGTGGCACTGCCCTTTCCGTTCCGGACGGCGGCCGAACTCCTCGAGATCGGTGAGCGAATTGGGCTCAGCATTGCGGCGATCGTGCTGGCGAACGAGGCGGCGGTACGCAACGAGGCCGAGATCGCAGCGGGGCTGGCAGCACTCTGGCAGGCGATGGAAGCCTCGATCGAGCGCGGTTGCCGGGTCGAGGGCGAGCTGCCGGGCGGGCTGCGGGTGCGGCGGCGGGCGCCCCGGCTCTACCGCGAGCTTTGCGCAAGGCCCGAGGCAGGTCTCAAGGACCAGCTCACCGTGCTCGACTGGGTCAATCTTTATGCGCTCGCGGTGAACGAGGAAAACGCCGCGGGCGGTCGGGTGGTGACCGCTCCCACCAACGGGGCGGCGGGCGTGATCCCGGCGGTGCTCGCCTATTACGACCGTTTCGTCCCTGGTGCAGATGCCAAGGGTATCGAGACCTTCCTCTTGACCGCTGCGGCGATAGGTCAACTCTATAAGGAGAATGCCTCGATTTCGGCGGCCGAGGTCGGTTGCCAGGGCGAGGTCGGTGTCGCCTGTTCGATGGCCGCGGGGGCATTGTGCGCGGTCATGGGCGGCAGCAACCAGCAGGTCGAGAACGCGGCCGAGATCGGCATGGAGCACAATCTCGGGCTGACCTGCGATCCGATCGGCGGCCTGGTCCAGATCCCCTGCATCGAGCGTAACACCATGGGAGCGGTCAAGGCGATCAATGCCGCGCGGCTGGCGCTGCGCGGCGACGGTGTCCACCACGTCTCGCTCGACAAGGTCATCCAGACCATGCGACAGACGGGGCGTGACATGAGCACGAACTACAAGGAGACCTCTTTGGGAGGGCTCGCCGTCAATCTCGTGGAGTGTTGAGCATGGCCCAGGCAAAGCCTCAGGCGACCAGCGGCAACGGCTTCTTCTCGCGAGGCCTCGTCGATGCCGATCCGGCGATCGCGCGTGCCATCGACCAGGAACTGGGCCGCCAGCAGACCCAGATCGAGCTCATTGCGTCGGAGAATATCGTTAGCCGTGCGGTGCTTGAGGCCCAGGGCTCGGTGCTGACCAACAAGTATGCCGAGGGCTACCCGACCAAGCGCTACTACGGCGGCTGTGACTATGTCGACGTCGCCGAGGCGCTGGCCATCGATCGGGCCAAGCAGCTCTTCGGCTGCCGCTTCGTCAACGTGCAGCCGCATTCCGGGGCCCAGGCCAATGGTGCCGTCATGCTGGCCCTGCTCCAGCCGGGCGACACCATCCTCGGCATGTCGCTGGATGCTGGTGGGCATCTGACCCACGGTGCCCGGCCGGCGCAGTCGGGCAAGTGGTTCGAGGCGATCCAGTACGGTGTCCGGGCCGAGGACGGTCTGCTCGACTACGAAGCGATCGAGCGGCTGGCCCTCGAACGTCGCCCGAAGATGATCATCGCCGGTGCCTCGGCCTATTCGCGGGTGATCGATTTTCCCCGGTTTCGCGCGATCGCCGACAAGGTCGATGCCTATCTCTTCGTCGACATGGCGCATATCGCCGGGCTGGTGGCAGCCGGCCTGCACCCGTCGCCCTTGCCGCATGCCCATGTGGTCACGACCACGACCCACAAGACGCTCAGAGGTCCGCGTGGTGGGCTGGTCCTGGCGAACGACGAGGCGCTGGGCAAGAAGATCAACTCGGCCGTCTTCCCGGGTCTGCAGGGAGGGCCGTTGATGCATGTCATCGCCGCCAAGGCCGTGGCTTTCGGCGAGGCACTGGCACCGGACTTCAAGACCTATCAGCAGGCGGTGATCGACAACGCCAAGGCGCTGGCCGCGGTGATCCGGGAGCGGGGCTGCGAGATCGTCTCGGGCGGCACTGACAACCATTTGATGCTGGTCGACCTCCGCCCCAAGGGCGTGAAGGGCAATGCCGCCGAACAGGCACTCGAGCGCGCCAACATCACCTGCAACAAGAACGGCGTGCCGTTCGACCCGGAGAAGCCGGCGGTGACCTCCGGCATCCGCCTCGGCACCCCCGCCGGCACCACGCGCGGCTTCGGCCTTGCCGAGTTTCGTGAGATCGGGATCCTGATCAGCGACGTGCTTGACGGGCTGGCCGCGAATGGAGCCGATGGCAATGCGGCAGTGGAGGAGGCGGTCAGAGGCCGGGTGGCGGCGCTCTGTCGGCGGTTCCCGATCTACTAGGTGCCTCGTCGCCGCTCTGTCGTGCGTGGTCACGCTGCTCCTCGGCGGGCCGCACGAGAGCATGGCCACCGAGATTCGCGGTTTGGCGAGGGTGAACGATAGAGGTCATCTGTTCGTTGCCGGTCGCGAAGTGGCGCTCGCCGGGATCGACCTGCCGACCTATGACCGCACGTGCCGACAAAGCCTGGGTCCGCCGCGCTGCGGGCCGCGGGCCGTTCTCATTCTCGACAACAAGGTCACGGGCTTCGTCCACTGTGCGATCCTCGGCGAGCGGCCGGACGACGTGCTTGAGGGGCGCTGCACGGTGGCCAACCGACGATTGTTCGACGACCGCATCGATCTGGCGGCCGAAATGCTGCGGGAAGGCTGGGCCTTCGCCCGAGACGACGCCCCGGGCCACTACCGCGCGCTCGAGCGCCTGGCTCGCAGCCGCGAAATCGGCATCTGGCGAGACGCTGCGGTTGAGTTGCGCTAACTTGTCCGGTGCCGCTTCAGCTGTCGCAGGGATACATCACCGTCAGCAATTCAAGCGACACCAGTCCGACGGAGCGTGTTCGTGCCAGCGAGTCGAATGACGGCATTTCGGCCTCGAACTGTTCCAGCATGGCATCGAGGTTCGCGCGGAACGTTGCCACGTCGATGTTCAGCACGTGCCGGTCGGGCACACAGAACAGGGCGTTGCCCTCGTCGCGGTTGAAGTAGCCGAGCACGAGCAGCCCGTCGAGTACGGCGGTCAGGTACTCATCGACACTATCGGCGGTTCGGGTCGGATGCTCGCCCCGGCGGATCGCCAGATAATCGTGCACGGTCATCGCCTCGGCGAACGAGGGCAGGGTTGCGCTCAACAAAATCGACGTGGCGATGAGCGTGCGTCGCATTGCGGCCATCTCCTTGGCTGCGGCGAGCCGCACCTGTTCGTCGTGCCGATGACGCCTGACGGCTGCAACGAACTTTGCGGCCACCACGACGCCGCGCTGTTCGATCTGACGAAGTCGCAGGCGAAGGTCCTCAACAACGCCGGCACGAACTGCCGCCGCGCTCACCGCTGCCGGCTCACGCTCCAGGACGTCGAGGATCGTCGCCGTTGCTCGTCGCCGGGCCGCTTCGTCCAATCGGTCCCAGAGGGCAATGGTCATGAGCGCGCGATCAACGGCCTGGTGGCGAACGTAGTGCGCCGTGCGCCAAATCCAGTTGGTTGCCTGGGCTGCAGCATCGAGGGCGCGACGTGCATAGTGGATTTCGGCCGTCAGCAGCCACGCCAACGGTTGAACCGGTGAAAGCACCAAGCTCTCTCGCAGTGACCCTAGGCTTTGGTCGTATAACACATCGGCGACAGGCGACTGGTCGTTTTGTTGAACCGCCTGATCATGATAAACGATTCCGAGTTCGGCCAGCCACAACCGGTGGCGGAAAATTTCCAGAGCAGCCAGACGAGAGCGTAATGCCCGCTCCGCCGCCACTTCGCTCAAAATGTTGCCAGAAGAAGCGTACTCAACGGCCGCGTTCCCGGGCGCCGCCAGAATTGTCACAGCAACACGTGTCGAGCCAAAGACAATTAAAGCAACGGCCACAAAACAGCATAGCGCGCTGAACGAGCGACGTAACCACATCGGATCGAGCGACCGAGGCGCGAGTGAGCCCCGGTCGCTGCGCGGATGTCAGCGCAGCCCGAAGAAATAAGTGAACTTGCTCACACCGAAAAAGCGGAAAATCGCCTTGTTAGCCGTCTTCGTCAGATTTTCCGTCCCGGGAGGACGACTGGCGTTCACGCCCCGATCTTCTGAAGGGTTCAGCGCGTCGAAAATGCGATCCTGCGCTGCGGTAGAATTGAAAGGAAAAGTGTTCGCCCAAGGAGGCCCCCCCGAGAACAGCGATCCGGTCGAAAACTGCGCGTTTGCTGGGGCCGATGTCAAAAGAAACCCAGCGGCGAGTGCGCCTAAAAGTGCCGTTTTCATCATGAGACCCCTTCACCCTTCGTACTCATGCAGGACGCAAATTACATAATTCTGGCGTGTGTGCAAGGGGGCGCGGTGTGGGCGACGCGCCAAAAGTTTGCTTTCGCGCGAATGGTTTATTCTGATCAAACCGAAAGAACCTGGGGTTATGCGCAATGCACCCGAGGCCGGCATTCCTGGCAGCCCGTGAACGCATCGCGTTGGTCTGTCGGCGCTGTCCCTGGTATTAGTGATGAGGTCAGCCACGCCTGTTCGTGAGATCCGTACGATGTCCGAAAACCGAGTGAAAACCACGAGTGGTCGCTTTTTCGAGGACTTCCGACTGGGCGAAGTCATCGAACATGCGACGCCGCGCACCGTGACGGCGGCGGATGCGGCGCTTTATCTCGCCTTGACCGGCAGTCGGTTCGCGCCACAAGCCGCGGCCACCATTGCCGCTGCCAACGGCCTCGAGGCGTCGCCGATCGACGAGTTGCTGGCGTTTCATGTCGTCTTCGGCAAGACCGTGCCGGACATCTCGCTCAACGCGGTGGCCAATCTCGGCTACGCGGAAGGCCGGTTCAAGCGACTGGTGATGCCGGGCGACACGCTGTTCGCCCGCTCCGAGGTGATCGGGCTGAAGGAGACGTCGAGCGGCAAGACCGGGATCGTCTATGTGCGGACCACCGGCACCGATCAGCTCGACCGCGTGGTGGTCGAGTATTGTCGCTGGGTCATGGTCAACAAGCGCGACCCCGCGAGCCCGGCGCCATCGCCCGTCGTGCCGCGGCTCGCAGCGGCGGTGCCGGCCGCGGAGCTGGTCGCGCCGCGCGGGCTCGGGCCGCTCGTGCTCGATCCCGCGCTCTCCGGCTCACCCCATACCGCCGAGGACTATGCGATCGGCGAGCGTATCGACCATGTCGACGGCATGGGCATCATGGAAAGCGAGCACCGGCTGGCGACACGGCTCTACCAGAACACCGCCCGCGTGCATTTTAACGACCATGTCGAGCGAACCGGCCGCCTCGGCGCCGTGATCGTCTATGGCGGCGTGGTGATCAGCCTCGCCCGTGCACTTTCCTTCAACGGGCTCGGCAATCTCTGGCACCTGCTCGCGATCAACGCCGGCACCCACGCCAACCCGGCCAAGGCCGGCGACACAGTCTTCGCCTGGTCGGAAGTGCTCGACAAGGCGCCCTTGCCGGATCGCGACGACTGCGCCGCGCTCAGGCTCCGCCTCGTCGCCACCAGGAACCGTCCCTGCCACGATTTCCCGCACAAGGGCGCCGATGGTCGCTATCTGCCGGAGGTGCTGCTCGATCTCGACTACTGGGGACTGATCCCGACCAGGGCGGCACTCAGGTCTTGATCAGGCGATAGGTCAGGTTGACCCGCGGGCCCACCGGCTTTGCGGTCTTCGGCAGGGCATGCCGCCAGTGGTGCTGCAGCGTCCCCGCCATAATGAGGCAGGATCCGCTAGCCAGTTCGAGAGCGACGGCAAGCGTCGGGTCGGTCTTGTGCTTCAGGCGAAAGCGGCGCGTGGCGCCGAAGGAGAGGCTCGCGATGATCGGCTCGCGGCCGAGCGACCGCTCGTCGTCGCTGTGCCAGCCCATGCTGTCCCGGCCATCGCGATAGAGGTTGAGAAGGACGCTGTTGAAGGGGGCCACGGCCAGCGCCTCGACGATGGTCTTCAGCTCCAGCAATAGCGGCAGCCACGGCCGGGGCGGGTTGTCGATGCCGCTGTAGCGATAGCCGCGGTCCCCGTACCAGGCAGTCAACCGCGGCAGTGCCACCCGCCGCCCGATGATGGAGGCCGTGTCCTGGCCCCAATCGATCTCGGCGAGCAGGCGATCGAGCACCCGATCCGGTGCTGGCACCACGTCGTCCAGCAGCCTTAGTTGCCCGTCGGCCGGTGCCAGATTGGCGAGGTCAGGCGCTAGGTGCGGGGATTTCGTGGATATGGATGTCATGTGCCGCATACCGGCCGAGGACCTGGAGCGCCTGTCGTTCCCGCAGTTCGTCCGGGGTGCGGACCCAAAGCAGGATGCCGCCCCGCTCGAGCTGCTCCTCGAGCCACTTGGCATGCCGCTTGTCCATCCAGTGGGCCAGGACCTTGCCGATCAGGGCACCGGTCACGGCAGTGCCGGCGATGGCGGCGGCCACCGCGCCGGCCGATGCGACCACGGTACCGGCGGCGATCAAGGTCGGCAGCGTCGCCATCGAGCCCACCACCATCTTCTCGCGCTGCTCGACCGTGCGGTTGGAGACGAAGGCCGCCCGTGGTGCGCTCGGGTCGTCCGCGAGCTCCTCGACCCGCTCGTACATCCGGCCGAGCTTGTTCTCGACGGTCGCGTGACCGGCCAAGAGGCTGATATCGGCGGCGCTGAAACCGGCCGCCTGCAGTTCCTCGACCACGGCCTCCAGCGAATCCACGTCTTCGATCACCGCCACGGCCTCGCGTACCGTTACATCCGTCGTCATCCAACCCCCCAGAGTGGCAAACCATCGGCGGCGTCCCAGGGGCGGAATTATAGGCTTGGGTTGTGCCGATGGCCATGCGCCCGGCCAGTCCGGCCGATCGGGCGAAGCGATGCCGCACATGCTGCAGCAGCACGGCGTTCGCGAATCACCGCGACGACACCACGTCCGCTCGCCGACCAAGGGCCGCCCGCTGGTCGATGCGGCGTGCCACGCGGTCGCCGACCGCTTGGCGGGCGACGTTCGCCCACCCGTCTAGACCAAGGGCCAGAGCTGGTCAGCGGGTCGGGATCGGGGTCTCGCCGCGGTAATCGTAGAAACCGCGATTGACCTTGCGGCCGAGCCAGCCGGCCTCGACATACTTCACGAGCAAGGGACAGGGTCGGTACTTGCTGTCGGCGAGGCCGTCATAGAGCACCTGCATCACCGAGAGGCAGGTATCGAGGCCGATGAAATCGGCGAGCTCGAGCGGCCCCATCGGATGATTGGCACCGAGCTTCATCGCGGTGTCGATGCTCTCGACCGTGCCCACCCCCTCGTAGAGCGTGTAGACCGCCTCGTTGATCATCGGCAGGAGGATGCGGTTGACGATGAAGGCCGGGAAATCCTCGGCGGTGACCGCCGTCTTGCCGAGCTTCTCGCAGAGCGCCTTGATCGACTGGTAGGTATCCTCGGCCGTGGCGATGCCGCGGATCACCTCGATCAGCTTCATCGCCGGCACCGGGTTCATGAAGTGCATGCCGATGAAGCGCTCGGGCCGGTCGGTGGCGGCGGCGAGCCGGGTGATCGAGATCGATGACGTGTTGGAGGCGATGATCGCGTCGTCCTTGACGTTCTCGACCAGCTCTTTGAAGATCTTGCGCTTGAGCGTCTCGTCCTCGGTCGCCGCCTCGACCACGAGGTCGCAGTCGCCCAGCGACCCCATCGAGGTCGCGGTCTTGATCCGCCCGAGTGCCGCATCGCGGTCGCTTGCGGTCATCGCGCCCTTGCTGATCTGCCGGTCGAGGAGCCGGGCGATCGAGCCGAGAGCACCGTCGAGTGCCTCCTGCTTGACGTCGATCAGGACGACGTCGAGCCCCGAGACGGCGGCCACCTGGGCGATGCCGCCGCCCATCTGACCCGCACCGATGATCCCGATGTGCTGGACCACGGGCAGTGGCGGGTAGTCCTTTTCCGTGTAGCCGGGCATCAAGCCGCTCCTGGGTTTGCCGCTCAGTCCTTGGCCTGCGCGAGCTTGTCGGTCAGCTCGGGGACCAGCTTGAACAGATCGCCGACGAGGCCGTAATCGGCGACCTGAAAGATCGGGGCCTCCTCGTCCTTGTTGATGGCGACAATGATCTTGCTGTCCTTCATCCCGGCGAGATGCTGGATCGCACCCGAGATGCCGACCGCGACGTAGAGATCCGGGGCCACGATCTTGCCGGTCTGGCCGACCTGCCAGTCATTGGGTGCATAGCCGGCATCGACGGCGGCGCGTGACGCCCCGACCGCAGCGCCGACGCTGTCGGCGAGCTGCTCGATGATCTGGAAATTGTCGGACGAGCCGACGCCGCGGCCGCCCGAAACCACCACCCGGGCCGAGGTCAGATCCGGCCTGGCGCTGGACTGCACCTCGCGGCCGACAAAGGTGGCGAGGCCGGCCGGGTCGACCGCGGCCGCGGTCTCGATCGCCGCACTGCCGCCCTCGGCCGGGGCCGCGTCGAAGGTGGTGGTGCGCACCGTAAGCACCCGCTTGGCGTCCTTGCTCTCGACCGTGGTCAACGCATTGCCGGCGTAGATGTAGCGTTTGAAGGTCGACGGGCTGACGACGGCGACGATGTCGCTGACTTGAGCCGTGTCGAGAAGAGCGGCGACCCGCGGCATGACGTTGCGGCTGAAGGTGGTCGACGCGGCAACGAGGTAGTCGTAGTCGCCGGCCATTGCGACGAGCAGCGGCGCGAGGTCCTCGGCCACCGGGTTGGCATAGGCCTCGTGCTCGACCCTGAGCACCTTTTCGATGCCCGGCACCTTGGCCGCAGCCTCCGCGACGGCAGCGCAGTCCTTGCCGGCAACCAGCATGTGGCAGGTGCCGGGCAGCTGTCTGGCGGCCGTCACGCAGTGCAGAGTTGCCGTGTCGAGGGACTGGTTGTCGTGCTGGGCAAGGATCAGCACCGCCATCAGAGCACTCCCGCTTCGGATTTCAGCTTGCTCACGAGTTCGTTGATGCTGTCGACCCTGACACCAGCCTGCCGCTTGGGCGGCTCCTCGAAATGGGTGTACACGAGGCGCGGGGTGACATCGACGCCGAGTTCGTCGGGACTAAGTGCGTCGATCGGCTTTTTCTTCGCCTTCATGATATTGGGCAGGGAGGCGTAACGCGGCTCGTTGAGGCGAAGGTCGACGGTGATGATTGCCGGCAGACGGACCTCGATGGTCTCGATACCCTCATCGACCTCCCGACCGCAGACCGCCTTGCCGTCCGAGACGTCCAGCCTGGAAACGAAGGTCGCCTGCGCCCAGCCCAGCAGAGCGGCCAGCTTCTGTCCCGTCTGGTTGCTATCGTCGTCGATCGCCTGCTTGCCCATGAGAATGAGGCCCGGCTGTTCACGCTCGACGATTGCCTTGAGGCATTTGGCGACGGCCAAGGGTTGCAGCTCACCGTCAACGCCAACGTGGATGGCGCGATCCGCCCCCATGGCGAGCGCCGTCCGCAGCGTTTCCTGGCACTTGGCCTCGCCCAGCGACACCGCCACGATCTCGGTCGCGATCCCCTTCTCCTTCAGCCGGATCGCCTCCTCGTTGGCGATTTCGTCGAAGGGGTTCATCGACATCTTGACGTTGGCGGTCTCGACCCCGCTCTGGTCGGCCTTGACCCTGATCTTGACGTTGTAGTCGACGACCCGCTTGACCGGCACCAGCACCTTCATCGGCGACACCTCTGTTGAACGACCGGTGTGCAGCCCGAGCGCATCAGCCCGTTTTTTGTGCACTGCAATAGCCAGAAATATGCCCTGGTCACTGGCTTGTCAACGCGCCAACACCTCGCGATCGGCCAATGGTGTTGAGCTGCGGCGCTCAACGATGCGCCCCCGGCTGCCACAAGACATCGCCGCGACCTTGGTCGTTGACGAAGCGTGAGGCGACGAAGAAGAAGTCGGACAGGCGATTGAGATAGCGCATTGCCAGAGCGTTGACCGGCTCCGCCTCATGCAGGGCGCTGACCAGCCGCTCGGCGCGCCGGCAGACGGTGCGGGCGAGGTGCAGATGGGCGGCAGCCGGCGTGCCTCCCGGCAGCACGAAAGAGGTGAGCGGTTGCAGCTCGGCGTTCAACTGGTCGATCTCCTGCTCGAGCCGCTCGATCTGGGTCTCCTGGATTCGCAGCGTCGTTTGGTCGCTCGCGTCGGTTCCCGGCCGGCAGAGGTCGGCGCCGAGATCGAAGAGGTCGTTCTGGATGCGCGTCAGCATCGCCTCGATGGCGGCGGCGTCGCCGGTATGGAGGCGGACGAGCCCGACCGTGGCGTTCAGTTCGTCGACAGTGCCGTAGGCCTCGACCCTGGGACTGTGCTTGGCGATCCGCGCACCGTCGCCGAGCGAGGTTTTTCCCTGATCGCCGCCGCGCGTGTAGATCGTCGTCAATGTCACCATGGTCGGGGCCTCGAGATGCAGGGGGGTGGGTCGCCAGCGCCGCCGCGGCCGGCGCTGCAACGCGCCATGACTACTGCATCAAGAACAGCACCGCCAGAATGGCAAGTGCGACGAACTGGAGCCCGACCCGCGCCTGCATCAGCTTGTTGCCATACTTCTCGTTGAAGGCGCCGCCGCGGACGAAGCCGACGATGCCGGTGAACAGGACCACCACCGTCGCCAGCATGGCCAAGATCAACAAAGCGCTCATGAAGGTCATCGCTGATTCCGAAGCGTGAGCGAGACAAGCCGACGCCGCGGTCGGGCCGCCGGCCGGCACGCGCCATCGAGCAGGCGTGAACACGGTTGAGTATGCAGGCCGCGTCGCCTGTGGTGAAGGGTACGCCGACCCTTTGGCCAAAGATCATTCGGAGGAGGCATGCGCAAACGCACAGTGGCACTCTTTCTCGGTGCGCTCGTCTACGCCCCGCTCGCCGTCGGGCAGGCGCCAGCAGCGCCGGATCAGTGGCAGAGCGAGTGGCCCGACACCGACTTCAGCCGCAGCCTCGTGGATTTCGCCGAGATCCTCTCCGGCGGCCCGCCCAAGGACGGCATCCCGGCCATCGACGCGCCGACCTTCGCCGCACCGGGCGCCGTCGACCTGCCGCCGGAGGAGGCGGTGATCACGCTCAGCACGCCCGACGAGGCCCGAGCCTATCCGTTGCGCATCTTGATGTGGCACGAGATCGTCAACGACCGCTTCGACGGCCGCGCGATCGCCGTGACCTACTGCCCGCTCTGCAACACCGGCATCGTCTTCGACCGGACGGTGGATGGGCAGGAGCTCGACTTCGGCACGACCGGCAAGCTCCGCCATTCCGACCTGGTCATGTATGACCGGCAGACCGAGAGCTGGTGGCAGCAGTTCACCGGCGAGGCGATCATCGGCGACCTGATGGGCACCACGCTGGAGATGCTGCCCTCGCGGCTCGAGAGCTATGCGATGTTTCTCGCACGCCATGCCGATCGCGAGCTGGGGGTGCTGGTGCCCGACGGCACGTTCCGTCGCGACTACGGCCGCAATCCCTATGTCGCCTACGACGACGAGGGTCGCCGGCCGTTCCTCTTTCAGGGCCCGCTGCCCGACGGCATTCCGGCCATGGCGCGGGTGGTCCGGGTGGGCGACCGGGCCTGGAGCCTCGACCTCCTGCGCCGGCGGGAGCGGATCGAGGCGGGCGATCTCCGGCTCAGCTGGGCGCCGGGCCAGGCTTCGGCACTCGACGCGCCGCGGCTCGCCGATGGCCGCGACGTCGGTAATGTGGTCGTCGAGCGGTGGGTCGACGGCGGCTGGCGGGACGTCGTCTACAGCGTCGATTTCGCTTTCGCCTTCAATGCCTTCTTCCCGGAGGGCACGATCGTCACCGACTAGGTGCCAGCCTTCGACAGCGCTTGCAGCACCCCGCGGCCTCGGGCATGGCTTCGCGGCGACGGCAAGGGGAGAGCCAAGGGGTGCGGAAGATCGCCAGCATCGGTGAATGCATGATCGAGCTCGGCGAGGCCGGCCAGGGCCTGATGCGCCAGGGCTACGGCGGCGATACGCTCAACACCGCGGTCTATCTGCGCCGCTCGTTGCCGGCCGATACCGGCACGATCGCCTATGTCACGGCGCTCGGCGACGATGCGTTCAGCGACGAGATGGTCAGGGGCTGGCAAGCGGAGGGGCTCGACTGCGGCCACGTGGCACGGCTCCAGGGCCGACTGCCGGGCCTCTACGTCATTCGCACCGACCCGACCGGCGAGCGCAACTTTCTCTACTGGCGCAGCGCCGCGGCGGCCCGCGAGGTCTTCGCCGGGTCGGACGGCCGGGCGCGATTAGCGGCACTGGCCGGCTTCGACGTCCTCTACCTCTCCGGGATCAGCCTCGCCATCCTGCCGGTCGCCGACCGGACCGCCCTGCTCGAGCTCCTGGCCCAGCGCCGGCGGCAAGGTGTGCAGGTCGCCTTCGATCCCAACTATCGCCCAAGGCTCTGGCCGGACGCCGACGAGGCCCGGGCGGTACTGACCAACGCCGCCCGGGCCGCGACCATCATTCTGCCGAGCTTCGCCGACGAAGCGGTGCTGTTCGCCGATGCCACACCCAAGGCGACGCTCGCCCGGCTGCACGGCCTCGGGGCCAATGAAATTGTCGTCAAGAACGGCGACGGGCCGATCCATTTCCGACTCGATGGCGAGGCGGTGGAGGCGCTGCCGGTCAAGGTCGCCGATGCGGTGGATACGACCGGCGCCGGCGACAGCTTCAACGGTGCCTACCTCGCCGCGCGCCTGAGCGGTCGCGGGATCGGCCAGGCGGTGGATGCGGCGACCCGGCTCGCCGCCCTGGTCGTCGGCCACCGAGGTGCCGTGATCCCCAGGGATGCGACGCGGTTCTGACGGGGAGCCCTCCCCCGGCCGCCATGGGCGACCGAAGAAGGGGCATCACCTTCAGGCCAGACGAATGTCCAGCGTGGCGAAGCGCTGCTCGCCGTTGCGGTTGATCAGGACCAAGACCGCCGTTCGGTCCTTGGCCTCGGCGGCGGCCACCAGCTCGACGACCGCCTCGGGCGTGGCGACTGGCTCGTTGTCGACCGAAAGGATAATGTCACCGACGCGCAGCCACTCGGCGGCGGCACCCTGGGCGCCGACGACCACGACACCCGCGGCCTCCGGCGCGAGGCCGGCGGCCATTCGGGTCGCCTCGTCAAGGGCGGCGAGCTCGAGCCCCAGCACTTCGACCTCGGCCGTCGGGGGTGCGGCCTGCATCGGCTCGGCCGAGGCGAGCTGTGCCGCGGGTGCCTCGCCCGGGGCGACCTCGAGGGCTTGGGTCTCACCGCGCCGCCAGACGGTCATCGCCTGCGGCTGGCCGGGCTCGGCGAGGGCCACAGCACGGGTCAGCTCGCGCACCGTCTCGATCGGCTCGCCGGCGAGCTCGAGGATCACGTCGCCGACCTCGAGACCAGCCTCGGCCGCCGGGCTCGCCGGCGTCACGCTGGCGACCAGGGCACCCCGGGCTTCCTCGAGCGCGAGGCTGTCGGCGATCAGCGGGGTGACGGGCTGGATCTGCACACCGAGCCAGCCGCGGGTGATGCGGCCGTCTTCCTTGAGCTGGGCGATCAGCGGCTCGGCCAAGTTCGAGGGGATGGCGAAGCCGATCCCGACATTGCCGCCGGTCGGCGAGAAGATCGCGGTGTTGATGCCGATCACGTTACCGTGCACGTCGAAGGTCGGCCCGCCCGAATTGCCACGATTGATCGGGGCGTCGATCTGCAGGTAGTCGTCATAAGGGCCCGAGTTGATGTCGCGGCCGCGGGCGGAGACGATGCCGGCGGTTACCGTGCCGCCGAGGCCGAAGGGATTGCCGACCGCGATCGTCCAGTCGCCGACGCGAACCGCATCGCTGTCGCCGAAGGCGAGATGGGGCAGGGGCTCGGTGCTCTCGACCTTCAACAGAGCCAGATCGACCTTGTCGTCGCGACCGACGATCGTGGCGTCGAGCCGCCGGCCGTCCTCGAGGACGATGGCCACGGCGGTCGCATCGGCGATCACGTGGTTGTTGGTGACGACATAGCCCTCTGGATCGATGATGAAGCCCGAGCCCATCGCCTGGCCATCGGGGGCCTGTCGCGGCGAAGGCCGCTGGTCCTGCGGCGGAACGCCCGGAATGGGCAGGCCGAAGTCACGGAAGAAGGGCGAGAGCGGGTTCTCTTGGCCCATGCCGTCGAAGCTCGCCTGGGCCGGAGCCGGGCGCGTTGCGATGACGCTGACCACCGCTGGCGACACCCGCTCGACCAGATCGGCGAAGCTGCCCGGCAGCTCGTTGCTTGGCAAGGGTGCGGCGTTGAGGGGCGGGGCGAAGCCCGGCAGCGTCGGCAAGAGCGCCGTGGTGCCGAGAAGCAGGGCCAGGGTCAGGGTCGCGGCGCGCGGGCGCGACGTCGCAATCGACCAATGTTTCATCAGATAACGTCCTCGTCTGGCATCGGTGGCCGTGCCGACTACTGGCATACAGGGCACGATGACCGGCCCCGACGTAGTCTAAACTTGTATTCTATACCATTTCCGCAGGGTTAATTTTGCGCCATCTGGACAGCGTCGAGTGGCGGCTGGCAATCCTGTGCCGTCATCACATGTACCAAGCGCGCGTCGTCGATCGTGCTCGCCACGCACGCGGTTTCCGTCGTCACGGTGACGATGGTGCTGATCTGGACCAGAGGCTGAAGACCATCTTCGGTTGATCGGTCGCGGTTAACTCTGCATTCTCCATGCCGTGGCGGCAGACCACGCACAACAACAGGGAGGAACGAAATGAGCGGTCTCGACGGCAAGGTGGCGCTGGTGACCGGTGGCGGCACCGGCATCGGCAAGGGCATCGCCCAACGATTCCACACGCTCGGGATGAAGGTCGCCGTTGCCGGCCTCGACCAGGCGCGGGATGCCGAGAACCAGTATCATGGCCGCAATCTCGGCGGCTTCACCGCAGCCAAGGCGGTGGCGGCCGAACTCGGCGACCGTGCCGTGGCGCTCGAGGCCGACGTCACCGACCCGGCCCAGGTGGCCGCGATGACGAAGGCCACGGTCGACGCCTTCGGCCGGATCGACGTGCTCGTCAACGGCGCCGGAGTCATTACCGCCAAGCCCATCCAGGAGCTCACCGAGGCCGACTGGGACAGCATCATGGACGTCAACGCCAAGGGGACGTTCCTGACCAACCAGGCCGTGGTGGCGCAGATGCGGACGCAGGGCGGCGGCGGGCGGATCATCAACATCGCCTCGATCGCGGGCAAGCTCGGGGTGCCGCTTTTGACCCACTACTGCGCGTCCAAATGGGCGGTGATCGGCTTTTCGATCTCGCTCGCCAAGGAGGTGGCGAAGGAGGGCATCACGGTGAACTGCCTCTGCCCGGGCATCGTCGGCACAGCCATGTGGACGCTCTTGAGCAAGGTCTTCGCCGAGCCGGGCGAAAGCGAGGAAGCCGCCTACAAGCGGTCGGTCGAGGCCTTCATCCCGCAGGGCGTGCCGCAGACCGAGGAGGACATGGCCGACATGACCGTCTTCCTCGCCACGGCAGCCCATATCACCGGCCAAGCCTTCGCCGTGGACGGCGGCGCCTCACACTGAAGTCCGCCGCCGAAGCCGGCAGCGACGCGCTCAGCTCTTCTTGGCGGGTGCAGCAGCCCCCGGCTTCCGATTGACCATGGCACTGCTCACCGAGCCCGCTGCGGGGCCGGCCACGACCTTCTTGTCGGCCTTGGGCTTCTTGATCTCGCGATTGCTGCGTTTTTGGCTTTTGGCCATGTGTCGTCTCCAGGGCTGCGCCGGATCGCGCAGCCCGTCAAACTAGCAGGCCAGGCCACCGCTACCCAGCGAAATAGCGGATCCTACATCACAGCGCCGATCTGCCCCCCTGGGTGTGGTCACATCACCGCACCGATCTGCCAGGGAATGAACTCATGATCGCCGATGCCGAGCGCCTCGGACTTCGACGGCTCGCCGGACGCCACCTTCAAGAGGAGATCGAGGATCTCGCGGCCCTTGCTCTCGATCGTCGCCCCGCCGTCCAGGATGTCGCCGCAGTCGAGGTCCATGTCCTCGACCATCCGCTCGTACATGGCGGTGTTGGTGGCGAGCTTGATCGAGGGGGCGGGCTTGTAGCCGAAGCAGGAGCCGCGGCCGGTGGTGAAGGCGACGATGTTCGCACCCGAGGCGACCTGGCCGGTCACCGAGGCTGGATCATAGCCGGGGCTGTCCATGAAGACGAAGCCACGGGTGTTCACGGGCTCGGCATACTTGAACACACCGGTGAGATTGGTGGTGCCGCCTTTGGCCGCCGCCCCCAGCGACTTCTCGAGGATCGTCGTGAGCCCACCGGCCTTGTTGCCGGGGGAGGGATTGTTGTTCATCTCGCCACCGTTCGAGGCAGTGTAGTGCTCCCACCAGTGGATACGCTCGATCAGCTTGTTCGCCACCGCCTCGCTGACCGCCCGCTGCGTCAGGAGGTGCTCGGCCCCGTAGATTTCCGGTGTCTCGGCCAGGATGCCGGTACCGCCCTGCGCCACCAGGAGGTCGGTCGCATAACCCAATGCCGGATTGGCGGTGATGCCGGAATAGGCATCCGAGCCGCCGCATTGGAGTGCTACGGAGAGCTCCGACGCCGCGACCCGCTGCCGCGCGATCTCGTTGGCATGCGGCAGCATCTCCTCGAGCATCGCGGTCGCCCGCTCGACCGTTTTTCGCGTCCCGCCGGTCTCCTGCAGCGTCATCGTGCGGAACAGCGGGCCGCGCTCGAGCTGGTAGGCCTCGAGCAGAAAGTCGATCTGGTTCACCTCGCACCCCAAGCCGATCATGATGATACCGGCGAAGTTCGGGTGGCGCGCATAGCCCCAGAGCGTGCGCTGCAAGGTCGCAAAGCCCTCACCACGGTCGGCCATGCCGCAGCCGGTGGAATGGGTCAGTGCTACCACCCCGTCGACATTCGGGTACTTGGCCAGCACCTCCTTGGGGAAATGCTGCTGGATGAAGCGGCAGACCGAGGCCGAGCAGTTCACCGACGAGAGGATGCCGATATAGTTGCGGGTACCGACCCGGCCGTTCTTTCTGACATAGCCCATGAACGTGTCGCGCTCGGCCTCGGGCACCATTGTCGTCGGCCGGACGGCGCTGCCGATGGCGTAGTCGCGGGCGAAGTCGGCCATGACGCAGTTATGCACGTGCACATGCTCGCCGGGCAGGATATCGGCGCTCGCGACCCCGATGATCTGGTTGTATTTTCGCACCGGCGCCCCGTTCGCGATTTTGCTGGTCGCGATCTTGTGCCCGGCGGGGATCTTGGTGGTCGTCGTCACGCCCTCGGCTGCCAGGGGCGTGCGCTCGGCGATGGCGCGCCGCGCCACCACGACATTGTCGGTGGCGTTGAGGCGGACGGTGCGGGCGGGCTCGGTCATGGCGGGTCTCTCGCTCCCTCGGACGGCTGGCTCGACAGGCGTTGCCGCCAACTGGTGTATCGCGGCCTTGCTGGACGTCGGTCGCTCGTTGCGGACA
Organism: uncultured Geminicoccaceae bacterium; assembly: GCA_964576715.1. Lineage (GTDB taxonomy): Bacteria > Pseudomonadota > Alphaproteobacteria > Geminicoccales > Geminicoccaceae > SLRI01. Next base: position 9,452 of record CAZNWE010000036.1, on the reverse strand, counting down.
TGTCATTGCAGATGCCGATCGGCACTGCAAATGCGACGGCCGGCACCTTCGGGCGCGGGCTCGCCCTGGGTCGCCTCCCGGACTCCCTTCGCGCGCGGCGGCACGGCATGACGTGCCCTGCCGCCAGACCGCTTCGCAGGTTCTTGTTGCCTGCCATCGGGTCCCGCCGATCCGCCGAAACCGCTTCTCGACGCCGCCGACACCAGACGATAAACCGATGGCCGTAGCGCCGCCCGCGGCGTCCCACAAGGCTCGTTCCATGCTCGCCTCCCCCAGTGTTCGGCCGTTGCGCGGCGCGACGGTGCGTGTGCTTGCCGTCGAGATGGCGGCCCTCGCCCGCACGGCGCTGCCGCTGGTGCTCGCCATGGTCGGGCAAATGGCGATCACCACCACCGACATGCTGATGCTCGGCTGGCTCGGCCCCGAGGCGCTGGCCGCCACTGCCCTGGCGCTCAGTGCGTTCCACCCGGTCATGCTGCTCGGCGTCGGCATCGGCACCGCGGTGACCCCGCTGGCAGCGGCGGCCATGGCCAAGCGGCAGGTGCGCGAGATGCGCCGCGCCGTCCGCCAGGGTTTTTGGGCCGCCGTGCCGTTCACACTCCTGGCGATTCCCGCGCTTTGGTGGAGCGGCGGAGTTTTCGTGGCGATCGGCCAGGACCCGGGCTTGAGCGACGACGCCGAGCGCTACCTGCGCGGCGTCCTGCCCGGTCTCTTCTTCGTGCTGGCCTTCAGCGTGCTCCGTTCCTACGCCACGGCACTGCAGCACACCCGCCCGGTGCTGATCGTCACGCTGCTCGCCATCCCGTTCAATGCGCTGCTCACCTACGGGCTGATCTTCGGCACCTTCGGCTTGCCGCGGCTCGAGATACTGGGTGCCGGTCTCGGCTCGGCCATTACCGGCTTTGCCATGGCCATGGCCATGCTGTGGGTCGTCCTGCGCCGCCTGCCGTTTCGTCGCCACCACATTCTCGGCCGCTTCTGGCGGCCCGACTGGCCGATCTTTCGCGCCATCCACCGGATCGGCATCCCGATCGGCCTGTTCATCCTGCTCGAGGTCGGCATCTTCGCCGGATCCGCCCAGGTCGTGGGTTTCATCGGTGTCTATGAGCTCGCGGCCCACCAGATCGTGCTGCAGCTCGCCTCCATCACCTTCATGGTGCCGTTGGGCGTCGGTCAGGCGGTGACCGCGCGGGTGGCGCTGGCCAGGGGCCGCGCCGATTCGCCCGGCGCGCGGCTGGCCGGCCAAGCTGCGATGTTGCTCGCAACCGCCTTCATGAGCTGCACGGCGTTGCTGTTCTGGTTCTTGCCGGCACCCCTGATCCGCCCCTTTCTCGATGGCAGTCCGGCCGCCGTCGAGGTGCTGGCGTTCGCCACCGGCTATCTCGCCATTGCCGCGGTCTTTCAGATCGTCGACGGGCTTCAGGTCACCGCGGCGCATGCGTTGCGCGGCCTCGAGGACACCCGGGTGCCGCTGCTGATCGCCTTTTTCGGCTTTTGGGTCCTGGCCTTTCCGACCAGCGTGATCCTCGGCCTCTTCACCCCGCTCGCGGGCAGCGGGGTCTGGATCGGCCTGGCGCTGGGCCTGGCGACAGCGGCCTGCCTGCTGATCCGCCGCTTTCTCCGGCAGACCCGGCCGCATGCCGGGGCGGCGGCCGACTAGACGCCGCTGCGCGATCGCCCGATGCTGGCTGCCGATCGCCTGCGGGCCGCACCCGCCAAGGGACCTGCCGTTGGCACAACTCGATCTTCCATTGCTGCTCGCCGTGTTCGCCCTGACGGCTGGCGTGATCGCCGTCGCTGGCACCCGGCTCGCCCGGCTCGCCGACGAACTCGCCGCGCGCACCGGCCTCGGCGAGGCGCTGATGGGTGCCCTCCTGGTCGGGGCCAGCACCTCGCTGCCGGGCATCGTCACCTCGGTGGTTACCGCCTACGAGGGCTATGCCGGCCTGGCCATCGGCAACGGTCTCGGCGGCATCGCGGCCCAGACCGCCTTTCTCGGCGTCGCCGACATCGCCTATCGCAAGGCCAATCTCGAGCACACCGCGGCCTCGGTCGCCAATTTGATGCAGGGTGCGCTGCTCCTGGCCCTTATGGCCGTCACCTTGATCGCGACCAGCCTGCCGGCAGTCGGTTTCTGGGGTGTCAGCCCGGCGAGCGTCGTCCTCTTCGTCGGCTATCTCTTCGGGCTCAAGCTGCTGGGCAGCGCCAAGACCGAGCCGATGTGGCGGCCGCTGACCACCAGAGACACCCAGCAAGAGGGCGACGACGATGCCGGCAAGGTGACCGGCAGCACGGCCGCGCTCTGGCTGCGCTTGGCCCTGCTCTTGGTCGTTCTCGGCGCCATGGGCTACCTCGTCTCGCGCTCGGGCATCGTGCTGGCCGACCGCTCCGGCCTCTCGGAGACCGCGGTCGGCGCGCTGTTGACTGCCGTCGCGACCTCGCTGCCGGAGCTGGTCATCGCCGTGGCTTCGGTACGGATCGGGGCCTACAATCTGGCGATCGGCAACATCATCGGCGGCAACGCCTTCGACATCCTGTTTCTCGCCGCCGCCGACGTCGCCTATCGCGACGGCTCGCTCTACGGCCATTTCGGCGATGACGACCTGCTGCTCTTGGGCGCCTCCATGCTGATGACCGCCATCCTGCTGCTCGGCATGCTGCGGCGCGAGCGGCACGGCTTCGCCGGCATCGGCTTCGAAAGCACGATGATCCTCGTCATTTATGGCCTGGTCGTCCTGGCCGTGGCGACCTAGCCGGTGCTGCGGGACGACCGGAGCGACCGTGCGCGCTCCCGGGTTCAACTCTGTTTGAATAGGTTCATGATCCTATCATCTCCCACCACCGGGGTCAAGCCGGGTCGGGATCGTTCGCCATGTCCGCCGCCCGCGTTGACCCAGTCGACCGCCATGCGCAGCTTTCGCGCGAGCCGTGCGTCGCAAGCTTCTGATAAAAATCCTATAACGGCTTCGGATGCGACATCCTGTCGGTCCGGGTTCGTTCGCAGGATCCCGGGTTCGATCGTCGATTCCTCGGGTTTTTGAACCCGAGCGGCGGGTTCGTTCGTCGTGTTCTGGGTTCGTTCGCGGGTTTGTTCGTCGCCGAATCGGCGAAATGCGCCGCTATATGCGCCATAAGGAATGCTAATGGCGCATCCAGCGTCGAAGATTATGACAAATGGCGCGCATGGCGGCGCATCGCTCAGCTGCATGGCGCATAGAGCGGCGCAACCCGAGCCTCGATGCGTCGCATAGCGGCGCATGGTCGGCCCGATCATGCTTAGGCACATGAATTCGCATAAGTGTTCCTTATGGAAGCCGTCATGCGAGTTCGGCGGGGGCGGAGGGGAAAAGAGGCGGGAAGGCACGCCTTCCCGCGCCCATCCGGTTGCTTGTGATGGGGCGGGTTGGTGGGGGAGCGCTGCCGTCAGGCGGTGCAGGGGAGGAGGTTGATGGGGTAGGCGGCCAGGCGCCGGTCGGCAGTCATCAGCGGGAGCCGCTCGGCCTCTGCCTGGGCCACGAGCATCCGGTCGAAGGGATCGCGGTGGTGGTCGGGAAGACGGGCGACGGCGAAGCAGTGGTGACGGGCGAGCTCCAGCATGGCAAAGCCGCTGCGGTCGACCGCATGGGCCACCGGCTCCGGCGCTATGGCCAGCTTGCCGAGCCCGTGCTTCAGCGCGATCTCCCAGAGCGACACGATGCTGACGAAGACCTCGCCCGCCACGATCGCCTGCCGCGCCTTGGGCCCGAGCCGCTTGTCGTCGTCGAGCCACCAGAGCAGCGCATGAGTGTCGAGGAGCAAGGCGCTCACGGCCTCTGTTCAGGGCCGCAGCAGAGCATCGTCGGCGGAACCACCCTCGAAAGCATCGACCAGCCAGTCCGGCAGCTCGTCGAAATCGTCCGCCATGCCGATCCGACCCTTCAAGAGCCCAGGCCGCCGCTCGGCGATGGGCACGATGCGCGCCACCGGTTTGCCGTGCCGGGTGAGCGTCAACGTCTCGCCATGCTCGACCCGATCGATCAGCTCACTCAAATGCGCCTTGGCTTCGCGCAGGCCGATGTCGGGCATTGGGTGCATCCAGGTAATGATCTCACTTTCATGATTTGTAGTCGCAACGCCCCACGACCACAAGCGCTTCGACGCGCACGCGCCGGCAATTGGTAAAAAAGGGACGTGTCCCCCCTCAACCTGAAACAGGGTGACCGGGCGCCGTGGATCTTCAGCCAGGACTACTTCCGCGAGCGCGACGAGATCCCGCACGCCGACCTCGATGATGGCACGCTCGTCTACGGCCCGCAGACCGGAACCTCCGTCGCCGCGTGACCACGTCGAGCCGCCGCACCACCTGGCACGACGCCAGCAGCCCGGCGTCCGAGGGCAGCGATCCACCGTCAAACCGGGCGGTCACCGCCTTGCCCTTCACCGGTGACAGGCGTGGCAAAGGCAGAGTGGCCTCAAGGGTGGCTGGCATGCTCCCTCCAATCCCGAGTTTTGGCATCAGCACCCAAAAACTCAGCCTGATCAGAGGCTTGGGCTAGGCGCGTCAACCATGATGCATATCGCGGGCTACCTCGATTAAGTTGTGTCAAAGGTACCCGGTACTGTTGACCGGGAAGTGGTTAACAAGGGAAATGTCCCCATTTGGCCGAAGTGGTTAAGAAGGGAGGTGTCCCCATTTTGGCCGTCCACACATGTCCCCATTTGGCCATGCGGCTCGGCGACGACGAGGTCTCTTCGTGACCCGGCAGAGCTAGGCAAGCCGGGCATGATCGACTACTTCGGACAGAGAGCGCGCGTCCGATGGGGTCTGCAGCAGATGGTCAGGGTCTCGGCACCATTGCCGGCGTGGCTGCGGCCACGCGAGGCGACGGGGATCGCTCGGCATGGCTGAAGCCCGGACCGGCGGCGTGGCGGCGGGGTCCAGCCTGCGAGGCATCCACCCGATCGTCTATGCCTTCTTCGATTCGGCCAACCGGCTCGACCCCGTCCTGATGCGCCGGCAGGTCGCGGCCTGCGTCGCCCACGGGGCGCACGGGCTCGCCTGTCTCGGCCTCGCAACCGAGGTCGGCAAGCTGTCCCTCGCCGAGCGCCACGAGGTTCTCGAGGTCGTCGCCGACGCGGTCGGCGGCCGCATACCGCTCGCCGTCACCGTGTTCGGCCGGAGCGTCGAGGAGCAAAGCGCTTTCGTCCGGGTCGCGGCCGAGGCCGGTGCCGCCTGGGTCATCCTCCAGCCGCCGCCGGACGCCGATCACGACGAGGCGGCCTTGATCCGCTTCTTCGGCGCCGTCGCGGACCGTGCCGGGCTGCCGGTGGCCATCCAGAACGCGCCACAATATCTCGGTGTCGGGCTCTCGGCCGCGGGGCTGCTGGCGCTCGCCAAGCAGCACCCCAACTGCTGTCTGCTCAAGGGTGAGGCGTCGGCGGTCGAGGTTGCGCAGGTGATCGAGGCGACCGGCGGACGGCTCGCCGTCTTCAACGGGCGCGGTGGGCTGGAGCTGACCGATAATCTCCGTGCCGGCTGCGCCGGACTGATCCCGGCCCCGGACTGCTTCGACGTCCAGGTCGAGGCCTTCGAGGCTTTCCGCGACGGTCGGCTGGACGAGGCGGAGCAACGCTATCGGCAGGCGCTGCCGGCGATCACCTTCGTGATGCAATCGATCCCGACCCTGCTGTGCTATGGCAAGCGCCTGGTGGCGTTGCGTCTCGGACTGGAACTCGAAGAGGTTCATGATCGTGAACCCTGCCTCGCGCCCACGCCCTTTGGGCTCGCGATCGTGCAGCGGCTCGCCCGCGAGCTCGGACCGCTCGGCTGACCGGTGGCCGAACCTGCGGTCTCTTGTTGGTAAAGCCAGCCACCCCTGGTAGAACGCGGTCAGCGATCGTCGTACCGACACACCGCACGCCACAGTACCGGGAGAGCATCACCGATGTTCCGCAAGAAAGACCAGGAATCCAGCCCCGCCGCGCCGCTGTCAGCCGCCCAGACGGCGGCGCCTGCGCCGTTGCCGACCCGGGCAGCCGCGACAACGGCGGCTCCGGCAGCTGCCCCGGAGTCGCGTCCAGCGGCCGACACGGCTGCCGGCAAGCGGCTCATCGTCGGCGAGGGCCTGAGCCTGTCCGGCGACATCACCGCCTGCGACCTCTTGGTGGTCGAGGGCAGTGTGCAGGTCACCCTCAACGACACCAAAGCCATCGAGATCACCGAATCCGGCCGCTTCACCAACGGCAAGGCAGCGGTCGAGGAAGCGACGATCAGCGGCATCTATGAGGGCGAGCTCACGGTGCGTGGCCGCCTGCTGGTTCGCAGCACCGGCCGGGTCGACGGGACGATCCGCTACGGCGACCTCGAGGTCGAGCGCGGCGGCCGGCTTTCCGGCTCGATCGAAATCCTCGAGGCCGCGGCCGCCGCGCCGACCTTGATCACCACACCGACCAGCAAGCCGGCCGAGCCCGCCCCGGCCTTGGCTGGCGCCGAGCACGGCTGATCGCCGTCGTTCCGCCTGCCGACCGACCGCCGTGTCAAAGGAACTTGGCGCGGATGTCGGTCGAGCTGGCGACACCGAGCTTGTCGAGATGGGCGTCGAGGAACGCGCTGCAGCGATCGCGGCCGAGTTCGAACAGCGACGTCAGGAAGGCCGGATCGGCGTTGAGCTTGGACGAGACGCCGAGCTGCGCTAGCGCCGCCTCGGCGTCGATGGTGTGGATGTTGAGCCGCCGGTAGCGCTCGCGGTCGAGCACCCCCTCGTCGATCAGCCGCGACACGAAATCGATCGCGCGCATCTCGCGCATCAGCGAAGAGTTGAACGACAGCGTGTTGATCCGGTCGATGATCGCCGGCGCCGTCGTCGGCACAGCTGCGATGTTGATCGGGTTGATCTGGATGATCAGCACGTCGGCGCAGTCGGTGCCGTAGATCAACGGAAAGATCGGCGGGTTGCCGGAATAGCCGCCGTCCCAGTAATGCTGCCCGTCCACCTCGACCGCCTGGAAGAGGAAGGGCAGGCAGGCCGAGGCCATGACCGCGTCGATGCCGATCTCCTCGCCTTCGAAGACCTTGATCCGGCCGGTCTGGACATTGGTCGCGGTGAGATAGAGCGTGACGCGCCGCGCCCCGCAATGCGTGGCGAGTGCCGCGAAGTCGACGACGTCCTCGAGCACGTCGCGCAGTGGGTTGAAGTTCCAAGGATTGAGCTCGTAGGGCGAGAACATGCGCGACAGGTTGTCGTAGGCGAGCCAACCGGGCGACAGGTCCATGTTGCCGAGGCCGAGCCAGCGATCGAGCGGCGAGGGCTGGATCGGCGAGAAGCGCGCCGCCTCGCCGATCCGTCGCCAGAACTCGGCGAGGCTGGCCCTGGCACCGTCCCGGCCGCCGATCGCCAGCCCATAAGCCATCACCGCGGCGTTCATCGCCCCGGCACTGGTGCCGGAGGTGGCGACGATCTCGAGCTCCTCCACTTCCAGCAACCGATCGAGGACGCCCCAGGTGAAGGCACCGTGGGCACCGCCGCCCTGCAGGCCGAGATTGAGGCGGCGGGGTGCCGGCCGGCGAGCTGCCACTATTGGGCGGTCCAGCCGCCGTCCATGGCGATCGCCTGGCCGCGGATCTGGGCGGCGCCGGCGGAGCAGAGGAAGAGGGCGAGGTCAGCCAGCTGCTCGACCGTGACGAACTCACCCGACGGCTGCTTCTCCACGAGCAGCCGCCGCTTCTCCTCGGCGAAGCTGGTGCCGTTCTCGTCCGCTCGATCCTGGATCTGCCGCTCGACCAGCGGGGTAAGCACCCAGCCCGGGCAGATGGCGTTGCAGGTGACGCCGGTCTCGGCGGTCTCCAGCGCCACCACCTTGGTCAGGCCGACCATGCCGTGCTTGGCGGCGACGTAGGCCGCCTTGTGCACCGACGCGACCAGGCCGTGCGCCGAGGCGGTGTTGATGATGCGCCCCCAATTGCGCTCGAGCATCTGCGGCAAGGCGAGCCGGGTCGCGTGGAAGGCGGCCGAGAGGTTGGTGGCGAGCACCAGGTCCCATTTCTCGGGTGGGAAATCCTGGACGGCGTCGGTGTGCTGCACCCCGGCATTGTTGACCAGGATATCCACGCCACCATGCGCCTGGTTGGCCATCGCCAACATCGCGGCGATGTCGTCGGGCTTGCTGACGTCGGCTGGCGAATAGACGACGCCGACGCCCATGCTTTCAGCGAGCTCGGCGCGGATGGTCTCGATTTCATGCGCGTCGCCGAAGCCGTTGAGCGTCACATTGGCGCCGGCGGCCGCGAACTTCTCCGCCATGCCGAGCCCGATGCCGCTGGTCGAGCCGGTAATGACGACGGATTTGCCCTTGATCATGTGCCTATTCCTCCGATGTGCAGGTGCATTCTAGACCCGACGTAGCAGCTTGCCACGACGGTACGTCGACAGGGCACCGGAATGTGAGGGCAGATCGCGATCAGCGACCGCGGGCGACGAGCTCGATCGGGGCAAAGGTGCCGACTTCGAGACCGACGACCATGTTGGCGAGCTTGGCGGGTGCCGTCTCGCCCATCAAGAGGTGCAGGCCGAGCGGCGGCGGGCCGCGCGTCGCCAGCCGCTCGCGCATCGCCCGGAAAGTCGCGAGGGCCAGGTCGGTGCGCCGGCGTTCGCTCTCGACCGTAAAGCCGGCGGCGGCGAGCACTGCCCGGTAGTCCTCGGGCGTCGCCAGGAACGAGGTCGCGGGCGTCGTCGCCCAGGGCACGGGGAAGCTCGGCTCGCCCGGGCCGGTGCGCATCACGTCGTAGACGGCAAAGGTGCCGCCCGGCGCCAGAACACGGTGCGCCTCGGCGGCGAGCCGTGCCTTGTCGGCGATGTTCATGCCGACATGGAGCAGCGTCGCGACATCGAACGTGCCGTCGGCGAACGGCAGATCGAGCGCACTCCCGACGTCGAAATCGACCTGGTGCTCGAGGCCGAGAAGGCGGGTCAGCTGGCGCGCCGTCGCGACATAGTCGGGGGTGAGGTCGATGCCGGTGACCCGGCAGCCGTGCGCCGCCGCAAGGTGCCGCGCGGTACCGCCGATGCCGGCACCGATGTCGAGCACACGGCTTTCGGGGGAGAGCGGCAACGCCGCGGCGAGCTCGAGCGTCGCGGCATGGCCACCCATGTGGAACTCGCCGACGGCGGCGAGGTCGTCCAGCGAAGGCGTTCGGCCGGCGCCGAGCGCCTCGAGTCCGGCGAGAATAGCCGGTTCGAGCTCGGCCCTGGCATCGTGTGCGATCGTCGGCTGCTCGGTGCCCGGCATGGCGTTCTCCCTCCTTGCGCGCGGCGTTCTGCTGCTACGCGCGGTGAGCTTGCTGGCGTCGATCGAAGACCCTGGCCGGTGTTGCTGCCACGCCCGCCCAACGATACCGCGACGATACCAGCGCCAAGGCCGGCCATCCAGGACCTGCCGCCCGGTGCCGGCCCGTGCTCAGCGGCTCTTCAAGAGAC
>CAZNWE010000035.1:0-41271 GCA_964576715.1 uncultured Geminicoccaceae bacterium | reverse complement strand
TGTCGGCGGTGCCCAGCGTCCCGATCGCCGCGAGGGCGGTGATCATGATCGTCGAAGTGGAGGTGACGTAACGAGAAGGCACCCGAGCAGGCTCCATCCCTATTGTGGCCGTTGCCGGGTTGCCGTCGACTGACACCTGCGACTGTCGACCATCGACCGCTCCGGCGACAGCCCACGGGGGGCTATTGTTTCGATGCACGAGATGCATGCGGTCGTCATGCGCCCGTCGTCATCAGCCGTCGGCCGGTCGAAGAACGCGGGTCGTGCGACAGCCGCCCTCGCGCGCGCGGCTACCGGCGTCTGGGAACAAGCAGCCACCTTCATCTCGCAAGCGCGTGGCGCAGAAACGGGTGGTCAAGGCCGCCGCCGAACTGGCGGCGATGGTCAAACCAGCCGACCGCTCGTGCCGGCGCTAGGCCTCGTCGCCGGTGATCAGGCGTGTCGACATGCGCCAGGTCAGATAGGCCCAGAGCCATTGCAGGCTGACGGCGATCCGGTGACGCAGATGTGCCAGGAAGAAGACGTGCACGATGCCCCAGAACCACCAGGCAGGCGCTCCGGTGAGCTTGAACGCGCCGAGCTCGACCACCGCTGCCGCCATCTCGACCCCCGTCGGTCCGCCGCCGACGATGACGAAGGTGAGCTCGGCCGCCCGCTCGACCGGGTCGGTGGTCTGCTCGGCACGCTCGAAGGCCAACAGCAAGCGGCGACGGATCGCCGTCGCATCGTCGATCTTCTTCAGACCTGCTGCTACCGCTTCGAAGTGATCGTTGCCGAAGTAGTCGTGGCGGGCGCCCGTAGCCAGGACCAGGATGTCATAGCCCAGCGGCGTCGGGCCGATCCGGACCTCTTTCGCAACTCGGTCGACGTCGGTCACACGACCGAGGAGGACCCTGACATTGCGCTGCTCGCGCACGAACTCGCGGATCGGCGTGGCGATATCCGCCGCTGAAAGGCCACAGGTCGCCACCTGGTAGAGCAGTGGCTGGAAGAGATGATAGTTGCGCCGATCGACGAGGGTGATGCGGCAGCGGACGTCGCGCAGACCTTCGACGACCGACAAGCCGGCGAACCCGGAGCCGACAACGACGACATGCGGCAGGCTTGCGCCGTCCCAGGCCGATGGCTCGAGGAGCGACGCCCATCTCGCGCTGAGCCGCTCTTCGATCGACCATCGCCCGGCGCCCTGAAACAGCAGCACGGCGAGCAGCGACAGAGCGAAACTGTCGCTCGTCTGGCCGGGCTCGCGCAGCATCGCGAGCGCCGTCACCGTCGAGAGAAGTGCGGCTAGCGGACGTGTCGCAAGGCCGACGATCAGCAGGGCGGCGAGCCCGGGGACGAGCCCGGGGACGAGCGACACGACTTCTGCCGACTGCCAACCGGCGAGCGAGCCGATCACGGCCATCGGTGCCGGGGCGTTGGCGAGCAGCGCCAGGAGGGCACTCGCGAGAACGAGGCGAAAGAGCAGCAGCACCAGCGGTTCGAGGGTCCGGCTGAAGTGCGCATAGAGGGTCTCGATACGGCGGCGGAGCGGCAGGGCGGAGCGGCTGGCACCCGCGGCAAAGAGGGTGTCGAGTGACAGCGGCCCGCTGCCGGCGGCGATAAACCACAAAAGCAGTGCTGTGCAATGCAGGGGTTCGGCAGCGCCCGACAGGCTCGCCGTCGATAGGGCCTCGAAAATCAGCGCGCTGGCCTCTTGACCAGGATCGCGGCCAGCAGGACCGCCGCCACGAGCAAGACCGCGCTGGTCACCAGGCCTGCCGCCTCGGCCGGCATCCACATCACCATGGTCCAATAGCCGGACAAGTAGCCGACAAAGATGGTCGCGAGCCAAATCCGAAGGATCAGGTCCGTGGCGGGCCAAAGGGTTTGGCCGAGCTGGCTCAGCTGGCGATGGGTCCGGCGCAGTTGCTGCGCCGTGCGCCCGTCGCCGGGCACCTTCGCCAGCGTCGTGGTGGCGGCATCGGCACCGAGCCGTGGGCTCGTCAGGGCTTCGCTCATCGTCGGGCAACCTCGCCTGTAAACCTTTGATGAACTGCTGAATGTCGAGACTGCTCTCGCGGCCGACCTTGTCGAGGTGGGCCTCGAGCCAGCGCTCGGCGCGCTCGCGGCCGAGGGTGAACAACCAGTCCAGAAAGTCGCGATCGGCGTTGAACTTCGAGGACACGTTGAGCTGCGCCATCGTCGCTTCGGCTTCGACCAGATGCAGGTGCAGCCGCTTGTACTGCTGCCGGTCGAGATGGCCCTGGTCGATCAAGCGGCTGACGAAGGCGATCGCCCGCATCTCGCGCATCAACGAGCTGCTGAAGCTGATCTCGTTGATCCGATCGAAGACGTCCTGCGCCCGCTCCGGCACCTTGTCGATGTTCACCGGGTTGATCTGCACGATCAGGATGTCCGGTGTTTCGGTGTGGTAGATGAGCGGGAAGATCGGCGGGTTGCCCATGTAGCCGCCGTCCCAATACGCCTCGCCCTCGACCTCGACCGCCCGGTAGAGGAAGGGCAGGCAGGCGGAGGCGAGCACGGCCTTGGCGCTAATCTCGCCGCCGCTGAAGACCTTGATCTTGCCGCTGCGCACATGCGTGGCCGAGAGGAAGAGTCTGACCCGCTCGCGGCTGCATTGCTGCGCCAGCCAGTCGAAATCGACCGTTTCCGTCAGCACTTCCTACAGTGGATTGTAAGGAAGTTGCATGAAATCATAGGGTGAGAACATGCGGGACACGTTGTCGAGCACGATCCAGCCCGGCGAGAAGTCCATGTTGCCGACGCCGCGCCAGCGATCGATCGGCGACGGCTGCAGCGGCGAGTAGCGGGCGGCTTCGCCGACCCTGGTCCAGAAGCTGCCAAGCGCCTCGCGAGCACCCTCGTTGCCGTCCTTGGCGAGCCCGTAGGCGACGACGGCCGCGTTCATGGCGCCGGCGCTCGTGCCGGAGATACCGTCGATGTTGAACGCGCTGCACTCGAGCAGGCGATCGAGCATACCCCAGGTGAAGGCACCGTGTGCACCGCCACCTTGCAGCGCGAGATTGATGGGCTTGGTTGCATCCGTCATGGCATGATCCCGGTTCGTCCAGGCCTTGTCGCGAAACGGGTCGGTGATCCGGCTAGCGGCTTCGGCGGCGCGTCACGCGGGCACCGGCTCGCGCATCGCTTGCGCCAGCAGGGCGGCGGCGATGACCGAGAACCCAATCACCGCAACCGTGGCCGGCCATCCCGCAAGCGTGAAGACCTGGCCCAGCACAAAGGCACCGGCGAGCCCGCCGAGGTAGTAGCTGGCAAGATAAACCCGTTGGCGACCGCATGATCGTGCCCTGCGGTGCGGCCGACGAAGCTCGTGGCCGCGGCCTGGGCGAAGAACAAGCCGGCGCCGACCAGGGCCAGACCGACGAGCAGCAGCGCCAGCGAGCTGGAGAGCAGCATGACCAGCCCTGCCATTGTCGCCAGCATCGCCGCGAGGAACGCCCGCCTGGAGCCGATGGCGCGAACCGTCGCCGCCGCTGCGGGTGTCGTCAGCATCGCCGGCAGGAAGACGAAATAGACGATCCCGAGCAGTGCCTGCGGCAGGGCGAATGGCGGTGCTGCGAGCACGAAGTTGACGTAGGTGAAGGTGCCGATGAAGGCGAACAGCAGGAGAAAGCCGATCACGAACATCGCCCGCAGCTTGGCGTGGCGCAAATGCGCCTTCCAGGCCGCCCAGACACTCGAGCCGCCGGCCGGTGGCAGTCGCCCGGAGCTCCCGCCGATGTACCAATAGGCGAGAACCGCACCGGCGACGTTGAGTGCGGCGAAGGCGACGAACGTCGGCTCGACGTCGAGGTTGTCGGCGATGCTCGCCGCGACCAGCCGGCCGAACAGGTTGCTCGCCACGTTGCCGGTGATGTAGGCGGCCATGGCGCCGGCGGCGGCGGTGATCGAGCACTCCTCCGAGAGATGGGTCAGGGTGAGTGTGAAGGCCGTCGCCATGCACAGGCCCTGGGCGACACGCAGCAGGCCGAACAGCACGATATCGTCGGTCAAGGCCAAGAGCAGCGTCGGGATCGACAGGACCGCGAGACTCAGCCAGATGCCGCGCTTGCGGTCGAGCCGGCGCGAGAAGGCGGCGACGATCAGCCCGGCGATGGCCATGCCGATCGTGCTGGCATTGACCGCGACGCCCATCACCGCCGGGCTCGTGCCGTACATCTCGACGAGTGCCGGCAGGAGAGCCTGAGCGCCGAAAAGGTCGATCAAGGTCAAGAAGCTGATCAGCGTAACGATAATCCAGCGGGTCAGCACCTCCGCGCGTTTCGCTTCCGGCAGCTCGGTGATCGTCAGCGCATCGATCGTTGGCGCAGCCGAGGCGGTCATGGCGTGGCCTCGGTGCCGTCGATGCGGACGAGGCTCGCGGCGGCGTCGCTGTTCGTGGCAGTCATGGTCGTCCCCTCAGCAGCATTCGTCGTCTCTAGCGGCATCGGTCGGCCAGAGCCGCGGGCCTTGCACGGTCACCGCGTCCGAGACCCTGTCCGATGGCAGGCGTCGTCGTGTGTTCAGGGCATCGGTGCGGCCGATGCCAAGGCAGCATTGACCCGGCCGGCCTTGGCACGCCATGCCGGTCGGGCCAATCGGCAGCCTATGACCAGTCACCACCGGGGCCGACATCCATGCGCGGTAAGCCCACGTGCCCAATATCGATCGTCGATGAAAACGATAGCCGACACCTATCGCCGCCGTTGCTATAGGACGAGGAGTCAATCGAACTTGGAAGGCGAAGGGTCAGAAGTCTTGCGATCAGGAAGGCAACCGGATCCAGCTGGCGACGTCGTGGACAACCCGTTGAACCGGCAGCTCGATCGCTACGCCGATGAGCTGCGCCATGCGCGCCCGGAGATCGCCGCGATCTACGATCGCTTCGTGGCACGGCTGGCGGCCGCCGGTGCTGGTGCCAGTGCGCCGGCCCCGGGCGACCCGATGCCGCCGTTTCTCTTGCCGGACGATAGCGGCCAGCTCGTGGCCCTGCCGGATCTTCTGGCGCAATCGCCCGTCGTCCTGAACCTCAACCGCGGCCACTGGTGCCCGTTCTGCCGGATGGAGCTGCGGGCACTCGCCGAACACGCACCAGCCGTGCTGCGCGCCGGCGGGCGGATCGTGTCGATCACGCCGGACCGGCAGGCCTTCGCGCACCAGCTGAGGGTCGAACAAGAGCTGCCGTTCGTCGTCCTGAGCGACCTCGACAACGCCTACGCGCTGTCGCTCGGGCTGATGATCTGGCTCGGCACCGAGCTCATTGCGCTCTACCGTCAAATCGCGCTGGAGTTGCCCAGCTTTCAGGGCAATGACGGTTGGTTCATTCCGATCCCGGCGACCTTCGTCGTCGGTCGCAACGGTATCGTCATCGATCGCCTAGCCGATCCCGACTTCCGCCGACGCATGGAGATCACGACCATCCTCGAGGCGCTGCAGCAGGATCGCTGAAGTCGGCTGCCGGTCGGCTCAGGCACTGGCAGCCGAGCGCAGCAGCTTGATCAGCGCATCGGCGGCAACCGAGCGCTGCCGCCCCGCCACGTCGTAGAGATACCGCGTCCATTCGAGATCGAGGCCGTCGAGCGTCAGCGGCGGTGCCAGGGTCGGGTGGCGCACATCCTCGGGCAGAATGGCGATCCCGGCATTCGCCTCGAGCAGTGCCAGGATGTCGGCATCGTCGGCCATCTCGTGCTTGGCCGGCCGCTCGACGCCATGCCGCCGCAAGGCGCTGTCCAGAAGGGCTGCCTGCTCCGCGTAGGGCCGTGCCAGGAGACGCTGCTCGCGCAGCGATTCGACCTGGGCGGCTCGACGGTTGGCCCAGGGATGGCTCGGATGCACGAAGAGCACGAAGCGGCCCCTGGCCAGCGCCCAGGCGTTGAGGCGCTACCAGCTCCGCTCCAGTGGCCCGGCGAGCGCGAGCTCGATGTCGCCGCCCTCCAGCCATTCGGCGATCTCGGGTGCTGACCCTCGCGCGATCCGCAGCTCGAGCCCGGGCAATGAGCGAACGAGTTCGGTCAGCGGCTTGATCAACTGGCCGAGATCGACGGTCCTCGACAACCCCAGCTGGAGTGGCGGCTAGCTGCCGTGGCGCAACGATCCCGCGAGCGCCTTTGCTTCCTTTGCACCCTCGAGACAGCGCTGCAACAGCGGCAGCATCATCCGGCCGAGCTCGGTCAGATGCGTGCGCTGCCGCTCGCGCCGAAACAGCTCGCCGCCGAGCTCCTTCTCGAGCTTCTTGATCGCGCGCGTCATCGACGGCTGCGCCACGTTGCACTCTTGGGCCGCCTGGGTGACGTTCAGGATCCGCGAGACGGCGAGGAAGTAGCGGATCTGGTGCATCTCCATGGCGCCTTGCTTCCCCCGGAGAGCGCATGGTTCCGTCAATCGCGCAGCCTGCGAGCGCAGCACCGTGTCGCAAGCGCGACCAGCCCGGTGCCGCGACAAGACACGATGGCTATGGATACGATCACGCAACGGTATTGGCGGAGCCTGGGCTGGCGGTAGTAGCTTCCGCGTCAGGGCGGGAACGATGCGTCAGCGATGCCGCAGCCGCCGCCGACCGACAAGCCGAAGGTCTCATCATGTCCACGCCAATCGCCCGCTCATCCGCTCCGTTCTTTGCGCCGATCAGCGGCCCGACCCGGCCTTTCTCGACGATCACCATCCGATAACAGGATCCGATCCGCGAGCCCGTCGATACGCCCGACGCGTTGCCCCCTGGGCCAAGTCTCCACCAAGTACGGACCGTATGCCACCATGTCTACGACCATGTCTGCCACCAACACGTCCTCCGCCGACCCGACTTTCCCAGCATTGAACACGGCAACCATCGGCTTGATGGTCATTGCCGGTGCTGTCGCAACGTCAGCGTTCGATTTTTGGGGCCAGATCGTCAGCCCGGGCATCGGCTGGGCCAACCTGTCGCCGCACGGGCTCGCCAAGAGTCTGCTCGGAACGTTCGGCCTGCCGAACGGCGACTTCGCCGGCTACTTCGTGCATTTCTACCTCGTTGGCCTGATCGGCTATCCGGTCGGCTGGCTCTACGTTTTCAAGCCGGTATGGAATCGGCTGACTGGCGGCCTCGGCGGCTGGCTGCTGCCGTCGGCGGTCTACGGCTTCGGCCTCTGGCTCTTCGCCATCGGCGGGATCACGGCGATCGCCGGCCTGCCGTTCTTCCTCAACTTCACGGGCATCACCTGGGTGGCGCTGATCGGCCACGTGCTCTACGGCATCGTGCTGGTCGCAATGCTGCAGCTCCTCGCACGGCGCTGACCGTCTGTGGCGCACCTTGGCGCCTTCACCGAGGGGGGCGTGGGTGTCAAGCCGCGCCGCTTCTTTCCGCGACGTCAGGGTGGCTCGCTCCTGCCAGTCACGCGCTTTGCTGCGCGGTCGATACTGGATCGCCGCATGCTGGGGTCAGGCGGGTGGGCCGTCACGAGTTGTTCAGGACTTTTCGGCTCGGCGCCGCTGGTTTGAGGCTCTCAACGAGATCGCCTCACCCATCCTCCCCGCCGGAACGAGCCGTCTCACCCTCTCGGGCGACCTCTTTGCAACGGATCGACCGTTCGCGCCTCAGGCCAGGGCCGCCTTGCCGAAGCGGCAATCGGTGCCGTCGATCCACATCCGCTGGAGCAGCACGGCGAGCATTCCAGCAGCCCTGCGAGGCCGTGGGCTCCCCCAGCCCCACGAGGCGCGATCTTCGCCTTGGCATTGCCGCAGCGCTTGGCGATGCTCAATCCCCAGGCGCGCCGCGCCGACCATTGGCTGCTGTGCGAAAGGAGCCTGTGCGCCGCGTCGACCCAAATGGATCAGGGGCTGGCTCGGCCGAGTTCGTCGCCGCCCCCGCTGGCCAATCTGGGGCTGGTTTTGCCCGTGATATCGGTCTCGCCGGACTGATCGCGGCCCGCCGCGACCTGCTGGCCGCGCCTCCTTCGGGGTCGGATGATTGGCCTCCTGGCCGACCATGGCGTGAGGCCGAGATGCCCGCCGCCAGTCCCCTGGCGACGGGCGCGCGGTCTTGCGAAGCGTTCCGGCTGGTCGACGGTGGCGCGATAGCTCAGCGCCCTAGCGAGGCTGTGGGGTCCCGGCAGCCCCACTGGAGATCGGACCGATGCCATCGAAGACCGGGAGGCCTTCGGATCCGATCCCGGAAAGGGACGCGGCCAGCAGGCCGCGGCGGGGCGAGGTCAGCAGTTGCCGACAGGTCTTGTCGTGCTTGGCGATGTCGAGCACCCGCTTGGTCAACCGCGCAAACTCCCCGATCATCGAAGCCAGCACCACCAGCAGCGGCTCGAGCAGGCCCATCAGCCGAGGCGCACGGCATGCCATCTCCCGCACGCGGGCGGCAAGCGCCTGGCGGCTCGGCGTGCCCGGCTTGATCCAGTCCTTGCGGGTGATCGCGCGTCCGACGTTCTCGATCGACCGCATGTGATTCAAGACGCTGCGCCGGGCGACCAGCAGCGAACGCCGGTGGCGGGACTGGCAGCTCTCGACGCGACTTGGCGAAAGCCATCGGCCGCCAGGAGGCCGGCCGATCCAGCCTCGGAGTGGCCGCGGTCAGGAGACCGCGGCGGAGGCCGGGGCACATGATCGGCGCCACTGTGCCGGGCCGTGTGGGTCCCCGCAGCCCGCAGCGGCGCCCTGGCATCGCTGCGATCGGTGTTGTTCGGCATGGTCTTCATCACGCCGTTGGCTTGGCGTGTCTCGATAGAGATGACCGGCCAGCCGGCCTCGGTCAGCCCATCAGGCAACCAGACCGTCAGCGAGCAGGCCTCCATGCCTACCCGCACGAGCGGCGGATCGAACGGCTTCAAGGCATCGTGCAACGCGTCCGGCGCGCTCTCGGCCCGCATCTCCTTGACGATCGGCCCCGTCCGCATCGACCATGCCGATCGCGGTCTCTGCCAACGGCACGTTCAACCCGGCATCGGACGTCATGGCTGCTCCTTGGCGATGCTCATGCCGGTTCACCCAGCCCGCGTTCCGACAGCTCGAACGGTGCAGCCACCCTGGGGCCTCAGCGCAACCCCCATCGGGCCAGCTGCCCGAGCAGTTTTCCAGGTGCTTCGTCGGCTGGCGATCGACCGCCCTGGCTGTGCCGAGCGCCGCCCGATGCCGGGGCAGCGGGCAAGCCATGCGCCGAGGCCGATGCCGCGCGCCAGCCGACCGGCGGTGAGCTCGGCAACGGCCATGGCGTCGTCGCCGGGCGTCCGACCCCTGGCGGGGTCGTGCGGACCCCGCTACCCGAAAGGAGGACATCAATCGACGGCCGCTCGACGCCTCGCCTATGCTCACTGCCAAGCCCATGAGAAATCGCGAAAACGTCTCGGACAGGCTGGTAATCTGGTTGCCGAGTTGCTGAGCGCGGCGCGATCTTGGTCGGCGAGCGGCGGTGACTAGTCGAACATCTTGGTCAGGCTCTCCAGCTTCGCCGGGTCGGCGCGCAGCTCTTCGTACTGCCGGTGCAGGTATTGCATGGTGTCGCTGGCGAAGGTGTCGTCGCCGGGCTCGGGCGCGCCGATGCTGCGGCCGGCGAGCTCGAGCGCCATGCGGATGGTCAGGTAGTGCGCTGCCGGCAGGTCGGCCTTGAGGCAGAGGGCGGCGAGGTAGCGGCGGTCGCTGTTGTAGGCGAAGCGTCGCACGGTCTTCGGATCGAGTTCGGCCATCAGCGCCAGGGTCTGCTCGAAGGCGGCAATGTCGCCCTCGCGCAGATACTGGAGCAGCTCGTCCGGTCCGAGACTGCCGGCGTGCAGCCGCTCGCGCAGATGCATCTCGAGCTTGCGATCGCCGTGCTCCTTGGCGGTCAGGCCGACCGCCGTGCGATCGCGGACCGCGGCCATCAGGGCGCGGGCCTCGTGCGGCTCCATGCGCCGGGTTTGCACCAGCTCCCACTCGATCCGATCGCCGATCGCGCCCACCATGTGCTCGATCAGCTCGAACGGCAGCGCCGGACGGCGGACCAGCCGGTCCTGCACCTCCTTGTCGCCCTGCCAGTCCTCCATCACCCGCGTCAGTGTCTTGGCCGAGAGCTGGGCACCGACATTGCCGACGAGCTTCGCCACCACCGGCTGTGCCCCGGTGTCGACCAGCGTGTCGGCGAGCTGCTCCGAGATGCGCTCGCGGCCGGCGACCGCGAGCGCGTACTGCATCGCGTTGGTGCGGACGATCTCGATCAGCTCGGCGTCGTCGAGCAGCGGGCTCTCCGCGAGAACCGGCGCTGCCACCTCGATTCGGTCGCGGGCGAGCCGGCTGGCGATCGGTGCCGGCAGCCGGTCGCTGCCGGCGACGGCGACGGCGAGCGATCGGCGCACCTGGGTCTCGACATCGCCGACCAGGAGATGCAGCAGTGCCTTGACCAGATCGCGGGGCGCACTCTCGACCATCTCCTCGTAGTGGTAGCCGAACTTGCCGGCGATCAGCGCCCGATTGGCGGCCGACGGGTCGTGCTGCAGCACCGCCACGTCCTTGGCGGTCAGCCGTTCGGCGGCTTCGGCGCCGCGCTCGAGAAGCGCCATGCGCCGGCGGCTCGTCGCCGGCGCCGAGCCGCCCTGGACCAAATCCTGCGCCATCGCTTCGGCACCACTCCTTGCGCTGACCGTCACCCGCCGTCCGGGCTCGACCAGTATCCCCATCGGCGGTTAAGGAACCCTTACGGCACTGCGAAAAAACCTCCCGGCGAGCGGCAGTGCCGCCGCTGGCCGCCGGGGCAGGGGGAGCAACGGGCCATGCCGAGCGCGCCGCCGACCGTCACCGCCGCCGATCTCGCCCGCGGCGTCGGCAGGCTTTTCTTCGAACTCGGGATCGCCGCCCTCACCGAGCTGCCGCTGGCCAACGGCCGGCGGGTCGACGTGATCGGCCTCGGCCGCGACGGCGCCGTCCATGTCGTCGAAATCAAGTCCTGCCGGACGGACTTCGTCACCGATCGCAAGTGGCCGGACTATCTCGGTTTTGCCGACTTCTTCTATTTCGCCGTCGGGGCCGCGTTCCCCTGCGGCCTGCTGCCCGCCGACGAGGGGCTGATCCTCGCCGACCGGTTCGGCGGCGAGCTGGTGCGGCCGGCCTGCCGGCGACCGCTGCCGGCGGCCCGGCGCAAGGCGCTGACCCTGCGCTTCGCCCGGGCGGCGGCGGGGCGGCTGATGCTGCCAGTGCTGGATGGCGCCACCGCCATCGACAGTCAGCTGGCGTAGAGCCAGTCCTCGATGAGAAACCGCGCGATGCTGTCGGGATTGGGCAGGCGCACCGGCCGCGTCTCGGCTGCCAGCAGTTCGTCCCGGTGGAACCACCGGGCAGCCTCGATCTCCGCCGGATCGATCCTTGGTTGTGTCAGATGTGCCGTGGCGCGAAAGCCCAGCATCAGGCTTTGCGGGAACGGCCAGGGCTGCGAGCTGACATAGCGCGCGGTCGCGACCACGATGCCGACCTCCTCCGCGATCTCCCGGACGACCGTCTGCTCGAGGCTCTCGCCCGGCTCGACGAAGCCGGCAAGGGTGGAGAACATGCCTTTTGGGAAATGCCGCGAGCGGCCGAGCAGGCAGTGCTCGCCACTGACCACGAGGCAGATCACGGCGGGATCGGTGCGCGGGAAGGTATCGAAGCCGCAGGCCTCGCAGCGCCGGCAGTGGCCGGCCGACAAGGTGACCATGGGGCGGCCACAGGCGCCGCAGAAGCGATGCCGGAGCCGCCAATGCGCGAGGGCTCGGGCAAAGGCCAGGAGCCCGGCTTCGCCCGGCGGCAGGCCGGCGGCGACGCTGCGCAGCTCGAGATAGGTGCCGCCGTCGAGCGCTGCCCCGTCGAGGTCGACCGCGAACACCGCACGCCCGGCGTGCAGCCCGAGAAACACCGGTCCCTCGGGTCGGAACGCGCGCAGTGCTGCGGCCTCGAGAAAGAGGCAGCGCGGGCCGCGGGCGTCCTCGGTGAGCAGCGGCTTCAGGCCATGCAGCACGACGAAGCGGCTGCGCGGGTCCCTGAGCGCGGCCTGCTGAAAGGCCGCGTCGTCGCGCCGGTCGGCGGCACGGTCGTAGCCGATCGACGAGTAGACATGGGGCGGCGGGTTGAGAGGGCTCGGCGCCAAGGGGCTTTCCGCTCTGCTCGGGCTCGGCTTGCTTCTGCGCCATGTCGCACCCTTGCGCAACTCCGGGCGAAGCTCGATATTGCCAAGCGGAAGGCTGGTCGTGGACGGGGCTCTCGCCAACCCGGTCAGGTCCGGAAGGAAGCAGCCGTAACGAGCTTCGCCCCGGGTCACGCGCCAGTCTTCCGCCGTCGTCTCGGCTGTGCTGCCCGCCTCGCGTCGCCACCAAAACGGTTCCCATGGACCAGGCAAGTGCTTCTGCCCAACCCTACCGGGTGCTCGCCCGCACCTACCGCCCCGAGCGCCTCTCGGCGCTGATCGGCCAGGAGCCGCTGGTTCGCACCTTGAGCAACGCGATGCGGTCCGGGCGCATCGCCCACGCCTTCCTGCTCGCGGGGATCCGCGGCATCGGCAAGACGACGACGGCGCGGATCATCGCTCGCGGCCTGAACTGCACCGGCCCCGACGGTCAGGGTGGGCCGACGCCTGAGCCTTGCGGCGACTGTCCGTCCTGCCGGGCGCTGAGAGAAGAACGGCCGATCGACGTGATCGAGATGGATGCCGCGACCCGCACCGGCATCGACGACATCCGCGAGATCGTCGACGCGGTGCGCTACGCCCCGGCGGCCTCGCGCTACAAGATCTACATCATCGACGAGGTTCACATGCTGTCGGAGAAGGCCTTCAACGGCCTGCTCAAGACGCTCGAGGAGCCGCCGCCGCACGCCAAGTTCATCTTCGCCACCACCGAGGTCAGAAAGCTGCCGGTGACGGTGCTGTCGCGCTGCCAGCGCTTCGACCTGAAGCGGGTCGAGCCGGCCGTGCTCGAGGCGCATCTGGCGACGATCCTCGACAAAGAGGGGCTGACGGCCGAAGCCGAGGCGCTGCAGCTCATTGCACGGGCGGCCGAGGGCTCGGTGCGCGATTCGCTCTCGCTGCTCGATCAGGCGATCGCCTTGAGCGACGGGCCGGTCACCGCCTCGGCCGTGGCCGGGATGCTCGGGCTCGGCGACCGCCAGCGGCTCATCGACCTGTTCGAAGCCGTGGCCGCGGGCGAGGCGGCGCGTGCTCTCGACGGTTTTCGCGAGCTGTTTCGGCTCGGTGCCGAACCGGCCGCCGTCCTGCAGGATCTGCTCGAGATCAGCCACTGGTTGAGCTGCCTCAAGGTCGACCGCGATGCTGCCTCGGTCTTCGCGACGACCCCCGAAGCCGTCGCCGCCGGGCAGCAGCTGGCCGCCCGCCTCGGTCTTGCGGTCCTCGCCCGGGCCTGGCAGGTGCTGCTCAAGGGGCTCGACGAGGTCCGCGCCGCGCCGGACGCCGCGGCTTCTGCCGAGATGATCCTGCTGCGCCTTGCCGCCATGGGCCCGCTGCCGACGCCGGGCGAGGTGATCAGGCAGCTGCGCGACAGTGGCCGCGCGCCGGCCGCCGCGGCGGCGCGATCCGCCCCCGGCAGCCGGCCGCAGGCACCGACCACGCCACCCGCCGTGCCACCGCTGGCCCGCGTCGCACCCTTGGCACCGCGCAGCGGCGACGAGGGCGGCGGCCAGCCTCGCCTGGTGCCCGGTTCCGGCAGCAACCGCCGCGCCCGGCCGCCGGCACCGGCGGAGCCCGAGGATTTCGCCGATCTGGTGCGGCTCTTGGCCGGGCGCGGCGAGCCGCTGCTCGCGAGCTATCTGCGCGAGGGCGCGCATCTCGTGGCCTTCCAGCCAGAGCGGATCGAGCTGCGGCTCGCCGCAGGCTTGCCCCGGGACATCCCGGGGCGGCTGAGCGAGGCGCTCCTGGCACTGACCGGGCGGCGCTGGCTGATCGCCCTGTCGCAGGCCCAGGGGGCGCCCACGCTGGCCGAGACCGCGGCCGCCGAGCGCGCCGACGCGTTCGCGGCGGTCGCCCGCGAGGCTGTGGTGCGCGAGGTGCTCGAGGCCTTTCCCGGGGCCAGGATCGTCGACATCCGTGAGGCCAGGGGCGCGGCCAGGGGCGAGGCCAGGCGCGAGGCCGGCCAGTCGTCCGCGGCCCCAGCGGCAGCGCCGGCACTCGACCACCGGCCATCGGCCGCGGGCCCCGGCGATGCGCCGGGCGCCCACCGCGACCATCCGGACATCGACATCGCCGACGACATCGACGACGATCCGACCGACAGCAACGGCAGCGACAGCCGATTGGAGCGCTGATGAAGAATCTGCAGAACATGATGAAGCAGGCGCAGGAACTGCAGGCGAAAATGGCCGACATGCAGGCCAAGTTGGCCGAGACCGAGATGGAGGGCGAGGCCGGCGCCGGCATGGTCACGGTCACGCTCAACGGCAAGGGCGAGATGCGCCGGATCAAGATCGACAAGACGCTGGTCGACCCGGACGACGTCGACACGCTCGAGGACCTGATCGTCGCGGCGACCAACACCGCGAAGAAGCGCATCGAGGAGCATGTCGCCGGCGAGATGAGCAAGATGGCCGGCGGCCTGCCGCTGCCGCCCGGCATGAAGCTGCCGTTTTGAGCCGGGTCGCTTGACGCTGCACGACCCGCGAGCGCGCCGGGCCGGTGATGGCCGCGGCTGACATCGAGCGGCTGATCCGGCTGCTCGGCCGATTGCCCGGATTGGGTCCACGCTCGGCCCGCAAGGCGGGGTTGGCGATGCTCAAGCGGCCCGACGCGTTGCTGCGGCCGCTGCTCGAGGCGCTGCGGCAATGCCTCGAGCAGGTGACCGCATGCCCGGTTTGCGGCAATCTCGACACCGTCGAACCGTGCTCCGTCTGCCGCGACGCCGAGCGGGACGGGCGGCTCATCTGCGTGGTGCAGGAGGTCGAGGATCTCTGGGCGATGGAGCGGCTGGTGAGCTTTCGCGGCCGCTACCACGTGCTCGGCGGCACGCTCTCGGCGATCGAGGGGCGGGGACCCGATGCGATCCGCATTGCCGAACTCCTGCAGCGCATCGAGCCGGGCGCGGTCGAGGAGGTGGTGCTGGCCCTCGCGGCCACGGTGGACGGGCAGACGACGGCACATTACATCCACGAGCGGCTGCGGCCGTTCGACCTGCGCGTGACCCGGCTGGGTCACGGCCTGCCGGTCGGCGGCGAGCTCAACTATCTCGACGAAGGCACGCTCGAGGCCGCACTTCGGGCACGACAGCAGGTCGCCTGACCGCAGCCGGCACGGCACCGCTCTCTTGTTTCGTGAAACCATGACGCTGCTCGACATTCTTCAGCCCCCACACCCGACGCTCAAGCGCCCGGCCGAACCCGTGGCGGCGATCGACGACGAACTCGTGCAGCTGATGGAGCAGATGCTGGCGACGATGTACGAAGCGCCCGGCGTCGGCCTCGCCGCCCCGCAAATCGGCGTCAGCCGGCGGGTGGTGGTGATCGACACCTCCGAGGAGAAGGACCAGCCGCTCAGGCTGATCAACCCCGAGGTGACCTGGACATCGCCCGAGCAGGCCGTGGCCGAGGAGGGCTGCCTCAGCCTGCCCGGTCAGTACGCCGAGGTGAAGCGGCCGGTCGCGGTTGCGGTCAGCTACCTCGACGAGCGTGAGAACCCGCGCAGCATCGAGGCCGAGGGGCTGCTCGCCCGCTGCCTGCAGCACGAGATCGACCATCTGGACGGCATCCTCTTCGTCGACCACCTCTCCGCCTTGAAGCGGAACATGATCCTGCGCCGGCTGCTCAAGCAGCGGCGGTTGAAGGGCTGACGTGAGCCGCGACCTGCGCCTCGTCTTCATGGGCACCAGCGCCTTCGCGGTGCCGGCGCTCGAGGCGCTGGCCGCATTGCCGCACCCCCTGGTCGCGGTCTACACCCAGCCGCCGAGGCCGGCCGGCCGGGGCCAGCACGAGCGGCGAAGTGCCGTGCACGAGGCGGCCGACCGGCTCGGCCTCGCGGTGCGTACCCCGGCCAGCTTGAAGGACACAGCCGCCCAGGCGGCGTTTTCGGACCTCGCACCGGATCTCGCCATCGTTGCCTCGTACGGCCTTCTGCTGCGGCGGCCGATCCTCGAGGCGCCGGCGCTCGGCTGCTTCAACATCCACGCCTCGGTGCTGCCACGCTGGCGGGGTGCGGCGCCCATCCAGCGCGCCATCGAGGCCGGCGACACAACCACGGGCATCACCGTCTTTCGCATGGAGGAGGGCCTCGATACCGGACCGATGCTGGTTCGCCGGACGATCGCGATCCGCCCGGGCGAAACCGCCGGGGCGCTGCACGATCGCCTCGCCGACCTCGCCCGGCGCTTGGTCCCGGGCTTCGTCGCCGGGCTGGTCGCCGGCACCCTGGCCGAGACCCCGCAGGACGACAGCCTCGCCACCTATGCGAAGAAGCTCGACAAGGCCGAGGCACGGCTCGACTTCACTGCCGATGCAGCGACCCTGGCGCGACGGGTCCGGGCGTTCGACCCGTGGCCCGGCACCTGGTGCGAGGTCGGCGCGGAGCGGCTGGCGGTGCTCGAAGCGACGGTCGCCGAGGGGAACGGTATCCCCGGCGAGGTGGTCGGCCTGCCGCTCAGGGTCGCCTGCGGCGACGGCGCTCTGGACATCGTCCGGGTCAAGCGGCAGGGCCGCAAGGCGATGACCGCGGCCGAGCTGCAGCGCGGCTTCGCCATCCCGGTGGGGACGCGGCTCGGCCCGGTGGGGACGCGGCTCGGCCTGCTCGGCACGCGGCCCGGCTAGCGGCGATGCCGCGCTACCGGCTCACGCTCGAGTTCGACGGTGGCCCCTATTGCGGCTGGCAGATCCAGGCCAACGGACCCTCGGTGCAGGCAGCGCTCGAGACCGCGGCCGATGCCATGGCGCGCCGTGAGGGGCCGGCCATCGCCGCCGGGCGCACCGATGCCGGGGTCCATGCCATGGCCCTGACGGTGCATCTCGATCTCGTCGAGGACCTGCCGCCCGAGCGGCTGATGAGCGGCCTCAACCATTACCTCCGGCCACAGCCGATCGCGGTACTCGAGGTGCAGCGCGCGGCGCCCGACTTTCACGCCCGCTTTAGGGCGATCGCCCGGCATTATCGCTATCGGATCCTCAACCGTCGCGGCCCGCCGGCACTGCTCGCCGGGCGGGTTTGGCACGTCGCACGGCACCTCGAGGCGGAGCGGATGCAGGCGGCGGCCGAGACGCTCATCGGCCGGCACGACTTCACCAGCTACCGCGATGCGGCCTGCCAGGCCGATTCGCCGGTTCGCACGCTGCGCCGGCTGGTCGTCGCCCGGTGCGGGCCGATGCTCGAGATCACCGCCTCGGCCCCCTCCTTCCTGCACCACCAGGTGCGCAATATCGTCGGCACGCTGAAGGTGATCGGCGAAGGCCGCGAGGCCGTGGGCTTCGCCCGCGCCGCACTCGAGGCCCGGGACCGGGCCGCCGCCGGGCCGACCGCACCGCCGGGCGGGCTCTTCTTCGTCCGGGCCGACTATCCCGATTGAGCCGATCTCCAGGCCCGATTGAGCCGATCTCACAGAGCCGGCTCGCGATGCCGACGCAGTGCGGCGTCGAGTTCGGCGGCGACATCGGTCCGCTCCTGGGCATTGAGGAAGCGGCCGATGGTCAGGCTGCGGCCATGGGCGGTGAGCCGGAGCGCGGTTTCGCCGGGGCGGGTCTCGGCGAGCTGGACGCGGGTCCAGTAGGGCTCGAAGCGCCAGCTGCGCAGCGTCCGGTTGCCGGTGGTGGTGCGGATGTGCAGGCCGTCGTCGTCGAGCCGGATATGCTCGGCATAAGCCGCCATGCGCCGGGCCCAGACCAGACAGACCACCAAGAGGACGAGCTCGACGCCCAGAAAGCCGACCACCGGCCACGCGCCGGCCAAAAGAAAGCCCATGCTGGTGCCGATCGCCACGCCGAACACCGCGACCAGGAGCAGCACGAGGCTCCTGGTCGAGGGCGGCTGGTTGGGATACAGCACCGCCTCGAAGGTGGCCGGGGTGCCGCTCGCGGCCCTGCCGTCGCTCATCCCGTCAATCGCTCCGCTTGCGTCGAGGTGACCAAGGATATGCGTCAGACCCCAGCCCCTGCCAACCCCGGGGACGGGGCGGAAAGCTCGACGGCTGGTCCCGCAGCCGCCACCGCCCGCCGGCCGACGCCGCGAGCGCGGCCGCGTTCGCGGCTCAAGCGGGCGGCGATCTCGACCCTGTTCGAGCGGCTCGCGGCCGACTGCCCGGCGCCGCGCACCGAGCTCGTCTACACCAACCCGTTCACCCTGATCGTCGCCGTTCTCCTGTCCGCACAGGCGACCGATGTCGGCGTCAACAAGGCAACCGCCCGGCTGTTCGCGATGGCCGACACCCCGCAGGCGATGCTCGAGCTGGGCGAGGAGCGGGTCAGGGAGGCGATCCGGACGATCGGCCTCTACCGCAACAAGGCGAAGAACGTGATCGAGCTGTCCAGGCTGCTGATCGAGCGGCACGGCGGGGCGGTGCCCGCGACGCGGGAGGCGCTGGAAGCCCTGCCGGGCGTCGGTCGCAAGACCGCCAACGTGGTGCTCAACGAGGCCTTCGGCTTGCCGACCATCGCGGTCGACACCCACATCTTCCGCGTCGCCAACCGCACCGGCCTCGCCCCCGGCAAGGACCCCTTGGCGGTCGAGATGTTGCTCGAGCGGGTGGTGCCCGCCGCCTACGCCAAGGGGGCGCATCACTGGCTGATCCTGCACGGCCGCTACGTCTGCAAGGCGAGGAAGCCCGAATGCTGGCGTTGCGTCATCGCCGATCTCTGCCGCTATCGGCCAAAGACACCGGCGCCGGGCGTTCAGAGCGGATCATAGCCGCCGACGATGCCGGCTGCGGTCAGCAGGCAGCCGGTGAGCCGCCGATCGGCATGGCGCATGCGGTGCGTCAAGAGCGCCTGGGCATCGTGCAACAGCAGTGCCCGGTCCTCGATCGGCCGTTCCCCGCCACCGTCGTCGCGGGCCCAGGCGAGCGGCGGCAGGCCGGCGAAATGCGCGTAGAGCCGGTCCGCCGTCAGGCGCACGGTGATCGCGCATTGGTCGTCCGCGAGGCCGAGCGCCGCCGCGTGCCAACCCGTCTCGAGATCGCGAAAATCGTGCTCGTAGACCACCGCGTCCGGCCAGTCGGCGGGCGGTGCTTCGCTCAGGAGCGGCAGGAGGGAGCGGCCGTCGCATTGCCGGGACGGGGTGATCCCGATCGCCTCCAGGATGGTCGGCACGAGATCGACATGCCCGGTGAAGGCCTCGACCACCCGGCCGGCCTGCTGCCGCTTCGGGTGGCGGATGATCAGCGGCACGTGGAACGCCTCGGGCCGGAAGC
Source organism: uncultured Geminicoccaceae bacterium (assembly GCA_964576715.1). Classification (GTDB taxonomy): domain Bacteria; phylum Pseudomonadota; class Alphaproteobacteria; order Geminicoccales; family Geminicoccaceae; genus SLRI01. The sequence continues at coordinate 21,967 of CAZNWE010000035.1, read as the reverse complement.
CAGCCTTGCCGAGCTGCCAGCCGTCGCCGAGCATCTCGCCGTGGTCGGCGGTCACGATGACGAGCGTGCGCTCCAGCGCATCACTGGCGGCGAGTGCGGTGAAGATGCGGCCGAGCTGGCGGTCGAGTTCCGAGACCAGCCCGAGATAGACGCCCCTGATTGCGGCGGCGAGCGCGTCGGACAGGGCCGCCGGGCGGGGGACGTGGCGGCCGAGCCAGCCGTCGAATGGCTTGTCCAGCAATGCCCCGAGATAGGGGTGACGGGCCGCCTCGTCCTCGACGGTCGGGGCGCGGCGCGGCTTCGGCAGCTCGCCCCGGTCGTACATCGCATGGTAGGGGGCGGCGGCGACCCAGGGCGGGTGCGGCTTGATGTAGGAAAGATGCGCGAACCACGGATCGTCCGGCTGCCGCGCCCTGAGGAAATCGAGGAACCGGTCGGTGAGGAACGCGGTCTCGCTGTCCTCGGCGGCGAACGGGGCGGGATCGCCGAGCGGGCCGGCATAGACCTCGTCGACGCCGAGCCGGCCGTAGCCGCGCTCGGCCAGGTGCGCCAGCCACGCCGCGCCGTCCTCGAGCAGCACGCAGCCCGGCTCGAAGCCGGCGGCGACCCCTTCATAGGTGGTCAGCCGCGGGTCGTCGGCCGGCACGGTGCGCGGGTCGATGCTGGTGTCGCTGTAGCCGAAGAGCACGGGCCGGTAGCCGTGGCGGCGGGCCAGCTGGGCCACGGTCTGGTGGCGCGCATCGAGCGGCGTGCCGTTGGCGATCGAGCGGTTGTTGAAGCTGTAGGTGCCGGTCAACAGGGCCGCACGTGACGGGCCGCAAGGCGTCGCCTGGCTGTAGTGGCGCCTGAACAGCACGGCGTCACGGGCGAAGCTGTCGATCGCCGGCGTGCGCACCGGCATTCCGGTCGGCGAGCCGGCGGCGATCACCCCGAGACAATCGGCCCGCCACTGATCGGCGGTAACGAGCAGGATGTTCAAGTGTTCGCACTCCAGACAACTGTCAATTTGCTGTTCGGTAGAGGCTGGCCATTGGCGTGACCAGCGCAACTGCCAGCCAGCCCGTCGATGCGCAGTTCAACCTGGGCTTCTGGCACGGCGGGACGGATTGGCGGGTGGATTTATCCTGCCGATGCGTTACACCTTGTGGAACGGATGCGCAAAAAACAGGGAGAGGCAGCGATGCGTCGGCATACCCAATCCACCCTTATCGGCGTTGCCATCGCAGGGCTGATGGCGAGCACCGCCGTCGGTGCGGCCGAGCTTTCGATCGTCAGCGGTGCCGTCGGCCGCGACATCGAGGAGCTGCGCAAGCATCTCGACATGTTCGAGGCGCAGAGCGGCCATACCGTCGAGATCGTCACCATGCCGGCCTCGACCACCGACCAGTTCGGCCAGTACCGGCTGTGGCTCTCGGCGGAGAACCCCGACATCGACGTCTACCGGGTCGACGTGATCTGGGCGCCGCAGCTGGCCAATCACTTCGTCGACCTCGCCGAGGCGGCGGCCGACGTCGTCGACGACCACTTCCCGGCGATCATCGAATCGCAGACCGTCGACGGCCGGCTCGTGGCCCTGCCGATGTTCACCGATGCGCCGGCCCTTTACTACCGTGCGGACCTTTTGGAGAAGCACGGGTTCGAGCCGCCGACCACCTGGGTCGAGCTGACCGAGACCGCACAAGCCGTCATGGATGCCGAGCGGGCCGAGGGCAATGACGGTATCTTCGGCTTCGTCTGGCAGGGGTCGGCCTACGAAGGGCTGACCTGCAACGCGCTCGAATGGGTCAAGTCCAATGGCGGCGGGCAGATCGTCGAGCCCGACGGCGAGATCTCGATCAACAACGAGAATGCCGCCGAGATTCTCGATCTCGCCGCCGGCTGGGTTGGCACCATCTCGCCGCCCGGCGTGCTCGGCTACAAGGAGGAGGAGGCGCGAGGTGTGTGGCAGCTCGGCAACGCCGTCTTCATGCGCAACTGGCCTTACGCCTATGCGCTGAGCAACGGCGACGATTCGGCGGTCAAGGGGCTGTTCGACGTGGTGCCGCTGCCGACCGGCCCGTCGGGTGAGCAGAATGCCGCCACGCTCGGCGGCTGGAACCTCGCGGTCTCCAACTACTCGCAGGACCAGGAGGCGGCGATCGAGCTCGCCAAGTTCCTGGCCTCCGCCGAGATCCAGAAGGACCGGGCGATCGAGACGACGCGCTTGCCGACCATTCCAGCCCTCTACGAGGATGCCGACGTGCTCGCCGCCCAGCCGGTGATCGGCGCGTGGCTGCCGATCTTCCAGGAGGCGGTGCCGCGGCCGTCGGCGCCGACCAAGGCCAACTACAACCAGGTCAGCCAGGAATTCTGGACGGCGGTGCACAACACGCTTTCGGGCACTGGCGACGCCGCGACCAACCTCGCCCAGCTCGAGCGCAACCTGATGCGGATCCGGCGCTCCGGCTGGTAGTGCTTGGCGACCGTGACGTGAGCTGAACACGGGCCGGCCGGTCTCTCGACCATCGTGGATCGGCCAGCCCATCGACCCGAGGGCCCAAGAGCCGAGGCCCGAGACCGGGCGCCGGTCGGCTCGACGGTGCCGCGATAACAGCGAGGGGGGAGGGCAGGCCAATGGCTACCGCAACATCCGAGCTGCCACGCGCCGCCAGCGAGGCGGCACCCAAGGCAACCCAGCTGACCCGCGAGAAGGTCCGCGCGGCGTGGCTGTTCCTGACCCCGATGATCGTCGTGCTGCTGGCGGTCGCCGCCTGGCCGCTGATCCGCACGATCTGGCTCGGCTTCACCGATGCCAGGCTCTCGGTTCCGGGCAGCGGCGAGTGGATCGGCTTCGAGAACTACCTCTTCTGGCTCGACTATGGCGGCGGCGACGGCGAATGGATCGGTCTCCTGGCCGATCCGACATGGTGGCGGGCGGTTTGGAACACCGTCTACTTCACGGTGATCGCGGTGTCGATCGAGACCCTGCTCGGCCTCATCGTCGCCCTGGTCCTCAACGCCCAGTTCGCCGGCCGCGGCTTCGTTCGTGCCGCCATCCTGGTGCCCTGGGCGATCCCGACCATCGTCTCCGCCAAGATGTGGGACTGGATGCTCAACGACCAGTTCGGCATCCTCAACGATCTGTTCATGACCATCGGCATCATCAGCCAGCCGATCGCCTGGACCTCGTCGCCGGAGACGGCGATGTGGGCGGTCATCATGGTCGACGTCTGGAAAACCACACCTTTCATGGCGCTGTTGATCCTCGCCGGCATGCAAATGCTGCCGGGCGACGTTTACGAGGCGGCCAGGGTCGACGGCATCCATCCGGTCAAGGTGTTCTTCAGGGTCACCCTGCCGTTGATCAAGCCGGCCATCATGGTCGCCGTGATCTTCCGCATGCTCGATTCCTTGCGCATCTTCGACCTTATCTACGTGCTCACACCCAACAATGTGCAGACCGTGACCATGTCGGTCTACGCCCGGCAGCACCTCTTCGACTTCGACAACTTCGCCTACGGCTCGGCGGCCTCGACGCTGCTCTTCCTGATCATCGCCGGCATCACCATTCTCTACATCTATGCCGGCCGAGTGAACCTGAGCGGAGACAAGTGATGCGCAACAGGCTCCTGCAGCAGCTCGGTCTCTGGGTGCTGATCGTCATCATCTCGGTCTACGCGCTGTTCCCGTTCTATTATGCGATCATCACCTCGTTCAAATCCGGCTCGGCGATCTTCGAGGTCACCTACTGGCCGACCGACTTCAGCCTGGCCAACTATGTCGGCGTGTTCCGGAGCGGCTCGTTCCCGCGCAACATCCTCAACTCGATCCTCGTCTCGTTCGCGGTCGTCGTCTTGTCGCTGCTGCTTGCGATCACCGCCGCCTACGCGCTCGCCCGGGTGCGCTTCAAGGGTCGCGGGATTCTGCTCTTCACCATCCTTTCGGTCTCGATGTTCCCGCAGATCGCGGTGTTGGCCGGCCTCTTCGAGATGGTCAGGGGCCTCGGCCTCTACAACAACCTGTTGTCGCTGATCCTCGCCTACATGATCTTCACCCTGCCGTTCACGGTCTGGGTGCTCACCACCTTCATGCGCGACCTGCCGGTGGAGCTCGAGGAGGCGGCGATCGTCGACGGGGCCAAGCCGCACCAGATCATCTTCAAGGTCTTCATGCCGTTGATGTGGCCGGCCCTGGTGACGACCGGCCTGCTCGCCTTCATCGCTGCCTGGAACGAGTTCCTGTTCGCCTTGACCTTCGTTTCCAACGATGCGCAGCGCACCGTGCCGGTGGCGATCGCCCTGCTCTCCGGGGCCACCGAGCAGGAGATCCCCTGGGGGCCGATCATGGCGGCGTCGGTGATCGTCACCGTGCCGCTCGTCATCCTCGTGCTCATCTTCCAGCGCCGCATCGTCGCCGGGCTCACCGCCGGTGCCGTCAAGGGCTGAGACAACCGACTAGACGAAAGAGAGAACCCCGATGGCCACGATCAAGCTCGACAAGGTGAAGAAGTCCTTCGGCAAGGTGGACGTAATCAAGGGTGTCGATCTCGACATCAACAACAAGGAGTTCGTCGTCTTCGTCGGTCCGTCCGGCTGCGGCAAGTCGACCCTGCTGCGGCTCGTCGCCGGGCTCGAGGACATCACCTCGGGCACGCTGTCGATCGACAACCAGGTGGTCAACACCCTCTCGCCTTCCGATCGCGGCATCGCCATGGTCTTTCAGTCCTACGCGCTCTACCCGCACATGACGGTCTACGAGAACATGGCCTTCGGCCTGAAGCTGGCGAAGACCGACAACCGCTCGATCGAGGAGCGGGTCAAGGAGGCGGCGCGCATCCTGCAGCTCGAGCCGCTGCTCGAGCGGCTGCCCAAGCAGCTCTCCGGTGGGCAGCGGCAGCGGGTGGCCATCGGCCGGGCCATCGTCAGGAAGCCCAAGGTCTTCCTGTTCGACGAGCCGCTCTCCAACCTCGACGCGGCCTTGCGCGTGCAGATGCGGATCGAGATCGCCAAGCTGCACCACTCGCTCGATGCAACGATGATCTACGTCACCCACGACCAGATCGAGGCGATGACCCTGGCCGACCGGATCGCGGTGTTGCGCGACGGCTACCTGATGCAGTTCGGCACACCGCTCGACCTCTACCACCATCCCGACAACAAGTTCGTCGGCGGCTTCATCGGCAGCCCGAAGATGAACTTCCTGCCCTGCGACCTGAAGGGCGCGGAGGGTGGCGAGGCGGTGGTCAGCACGGTCCACGACACGCCGGTGCGCACCACCTCGCGGCCGAACGGGCACCGCGGCGGCGGTGGCTACACACTCGGCATCCGCCCGGAGGACCTGCTCGCCGGCGGCGGTGGCGATGCCGAGCTCGAAGGCGACGTGATCACGGTCGAGCAGCTGGGGGCGGAGACTTACGTCTATCTCGACCTCGGCCAGGAGGAGCCTCTGGTGGTCAAGGCGGAAGGTCACTTCACCGCCGAGCCCGGCGCGCGGCTCAAGGTCGGCATCCCGGCCGCGGCCTGCTACCTGTTCGACAGCGAGGAGCGGGCGTTCGAGCGACCGGCCTACAGCTGAGCGTGACCGGAGGCCCCCGCGGTCGCGCGTCTGTGGTCAACCCCGCATCGCCAGCGCCCTGTCAGGCGCGACACCGCGGACGGCAGATGCTGGTCGCGCATGAGCGCACGATTGCGGAGCACCAGAGCGCTGCCGGCGGCCCTCGTCAGAGCGCGGCCTCGTAGCTCGCCCAGGCGACGTCGCTCTCGGCGAGCTCGACCTTGAGGGCGGCGAGCGCCTCGCTGCCCGGGCCGAGATCGCCCTCGACGATCGCCGCCCGCATCCGCTCGAAGATGTGCCGGGCGAGGAACTCGGTCGTCGTGTTCTGGCCCTTGAAGGCGGCGATCTCGTCGAGGTTCTTGTAGTTCAGCCCGGCCAGGATCGCCTTGAGCTGGTCGATCGCCCGGCCGATGTCGACGACGATGTTGTCCTCGTTGACATCCTTGCGGCTGAACTCGACGTCGACGATGAAGGTGGCGCCATGCAGCGCCTGCGCCGGGCCGAAGACCTCGCCCGCGAAGCTGTGGGCGATCATCATCCGGTCGCGCACCCGAACCTTGAACATCACGGTTTCCCCTGGAGTTGCTTGGCCATCTGGTAGTCGATCACGCCGCCGAAGGCCACCGACCTGTCGATGTCGACATAGCCGCGGCGGCGATAGAAGCGATGCGCGGTGCCGGTGCTCGACAACCGGCTGCGCAACACGCCTTGCCCGCGCAGCCGATCCTCGAGGGCCTCGAGCATGGCCGTGCTGACCCCCTCGAACCGCGCGGTCGGGGTCACGTAGTTCAAGGTGATCTCGCCGGCATCGGTCACCCCGCCGACCGCAATCATCGCAGCACCGCGTTCGGCGACCAGCAGGGTGTGGCCGCAGGCCGCGATCCAGCCACGCACGGTCTCGGGATTCTTGTTGGCGAGCCAGCGCTCGAGAATTGCCGGATCGCCCCGGTGGTCGGCCCGACAGAGTTCGCTGATCGAGGCGCGCAGCACGCGACACGCGGCTTCACCGTCGCGCGCCGTCGCCGGCCTGATCCCTAGCGGTGCCATGCGTCAGCCGTCATAGGTCACGAGGTGGCAGAGCCCGCTGCCGGCCGTGATCGCCGGCATCGCCGCCGGCAGCGCGTCGAACGACGTCTCGCCGTCGATCAGCGCCGCCAGGCAATCGTCGCCGGCGAGGATGTCGATCACCGTGGCGAGCCGGCGGCGGTGGTCGAAGCGCGGCCGCATCACCGCCGCCACGTGGCCGACCTGCGAGCAGACCAGCCGCAGCCGACGGCTGTGGAAGGCCTCGCCCAGGGGCAGCGACACCGACCGGTCGCCGTACCAGCTCACCTCCACCACCCGCGCCTCGAGTCCGGCGGCAGCGAGGCCCGCGGCGAGCGCTGCCGGGGCCGCCGATGCATTGACGACGCAATCCGCCGGCGGCTCCGGCGCGACCGTCGTCGCGAAGCTCAGGCCGAGCTGCCGGGCGATCGCCGCCTTCGCCGGGTCGCTGTCGACCAGGATCACCGCGGTCCCGGGCAGGCGTGCGGCCAGCCGCGCGATCAGGCAGCCGACCACGCCGGCACCGATGACCACGACCCGCTCGCCGGGCAGGAGGGCCGCATCCCAGACCGCGTTGAGGGCGGTCTCGAGGTTGGCGATCAGCACGCCCTGGCGCGCCGCCAGCTGCGGCGGCAGTGGCTGGACCGCCGCCGCCTCGACCACGAAGCGGGTCTGGTGCGGGTGGAGCGCGAACACGGTGCGGCCGACGAGGTCCGGCGGGCCGGCCTCGACCACCCCGACCGTGCTGTAGCCGTACTTGACCGGAAACGGAAAGTCGCCGGCCTGGAACGGGCAGCGCATCAGCCGATGCTGCGACGGCGGCACGCGGCCGGCCGCGACCAGCGCCTCGCTGCCCCGGCTGATGCCGGAAAACAGGGTGCGCACCAGTACTTCGCCGGCGGCGGGCGGGCGCAGCCGTTCGGCGCGGATCTCGCCGCGACCTGGTGCGATAGCCCAGTATGCTTTGGCGTCGATCATCAGCCGTTCTGCCTCACTGCTGCAGCCGTGCCGGTCGAGGTGCGGTCTTTTGCCCGGAATTATCATGCCGGCGCTGGTGTTAGTGACACAAAGGCGCAGCGCTGGCAAAATCTCGGCCTTGTCCTACGTCAGGGGCACGGCGATCGAGGCAGGTGCCGGTGACCGGCTGCAGCCTTTTCGACGTATGATCGACGATTGGTAACGAAAATCCTCGCGAAGAGAACTCGATGTCGGAAACGCTTGCACCCGAATTCGTGGACTTCATCACGGTCGCCGCGGCCGAGCGCTACCTGCGTGGCGGTCTCGCCTGCCGCATCGCGGCACCGGCCCGGAGCGAAACGATCCAGGCGCTGGAGGGGCTCGACGATGCCGCGCTGGCCGACCTCATCGCCGCCGGCGACGGCCTGACACTGATCGTCAGCGCGCGGCGGGCTGCCGCCCTGGGCGTGCGCGCGGCCGGGCCCAAGGCGGTTCGTTTGGCGCTGCCGGCGACCGTCACGGTCGAGCGCGTTCGTGCCCTGGCCGACCCGACCGTGCTCGTCGGAGCGGCCTCCGATGCGGTGCCGACCTCGGCCGGCTCGCTCACCGACGTCGCCGCGGTCGAGCTCTGCAAGATCGCCAACCTGCTGCCGGCGAGCGTCGTCGTCGGCGGCGAGACCGAAGTGGCGGTGAGCCTCAAGGCCGAGACGATCATGGCCTTCAGGGCGGCCGCGGCACGATCGCTGCAGCGGATCACCGAGGCCAAGGTTCCGCTCGCCGACGCGGCGGTGACCCGGTTCGTCGCCTTTCGCTCGAAGCTCGGCGGGCCGCAGCATTACGCCATCCTGGTAGGCGAGCCCGAGCGGATGGCTGCACCACTCTGCCGGATCCATTCCGAGTGCTTCACCGGCGATCTCTTCGGCTCGATGCGCTGTGACTGCGGCGAGCAGCTCAAGGGGGCGGTCCACCGCATGGACGAGGCGGGTGGCGGCATCCTGCTCTACATGGCGCAGGAGGGGCGCGGCATCGGCCTGGTCAACAAGCTGCGTGCCTACAGTCTGCAGGACACCGGCATCGACACCGTGGATGCCAACACGCATCTCGGCTTCGAGCCGGACGAGCGTGATTTCCTGGCGGCGGCGACGATGCTGCGGGCGCTCGGCTTTGTCGCAGTCCGGTTGATGACCAACAACCCGGACAAGGTCGAGCAGCTGGCCCGGCATGGCATCGCCATCGACGAGCGGGTCGAGCACAGCTTCGCCGCCAACAGCCACAACCAGTTCTATCTCGAGACCAAGGTCAGAAAGAGCGGTCATCTGTTGAGCCTGGCCGAACTCGCCCGGCGCGGTGCCGCCTAGGGCCACAGGCCGACAACCCCTCTGACTGCCGCCGCGAACCCGGCGGCGAGCAGCAGTGCCAAGCCGAGCTTGCGATAGTGGCGCCGGAACGTGCCAGCGAAGAGCCGGGCACCGAGGTGCAGGCCCACGAACAGGGCCGGCAGCAACGCCACGGCGAACCAGAGCTCGCCCGGGGCGATCACGCCCTGGACGAGTGCCATGCCAAGACCAGCAAGGCCGGTGAACAGGAAAAAGCCTGCCAGGGTCGCCCGAATGATCTCGGGTTCCCGGTGGATTGCGAAGAGCAGGGCGATCATCGGCGGGCCGGCCATGGCAGCGAGGCCGTTCAGGACGCCCGACACCACCCCCAGGGCGAGCAGGGCCGGGCGCTCTGGCTTGCGGTCGAGACGCCAACCGCGAGCGAGCAGCAGAACGGTGGCGACCACCAGGAGGCCCATGCCCAGCCGGACGACGTCGCCGTCCAGCCACATGAGCAGCCACAGCCCAGGCAGGATGCCGAGCATGGCTCCAGGCAGCGCCGGCAGGAGCAGCCGCACATCCATCTGCCGGCGGTCATGAACGAGGTTCTGCAGGCCGCTCGCGATCTGCAGGAGCATGATGCTGGGCACCACCAGCCGTGGCTCGGCGACGAGGGCCAGGAGGGGCACGCCCGCGAGGCCGATGCCGAAACCGGTGAAGCCCCTGAGGATGCCGGATGCCAGTATGGCAACCGAGCCGGTGCCGAGGCTCCAGAGCGAGAGGCTCATCCGAGGCGGCGGTCAACAGCCCGGCCGCTGGCGGCGGGCTCGGCTCAAAATCCGCGGGCCTGCATCCCCTCGATATAGCGGTCGAGATACTGGGCGATGAAGTCGTGGTCGACCAGGCGCTGGTAGGCCTCGGCGATGGCCCGTGTGACCGGGCCCCAGACCTGGCCCGCGGGCCCGATCGCCACACCATTGATCTTGACCACGGGACAGATGCAGAGCGAGGTCGAGGTGATGAAGGCCTCCTCGGCATTGTAGGCGTCGTAGAGGTCGATGTCCGTCTCCTCGAGGGCCAGGCCGAGCTCGGCCGCGAGATCGATCACCGTCCGCCGGCTGACGCCCGGCAGCACGAACTTCTCGCGCGGCGTCAAGATCACGCCATCCAGGACCACGAAGATGTTCGAGCCCCGCCCCTCGCAGAGATTGCCGTTGACGTCGAGCAGGATGGCCCAGGCCTCGGGATTGATCGACTGCACCTCCTGATCGGCGACGACCAGGTTGAGATAATTGTGCGTCTTGGCCCGTGGTGTCAGCGAATCCGGCGGCACGCGGCGATGCGCCGGGACCATCACCTCGATCCCGGCCTTGAACAGCTTGGCCCGATCCGAGAACGGCAGGGGACAGCATTCGAGCACGATATTGGGGCCGTGATGGTCGAGATTGTCGCCCTCGACCGGCTTGACGCCACGGCTGATCCGCTGCCCGACCCAGTAGTCGTCCCCGGGCCCGAGAAGATGGAGGTTGCGCTCGAACAGCTCCTCGGTGAGCAGGCACATCCGCTCCGGCCCGAAGCCCGGGTCGATGCGCAGATATTTCAAGGAGCGATAGAGCCGGTCGACATGTTCCTTGAGCTTGAACAGCCGGTGGCCGAAGGTGCGGGTCATGTCGAAGCAGCCGTCGCCATAGGTCCAGCTGGAATCCCGAAACGGCAGCCGCACCTCGCTCTCCGGCAGGAACTGCCCGTTGAACCAGGCGACCCGCTCGTTGGCGCGCACCGACATCGGCCTCTCCTTTCGCTCCGTGGTCACGCCGGTGGTAGCAGGCCACGGCCGCACTTGCGAGAGGGCCGTCGCACCGCATGGGCGACAACGCGCCGCCGGCCGCCGGGGCCGGCGCTGGGCGAGCCCCGGCCATTGCGGCCGAACGATTGAAACACAGCGCATCTTCGACAACGGCCCCGCTGCTCGTCGGCGCTGTGCAGCGAGGCCGTCAGCCGGCAGGCTCTCAGGCGGCGAGCTTGATGTCCAGTTGGTGGAACACGTCGTCGAGGGCCTCGAGCAGGCGGTCCATCTCGGCGTCGCTGTGCAGCGGTCCCGGCGTCAGCCTGAGACGCTCGGTACCCTTCGGCACCGTCGGGAAGTTGATCGGCTGGATGTAGATGGCGTGGCGCGCCAGGAGCGTGTCGGTCGCGGCCTTGCAGCGGACCGGGTCGCCGACGAGGATCGGGACGATGTGCGACGGGCTTTCCATCACCGGCAGCCCGGCCGCGGCCAGCCGTCGCTGCAAGGTCGCCGCGCGCTCCTGCTGGGTGCTGCGCTCCCTGTCCGACTGCTTGAGGTAGCGGACCGAGGCCAGGGCCCCGCCGACCACGGCGGGGGCGAGCGAGGTGGTGAAGATGAAGCCCGGGGCGAAGCTCCTGACCGCGTCGATCACCGCCTGCGAGGCGGCGATGTAGCCGCCCATGCAGCCATAGGCCTTGGCCAGTGTGCCTTGCACGACGTCGACGCGGGCCATCGCGGCGTCGCGCTCGGCCACCCCGGCACCCGTCCCGCCATACATGCCGACGGCATGCACTTCGTCGAGATAGGTCATCGCATTGTAGCGCTCGGCGAGGTCGCAGACCGCGTGGATCGGCCCGAAATCGCCGTCCATCGAGTAGACGCTCTCGAAGATGACGAGCTTGGCGCGCTCTTTGGGCTCGGCTTTGAGCAGGCTCTCGAGGTGGTCGAGGTCGTTGTGGCGGAAGATGCGCTTCTCGCAGGCGCTGGCCCTGACGCCGGCGATCATCGAGGCATGGTTCAGGCTGTCGGAATAGATCACGCAGTTCGGCAGCAGCTTGGCGATGGTCGAGATCGCCGCTTCGTTGGCGACGTAGCCCGAGGTCATGACCAGTGCCGCTGCCTTGCCGTGCAGGCTGGCGAGTTCCGCCTCGAGCAGCACGTGCAGATGCGTCGTCCCGCTGATGTTGCGCGTCCCGCCGGCCCCGGCTCCGTACTCGCGCAACGCCCGCTCGGCGGCAGCCAAGACGACCGGATGCTGGCCCATGCCGAGATAGTCGTTCGAGCACCAGATGGTGACCGGGCGACGTCCGGCCTTTGGGCAGAGGTGATCGGCTTTGGGGAACTGGCCGACCTTGCGCGCAAGATCGGCGAACACCCGGTAGCGCCCCTCGTCCCGCACCTTGCCGATGGCGGCAGCGAACACGTCTTCGTAGCTCATCGCCTTCCCATTTCACCATGCTGAGGACGGTGAAATTAGGCGGGTGTCGGGCGATCGAAAATCCGTCACAAGGCCGCAGCGACGCCGGTCTTGCCGGTCTCGTCCGGCACCAACGGGTGGACCGGCGGCTCCTTGGCGCGAAAGGCGAAGCGGCGCAGGATCTCGGCATAGCCACCGGCGAACACGTAGCCGCCATTGCGCCGTTGCCAGGCCTCGCGGTCGGCGGCGTAGACGTCGGGCAGCGCGTACCAGGGCACCGCCGGCTGCGCATGGTGCACCACGTGCAGGTTGTTGTTGAGGAACAGGAGCCGCATCAACGGGCCCGCCTCGACGATGACCGTCCGGTGATCGACCTCGGTCGTCGCCTGGTGCTCGAGGAACGAGCGCACCAGCATCAGCGAGGTGGCGGGCCAGACGATCAGCAGCAGGTACTGCCAGAGCGGCATGCCGACCACCAGAACGAGCCAAATGAGCAGTACGGCGAGGCCGACCAGGTGATGCAGCCAGGCCCGGCGGACCCCGGGCGTATCGGCGATCAGCTCCTTCATCTGGGCCGCGAGGAAGCCGCCCACCACCAGCACGCTGCCCAGGATCACGCGCCCGACCAGCGTGTTCCGGAGCAGGAGCAGTCGGCGACGCCACTCGGGCAGTTGCCGCCAGGTGCTCGCGGAGACGTAGAAGCTTTCCGGATCATCGAGCGGATCGGTGAGGTTGGCGTCCTGGTGATGCTTCAAATGCTGGGCGCGATAGACGCCGAACGGCAGCCAGAGCAGCAGCGGCAGTCCGCCGATCAGCCGGTTGATCCGCCGATCGCGGGTCGGGTGCCCGTGCACGAGTTCATGTAGCAGTGAGCTGTGCCAGGCGACGATGTACGCACCGAGCGGCATCAACACGTACCATGGGACGAACGCGTGCCACCAGGTGAGCAGGCAGAAACTGGCGTAGATGGCGATCGCGAGGCCGATGGTCGGCCACTCGATCGTGGCGGGTCTTCGGCCGGAGATGGCCGCATGCTGCATGTGTCGCCCTTTCGCTGTTCTTGTTCTCGGCAATCGGGGCAGTTGGCACGGCACGCCCCACCTGTGAGGAACGCCAAGACGGGCCGCTTGTCAAGATCGCGTGAGGCGGCGGGCGGCCGCCGGCGTCAGCGCTCGCGCATCGCCACCAGACCGCCGGCCACGACCATCGCCGCACCAAGCAGCATGAAGCCGTCCGGGATCTCGCCGAAGACGAGCATGCCGATGAGGATGCCCCAGAGCAGCTGGCTGTAGGTGAAGGGCTGCAAGACGCTGGCCTCACTGAGTTCATAGGCCTTCATCAACAGCATGTGGCCGAAAATGCCGGTGCAGCCGAGCACCAGAAGGCCGAGCCACTGCTCGACCGACGGGCTCCGCCAAAGGAATGGCCCGACCAGCGTGGCGGCGGCGCAGCCGACCCAGGCGACATAGCCATAGGATGTCTCGAAGCGATCCTCCTGCGCCAGCAGCCGGGTCAGGACGGTGTAGATCGCGAACAGCGTGGCGCCGAGAACGGCGACCACACCCACCGGGTCGAGCCAGCCGCCAGTCGGCCGCAGGATGACCAGCACGCCGACGAAGCCGACGCCAACCGCAGCCCAGCGTCGCCAGCCGACGCGCTCGCCGAGCAGCACCGGCGAGAGCGCCGTCACGATCAGCGGGCAGGCGGCGAAGACCGCCTGGGCAGTGCTGAGCGGCAGTCGGCCGACCACCCAGGCGAAGACGCCGACCTCGACAACAAAGATGACCGAGCGCAGGATCTGCAGCCATGGACGGCGCGCCCGCAGCGCCTGTCGCAAGCCGTTGGGCCGGTTGACGATCAGGATGGTGGCGAAGGTCGCGAACAGCCAGTAGCGGACCATCACGATCTGCGCCACCGCGAGCTCCTGGGCGAGCGTCTTGGTGATCGCGTCCTGGCTGGCGAAGGTCAGCATGGCGACGAGTATCAGGGCGATCCCCATCGGGGATGTGGACTTGGCGGGTTGCACGCGGCGCTTTCGTTCAGTGATCGGCGGTGGCCGGATGAAGTTCAGGTCGGCGAGCGAAGCTTGCCCAGGCGGCCTGCCGTCTCGTAGCAGGCCGTTGCGGGCATTGGCGATGCGGCTGAGATCGCGCGGGGCATCCCCTCGCCATCTGGTTGAGGAGAAATGGGCGATGCTCGAACCCTGTCGTTCGCCTATTACGCGAAATCGCCGGTCGATCGAATGCGATGAAGCCATGTCCATGATGTGAAAGGCGAATGACAATCGGTCGACAAGACATCCACACCGCGGTGAACAAGCCTATCCCCGGCATTGTGGATAAAGACCGGCCTTGCGGCACTGCTGTACAGCCGCCGCGGCCGGCCCCCGGTTGAATAGGCATCGAAGGCTCGACAGCACCCGCATGCAGCGCTGCATGCACCCCTTAAAGTCTTGTGATACTTCGTTTATGCCGTGATCGGCAGCGCCGCGTCGAGGCCCCGCCGGCAGCTGCCGCCGGCCGCCGGGCCGGATCCGGGCCGACGCTTGCCGGCAGCGTGCATGGCCGTGCGAGAGCCGCCTGTGGATAATGTGGACAGCGCGCTAAGTCCTGTCGTCGTCTCGTCATCTTTGCGGCCACCCGTTGCGCCGGACTGGTGCTGCCGGCGATCGGCCCTATAACTCAACGCAACCGCCCTAGCACCGTCCGGGGATCGCCATGCCACGCATTGCCGCTAACCGCGTCACGCCCGCCGCCTTTTCCCTCACCGGCCTCGTGACCCTGGCCGTCCTCAGCGCGCCCGCTGCGGCCGAGCCGGTGCGCTGGGTCATCGACCCCGGCAACTCGTCGATCGGCTTCAGCGCCAACCACATCGGCTACAAGGACGTGCTCGGGCTGTTCCTCGAGGAGCGCGGCAGCTTCACCTACGACGAGGACACGCGTGAACTCGCCGATCTGGTCTTCGAGGTCGAGGCGGCTAGCGTGTTCACCGACAACCCGGCCCGCGATCGCCATCTCAAGAGCGGCGATTTTCTCGATGCCGAAAGCCATCCGCTGATCCGCTTCGTGATGACCGAGGCGCGGCCGGAAAGCGAGAGCACGGGAACGATCCTGGGCGATCTGACGATCCGCGGCGTCACCTTGCCGGTCGAGGTCGACGTGACGCTCAACCGGATCGCCCCCTATCCCTGGGGCTCGAACTATGTCCTCGGTGTCTCCGCCGAGACGGTGATCGAGCGCAGTGCCTTCGGCAGTACCTACGCGCTCGAGGGTGGTCTCGTCGGCGACGCGATCACGCTCACCTTCGAGATCGAAGCCATCCGCGAGGAGTGAGCCCAGCCTTGGCCCGTCTCCTCACCCGTGCCAGCGGCCTCGGTCGCTCGCTCTGGCTGTATTACTGGCCGCCCGGCAGCGGCCGGCGGCTGCGCGATTTCTACGCCGAACTGGTCCCGGCGGGCGGCCTCTGCTTCGATATCGGCGCACATGTCGGCAATCGCAGCCTGACCTTCCAGCGGCTCGGCTGCCGCGTGGTGGCAGTCGAGCCGCAGCCGGATTTCGCCCGTTTCCTGCGCCATCTGTTCAAGCACCGCCCGGGCATCGTGCTCGAGGAGGTGGCGATCGCGGCCATGCCCGGCGAGGTCGAGCTCTACGTCAGTGCGGCGACCCCGACCGTGACCACCGCATCCAGAAGCTTCATCGACGGCGTCGCCGCGATCCCGTCCTTCCGTTCCGTCGAGTGGGCCGACAGCGTCCGCGTCCCGGCCCTGACCTTGGACCAGCTGATCGCCCGGCACGGCCTGCCGGACTTTCTCAAGCTCGACATCGAGGGCCTCGAGGAGGCCGCGCTCGCCGGCTTGAGCCGGGCGCCGGGACTCGTCTCCTTCGAGTTCCTCGCCGGCCGCGTCGAAACCGCCAAGGCCTGCCTCGACCGGCTCGAGGCCCTGGCCGGCTGGTCGTTCAACCTGTCGCGCGGCGAGAGCCTGGAGTTCGAATGGGTGGGCTTCGTCGACCGGCCGCGGCTCGAGGCCTGGCTCGACGCTCATGCCGGCCAGGATTTCTCGGGCGACATCTACGCCCGGCGCCTGGACGGCAGCCCTTGAGCCTCGATCCCGAGCACTACTGGCCGGCACTCCTCGCCACCCGGCGCCTGCCGGCGGCGGCCACGGCCGACCCCCTGGCCCAGGCCTACCACGATTTCGCCGCACCCGAGCGGGTCGTGCTCGGCCATCTGGGGCAGAGCCTGGACGGGAAGATCGCAACGGCGAGCGGTCATGCCGAGGCGGTGACCGGGCCCGAGAACATCACCCACCTGCACCGCCTGCGAGCCCTGGCCGATGCCGTGCTGGTCGGTGCCGGCACCGTGCAGCACGACGATCCGAAGCTCACGACACGGCTGGTCGCGGGGCCGTCGCCGGTGCGGGTGGTGATCGACAGTCGGCGTCGCCTCGATGAGCGGTTCGGCCTCTTCCAGGGCGGGCCGCCAACCATCGTCCTCTGCGCCGAGGCCGCGTTCGACGCTGGGCAACTCGGCCGGGCCGAGGTGGTTCCCGTCGTGGCCGATGCCGGCGGCTGCAAGCCGGCGGCGGTACTCGAGGCGCTGGCGGCGCGCGGCCTCGCGCGCGTCTTCATCGAGGGCGGCGGGCAGACCGTGTCGCGCTTTCTCTATGCCGGCTGCCTCGACATCCTCGAGATCTGCGTTTCGCCCACCATCATCGGCGCCGGCCGGCCGGGGATCAGCGGCCCCGCGATCGCCCGCATGGACGAGGCGTTGCGGCTGGACGGCGTGGTCATCCCCATGGGCCCCGACGTCCTGCACCACTTCGTGCTCGAACGCCGCCCGGGTGCTCGCCGGCCAGCCGCCGACCTTCCTTGACATTCGCCGACTGCTGGCCGATTCGTCCTCGGCAACCGGGAGCGGCACCCCGGACGACAGACAGGGAGAAAACGATGCGGCGGACCCTCGCGGCAACCGGCCTAGCGGCGGCATTTCTCGGCGGCACCTCGCTCGCCTCGGCCGAGACGATCACCATCGCCACGGTCAACAATTCCGACATGATCATCATGCAGAACCTCGCCTCGCAATGGGAAGAGGCCAGCGGTCATTCGATCGAGTGGGTGGTGCTGGAAGAGAACGTGCTCCGGCAGCGCGTGACCACCGACATCGCGACGGGCGGCGGGCAGTTCGACATCATCACCATCGGCTCCTACGAGGCACCCATCTGGGGGGCGCAGGGCTGGCTGGTGCCGCTCGACGATTTCGGCGACGATTACGACTACGACGACATCTTCGAGAGCGTACGCGCCGGCCTCAGCCACGACGGTACGCTCTACGCCGTGCCGTTCTACGCGGAGAGCTCGTTCACCTTCTACCGCTCGGACCTGTTCGAGGCGGCCGGCATCGAGATGCCCGAGCAGCCGACCTATGACCAGCTGATGGAGTTCGCGGCCCAGCTGCACGACCCCGACAACCAGGTCTACGGCACCTGCCAGCGCGGCAAGCCCGGCTGGGGCGAGAACATGGCCTTCGTCGGGCCCATGGTGAACGCCTTCGGCGGCCGCTGGTTCGACATGGACTGGAACCCGCAGCTCACCTCCGAGCCCTGGGTCGAGGCGGTCAACTACTATGTCGAGCTGATGAACAATTACGGCCCGCCCGGGGTGAGCACCAACGGCCACAACGAGAACCGGGCCCTCTTCGCCTCCGGCAACTGCGCCACCTGGGTCGATGCCACCTCGGCCGCCGGCTACATCTACAACCCCAACGAGAGCCGGGTGGCCGACACCACCGCCTTCACCCTGGCGCCGACGCAGGTGACCGGCAAGGGCAATGGCTGGTTCTGGGCGTGGTCGCTCGCCGTGCCCGCCTCCTCGCAGAAGGTGGATGCCGCCAAGGACTTCATCGCGTGGTCGACCTCGAAGGACTATGTCCGCCTGGTCGGCGAGACCGAGGGCTGGGTCGCGGCCCCGCCGGGCACCCGACGGAGCACCTACGAGATCCAGGAATACCTCGACGCCGCACCCTTTGCCGATTTCGTGCGTGACGCCATGCTCGCCGCCGACCCCTCGGACGCGACCATGGAGGCCGTGCCCTATACCGGCATCCAGTACGTGGCGATCCCCGAGTTCCAGGGCATCGGCACGATGGTCGGCCAGAACGTGGCGGCGGCGCTCACCGGCCAGATGACGGTAGAGCAGGCGCTCGAGACCTCGCAGGCCGCCACCGAGCGGACCATGCGCCAGGCCGGCTACATCAAGTAGCAGCCGCCGGCTGGATCGGGCGGTCGGTGGTGCCAGCCGCCGGCCGCCCGACCAGCCGCGCCCGGGAGGACCGGTGGATGGCCGCTGGCGCGTCGCCGAACGTCAACACCTTGCCGCTCATCGCCCCAGCGGTGGGCGTGCTGCTGCTCTGGATGATCGTGCCATTGGCGATGACCCTCTGGTTCAGCTTCCAGCGCTACAATCTCCTCAATCCCTTCCTCACCGGCTTCACCGGCTTCGAGAACTACCAATTCCTGCTCGACGATCCGGCGCTGGTCACGGCGATGTGGAACACGCTCGTGCTCGTCGGCTCGGTCCTCGTTATCTCCGTGGTCGTCGGCACGCTGCTCGCCGTCCTCTACGACCAGCCGTTCTGGGGCAGCGGCATCTGCAAGGTGCTGGTCATCGCCCCCTTCTTCGTCATGCCGACGGTCAGCGCCCTGGTCTGGAAGAACATGCTGCTGCATCCGGTCAACGGCATTTCGGCCTTCCTCAGCCGCAGTGTCGGGCTGGCGCCGATCGACTGGTTCGCCGACCTGCCGATGGCCTCGATCATCATGATCGTCGCCTGGCAATGGACCCCCTTCGCCTTCTTGATCATCTTCACCGCCCTGCAGTCGCTCGACGACGAGCAGCAGGAGGCGGCCAGGATCGATGGTGCTGGGCCGCTCGCCATGTTCTTCTACATCATCGTCCCGCATCTCCGGCGCGCCATCAGCGTCGTCATCATGATCGAGACGATCTTCTTCCTCACCATCTTCGCCGAGATCTACGTCACCACCTCGGGCGGGCCTGGCCTCGCCACGACCAATCTCGCCTACTTCATCTACACCAAGGCGCTGCTCGAGTTCGATGTCGGCTACGCCTCGGCCGGCGGGGTGATCGCCATCATCCTCGCCAACATCGTCGCCATCTTCCTGGTGCGCACCGTCGCCCGCACGCTGGAGGTCTAGGCGATGGACCAGCACACCCCCGTCTGGGTCGGCGTGCTCGGCTGGGCCGTCGCCCTCTTGATCTTCTTCCCGATCTTCTGGACCTTCCTGACGTCGTTCAAGACCGAGATCGAGGCCGTCTCGACCCCGCCTTCCATCGTCTTCGAGCCGACGCTGGAGAACTATGCGGTGGTGCAACGGCGCGCCGACTACGTCCGTTTCGCGACCAACAGCATCGTCATCTCCGTCGGCGCCACGCTGCTCGGCCTCGCCCTGGCCATCCCCGCCGCCTATGCCATGGCCTTCTTTCCGACCAGGCGCACCCGCGGCACCCTGCTCTGGATGCTGTCGACCAAGATGCTGCCGCCGGTCGGTGTGCTGGTCCCCATCTACCTGATCTTCCGCGACCTCGGCCTGATCGATTCGCGTACCGGGCTGATCATCGTCTACGCGCTGATGAACCTGCCGATTATCGTCTGGATGCTGTTCACCTTCTTCAAGGAGGTGCCGGGCTCGATCCTCGAGGCCGGACGCATCGACGGTGCCGGTGTCTGGGACGAGATCCGCCACATCCTCCTGCCGCTCGCCGTGCCCGGCATCGCGTCGACCGCACTGCTCTCGATCATTCTCTGCTGGAACGAGGCCTTCTGGAGCCTCAACCTCACCACCTCGCGGGCAGCCCCGCTCACCGCCTTCATCGCCTCGTTCTCGGCACCCGAGGGCCTCTTCTGGGCCAAGCTCTCGGCCGCCTCGACGATGGCCATCGCCCCCATCCTGATCCTCGGCTGGCTGAGCCAACGCCAACTCGTCCGCGGCCTCACCTTCGGCGCGGTCAAATAGGGAAAACGCCCATGTATCTCGAGAAATACGACCTCACCGGCCGCATCGCCGTGATCACCGGCGGTGGCCGCGGCATCGGCTTCGAGAGTGCCAGGGCGCTGGCCGAATGCGGTGCGCACGTCGTGATTGCCGAGATCGACGCGGCCACGGGGCCGAAGGCTGCAGCGGATCTGGAGGCGATGGGTTACGGTGCCGAGTACGTCCCGCTCGACGTGACCAGGCCCGCCGAGGTGACGACGCTCGCCGACGACCTGCAGGCCAGGCACGGCCGGATCGACATCCTCGTCGCCAATGCCGGCATCGCCAAGGGCTCGCCCAGCGAGACGACCAGCGACGAGGAATGGAACCAGGTCATCGACATCAACCTGAACGGCGTCTACTGGTGCAACCGCGCCTTCGGCAAGCACATGCTGGCAACGGGCTCGGGTGCCATCGTCAATCTCGGCTCGATGAGCGGCCTGATCTCCAACAAGCCGCAGCCGCAGAGCCACTACAACGCGTCGAAGGCCGCCGTGCACATGCTGACCAAGTCGCTGGCCGGCGAATGGGCGGTGCGCGGGGTTCGGGTCAACGCCGTGGCCCCCACCTATATCGAGACGGAGATGACCCGGGACGGCCGCGAGAACGCCGAGTGGCTGCCGACCTGGCTCGAGATGACGCCGATGCGACGCCTCGGCCAGCCGCACGAGATCGCGTCTGCCGTGCTCTTTCTGGCCTCGGATGCGTCGTCGCTCATGACCGGTAGCATCGTCGTCGTCGACGGCGGCTACACCATCTGGTGAAGGAGATACCCATGCCGGCCCGCAAACCCGCCTACGTCATCGCCAATGTCGAGGTCACCGACCCCGTCAGGTACGAGAACTACAAGACCGCGGCTGCGGCCGCGATCGCGGCGCTGGGCGGCCGCTACCTGGCGCGCGGCGGCGAAAGCGAGGTGGTCGAGGGCGCCTTCCCGGGCAGCCGCTTCGTCATCCTCGAGTTCCCCGACCTCGCCACCGCCAGGACCTTCGCGGCATCTGCCGAGTATGCCGCCGCCAAGGCCGAGCGCGAGGGGGCGGCGATCATGAACATGGCGATCGTCGAGGGACTGACCCTGTGAAGCTCGAAGGGAAGGTCGCCATCGTCACCGGCGGGGCGCGCGGCATCGGCCGGGCAATCGCCGAGCGCTACGCCGGGGAAGGGGCGCGCGTGGTCATCGCCGACATCCTGAAGGCGGAGGCGGCGGACACCGCCAGCGTCATCAGCCGCGGCGCCTTCGCCGTCCAACTCGACGTCACCGATCAGGCCTCGATCGACGCCATGGTGGCAGCCGTCGTGAAGGCAGCGGGCCGGATCGACATCCTGGTCAACAACGCCGCCATCTTCAACATGGCCCCACTGCTCGAGGTCACCCGCGCCGACTGGGACAAGAATTTCGACATCAACACCAAGGGCCTCTTCTTCACCCTCCAGGCCGTGGCCCGGCAGATGGTCAAGCAGAGCGAGGCGGACCCTAAGTGGCGCGGCCGGATCATCAACATGGCGAGCCAGGCCGGCCGGCGCGGCGAATCGCTCGTCGTCGCCTACTGTGCCGCGAAGGCCGCCGTCATCTCGATCACCCAGAGCGCCGGCCTCGCGCTGATCCCGCACCGGATCAACGTCAACGGCATCGCCCCCGGCGTCGTCGACACGCCCATGTGGGACGAGGTCGACCGCCTGTTTGCCAGATACGAGAACCGGCCGATCGGCGAGAAAAAGCGCCTGGTCGGCGAGGAAGTCCCTTTTGGCCGCATGGGCAAGGTCGAGGACCTCACCGGCGGCGCCCTCTTCCTGGCATCGGACGACGCCGACTACGTCGTCGCCCAGACCTTCAACATCGACGGCGGCAACTGGATGAGTTGAGGCGC
>CAZNWE010000034.1:3742-41565 GCA_964576715.1 uncultured Geminicoccaceae bacterium | reverse complement strand
TGGCGGTGCCGCAGGTGGGTGGCATGTACAAGGGCGACCGGCAGCGCAAGTCGACCCTCGCCGAGTATGGCTTCCGGCTGCCGTCCTGCGTCGACAATCGGCCGTTGAAGTTCGAGGAGTGGGAGGTGATGCGGCCGCAGACGATCTTCGTCTCGGCGACTCCCGGCCCCTGGGAGATGGAGCAGACCGGCGGCGTCTTCACCGAGCAGGTGATCCGGCCGACCGGCCTCGTCGATCCGCAAGTCATCGTCCGCCCGGTCGAGCACCAGGTGGACGACTTGCTCGCCGAGTGTCGCGACTGCCGCGAGCGCGGCTTGCGAGTGCTGGTCACCACGCTGACCAAGCGGATGGCCGAGGATCTTTCGGAATACCTGCACGAGCAGGGGGTCAAGGTGCGCTATCTGCACTCGGACATCGACACGCTCGAGCGCATCGAGATCATCCGCGACCTCCGGCTTGGCAGGTTCGACGTGCTGGTGGGGCTCAACCTCCTGCGCGAGGGGCTCGATATCCCGGAATGCGGGCTCGTTGCCATTTTGGATGCCGACAAGGAGGGCTATCTCAGGTCCGAGACTTCGCTGGTCCAGACCATCGGCCGCGCCGCGCGCAACGTCGAGGGCCGCTGCATCCTCTACGCCGACACCATCACCAGATCGCTGCGGGCGGCACTGGACGAGACCAACCGGCGACGGGCCAAGCAGCTCGCCTACAACGCGGCGCACGGCATCACGCCGACCACGATCAAGCGCAACATCCAGGACATCCTGGGCAGTGTCGCCGAGGCCGACTACGTCACCGTGGACATCGGCGCGGACGCACCGGCGACGCTCACCGGCATGGATCTGCAGGCCTATATCGGCGAGCTCGAGAAAAAGATGCGCGATGCCGCCGCCGATCTCGAGTTCGAGGAGGCGGCGAGGCTCCGCGACGAGATCAAGCGGCTCGAGGACGGCGAACTCGGCCTGCCGACCAAGCCCGCCGCCGGCCGGGCGAGCGGTGGCGACTACAAGCCCTGGAAGCCGTCCGCCACCCGCGAGGAGAAGCGGCGCATGGCCGAGGCCAAGAAGCGCGCCGGGGCGAGGCGGCGCAAGGGGGCTTGAACGGGCACGACGAGACGAGCCAGCGGCCGTGCTCCGTCAGGCCGTGTCGCTCTGCCGGCACTCCTCGAGCGTGAGATAGCGGGCGTCGAGGCCGAGATAGTCCTCCTTGCGGCAGGTCAGGATGATGATCTGCTGCCGCTCGGCCGCGGCCGCGAGAATCGCCTTCATCCGGGCGAGGCGGACGGCGTCGGCGTAGACCAGCGCGTCGTCGAGGATCAAGGGTGGACTCTCGCCCTGGGTTTCGGCCAGAAGGTCACCGATCGCGAGGCGGACGAGGACGGCGAGCTGCTCGCGGGTCCCGACGCTCAGGCTCCGGAACGGCTCGGTGGCGGCACCCCGCCGGAGCACGTCGACCTGCAGGCTCTCGGGGGCGAGGCCGAGGGCGGCGTCGCCCATGAGCTGGCGGAGATAGGGGCTGACGCGGCTCTCGAGCGGCTCGACCAGGGCGTCCTGCCTGGCGCGGTCGACGCTCTCCAGGGTATCGTGCAGGAGCCGCCACGCATCGGCTTCCGCCCGCAGCCGCTGGTAGCGGCGCTCGGCCAGCTCGAGCTGGCCTTGCACCTGGGCCCGCTGGTCGCCGATGCCGCGCCCGCCGGCGCCCTTGAGCTCGGCCGCCAGCGCCTCGGCGTCGCGGTCGAGCTTTTGCCCCTCCTCCGCGAGCTGGGCCAGCCGCCGCTCCGCCTGCTCGGCCTCGCGCCGGGCCGCCTCCGGATTGGCACGTTCGAGATCGCGCGCGTTGCGGGCCGCTGCTTCCTCTGCCGCGTCGGCCTTGGCCTGCGCCACGGCAAGCTCGCGGGCCAGTGCGTCGTCGGCCAACTCGTCCCGCTCGATTGCGAGCTGGTCGGCGAGCTTGGCTGCCTCGACGGCCGCGTGCGCCGCGTCGCGCGCGAGGTTGTCGTCCTGCCGGCCCAGCTCGACCGCCGCCTCGACCGCAACCTGCCGGTCGCGGGCGATCCCGGCCGCCCGGGCCTTGGCTTCGGCCAGCGCCCGCTCGGCCGCTTCGCGCGCCGCTTCGAGGCTCCCCTCGTCGCAGTCGGGCGCCACCGCCACGTCGACCAGGCTCGCCAGCCGCGCGCGAGCCTTGACCGCGGCGGCGTCGAGTGCCGCCTGGTCGTGCATGCCACTCGCGCGCAGGAGTGCGGCCAAGCGCTGTCGGGCCGCCAGGGCGTCCCGCTCGTGCCGCTCCTTGGCGGCGAGCCGGCGGCGGGCCTCGGCGAGGCTGGCACAGCCGAGAGCGGCCAAGCCCGTCGCGAGGGCGACCTCGCCGGAACGGAGCGTGTCACGAAGCTCGCCAAGGCGCTCGCCGCCGGGCGTCACCTCCACCCGGCCGAAGCCGCCGAGCCTCAGGGTCGCCGGCCCGGTGAGCTCGATCGGCCGGGCCGGATCGAGCGGTACAGCGTCGAGGCTGACCGCGGTTGCGGCACTGTCGGGCCGCAGAACGAGGCGGGTGGCGACGGCTCGGAGTGCCGCCCGGGCCTGGCCGATCCTGGCCTCCTCCGCTTCCAACGCGGCGAGGGCCGCCCCGCTCACCCGCGCGGCCTCGGCCAGCGCTGCCTGCTCGGCCGCCTCCCGCACGGCCGCCTGAACATCCGCCGCAACGCGCTCGATGTCGGCGACCTGCCGCTCGAGCCGCAGACGCTCGGCCTGCCTGGCGAGCGCCTCGCGCGCCGTCTCGGCAGCCTGGAGCTGGGCCTCGGCCTCGGCCACCGCCGCATCGGCCGCCGCCCGTCGGCGCCGGGCGCGATCGAGGAGCGGGTCCTGCTCCTCGCGTTGCCGCACGAGCCGCGCGCGGTCGGCCTCGCGCTCGTCGATCGCGGCCTGAAGCTGCCGGCGTCGGTCGTCCTTGGCGCAAAGCCGCTCGACGTCGCTCGCCGCCGCCTGGCGCTCGGCCGCACGGACGCGCGCCTCCTCCTCCAGCGCCTTGATCCCGGCGAGCGCCGATCGGCAGCGCTTGACGGCGTCCTGCGCCCGGCCCAGGTGATCGGCGGCGAGCCAGGTGCGGCGCTTTTCGGTGGTCTGGGCCAGCCGGTCGAGGAGCGCTTCGATCGCCCGCTCCTCCTCGACCAGGTTAGCGAGCGTGGCGGCGAGGCCGGCCACTTCCTTTTCCAGCTCCAGAAGCTTGCCGCGCGCCTGGCCGCGGGCGCCCGTCCAGAGCTCGTCCCGTTTGCGCCGGACCTCGAGCATCAGCCGGGGTGCCCGCTCGCCGCGGCCGAGGACCGCCACCTGGGCGGCGAGCGCGGGCTCGAGCCGCCTGAGGGCGGTAGGGCTCGGGCGCTGCTCGGCGTCGAAGGTGGTGCCCTGGTCGACCCAGAAGAGGCCGGCCAAGCCCATGTGCTCGGGCTTGGCGGCGCCCCTGCCCGGCCACTCGAAGGCGAGAAGCCGGGCCAGCTCCAGTTCGGCGGCATCGCCCTCCAGCGTCCCTTCCGGCCGCTCCAGCCGAACGCCGCCGCGGCGGAACTGTTTTGCCAAGCGATAGGTGGCGTTGCCCAGCCGGAACGTCACGGCGACCGCGGGCGTGGCGTCGCGGCCGAGCGGGGTGATCGCGTCGCGCGCCTCGCCGGTCGTGTTGTGCTTCATGAAGAAGGCGCGCTTCAAGGCCTCGAGCAGGGTCGACTTGCCCTCCTCGTTGTCGCCCGAGACGACGGTGATTCCGGTGGCTGCGGGGCGCACCACATGGCGGCCGCGGAGCTTCCTGAAGTCCTCGACGACCAGCTCGTCGAGCCGCATCAGCCGCCCTCCAGCCGCTGCCAGGTGCCGTGCAGCAGGCGGAGCGCCAGGGGCGCCGCCGGGTCGGTGGCGCGGCCGAGGGCTGCCGCCACCTCGGCGAGCAGCGGCTCGGCGGCGAGGGCGGCGAGGTCGGCCTCGCTGGCGGCTGTCGTCAGTGCCCCGGTTTCCACCTCCAGGTGGCGGAGCCGCTCGCCCAGCCGCTCGAGGGCATCCTCGAGACCGGCCCGGCCGGCGAGGTCGAGGGCGCCCGCGACGGAGAGCCTGAGGACGGTGTCGCCCGGCGTCGGCAGCGTGGCCAGCAGCGCCTGGAGCTGGTCCTCGATGGCTGTCGCGGTGGGCGCCTGGCCGAGATCGAGCGTGCCGGCGCGCCATTCGTGCCGCCCGGTCCGCCGCCGCTCGACCGTGATGGTCGAGCCCGGGCCTTCGGCGGTCACCAGCAGCACCTCGCCTTGGCCGCTCTTGGTGAAATCGTCGGGCTCCGGCGTGCCGCTGTACCAGGTTCGGGCGCCGATCTGCAGTACCGAATGCCAGTCGCCCAATGCGAGGTAGTCGAGCCCCGCGGCCGCGGCCCGGTCGAGGGCTATCGGGTTGGCGCCGCCGGCCGTCTCCGGCAGGAGGGCCGGCACGCTGCCATGCGCGAGGCCGACCTTGACGGCGCCGGCCGGGACATCCGCCGCCGCGAACCACTCGGTCGGATCACCGGTCACCTGTTTTTGTGTCAATGGTGCCGGCAGCACGATCAGTCGGCCGTCGGCGAGCGTCGCCGGTTGCGGCTCGCTCAGCACCCGGACGTTGGCCGGGCAGTCGCCGGATTGCCGGAAGCGGTCCCAGACGCCGCCCGGCCGCGCCGGGTCGTGATTGCCCGGCAGCAGCAGCCAGGGGCCGGAATAGGCGGCCATGCGATGCACCATGCGGCGGAGCAGCCCCGGTTCGGCATGCTCGCTTTCGAGGACATCGCCGGCGACCAGCACGGCGGCCACCTCGGCCTCGGCGGCAATCCCGGCGATCCGTTCGACCGCGGCGAGGCGCGCCTCGCGCAAGAGCGCCGCCACGTCCCCCTCGGCGAACCGGGTGAAGGGCTTGCCGAGCTGCCAGTCGGCGGTGTGGAGAAGCCTGATCGCCATGCCGCGTTAGCTGCCACGCGGCAGGCCAAGGATCAACTGTCGCGCGACAGGCCCTGGGCTTCGAGATTGGCCAGATAGTTGGCCCAGAGGCTCTCCTGCGTCTCGCCGAGCTGGCGGAGGTAGCTCCAGCTGTAGATCCCGGTCGCATGGCCGTCGTCGAAGACGATGCGCACCGCATAGTTGCCGACGGGCTCGAGCCTGACGATGCCGACGTTGTGCTTGCCGCCCAGCGTCACCTTTTGCGAGGGGGTGTGGCCCTGCACTTCGGCGGACGGGCTTTCGACGCGCAAGAGTTCGGCCGCAAAGCCGAAGCAGGCACCGTCGTCGAAGTCGATCTCGAGGCGCCGTTCGGCCCGCTTGACCCGGATCTCGACCGGCCAGGCGGCAAGTTCGCTCATCCGCTCAATCGTCCTGGTCGCTGGACTGGTCGGCGCGCACGGCATCCGGAATGGCGTCGGCCTCGTCGATCGGCCGGGCGTCGTCGACCAGCATGATCGGGATGCCGTCGCGGATCGGATAGGCCAAGCCCGCCTGCTCGCTGACCAGTTCGTTGCGGACCCGGTCGTAGCGCAGCGGTCCCTTGGTCAACGGGCAGATCAGGAGGTCGAGGAGCTTCGGGTCGACCGCAGCGCCGCTCGTCGGTGTCGCATCGTCGGCTGTCGCCATCGTCAACTCTCCCCCATCGAGGCTGAGCGGTTCGGCCTCAGTGCCGAACCGAGGTCTCGGCGGCACCGGGTGTCGCCGACATGCGCATCAAGGCGGTCAACAGCGAGGCCTGGGCGTTCATATCCTCGGCCTCGAGCACCGCCTGCTTCTCGTTAGGCTCGAACGGGCAGATCATCGCGAGCGAGGTCACCAGCCCGCCCAGGGGCGCGCTCTCGATGGTCGCCCAGTCGGCCTCGATCTCGTGCAGCTCGAAAAACACGCGCAGCGCCGTCAGCAAGTCGCCGCGCAACGCATCGGACGGCGGCTCACGCTCGAGATCGTGCCGCCAGCGCTCGAAATCGGCCTGCACCTGGCGATAGGGCGTGGTGACGCTCAGCTCCTCGGCAACGTCGAAGCGGGCGATGCCGGTGAGCGTGATCAGGAACCGGCCGTCCTCGGTCTCGCGAAAATTGTTGATCTTGCCGACGCAGCCGGTGCCGTAGATCGGCGGCTGGCCGTCGGGCCCCGGCTCGCCCGAGGGCTGGATCATCCCGATCACACCATCCGTTTGCATCGCGTCTCGAACCATCTGCAGGTAGCGCGGCTCGAAAATGTTGAGTGGCAGGTTGCCGCCCGGCAGCAACAGCGCCCCGGTCAAGGGGAAGATGGGGAACCGACCGGGCAGGCTCTCGATACCGTGCATGAAGACCTCAAGAGAAAAGGACGCTGGACAACAAGCGCCGCCCCTTGACGGT
This sequence comes from uncultured Geminicoccaceae bacterium, assembly GCA_964576715.1. Taxonomy (GTDB): domain Bacteria; phylum Pseudomonadota; class Alphaproteobacteria; order Geminicoccales; family Geminicoccaceae; genus SLRI01. The sequence goes on along the minus strand of CAZNWE010000034.1, from coordinate 35,214 downwards.
CTGCGGGTGCGTCGGCCCCAGGGCATCGAAGAACTTCACCAGCTGCTTCCTGGCGCCGTCGTCGTGCCAATTCCGATCGCGCTTGACGATCTGGCAGAGGTGATGCATCGCAGCGTCGACTTGGCCGCGCAAAAAGAGTGTCGTGGCCAAGTCGTAACGGGCGTCGTGGTCGTCTTGGTTATCTTCTATACGCGCTTGCAGCGTGGTCGGATCGCCGAGCGAGCCGGCTTCCTTGGCGAGCTCCAGCGCCGCCTTGGCACCGCTGATCGCCACATGATTCTGTAGCGCGGCCGGCACCTGCTCGAGCAGTGCCGCAGCCTCGTCGTGCTCGCCGCCGGCGAGCAGCACCCTGGCGAGGCCGCCCAGCGCTTCGGGGTTGGCCTCCTCCTGCTCGAGCACCGCGCTGAACAACTCGCCCGCAGCGTCCAACTGCCCGGCGTCGAGCGCCTCCTTGGCGGCGGCGAGTTGCGTCTCGCTGTCGGCCGGACCCAAAGGTGCGCCCACCAGCTTTTCGATCAGTGCCTTGATCTGGCTTTCGGGCTGGGCGCCGGCGAAGCCGGTTACCGGCTGGCCCTGGAGGAAGGCGTAGACGGTCGGCACCGACTGGATGCGCAACTGCTGGGCAAGCTCGGGGTTCTGGTCGATGTCGATCTTCACCAGCTTGACCTTGCCGCCGGCCTGCTTGACCACCTTCTCGAGCACCGGGGTGAGCTGTTTGCAGGGTCCGCACCAAGTCGCCCAGAAGTCGACCAGGACCGGCTGGCGCATCGATTCCTGGATGACGTCGCGCGCGAAGGTCTCGAGGTTGCCGTCCTTGATCAGACCGGCCTCAGCCCCGCCACCGGCACTCGCGGCCTGCCTGCCACCGATCAACTCCATCCCGGCACCCTCTCGCAATCCATTGGTTTTTCTCGACGAGGCCGTCCCCCGCAACGCACCGTTTACATGGAAGGGAAGCCACCGTCATGCAAGGCACAAGGATCGGCCTTGCCAAACCCCGGCCGATCCACTACGTCCCCGCTGTCGTGGAGCGCAGCGCGCCGAACGACCATCGAGCGGGCGTAGCTCAGGGGTAGAGCACAACCTTGCCAAGGTTGGGGTCGTGAGTTCGAATCTCATCGCCCGCTCCAGTTTCCGTGCAGCTTACAGATCGGCGTCGTCGGCAGCAGGTGGCTGCCGGCGGCATAGCCTCTTTCTGTCGTCCGGCGACCGGCCTAGTCTCGCCTGAGCAACGAGGAGGCGGTGATGCGACGGTGCGGCGCGCTGGCCGTTTCGGCCATGCTGATGGTTGCCGACCCTGTGTCGGCGCAGGAAGTACCGGCAGAGGCGCCCGGCGCCGACTATGACGCCATCCAGGCGACCATCGACCGGATGCAGCGGCGGATCGAGCAGATGGGGGCCGCCGCCTCCGAGCGCGACCAGATGCTGGAGTTCCTCGAGGAGCAGATCGAGCGCGCCGCGGGGCGGATCAGCGGTAGCGAGGAGACCACCGAAGCGCTCCGCCAGCGTGCCGCGACGCTCAATCTCGAGCTCGAGGAGCTGAGCGAGGAGCGCGAGGCCCTGACCGAGACGGTCGACGAGCGGGCAGCCCTGGTCGCCAATCTCGAGAGCCAGATCAGCCGGCTCACCGATCTCCTGGCCGGCGAGCGGGCGCAAATGACCAACCTCTCGGCCGATCTCGAAGCGCGCACCGCCGCATTGGAGGCCACGGGCAGTGAGCGGGATGTGCTCGCGGCGACGCTCGAGGAACGCGAGGCGGCGTTGAGCGAGGCGGCCGAACTGTCGCGGGCGACGGCGATCGACCTGGCCCAGGAACAGGCGGCGCGGCGGGCGCTCGAGACCCGCATCGCCGCGCTCGAGGCGGCGCAAGCGCGGGCCATGCAGGAGCGCGACGCGCAGCTGGCCGGGCTCGAAACGACGCTCGACGAACGCGAGACGGCCTTGGGCGTGGCCAATGAGCGGATCGCCCTGCTCAGCAGCCAGCTCAGCCAGCTGAACCGCCAACTCGGCGTCGTCGAGACCCTGCTCGATACCTCCGAGGCGCAGATCCAGCAGCAGCAGACGACGATCGCCTCGCTCGGCCAGCGGCTCGAGCAGGCCCTCATCGACCAGGTGGAGGAGCTGTCGCAATACCGTTCGGAGTTCTTCGGGCGGCTCCGGCAGATCCTCGGCGACCGGCCGGAGATCCGCATCGTCGGCGACCGCTTCGTGCTGCAGTCCGAGCTCTTGTTCGCCTCGGGCTCGTCGAGGCTCGGTCCCGACGGCCTCGAGCAGCTGCGCGGCATCGCCCAGAGCCTGCGCGAGGTCGCCGACAAGATCCCGCCCGAGATCGACTGGATCCTCAGGGTCGACGGCCACACCGACCGCGTCCCGATCGGCTCCACGAGCCCGTTCGAATCGAACTGGGAGCTGTCGACCAGGCGGGCGATCTCGGTGGTCGAGTTCCTGATCAGCCAGGGCATCCCGCCGGACCGGCTTGCCGCCACCGGGTTCGGCGAGTACCACCCGATCGACCCGCGCGACGACGAAATCGCCTACCGCCGCAACCGCCGCATCGAGTTCCAGCTCACCTCCAGCTGAAGGAGCCGCCATGGCAGGGCATCGGATCATCCTGGATTGCGACCCCGGCCAGGACGACGCGATCGCCATCCTCCTGGCGCTCGGCTCGCCCGAGGAGATCGAGCTTCTGGCGGTCACCGCGGTCGCCGGCAACGTGCCGCTCGGGCTGACCGAGGTGAATGCGCGAAAGACCCTGGAGCTCGCCGGGCGGACCGAGGTTCCGGTCTGGAAGGGCTGCCACCGGCCGCTGGTCGAGACGCTGGAGACCGCCGAATACGTGCACGGCGAGACCGGGCTGAATGGTGTCGAGCTGCCCGAGCCCGCGATGGCGCTGCAGCCGGGCCATGCCGTCGACGCCCTGATCGACATGGTCATGGCGGCCGAGCCCAGGACGATCACGCTCTGTCCGACCGGCCCCTTGACCAATATCGCCATGGCGATCCTCAAGGAGCCGGGCTTCGCCGCACGGGTCAAGGAGATCGTCTTGATGGGCGGGGCGATCGGCCTCGGCAACGTCACCCCGGCCGCCGAATTCAACATCTATGTCGACCCGCACGCTGCCCGGGTGGTGTTCGAGAGCGGTATAGCCATCACCATGCTGGGTCTCGACGTCACCCACCAGGCGCTCGTGAACCGCGACCGGCTGGAAGCCATCCGGGCGCTCGGCACGCCCGTCGGCCTGGCGGCGGCCGGGCTCGTCGACTTCTTCAACCGCTTCGACAGCCAGCGCTACGCGGTGGACGGGGCACCCTTGCACGACCCCTGCGTCGTCGCCTGGCTGATCGACCCCACGCTCTTTCAGGGCAAGCCCTGCAAGGTGACGATCGAAACCGAGGGCGGCTCGAAGGGCCGGACCAATGTCGAGTGGTTCCCGCGGGAGAAGCACGCGCCCAATGCGTTGGTGATCAACGCGCTGGATGCCGAGCGCTTCTTCGCGCTGCTGACCGAGCGGCTGGGGCGGTTGTGAGCCCTTGAGCGCAACCGCGTCGGCGTGGCTGCAGAGCCGCTTTCCGATCCTCTACCACATGACCGCTGCCGGGGGCTGGGAGGGCATCCGGGCGCACGGGCTGCTCAGCACCACGGCACTCCTCGATCTGCACGGCATCTGGGGTCCGGATCGACAACCGATCGAGATGGCCCGCCGCGCGGCCTCGGTCGTCCTCGCTGCCCCCGGCAAGCCGCTGGCCGTCATCCGCGACCAGCGGCCGCTGTCCGATCGCGCGCTCGAGCGCTGCCTCGAGGACGGGCTCACCCCCGGCGACTGGTATCGGCTGCTGAACGGCAAAGTGTTTTTCTGGCCGACTCGCCGGCGGCTCGATGGCATGCTCGGCGCCGCGTCCTACCGCGCCGCGGCGCATGATTTGCTCGAGGTCGACACGCGCGCCCTTCTCGCCACGCATGCCGAGCGGCTCCGGCTCTGCCCGATCAACAGCGGCAACACGCGCCGCAGGCCGCGACCGCGGGGCCGCACCACCTTCCGGCGGATCGCCGACCATCCCCGCGAGGAGGGTGTTGCCGAGATTACGCTCGACCGCGGACTGCTCGACGTCGTGCCGTTCGTCCGCCGGGTGGTCCGCGAGGGCTGCGGCCGACCGCCGGTGGTACTGTACGAGACCGCCTGAAGCGATCTACCCGTACGCAACCTTTGGCAGCCACAGCACCAGCTGCGGCCAGATGTAGACCAGCGCCACGGCCAGCACCTGCAGCATCACGAAGGGGATGACCCCTTTGTAGATCATCTGCGTGGTGACGGTGCTCGGCACCACGCCCTTGACGTAGAACAGCGAGAATCCCACGGGCGGGGTGAGGAACGAGGTCTGCAGGCTGACCGCGAAGAGGACGACGAACCAGGTGAGGTCGAAGCCCAGCGCGGCGACGACGGGGGCGACGAGCGGCAGCATGATCAGCGAGATCTCGAGCCAGTCGAGAAAGAAGCCGGCGATGAACGCCATCACCAGGATGGCGATGACGATGCCGCCGGGCGGGAACGGCAAGGCCTGCAGCATGTGGGCGATGAACTCGTCGCCGCCGAGTTGGCGCAGCACCACGGCAAAGGCGGTGGCCCCGAGGAAAATGCCGAAGATGAAGGCGGTGGTGATGCTGGTCTTGTAGCAGACGTCCTTGAGCACCGGGAGGGTGAGCCTGCCGTTGGCGAGCGCCAGCAAGGTCGCCCCGAAGGCGCCGAGGCCCGAGGCCTCGGTCGGCGTGGCGATGCCGAAGAAGATCGAGCCCAGCACCGCGAGGATCAGCAGCAGGGGTGGGATGACGTGGAGCAGCGTGGTCAGCACCAGGCCCGCGGTCACCGGCGGCAGGTCGGTCGGGGCCGGTGCCAGGCTCTTGAACACTTGCGCGGCGACCAGGACGAAGAGGATATAGAGCGCGCCCAGCATCAGGCCCGGGATCATTGCTCCCATGAACAGGTTGCCGACCGAGAGCGAGAGCTGGTCGGCCATGATGATCAGCATGATGGATGGCGGGATCAGGATGCCGAGCGTGCCCGAGGAGGCGACGACGCCGGCGGCGAAGGCCGGGCTGTAGTTCTGCTCGAGCATGATCGGCACCGAGAGCACCGCCAGGAGCACGACCGAGGCGCCGACGATGCCGGTGGAGGCCGCGAGCAGGATGCCGATGACGACGACGGCGAGGCCGAGCCCGCCCCTGAAGCGGCCAAAGAGGCGGGAGAAGTCGACCATCAGCCGCTCGGCGACGCCCGAGCGCTCCAGCATCAGGCCCATGAAGATGAACATCGGCAGCGCCACCAGCACCCAGTTCGACATCTGCGAATAGATGCGCTGGACGATGACCCCGAAGATCCGCCAGTTCGACAGGAAATAGGTGTCCCAGCCGAGATACTGCGAGGCCAGGACACCGCCGACGCTGAAGATCACGGCGAGCCCGGCGAGGACCCAGGCGATCGGAAAGCCGGTGAAGATCAGCCCGATGAACGAGCCGAGCATCGCAATGACGAGAATCTCGTAGGTGGCGAGCAAGGGCGTCTCTCCTGCGGTTCAGCTGTCGTTCTTGGGCCGGGGCAGGCCGAACAGGAACGCCGTGACCCGCAGCAGCCGCGCCAGAGCGGCGATGCCGATGAAGAGAAAGCCGGTGATGATGAAGGACTTGATGATCCAGCGATGGGTCAGCCCGCCGGGTGCTGCCGAGACCTCGTTGATCTGCCAGGAGCGCTCGACGAAGGGGATGGCGTAGGCGACGACCACGTAGACGAAGGGCAGGATCAGGAAGAGGATGCCGCAGAGCTCGATCCAGCCGCGGGTGCGCGGCTGCAATTGCTCGGCGACGACGTCGACCCGGACGTGGCCGTCATGCAGCATGGCGAAGCTCAAGGCCATGAGGTAGCCCACGGCATAGAGATGCCACTGCATCTCCTCCATGGCGATGTAGTTGGCGCCGATGACGTAGCGCAGCGCCACATTGGTCACGATCAAGACGATCAGCACCACCCAGAGCCACGAGCAGGCCTTGCCGACGAGCTCGACGATCGTCTCGAGCACATCGGATGGGGTGGTGCGCGGGAAGCTCAGCGCGTGACCGCGAACAGCCGCCTCCTCGACCTGGTCGACATCGAGCTCGATCTCGTCCCTGATGCTCATTGCGGCCGCACCTGCGCTTGGTGGTGATGATCGGCTCTGGTCGACAGCGCCCTGCCGGGGTGGTCCATCGACCGCTCCGGCGGGGTTGCCTTCGGGTCTATTCGGCGAAGCGGTAGTCCCAGTCGCGCGGCAGATAGCCGTTGCGCCGCCAGGGGTTCAGCTCCTCCTGAAAGGCCCGCATCGAGGCGTAGACCCGGCCGAACATCTCGTCCTCGGCCGAGCGCCGCGCCATCACCGTCTCGGTGGCGTCCTGGAAGGCCAGGAGGATCTCGTCGTTGATCGTGACGAGTTCCACGCCCTCTTCCTCGAAGCGCGAGAGCACGGCCCCCTGCAGCGCCTCCGAGCGGGCGATCGCGTGCGCGACCCCGGCGTTGCAGGCCATCTCGATCATCCCCTGCGTCGCGTCCTCGAGGTCGTTCCAGGCATCGAGGTTGATGTAGAGGTACTGGTTGGTCGAGGGCTGGTGCCAGCCGGGCAGGTGATAGAATTTGGCGACCTGGTAGAAGCCGAGCTGTTCGTCGACCGTCGGCAGCGAGAACTCGGTGGCATCGAGCACGCCGGTCTCGAGCGCCTGGTAGAGCTCGCCGCCGGGCAGCATGGTCACCGACATGCCGAGCTCGGACATGATCTCGCCACCCACCCCGGCGGCGCGGAACTTCAGGCCCTGCAGCTGCTCGACGCTCTCCAGGGGCTCGCGGAACCAGCCGGCGGCCTCCGGGCTGATCGAGCCGCAGAAGATCGCCTTGACGTTGTAGGGCTCCATGATCTCGTCGAGCAGCTCCTGGCCGCCGTGGAAATACATCCAGGCGGAGAACTCGGCGGGCTCGAGGCCGAACGGCACCGCCCCGAAGAGGGCCGTCGCCGGGACCTGGCCCCATTCGTAGCCCATCCAGGAATAGCCGGCATCGACATTGCCGGCCGACACGTTCTCGAAGATCGAGAGGGCCGGGATGATGGTGCCAGGCTCGGCCACCTGGAGCTGGATGCTGCCGCCCGAGGCGCGGGCCAGCTGCTCGGCGACCCAGGGCATGGTGTCGCCCAAGGCGGTGAGGGTCGAGGCGAAGGCCATCGGCACCTGCCAGCGGACGGCCTGCTGCGCCGCGGCCTCATCGGGGGTGAGCCCGCAGCCGGCGGCCGTCAGGCCAGCGGCCAGGGCGAGCGTCGAAACGCGGTTGGGTTTGGTCATTTAGTCCTCCTCTGACGACGCCGGTCATGACGCCGGCAACTGGTTGCGTGGCGGCGCCGCGCCCACCTTGTCGCGGGTCGCGACGCCAGCCAACCGGAGGTCGTTGGAAGCCGCTCGGCCTCGCCCGACCTGTCCAAGATATGCGCTTATAGCCAACCCCGGCGCTTCGTCACTACCTTGCTTTGCGAAAAGCTCGCGATCATTTGTCCGAGCGGAGTCCCAAATGATCGACATTGCTTGTCATCATTGTGGCGCTGCACCGGGCATCGGCGCGGACAGCACCATCAAATTGGGCGCTACCAGGGCTGCTGCTGCCGTCGATGGTTGCGCAAACACCGCCGATCGCCCCCCTCGAACGGGTCGGTCGGCAGCACCGTGGGCCCGGCCTGTCGGTCGCCGCGTCGCCACCACTGCGGGCGGCGACGCGCGCATTCTGCACCGGCTGCTCGACCAGCGCGACAACGCCGCGCTGGCCGCTCATTTCGGCGCCTCCGGCCCGCCGCCCGACGCCGGCTGGGTGCTGCTCGAGGGCGCCTGCAGGCAGAGCGCGACAGCCGGCCGGCAAGCCGCCGTCTCAGCCGTCGCCGAACACCCGGCGCAGCAATGCCGTGGAGCGCGCCCGCGGATCCTTGCGGATGGCCCGCTCCTCCTCGGCCAGGTAGTGGAACAGCCCGGCCAGCGTCGCCTCCACCACGTGCGCGGTCAGGTCGCCGCGAATGCTCGGCATCAGCGGCAGCGCTGCATAGGCCTCGACAAACGCCTCGAACGCGTCCACCGCCCCGGCCTCGTGCAGCTCGGTCTCGATGATCGGGGTCAGCTCGGCGACCAGCGCCGGGGCCATCGCGGCCGCGAAATGACGGGTCGCGGCATCGTCCGCCCCGTGCAGCAGCGCGCCGGCGTCCTCGATGGCCAGCGCCGCGAGGGCCGCACCGAGGGCCCGGTCGGCCGCCGGCATCGCCGCCTCGGCCGCCCGGTTCATCCGCAGTTCCAGCTCGACCACCAGCTGGCCGAGCCCGGCTCCGGCGAGCCCCGCACGAACCGGTTCGAGCCCGCCCGGCAAGGGGATGCGGACCGCCGGATCGGCGACGAAGCCGCCCGGCCGGCCCAGCCTCGCGGTCACCCGGTCGATTCCGATGCGCAGCGCCTCGACCAGAGCCCGGGCGATGCGCGCCTCGTCCGCCGCCGCCGTCGCTCGCGCTGCGCCGTCAGCCCGTGACGCCGGATCCGGCACCGCCGCGCCGGCCGGCGGTTCGGCGGTCCAGCCTTGCGGCAACACCAGCCACACGACCATCAGCAGCAGCAGAACGCGCGCCCCGGCCATTCGCATCAATCCCTCACCCAGCCTACGCGTCTCGAGCTAGGCGATGGCGGCGCTGCTGTCGACCGGGCGCCGGTGGTCGTGGTCCGCTACAGGTTCAGTGCCGCCGCGGCGCTGGCAGGTGGTGGCTCTTGATCGCCGCCTCGCGGGCCAGCTGCAGCTCGAGGGCAGCCGGCGGCAGCGGCTCGGCCAGATGGTAGCCCTGCGCGAAGTCGCAGCCGTGCAACCGCAGGAAGGTCAGCTGCTCGGCGGTCTCGACCCCTTCGGCGAGCACGGTCAGGCCGAGGGTGTGGGCGAGGTTGATGATGCTGCGAACGATCACCGCCTCGTCGGCATCGACGCCGATGTCCTGGACGATCGACCGATCGATCGCCAGCCGGTCGAGCGGAAAGCGGCGGAGATGGGTGAGCGACGCAAAGCCCGTGCCGAAATCGTCGAGGGTGATGCCGACCCCGAGCCGGCGCAGTGCCCGCAGCCCGGCCATGACCTTGTCGCTGTCGCGGTCGAGCAGTACGCCCTCGGTGACCTCGATCTCGATGCGCCCGGGCGGGATGCCGTGCCGGATCAGCTCGGCACCGAGCGAGGCGGCGAAATCGTCCTCCTTGAGTTCGCTCGCGGTGACGTTGAGGGCGAGGGTGCCAAGCCCCGAGCCGACCGCGGCGAGGCGGCGAAAGGCGGTCAGCGCCAAGCGGCGGAACTGCCGGCCGAGCGGCGGCATGCGGCCACTCTCCTCGGCGATGCCGATGAACGCCCCGGGCAACAGCTCGACGCCGTCCCGCCGCCAGCGCACGAACGCCTCGAAGCCGACGCGCCGACCGTCGTCGAGCGCCATCCGCGGCTGTAGAACGACCTCGAACGCGTCGCTGCCGATCGCCGCGCCCAGCGCCTCGGCGAGGCGACGCCGATGCTCGAGTGCTGCCAGCAGTGCGGGCTCGAAGAAGCGGCAGGCCCCCTGCCCGTTCGCCTTCGCCTCGTAGAGGGCCACGTCCGCCTTCTTGAGCAACTCGGCGGGCGTGCTGCCGTCGCCGGGGAACAGGCTGATGCCGAGACTGCCGTTGGGGCGCACCAGGCGCCCGTCGAGCACCAGCGGCTCGCGCAAGGCGGCGAGCAGCTTGTCGGCGATATCCGTCACCACCGCCGGGCCGCGCAAGCCGCGCAGGATCACCGCGAACTCGTCGCCGCCGACCCGGGCCACCGTGTCGGTCTCGCGCACCGCGGCGGTCAGCCGATGGCCGACGATCTGCAGCAGCTGGTCGCCGGCCTCATGGCCGAGCGTGTCGTTGATCGCCTTGAAGCCATCGAGGTCGAGCAGCAGCAAGGCGCCGCAGGCACCGGGCCGGCGTCGTTCGTCGAGATCGCCCTTGAGCCGGTCGAACAGCACGTGGCGATTGGCGAGCCCGGTCAGCCCGTCGCGCTCGGCCAGATCGCGCACCCTGGCCTCGGCGAGCTTCATCGGGGTCAGGTCCTGGACCAGCGCGAACCATCGCTCGGTGGTGCCGTCGAGGATGACGATGTTGAGCAGCACCGGCACGCGCGCACCGCTCTTGTGCCGATAGGTCGTCTCGGTGGCGTAGACGTGCCCCGTGAAGCCGAGGGCGCCCGCCGTTTGCTCGCCGTCCGAGTCCTCGTCGTCGGGCAGCAAGTGCCGCCAGTCGAGGCCGCCCTCGAGATCCTCGCGGTCGAGGCCGAGCAGCGCCAGAAAGGCGTCGTTCGCCTCCTCGATCAAAAACCCGTGGCCGGCGACGATGCCGATGAGCCCGGACTGGCTCAGCGCATCGAGCTTGGCGTGGGCCTCGCGGAGCGCCGTGTCGGCGCGCTGGCGCCGGGTGACGTCACGCGCCGTCCCACGATAGCCGACGAAGGTCCCGGACGCGTCGAAGACCGGATTGCCGTTGATCTCGATCCAGAGCTCGGGAATGTCGTCGCTGCGGTAGGCGTAGACGAAGCCGCGCAGCGGCCGCCGGGCCTCGAGATCGGCAAGATGCTCGCGCCAGAACGGATCATGCGCCGGATCGACGCCGGCGATCTCCCAACGGCGCCGACCGAGCAGCCGCTCGGACGGCAGCAAGCGCGAGTCCGCGGATCCGACGACGCGCGCAAGCCGATGCTCGGCATCGGTCTCCCACAGCCAATCCGAGGCCATTTCGAGATAGTCGGCGAGCCGCGCCTCGCTCTCCCTGAGCCGCCGCTCGGCCATGACGCGCTCGGTGACGTCGCGGCCGGTGCCGCGGTAGCCGATGAACCTGCGAGCCTCGTCGAACACCGGGTTGCCGTTGATCTCGAACCAGAAGGTGGCCCCGTCGACGCCCACCGCACTGAGGACGAAGCCGCGAAACGGACGGCGCGCCTCGAGGTCGGCGAGATGACGTCGCCACGCTGGATCGCTCTTCGGATCGACGCCCGCGACCTCCCAGCGTCGCTTGCCGAGCACCCGATCGGCCGGCAGCTTCGGCTTGGCGGGCAGCCCCGCGAGGTGCACGAGGCGATGCTCGGCGTCGGTCTCCCAGACCCAGTCGGACGCGGTGTCGACATAGTCGGCGAGCCGTGCCTCGCTCTGCCGCAACTGCCGCTCGACCGCGGCCTGCTCGGTGCGATCGACGGTGAGGCCGACCAGGCCGGTGACGGCATCGTCGACGACGATTGGCGCCATCACCGATTCCACCCAACGCTCGCCCTGGCTGCCCGGATGACGGCGCCACGAGCCGTAGCGCACCGTCTCGCCGGCCAGCACTCGACGGTGCCGCTCGCTCCAGGACATGCCCATTTCCAGGGCCCGCACGAGATCGTGCGCGGCCCGGCCGGTGAGGTCGCCGAACACCTCGCGATCCCAGGCGTTCTGCACGACATAGCGGCCGGCGGTGTCATTGATCCAGAAGAAGTGCGGCAGGCTGTCGAGTGCGGCGCAAAGCAGTCGCTGGCGCTCGGTGGCGGCGGTGGCCGTTGCCTCGGCGGCCACCGCCTCGGCATCACGCTGCGCCAGTTGGCGGGCACTGCCGACGCTAGCGGCGATCAGGTCGGCGAGGTCGGCCAGCCCATCCAGTGCGTCGGCCGCCAGCGCGCAAGACCGATCGTCGAGTGCCCCGAGCACGCCGATCACCGCACCGTCGCCGGCAACGAGTGGTGCGGCAACGAACCCGGTGCAGTTGGCGGGCAGCGCCACGTCGGCGGGAGGGTCGGCGCCTTGCAGCCCGGTCACTCCCAGAGCCAGCGGTCGCGCGGTGGCGAGGACGATCGAAAGCGGCGGCCGGAGCCGCGCCGGATCGATCACCAGATCACCATGCACCACCGGCGGTTCGAGCGCCGAGCCGGAGCCCAGGGCGATGAAGCCGCAAGGCCAACCCAGGTGTCGCGTCAGCAGCCTGGCACCCGTTCCTAGTGCCACCGCCACGTTGTCGTTGGCCGGCTGATGCCCGGCCGCCAAGCCTCCACCCATCCGTCGCTCCAACAGGTGGTCAGGCAACCGGTCAGCGACCGGCCACGTGCCGCGTTATTCTCTCTCCGAGGTTTAATTAGCACGCGGCGGAGTTTTCGACAAGGTTGAGGGCGCCGTGGGCCGGCGCAACCAAGTCATCGCTTTTTAAGTTAACAATTTCAAACTCATCGCCTTAAAGTTGAAACCTACGCCATCCCCAAAGCCGCTTTGTAGGTTTCCAGGAGTTCTTCTTGCTCCGCCCGATCGTGCGGCTTCATCTTGCGCAAGCGGATCAATTGCCGGATGATCTTGACGTCGAAGCCTTCGCCTTTTGCTTCGCCGAGGACCTCTTTTATTTGCTCTTGCACTTCCAACTTTTCTTCTTCGAGCTTCTCGACCCGCTCGATGAAGCTGCGCAAACGCTCGCTTGTGACACCGCCGGCATCGGCCATGTTCCGCTCAACTCCGATCAACTCATGCGATTGTGATGGACGGACCTGGTGTGAAGGAAGGGTGCGACCCGGCATGGCGCGAGGACCGAAGCAGCCCGCCAACTGGCTGGCGGCCGCTTCGGTCACCTCCCGTTCCGACGGATATTCTCCCGACGGCGGGGCGCCTCCCTAGTCCTACTCGGCCCGAAACGGCACCGGCAGAACCGGCCCGCTCCCGTCCGGCAACCTCGCGGAGGCTCCCGGTAAGGGGCTGGATAGCAGATGTTCAGGAGCTGTTCCAGCCGCTTGACCGGGCCTGAAATGACAAATTATCACCCAGGCCCGGCGCACAGGCACTGCCGCTTCAACTGTCGAGCAGCCGCCGCGCGATGACCTGTGCCTGGATCTCCGCCGCACCCTCGAAGATGTTGAGGATCCGGGCGTCGCAGAGGACGCGGCTGATCGGGTACTCGATGGCGTAGCCGTTGCCGCCGTGGATCTGCAGCGCGTTGTCGGCGGTGGCCCAGGCGACCTGGGCGGCAAGCAGCTTGGCGAGGCCGGCCTCGAGGTCGCAGCGCCGCTCGGCGTCCTTCTCACGGGCCGAGAAGAGGGTGAGCTGACGCGCGATCTGCACCTCGACCGCCATCCAGGCGAGCTTGCCCGAGACGCGCGGGAAGGCGGTTAGTGGCTGCTTGAACTGGATTCGGTCCTTGGCATAGGCGAGGCCGAGCTCGAGGGCGTTTCGGGCCACCCCTACCGCCCGGGCGGCGGTCTGGATACGCGCCCCCTCGAAGGTCGCCATGAGCTGCTTGAAGCCCTGCCCCTCGACACCGCCGAGGAGGTTGTCGCCGGCCACACGGAAGCCGTCGAAGCCCAGCGTGTACTCCTTCATGCCGCGATAGCCCAGGACCTCGATCTCGCCGCCGCTGAGCCCGTCCACGGGGAACGGATCGGCGTCGGTGCCGCGCGGTTTTTCGGCGAGCAGCATCGAGAGGCCCTTGTAGCCGGCTTCCTCGGGGCGGGTGCGGCAGAGCACGGTCATGAGGTCGGCGCGGGCCGCATGGGTGATCCAGGTCTTACCGCCGGTGATCGTCCAGCCCTCGGCATCGCGGACCGCCCGGGTCTTCAGGGACGCGAGGTCGGAGCCGGTGTCGGGCTCGGTGAAGACGGCGGTCGGGATGATCTCGCCGGACGCGATCTTCGGCAGGAAGTGAGCCTTTTGCGCCTCCGTACCGCCGAGGCGGATCAGTTCGCCCGCGATCTCCGAGCGGGTGGAGAGCGAGCCCACGCCGATATAGCCACGCGAGAGCTCCTCGGTGACGACGCACATCGCCACCTTGCCCATGCCGAGCCCGCCATGCTCTTCCGGCAGGGTGAGGCCGAAGACGCCGAGCTCGGCGAGCTCCTCGATCAGCGGCATCGGGATGAGCTCGTCGCGCTCGTGCCAGCCATGCGCGAAGGGAAGCACCTTGTCGTCGCTGAAGCGCTGGAACTGCTCCCTGATCATCTCCAGCGTCTCGTCGCCGAGCGCCCACTGGCCGAAGTCGCCCTCCAGGGTGAGCTCGGCAATGCGCGCCCGGGTCAGCGCGGTATTGCCGTCTCGGATCAGCGCCGCGACGGAAGGATCGCCGGTGAAGGCTTGGATCGCGGCATCGCCCAGATAGAGGTCGGCGGGGCGGACGACCTCGACCTGGCTCATCGGGATGCCGCCCTGGATGCGGGCGAGATACTCGCCGAAGGCGGCCTGCAGCATCAGCTGCTCGAGCTCGCCGAAATTGCCCTCGGCGTCGAGCCGTTCGGCCCAGCCGCGCATCTGGCGCAGCGCCTGCCGGTAGACCTCGAGCCAGGCGAGGCCGTGGGCCGCGAACTGCTCGCGGTCCAGAAGGGCCGAATCGATTCGGCCGGCAGGAGCGACGACGCGGCGAACCGCGTCCTTCGCCGCCGCAAAGAGGGAATCGGTGGCCGCGAGCGCGGCCGCCGTGGTGGACCAGAGATCGCCCGAGGGCGGGTACTCGATCGCCGACAGTGCGGTTGCCAAGGTTCAGTCCTCCAGTGCTTCCTCGAAGGTGCGCATGCCCGGCCGCTTGGCGTTCACCAGGACCGCCATGTTGCCGGGCTTGTGCTGGTTCTTCAGCATCAACTGGTGCGCCCGGGGGATGTCGGCCCAGCTGAAGACCTCGCTCATGCACGGGTCGACCTGCCGGTTGAGGACGAACTTGTTCGCCGCCGAGGCCTGTTTCAAGTTGGCGAAGTGGCTGCCCTGCAGCCGCTTCTGGTGGCTCCAGAAATAGCGGGCGTCGACGGTGAGCTTGTAGCCCGTCGTGCCGGCACAGATGACCACCATCCCACCACGCTTGCAGACCAGGGACGAGACCGGAAAGGTGGCGGCCCCGGGATGCTCGAAAACGATGTCGACATCGTTGCGCTTGCCGGTGATGTCCCAGATCGCCTTGCCGAACATGCGCGCCGCCTTGACCCAAGTGCCGTAGGCTGCAGCGTCCATCGGATCGGGCATCTCGCCCCAGCAGTCGAAGTCCTTGCGGTTGATCGCCCCCTTGGCGCCGAGCGAGAGAACGAACTCGCGCTTATCCTCATCCGAGATGACGGCGATGGCGTTGGCCCCGGAGGCCGCGACCAGCTGGATGGCCATCGAGCCGAGCCCGCCGGCACCACCCCAGACCAGCACGTTGTCGCCGGGCTTCAGGGTGTGTGGCTGATGGCCGAACAGCATCCGGTAGGCGGTCGCCAGCACCAGCACGTAGCAGCCGCACTCTTCCCAGGTGAGGTGCGGCGGCCGCGGCATCAGCTGGCGCGACTGCACCTTGCAGAACTGGGCGAACGAGCCGTCATTGGTCTCGTAGCCCCAGATCCGCTGCGAGGGCGAGAGCATCGGATCGCCGCCGTTGCATTCCTCGTCGTCACCGTCGTCCTGGTTGCAGTGGACGACGACCTCGTCGCCGACCTTCCAGCGGTGCACTTTGGAACCCACGGCCCAGACGATGCCGGCGGCATCGGAGCCGGCGACATGGTAGGGCTTGTCATGAGTATCCAAGGGCGAGCGCGGCTGACCGAGCATCGCCCACACACCATTGTAGTTGACGCCCGCGGCCATCACCATCACCAGCACGTCCTCGTCGCCGATCGTCGGCGTCGGGACGATCTCCTCGAGCAGCGAGGTGAGCGGCTCGCCATGCCGCTCCCGGCGGATCGCCCAGGCATACATGTTGGCCGGGATATGGCCCAAGGGCGGGATCTCGCCGATCGCGTAGAGGTCCTTCACCGCCCCCCTGCTGGCGGCATCGGGCTGGCTGGCGGCATTGTCTTGCTTCATCGGGATGACCTGGGCGGACGCGTTCATGGTTTCGGCACTCTCGCTTTTCTGGGAAGGCGTGTCAGGACGGTAGCGTGTCGCATGTCCGGCCACCCCGTTGTGGGCGGTCGACACTGCTTGTGGCACCGGGCGGCCATGCGTGCCGGTGGCCAGTGATTCGAAGAACTCGACCGGTGAGAGATCGATGCCCTCGCGCCGGGCGATGGCCAGCAGCTCCTCCTGCCGGCGGGTCGGAATGGCGCCGCGGCGGACCCAACCGCTCACCGCGGTCTGCCAAATGCCCAAGAGCTCGGCGACCCGCTGTTGCGAGCCGAACTTCTTGATGATGGCCTCGACATTGCTCTGCTGGATGGGATTTCGTTGCATGGCGCCTCGGCCGATCAAGGTGTTGAACAGTTGCTGCGCTGCGACACAAGTGTTGGGCCGCGTGCTGCAGCGCAGTAGGCTGTGCATAGAAACGGTCCGTGTCAACACCAAAAATGCTTTGACGGCGATGCAGCATCAATGTTAGCCCATGTCGATACGTGGTGGCGCCAATCTTATCCACAGGGTGCGGTGTTCAAACGAGCAGAAGGAGGTGTTGGAGATGAGCGCGGGGGACAAGGCCAACACTTTGCGTGATAAGCCCTGGCTATTCCGTACCTATGCCGGGCATAGCTCGGCCGCGGCCTCGAACACGCTCTTCCGCACCAATCTCGAGCGCGGCCAGACCGGGCTCTCGGTCGCTTTCGATCTGCCGACCCAGACCGGCTACGACAGCGACCACGCCCTGGCGAAGGGCGAGGTCGGCAAGGTCGGCGTGCCGATCACCTCGCTCGACGACATGGAGGTGCTGTTCCGCGATATCCCGCTCGATCGCATGAACACCTCGATGACCATCAACGCCACCGCCCCCTGGCTCCTGGCACTCTACATCGCCGCCGCCGAGCGGCAGGGCGTCGACCGCAAGGTGCTGCAGGGCACCGTGCAGAACGACATCATCAAGGAATACCTCTCCCGCGGCACTTACATCTTCCCGCCGGCCCCCTCCCTCCGCCTGATCGCCGACGTCGTCGCCTTCACCTATCTCGAGGTGCCGAAGTGGAACCCGACCAATGTCTGCTCCTACCACCTGCAGGAGGCGGGTGCGACGCCGGTCCAGGAGCTGGCTTACGCGCTGGCGACCGCGATTGCCGTGCTCGATACGATCAGGGCCGGCGGCCAGGTGCCCGAGGCCGACTTCCCCACCGTCGTCGGACGCATCAGCTTCTTCGTCAATGCCGGGATCAAGTTCGTCACCGAGCTCGCCAAAATGCGCGCCTTCGTCGATCTCTGGGACGAGATCGCCCGCGACCGCTACGGGGTCCAGGACGAGAAGCTCCGCCGTTTTCGCTACGGCGTGCAGGTGAACTCGCTGGGCCTCACCGAGCAGCAGCCGGAGAACAACGTCTACCGCATCCTGCTCGAGACCTTGGCCGTCACCCTGTCGAAGAAGGCCCGGGCCCGCGCCGTCCAGCTGCCGGCCTGGAACGAGGCCCTGGGCCTGCCGCGGCCCTGGGACCAGCAATGGTCGCTCCGGCTGCAGCAGATCCTGGCCCTCGAGACCGATCTTCTGGAATACCCCGACATCTTCGACGGCAGCCACGTGATGGAGGCCAAGGTCGAGGCCCTGAAGGCCGAGGCCACGGCCGAGCTCGCCCGGATCGATGAAATGGGTGGGGCACTGGCCGCCGTTGATTCCGGCTACATGAAGAGCCGGCTGGTCGAGAGCAGTGCCGTCCGGGTCCAGGCGATCGCCGCCGGCACGCAGAAGGTGGTGGGGGTGAACTGCTACACCGAGACCGCCCCCTCGCCGCTGACCACCGGTGAGGACGGCGGCTTCATGACCGTCGATCCCAAGGCCGAGGCCGAGCAGCTGGCGCGGCTCGAGGCGCACCGCGCCCGGCGTGACGGGACGGCGGTCAGCGCCGCCCTGGCCGAGCTCGAGGCCGCCGCCAGGGAGAACCGCAACGTCATGCCGGCCTCGATCGTTTGTGCGCATGCCGGGGTCACGACCGGCGAATGGGCCGAGACCCTGCGCCGGATCTTCGGCGAGTACCGGGCGCCGACGGGCATTGCCGGGGCCGACACCAAGGGCGATGACGACGCTTTGGCCCCAGTCCGCGCCGCGGTCGACGCGCTCACCGCCCGCACCGGCCGCCGGGTCAAGATCCTGGTCGGCAAGCCCGGGCTCGACGGCCACTCCAACGGCGCCGAGCAGATCGCCGTGGCGGCGCGCGATGCCGGCATGGAGGTGGTCTACGAGGGGATCCGCCTGTCGCCGGCACGGATCGTCGGCGCGGCGCTCGAGGAATCGTGCCACATCGTCGGCCTGTCGATCCTCTCTGGCTCGCATTTGCCGCTGGTCCAGGACGTGCTCGAGCGGATGCGCAAGGACGGCATCGGCGACATCCCGGTCGTGGTCGGCGGCATCATCCCGCCGGAGGACAAGCAGGCATTGCTCGCCATGGGTGTGGCCCGGGTCTACACGCCCAAGGACTTCGCCATCCACCAGATCATGGCCGACATTGTCGAGATCGTCGCCGCGGCGGAGGTCAAGGCGGCCTGAGCCGTGCTATGAACGTCGTTCGACGACGGGGATCGCCGCATGTCCGCACCGGCACGAACGTTTTGTAAAGACGCTTTCGACCCGGTCGATCGAGTGGTGGCTGGCCGGCGAATGGGAGGGTATCCCCGAGCAGGCTCGAAACGCCGTCGCGGTCGATCTCGAAGTGGGTGGCAAAACAGCTGCCGCCGTCGCCCGACCTGCCGCCTGTCCCTGGGGCGATGTTCGCCGCCGGAGCTTTTACGCCGAACCCGTCAGGCGGCCGGCAGGACCGCTCGAAACCTGAGGCGCACATAGTCCGCAGTCCAGTTGCCGTCGGCGTCGCGCAAGGCGGGCTCGAGGAGCGCCACCGCCCGCTCGACCAGTGCTGTCCGCTTCGCCTCGGGCACGTGCCGCAAGAACGGCTCGCCGAAGGTCGCGAGCCAGCCTTCCATGCCGGTCGGCAGGGGCGTCGGGCGCGGGATCAGCGCCATGCTTTCGACGACGAAGCCCTGCGCCTCCAGCCGCCGCCGATGCTCGGCTTCGCTCGGGAAATACCAGGGCCGGATGGCGCGCCCGTCGACCCCGTGCTCGGCCAGAGCCGCCCGCAGGGCGGTGGCGATCGCCGCCACGTTGCCGATCCCGCCGAGTTCGGCGACGAACCGGCCGCCCGGCCTGAGCGCCCGGATGACCCCGGCGATCACCGCGTCCGGACGGGTCATCCAGTGCAGCGCCGCGTTCGAGAAGACGGCATCGAACGCGGCATCGAACGGCAGGGCGTGGCCGTCGGCGAGCACGGTGTCGAGCCCCTTGGCCGCGGCCGCCCGCAGCAACTCCGGCGAGGCGTCGCTGCCGACGACGGCACAGCCGCTGGCCGCCAGCTCGACCGTGAGCGCGCCGTCGCCGCAGCCGAGATCGAGGATCCGCTCGCCGGGTTCGGGCGCCAGGAGATCGATCACCGGCCGGCCGAGTGCCGCCACGAAGCCGGCGTTCTGCCGGTAGCCTGTTGCACTCCAGTGCTGTCCCGCCGCCTGCTCGCTCGCCATGATCGCCAGCATGGCGGCATCGCGACGGTTGGACAAGTATCCGGGGATTTGCCACAAAACTGTCGCGCAACACGCGCATGAGACGCTGCAATGCTGCCCCAAACGGTCCCTACAATCACCCTGGAAAGGCAATCTGCCCCATGCGCATCGGCATCCTCGGCGGTGACGGCTTCGTCGGCTGGCCCGCCACGCTGCACCTTTCGGCCCAGGGCCACGAGGTGGTCATCGTCGACAGCCTGGTCAGGCGGGCCATCGACGGCGAGCTCGACGTCCAGTCCTTGACGCCGATCACCAGCCCCAAGGAGCGCCGCGACACCTGGGAGGACCGCACCGGCCGGCCGGTCGGCCTCGAGCGGATCGACCTCGCCCGCGACTACGACGATCTCAAGACCTGGCTCGCGCGTTTCCGCCCCGATGCCGTGGTCCATCTGGCCGAGCAGCGCGCCGCCCCCTACTCGATGAAGTCGCCGCGGCACAAGCGCTACACGGTCGACAACAACGTCCGCGCCACCCACAACCTGCTCTGTGCCATCACCGAGCTCGGCCTGGACACCCATCTGGTGCATCTGGGGACGATGGGGGTCTACGGCTACAGCTCGGTGGGTGCTCCCATCCCGGAGGGCTATCTCGACATCAAGCTGCCACTCCCCTCGGGCGAGCTCGCGGACCAGGAGATCCTCTATCCCGCCAATCCGGGCAGCATCTACCACATGACCAAGTGCCTGGATCAGACGCTTCTCGCCTACTACGCCAAGAACGACGGCGTGCGGATCACCGACCTGCACCAGGGCATCGTCTGGGGCACCAACACGCCGGAAACCGCGATGGACCCCCGGCTGGTCAACCGCTTCGACTATGACGGCGATTATGGCACGGTGTTGAACCGGCTGTTGATCCAGGCGGCCTTGGGCCATCCCTTGACCGTGCATGGCACCGGCGGGCAGACCCGGGCGTTCATCCACATCAAGGATTCCGTCCGCTGCATCGAGCTGGCGCTCCTGAACCCGCCGGCCCGGGGCGATCGGGTCAAGATCTTCAACCAGATGACCGAGACGCATCGGGTGCGCGACCTGGCCGAGCTGGTCGCCGGGCTCACCGGGGCGCGCATCGCCCACGTCACCAATCCGCGAAAGGAAGCCGCCGAGAACGACCTCGTCGTCGAGAACGCGCAGTTCCTGGCCCTGGGGCTGGAGCCGACGACGCTGGCCCAGGGCCTGCTCGAGGAGATCATCGAGGTGGCGCGGGCACATCGCGAGCGGGTCGATCTCCGGCGCATCCCTTGTGTCTCCGCCTGGACCCGCGAGATCGAGGCGGCACTCGCCGCCGAGCGGCAGCCCAGGCTCGAGGTCGTGCCCAAACGTGGGGTCGTGAATGGCTGAGCCGGGGGCCTTCGCCACCCTCGTCACCAACCCGGACTACGCCAAGGGTGCTCTGGCCCTCGCCCGGTCGCTCGGCCGGGCAGGGGCGGGCTTCCCGCTCATCGTGCTGACCACCGCCGCCGCTGTCGCCAATGCCGACACCGACCTCGAGGCCCTCGAGGCCGAAGGTTGCCGTATCGTCCAGGTCAGCGCCCTGCCCCTTTCGGCCGACTTCACCGCGCGCCACAGCCGCGACGCCCAGCTTACGGCCGCTCCCTTCACCAAGGGCGAGAAACCGGCCTTCCACGATCCGCTCGACAATTTCGCCAAGCTGCGGCTCTGGCAGCTCGACTCTTATGAGCGCATCGTCTTCCTCGATGCCGACACGATCGTGATCAAGCCGATCGACAAGCTCATCGGCTATCCCGAGTTCTCGGCCGCCCCCAATCTTTATCAGAGCCTCGCCGACTTCCACCGGCTGAACTCGGGTGTGTTCGTGGCACGACCCGACCCGCGCACCTTCGATGCGATGCTCGCCCGGCTCGACGATGGCGAGACCTTCTGGCGGCGCACCGACCAGACCTTCCTCGAGACGTTCTACCCGGACTGGCACGGCCTGCCCTGGACCATGAACGCGCTGCAATATGCCTATCTCAACCTGCCGGGCCTTTGGCACTGGCCGGCCATTCGCGTCGTCCACTACCAGTACGAGAAGCCCTGGGCCCTGCCCCACCCGAAGGCCCTGGCCCTGAAACCCTTGATCGACCTCTGGTGGGCGGTGTTCGAGAACCGGCCCTTCCCGCCGATCCTGCGATGAGGGTGGCGCTGACCGGGGCTTCGGGGCTGGTCGGCCGCTTCGTGATGGCCGATCTCCTGGCCCGCGGCTGCCGGGTCAGGGCCTGGACGCGGGGCCGAAGCACCCTGCCGGCCGAGGTCGAGCCGGTCCCGGGCGATCTCGAGGACCGGGAGTCGATGCACGCACTCTGCCGCGGTGCCGATCTCTTGATCCACGCCGCCTTCGACCACGTGGCCGGCCGCTATCGCGGCGGCGAGGGCGACGACCGGGAGGGCTTCGTCCGGCGCAACCTGCACGGCTCGCTGGCGCTGTTGCGAACCGCCCGGTCCCTGGGCGTCGGCCGGGCCGTCGTCCTCTCCAGCCGGGCGGTGCTCGACGGCTGCCCGCCCGGCCGGCACGACGAGCGCATGGCACCGCGGCCGACGACGCTCTACGGCGAGGTCAAGGCGGCGCTCGAGGCCTTCGTCGAGGCCACCGGCCGGCACTGGCCGGTCGCCGCCTTGCGGCCGACCGGCGTCTACGGCGTGACGACGCCGATCGAGGTCAGCAAGTGGTTCGCCTTGCTCAGCGATGCCCGTTCCGGCCGGCTGCCCGACGCCGACCGCGCCGGCAGCGAGGTGCATGGCGCCGATGTCGCCGACGCGGTCTGGCGGGTGGCGACGGCACCCGAAGCCGGCGGCCGGGTCTACAACTGCAGCGATCTCGAGGTGCGCCGCTCGGACGTCCTCCGCCTCGCCGGGATCACGGCCGCGCTGCCAGTTGCCGAGCCGCCCGCGGTCATCCTCGACACCACCCGGCTGCGCGCCCTCGGCTGGCGGCCCGGCGGCGAAGCGCGGCTGCGCGCTACCGTGGCAGCACTCAGCGCCGCTGTGCCAGGGCGCCGATCCTGAGCCTGAGCGCGTTGAGCTTGATGAAGCCCTCGGCGTCCTTCTGGTCGTAGACGGTGTCGGCCTCGAAGGTGGCGTAGTCCTCGCTGTAGAGGCTGACCGGCGACTTGCGGCCGACCACCGAGACGCTGCCCTTGAAGAGCTTGAGGCGGACGGTGCCGGTGACGTGCTGCTGGCTCTGGTCGATCAGCGCCTGCAGCATCTCGCGCTCCGGGCTGAACCAGTAGCCGTTGTAGATCAGCGCGGCGTAGCGCGGCATCAGCTCGTCCTTGAGGTGCATCGCCCCGCGGTCGAGGGTGATGCTCTCGATGCCGCGATGGGCGGCGAGCAGCACGGTCCCGCCCGGGGTCTCGTAGATGCCGCGGGACTTCATGCCGACATAGCGGTTCTCGACGAGATCGAGCCGGCCGATGCCGTTCGCACCGGCGAGGTCGTTCAAGCGCTTGAGCAGATTGGCCGGCGAGAGCGGCTCGCCGTCGACGGAGACCGCATCGCCCCGCTCGAAGCTGATCTCGACATAGGTCGGGCGCTCTGGAGCGAGTTCGGGGCTGACCGAGCGGGTGAACATCTCCTCGTCGGCCTCGAGCCAGGGGTCCTCGAGCGCCAGGCCCTCGTACGAGATGTGCAAGAGGTTGGCGTCGGTCGAGTAGGGCGGCGTGCCACGCTTGCCGCGCGGGATCGGGATCTGCCGGCGCTCGGCGTACTCGATCAGCTTGTCGCGGCTGTCGAGGTCCCAGAGCCGCCAGGGGGCGATCACCTTGATGCCGGGATCGAGGGCGTAGCAGCCGAGTTCGAAGCGGACCTGGTCGTTGCCCTTGCCGGTGGCGCCGTGGCTCACCGCATCGGCGCCGACCATGTGGGCGATTTCGATCAGCCGCTTGGCGATCAAGGGCCGCGCGATCGAGGTGCCCAGCAGGTAGGTGCCCTCGTAGACAGTGTTGGCCCGGAACATCGGAAAGACGAAGTCCTTGACGAACGCTTCCTGGAGATCCTCGATATAGATCTCCTTGACCCCCATCATCTCGGCCTTCGCACGGGCCGGCTCGAGCTCCTCGCCCTGACCGAGATCGGCGGTGAAGGTCACCACCTCGCAACCGTAGGTCTCCTGCAGCCAGCGCAGGATGACGGAGGTATCGAGCCCGCCGGAATAGGCGAGCACCACCTTCTTGACAGTGCCGGACATGGCCGATCCTCGATGCTGGGGAGCGCCGCTCGGGCGGCTCAGGCGTTGGTGTCGACCGTCTTGCCGCGGCTGTCGTTGGTGTCGCCGGCAGCCTCGGGCGGCGCCTCCGGCGCGGGCCTGGGTGCAGCCTTGCTGACCCCGACCATCGCCGGGCGCAGCAGTCGCTCGCTGATCACCCACCCGGTCTGCATCACGTCGGCGATATGGCCGGGCGGCAGGTCGGCGGTGGGTACCTCGAACATCGCCTGGTGGCGGTTGTGGTCGAACTTCTCGCCGCGCTCGGGCACCACCTTCTTCACCCCATGCTTGTCGAACGCGCTGAGCAGCGTCCGCTCGGTGAGCTCGACACCCTCGAGGAGGTTGCGCACCAGTTCGTTGTCGCGGCGGGCCTCCTCCGGCACCGCTGCCAGCGCCCGGCGCATGTTGTCGGCGACGTCGAGCAGGTCGCGGGCGAAGCCGGTGAGGCCGTATTTCCGCGCCTCGTCGAGCTCACGGGTGTGCCGGCGCCGGAGGTTCTCGGTCTCCGCCAGGGTGCGCAGCAGCTTGTCCTGGAGCTCCTGGTTCTCGGCTTCGAGGTCGCGCTCGGGCGGCGCCTCGTCCGGGCCGGCGCCGGGCGCGGTCGCCGGCGCTTCAGCGCCGCCGTTGTCGGCGGTGGCCTCGGGCTTACCCCATTTGTGCGCCCGGTTGTCCTGCTCAGGCGTCGCGGCGTCGGTGCCCGTCGGCTTGTCGGTATCCTGCTGCATCAGTCCTTCTCGCTGCTGGGGCTGCCCAGGAGGCGGCTGATCACCCGGGCCGTGTGATCGACCATCGGGATGATCCTTGAATAGTTCATGCGGGTCGGGCCGATGACCCCGATCGCCCCGACCACGGCCGGTGGCTGGCCGTTGCCGCCGGCGGAATGGTAGGGGGCGATGATCACCGAGCAGCCACTGTGCGCGAACAGCTCGTTCTCGGCCCCGATGAAGATCTGCACGCCTTTACCCGCGTCGGAGAGCTCGATCAACTTGAGGAAGGCGCGCTTGGTCTCGAGGGCGGTGAACAAAGCGCGGATCCGCTCGAGATCGACCAGGTTGTTGACGTCCTCGAGCAGGTTGGCGTGGCCGCGCACCAAGAGCGTGCCGCCGTTCTCGTCATCGGCACCGCCCCAGGTGGCGAGCCCGGAGGCCACGACCTTCTGGGTCAGCTCGTCGAGCTCGCCCTGGCGTTCCTCGATCTCGCGATCGACCTCGTCCCTGGCCTCGGCGAAGGTGCGGCCGGCGAGCCGGGCGGTGAGGTAGTTGCCGGCCTCGACCAGGGTCGCCGGCGACATGCCGATCGGCACCTCGATCACCCGGTTCTCGACCATGCCGCTGTCGGTGACGGTGACGACCAGCGCGCGGCCGGGCGACAGCGGGACGAACTCGATGTGCTTGTAGGGCCGCCGCGTGGTCGGGGCAATGACCAGCCCGGCATAGCGGGAGAGGCCGGAGAGCGTTTCGGTCGCATCGGCGAGTACCGCCTGGATCGAGCGTCCGGCGATGGCGCACTGGCTGTCGATCCGCTGCCGATCCTCGTCCGAGATAGCGCCGATCTCGAGCAGCCCGTCGACATAGAGCCTGAGGCCGGCTTCGGTCGGCAGGCGGCCGGCCGAGGTATGCGGCGAGGCGAGCAGACCGGCGTCCTCGAGATCGGCCATGACGTTGCGGATGGTGGCCGGGGACAGCTGGTCGTCGAGCCGGCGCGAGATCGTCCGCGAGCCCACCGGCTCACCGGTCGCCATGTAGGCGTCGACGATCTGGCGGAACACTTCACGTGACCGGGCGTTGAGCTCGACGATCATCTAAAGGACCTGAATGGACTGGCTGGCGCGCCGGCCTGGCGCGGTCGGCATGTAGGCGGGCGATGGCACGGCTTCAATGTGCGGGCGCCGGTCGGGCGACGGCATCGGCGATCGGCCTGCCGTCACGCACCGGCGCGGGTGGATCGACTATCAGCCGAGCCGGGCGACCCACCCCGGCCACGGCGCGCGACAACGGCTGGGGGACGGGCGCTGGCGTCGGGCTCAGTACGGTCGGCGCGGCGGCCGGCCGAAGGAATCGCGCCGCGGGCCACCAGGGCCACCGCGATTGCCGCCGGGGCGACCACCACCCGGCCCGCCGCGATCCTCGGCGACGCGGACGGCCAGCGGCCGGCCACCGAGGTCGAAGCCGTTGAGCTGCTGGATCGCCGCGCTCGCCGCATCCGGCGAGCCCATCTCGACGAACCCGAAGCCGCGACTTCGCCCGGTCTCGCGATCGGTCGCCACTTTGGCGGAGACCACCTCGCCATGCTGCCCGAACAGCTCCTCGAGCTCTTCGGAGGTCGTGCTGAAGGGGAAGTTCGCGACGAAGATCTTGCTGCTCATTGAGCGGCTCCTGCGTGGACTGACAAGGCGTTGCAGCCAGGCATCGAGGTCGCGCGCGAAGCGCTGGCCGCTCCTCCGCACCGCTGCGAGCGTCCACGCGACGTCAGCAAGATGAGGCGCCGAGAGGGGTTCGCGACGGATGCTCCGTTCGGCCGCGATGGCAAGATCACGTGGCGGGAACAGAACGCGGACAAGTTCGAAAACGGCCCTCAGCACTGACAGACAGGTCAAGTATAGCCTTGACCGGCCGATGAGGCGAGCGGAGATTGCGGGGCTGCGTCCGCTTCTTGGCTTTCCTGGCTTTCGATCGCGACCTCCTGGGCCAAAGCCTGAACCACCGTGCTCGGCTGGGCCATGTAGATGTGCTGGCCCTGCGCCTCGGCGGGCACCGGGGCACGGCGCGCCATCCGGTAGAGCGCGAAGCCGCCGAGCCCGAGATGCACAGCACTCAAGAAGAGCGCGAAGCCGACCGGACCCTGCCAATCCATGGCGGCGGCCGCGAGCGGCGGGCCCACCACCAAGCCGATGCCCACGACCAGGACCAAAGTACCGCTCGCCGCCACCATGTCGTCGTTGTCCAGATTGTCGTTGGTGTGCGCGACGCAGAGCGCATACATCGGCAGGCACATGCCGCCGTAGAGGAAGAAGGCTGCGGTCACGAGGCGGAAGTCGGCGGTGCCGAGGAAAACCACGATGCCGGTGGCGAACCCGGCCAGGATGGTGGTGCCGGTCAGCACCTGGCGGCGGTCGAGCCGGTCGGAGAGGCGGCCGATCGGCCACTGCAGCAGCACGCCGCCGATGATGGCGAAGGCCATGAAGATCGAGATCTCGGCGATGCCGAGACCGAGGGCCCCGGCGAAGACGGCACCGAGGCCGAAGAAGGCGCCCTGGCTCATGCCGGTCGTGAACATGCCGGCAAAGCCCAAAGGCGAGCTCTTGAACAGCTGAACCAGGCTGAAATGCCGGGCGGGTGCGATGGCCGGGGCCGGGCTCGCGGTCAAGAGCATCGGCACCACGGCGATCGAGATCAAGACCGAGACCGCGATGAACAGCCGAAAGCCCGAGGGGTCGGCGAGGTTCAAGAGGAACTGGCCGCCGGCCCAGGCCGAGAGCTGGACGACCATGTAGATCGAGAGGAGCGAGCCGCGGTTCTCGTTGGTGGCGGCCTTGTTCAGCCAGCTCTCGGAGATGACGTAGGCACCGCTGATGCAGACCCCGGTGACGAAGCGCAGGAGAAACCAGGAGATCGGCTCGACCAGGATGCTGTGTGCCAGGATCGCCGAGGAGGCGAGCGCGGTCAGGGCGGCGAAGACCCGGACATGGCCGACATTGGCGACGAGCTTGGGGGTCAAGATCGCCGAGACCAGAAAGCCGATCGAGTATCCCGCCATGATGATGCCGGTGATCGAGGTGGGAAAGCCCTCGATGCTGGCGCGCACACCGAGCAGCGTGTTCTGCAGCCCATGGCCGAGAACCAGAAAGGCGATGCCGAGCAGCAGCGCCCAATTGCTGATGACCGTCTTGAGCATGTGGTCAGCGCCTCGCGATCCGGCTATGGCCCGAGACGCAGGGCGGCGGCGGGAGCGGTCCGGACGGTGGAACCCTGCAGCATTGCTCGATAGCTGCAGGCGGGGGCCGGATCAACCATGATGCGTCTGGGAATCGACACCGGCGGCACCTATACCGACGCGGTGCTGCTGGACACCGACGACCGGGTCCTGGCCGCCGCCAAGGCGCTGACCAGCCACGACGACCTGTTCGCCGGGATCGCCGCGGCCGTCGGCGAGGTGCTGGCCGCGGCACCGGCCGGCACCGCGGGCGGGATCGGCCTGGTCGGCCTCTCGACCACGCTCGCGACCAACGCGCTGGTCGAGGGCACCGGCGGCCGGCCGGGGCTGGTCCTGATCGGCCTCGGCCCCGAGAGCCTGGCCAAGGGCGGCCTCGAGGCGGCGCTCGGTCCTGCACCTCGGGCCTTCGTCGCGGGCGGCCACGACGCCTTCGGCGAGGAGCGTGCACCGCTCGACCTCGACGCCCTCGACGCCGCGGTCGAGGCGATGCGCGAGAGCGTCGACGGCTATGCCGTGACCGCCGCCTTCGCGGTCCGCAACCCGGCGCACGAGGTCGCGGCCGCAGCACGGATCAGCGCCCACACCGGGGCTCCGGTGACGCTCTCCTCGGAGCTGACCAGCCGGCTCGACGCGCCGCGCCGGGCGCTGACCGCTCTCTTCAACGCCCGGCTGATCCCCTCGATCAGCCGGCTGATCGAGGCGGTCGAGCGGCTCCTCGCCGAGCGCCGGATCACCGCCCCCTTGATGGTGGTGCGCGGCGACGGGGCGTTGATGGCGGCAGCCGTCGCCCGCGCCCGGCCGGTCGAGACCATCCTCTCGGGCCCCGCCGCCAGCGTCGTCGGTGCGGCGCATCTCGCCGGCCTCGCCCGGGCGGTGGTGAGCGATGTCGGCGGGACGACGACCGATATCGCGATCCTCGAGGACGGCCGGCCGCGCCTGTCCCGCGCGGGTGCGGTGGTCGGTGGCCATCGCACCATGGTCGAGGCGATCGCGCTCTCGACCTTCGGGCTCGGCGGCGACAGCGAACTCGGCCACGACGCGCAAGGGGCGCCGACCCTGGGGCCGCGCCGGACGATCCCGCTCGCCCTCCTGGCGCACCGCCAGCCGGCGGTGCTCGCGGTCCTCGAGACAGCACTGGCGCGTGGCATCCCGCGGCCGACCGATGCCCGCTTCGCGCTGCTTTCGGGGGCGGCGGGAGCGGCCCTGAACCCGTCACGCGGCCAGCGGCGGCTCCTGGACCTGCTGGCGGCCGGCGCGCAACCGCTCGAGACCGTCATCGACCGCGAGCATCTCGCACTGCCGCTGCGGACGCTGATGGCCGAGGGTCGGGTCACGATCGCCGGCTTCACCCCGAGCGATGCCGCCCACCTGCTCGGCCAGCAGGCCGGCTGGTCGCGGGCCGCAGCTGATCTCGGTGCCCGGCTCGAGGCGCGCAAGGCCGGGCTCGAGGCGACGCCCGAAGCGTTCGCCAGGGGTGTTCTCGCCGCCGCCCGGAGCGCCAGCGCCCGCGCGCTGGTCAGCGCCAGCTGGGCGGCATCCGGCGGCGACCCGACGACGCTCCCCACCCTGCTGCGCGACCCGCTGGTCGAGCCGGCCCTCGCCGGTGGGCCAGCGAGCGCGCCGCTCGGCCTGCGGCTGACCCTGGACCGGCCGGTGGTCGCCATCGGCGGCCCGGCGGCGATCTTCTACGCCGGGGTGCCCGAGCGGCTCGGCAGCCAGCTCGTCCTGCCGCCGCACCACCGGGTCGGCAATGCCGTCGGTGCGGTGGTCGGCGAGGTGGTCCGCCACATCGACCGGGTTGCGGTCCGGACCAGCGAGGAGCGCCTCACCCTCTATCTGGGCGATCGCCCGGTGACGATGGACGACGCGGCCGCAGCCCGGGCGGCGCTCGAAGCCGATGCCAGCGACGCCGCGGTGGCCGCCGCCCGGGCGGCCGGGGCGGCGGATCCGGTGGTCACGGTCAGTACCGAGACGAGCCGTGCCGCGCTCGACGCCGGTCCGGAGCTCATCGTCGAGATCCGGGTCCGCGCCACCGCCCGCGGCCGACCCCGCCAGGCCGTTTGACGGCTTCAGCCGATCAGCACGGCCGTGGCGATCGAGAAATAGATGACCACGCCCAGGATGTCGGCGATCGAGGCGATCAGCGGTGCCGAGGCGGTCGCCGGATCGAAGCGGAGGCGGTTGAGCAGGAATGGCATCGACATGCCGATCAGGCTGCCGGCGAGGACGATCAGCAGCATCGAGCCGGCGACCACGAGTGCCACCTCGAGACCGCCTCGAAAGCCGGCGATGGCCGAGATCGCGACCGCCATGGTGACCCCGAGCAGGGTCGCCACGGACAGTTCGCGGACCAGCATCCGCCCCCAGTCCTTCATCTGCACGTCGCCCGTGGCGAGCGCCCTGACCATCAGCGTCGAGCTCTGCGAGCCGGCATTGCCGCCGCTGCCGATCAGCACCGGCAGAAAGAACACGAGCACGACATAGGCCGCGATGGTGTCCTCGAAAAAGGCGAGGCCGGCGCCGGACAACAGATTGCCGAAGACCAGGAGGACCAGCCAGTAGATCCGGCTCCGGTACAGCCGGGCGATGCTGGCCGAGGCGATGCTGTCGGCCATCGAGCCGACCGAGCCGACCTTCTGGAAGTCCTCGGTCGCCTCGGCCTGCAGCACGTCCATGGCATCGTCATGGGTGACGATGCCGACCAGCTGCCCCTCGGCATCGACCACCGGCAAAGCGATGATGTCGTACTTGGCGATGCTGCGGGCGACGTCCTCCTGGTCGTCGTCGACCCGCACGGCACGCGTCTCGCGCTCCATGATGTCGCCGACCACCTGCTTCGGGCTCGCCAGGATCAAGGTCTGCAGGCGGAGCGAGCCGATCAGCTTGCGCGCCGCGTCGATCACGTAGGCGCGGTAGATGGTCTCCTTGTCCGGGGCTTCGCGGCGCAGCTTGGCCAAGGCGTCGCGCACCGTGAGATCGGCGGTCAGTGTCGCGTAGTCCGAGGTCATGATCGCCCCGGCCGTCCCCTCCTCGTGCGCTGCCAGCCGGCGAATGTCCTCGCGCTCGGCCTGGGCGAGGCCGGGCAGCAGCGCGTTCTGCTGCTTCGGTGTCAGGCGGTTGAACAGATCGGCGCGATCGTCGCCGTCCATCTCGGTGACGATGGCGGCGAGTTCGCTGCGGTTCAGCCGCTTGGCGAGGCCGACCTGGGTCTCGGCATCGAGATAGCCGAAGGTGTCGGCGGCCAGTGCCAAGGGCAACGACATTAGCGCCGCACGCGCCGCGTCGAGCTCCATCTCCCGCAGAAGCTCGGCGAGATCGGCCGGATGCTGGTTGGCGTCGAAGGCCGCAGCGGCCTCGTTCTCGAGGGTCTCGTCGACCATCGTCCATCTCCTCCCGGCAAGGCACCGCCGGAAGGGATGGCCGACCACCTAGGCCGCCAACCTCCCGGCCGACGCCGAAAGCTGCGCGCAGAGCCCGACAGACGTCCCGAGCGAACGGCTCGCGGGCTCGGTTTCGGTTGCCGACCCATCGGTCGTCAGGCCGTCAACGATGGCCCACCGCTCGATGGGTCGCGGGCGACTGCCTGCGGCAGCGTCCATTGTTAAGGGAACCTCAACGCTTGTCGGTTAACCTCATGCCCACCGCCGGCGCGGCCGGGTTGCGGCGGGACCACGGCTAGGGGTATGGCAAACCGCGCTGCGGCCCGCAAGCGCCGAGAGCGCCCGGCCGGCCACTCGCGACCAGCGCCCATTGGCGGCAACCGGCGGCGGCAATTGGCGGCGGCAACCGGCGGCGGCGATGGGACGAGGGGATTTCAATGGACTGGCTCAATCTGATCGTCCT
>CAZNWE010000034.1:0-3642 GCA_964576715.1 uncultured Geminicoccaceae bacterium | reverse complement strand
GGCGGCGGCGATGGGACGAGGGGATTTCAATGGACTGGCTCAATCTGATCGTCCTTGCCGTGGTACAGGGGGTGACCGAGTTCCTGCCCATCAGCTCGTCGGCCCACCTCATCCTGGTGCCGCAGCTCACTTCCTGGGAGGACCAGGGCCTGGCCATCGACGTCGCCATGCATATCGGCACGCTGGTCGCCGTGATGGGCTATTTCCACGCCGAGGTCTGGCGGATGATCAGGGGCGGTCTCAACCTCGTCAGCGGCCGCCCCGACGGCGACACCAGGCTGCTTCTGCAGCTGGCACTGGCCACAGTACCGGTGGTCATCCTCGGCTTGCTGCTCAAGAACCAGATCGCCACCGGCTTTCGCAGCCCGACCCTGATCGCCCTGACCACGATCGGCTTCGGCGTGCTGCTCTGGCTCGCCGATCGCAAGGGGGCGACCGCGGAGCGGGCCCTGGCCGGCATGACCTACCGGGACGCGCTCTTGATCGGCCTCCTGCAGGCGCTGGCCCTGGTGCCGGGCGTCAGCCGCTCCGGCATCACCATGACCGCCGGCCTGTTTCTCGCCTTCAGCCGCACCGAGGCGGCCCGCTTCTCGCTGCTGCTCTCGATCCCGACGACCATGGCGGCAGGTCTGCTCGGCGGCTGGGAGCTCTATGCGAGCGGCGATACGGCATTGCAGACCGATGCGCTCTATGCTGCCGTCCTCGCCTGCATCGCCGCTCTGCTCGCCATCTGGGGGATGATGGCCTGGCTCAAAAAGGCGAGCTTCACGCCGTTCGTCGTCTACCGTCTGGTGCTCGGCGGGTTCCTCCTGGTCTGGTTCCGCTGAGCGCGCCGCCCGGCCGTGGCCCGGCTCGCCGCTTCGCTGTCACGCCTTCGCCAGCCACACCGCCGTGTCGTGGATCGCCGCACCGCCATTGGGCGGGGCCGGCTCGGCCGAGAGCAGCTGGTTGAGGCCGACGCCGTCGGGCCAAGCGTCGTTCGGCCAGATGCTTTCGACGACGATGGTGTCCGGGTGCTGGTCCGGGGCCGGCCGCGCCTGCAGGCGAACCCGGCCGCGGGCATTGCCGAGCTCGATCGCGTCGCCCTCGCGGATGCCGAGCCGGGCCAGGACGGCGGGATGGATCAGTGCCGTCGGGCGCTGCTCGCGCCGGCGCGACGAGTCGAGCTCGGTGAAGGTGGTGTTGAGGAATTGCCGGGCGGGTGCGGCGACCAGCCGGAACGGGTGCTCGGCGGTGATCTCGTCGGTAATGGCGAGGTGGTCGGGAAGCTCGGGCATCCGCCGGTGGTCCGGACCGAAGCTCGCCCAGTCCGGCTTGAAGCGGAACTTGCCGGTCGCGGTCGGAAAGCCGTTCTGGAAATGTGCCGTGGCGTCGTCGGGCAGCGCCTCCCAGCCGCCAGCCGCGTGCACGGTCTCGGCATCGGGCCAGCCGGAGCGGGCGAGGAGGTCCTCGATCAGCTGCCATTCGCTCAAGTGGAAGCCCGGGTGCTCGGCGCCGAGACGTTCGGCCAGCGCGCAGACGACGTGGTGGTTGCTGCGCACGTCGGCATAGGGCTCGAAGATCCGCCGGCCGATCTGAAAGCGCGAGTGGCCGGATGCCTGGTAGATGTCGTCATGCTCGAGAAACATCGTCGCCGGCAGCAGGATGTCGGCCTGCCGCGCCGTCTCGGTCATGAACTGCTCCTGGACGACGACGAACAGATCCTCCCGGGCAAAGCCTTGGTGGACCAGGTTGAGCTCGGGCGCGATGCACATCGGGTTGGTGTTCTGGATGAACAGGGCGGTCACCCGCGGACCGCCCTGCAGGTCACGGGCGTCGTCCAGGAGGATCGGGCCGATGCGCGACTGGTCGAGCAGGCGGGTCGCCGGGTCCATGACGTCGGTGCCGTCGATCAGCGATTTGTCCCAGTGGTAGAGGTCGCCCATGTTGTAGAGGCCGCCGCCCCCCGGCTGCTGCCAGGCGCCCTTGACGATCGGCAGGCAGGAGGCGGCGTGCATCACCGCGGCACCGTTGCGGGAGCGGGTGAAGCCGAAGCCGAAGCGAACCCACGGCGCAACGGCTTCGCCGTAGCGTTTGGCGAAGCTTTCGATCTGGTCGACCGCGAGGCCGGTGATCGCGGCCGCCCAGTCGGGGCCGCGGGCCTCGAGGTGCTGTTCGAGTTCGCTCGGGGCGTCGCTATGGGCGGCGAGGTAGGCGCGGTCGGCCCAGCCGTCGCGGAAGAGAATGTGCATGACGGCGCAGGCCAAGGCCCCGTCGGTGCCGGGGCGGACGGCGAGATGCAGGTCGGCCTGCTGGGCCGTGCCGCTCCGGTAGGGGTCGATGACGACCAGCCCAGCACCACGCTTTCTGGCCCGGGCGACATGGCTCATCAGGTTGACGTGGGTGGCGACGGGGTTGGTGCCCCAGACGACGATCAGGTCGCTGTGCGCGCCCGCCGTCTCGGCCGGCACGCCCCAGCGCTGGCCGTAGCCGGCCCGCCAGCCGATGTCGGAGAGCATGACGCAGATCGTCGACTTGAAGCGGGACCAGCGCTTGGTGTGGGTCAGGCGCTGGATGCCGTCGCGCTGCACGAAGCCCATCGTTCCCGCGTACCAGTACGGCCAGATGGTCTCGGGCCCGTGCGCCTGCTCGCGGCGGGCGAGGTTGACGGCGATGCTGTCGAGCGCTTCGTCCCAGCCGATCCGTGCGAACTGGCCGGACCCGCGCGGCCCGGTGCGGCGCATCGGGAAGGCCAGTCGGTCCTGGTGGTGGTAGCGCTCGGCATAGCGGCTGACCTTGGCACAGATCACCCCCGCCGTGTAGGCGTTGCGATCTGAGCCCTTGACCTTGCCGAGGCGGCCCGCGGCCGTCTTCTCGACCTCGAGCGCGCAGACCGAGGGGCAGTCGTGCGGGCAGACGGTGTGATGCAGCGTGCTCGACATCAGGATCTCCGGCAGTCGGTGGTCGACAACCTAGGCCGAAAGTACCGCGGTCGGGAGAGCCAATGCGGCCGGATCGCCGTGCCGGCTGCCGCGGCTCGGGCGGGCGCGCTGGCTCTGGCCGCCTGCCGCAGAGTGCGACGTCCCCGGGGGATGCCGCGGCAATGACCGGCGGGCCTGGTCGGACGCCCGGCTGCCCGGCACGGCGGAAGCCTTGGGCGCGGGCGCGGCCAGCCGCCCGGCCCTGCCGGAGCACGAGACGGCCGACGCCGCTTCGCCTGCAGTCAAGATGGCTGTCCATGGCGCGCGCGGGCCGCGTCGGTCGTCCGATCGGGCAAGGCGGCAGCTCGCCGGTGGCGCGTTCCACGAGTGCTGCCGAGGCAGCCTATTGGCCGGTGAAGGCCTGCAGCCCGGTCTGGGCGCGGCCGAGGATCAGCGCGTGGATGTCGTGGGTACCCTCGTAGGTGTTGACCGCCTCGAGGTTCATGACGTGGCGGATGACGTGGTACTCGTCGGCGATGCCGTTGCCGCCATGCATGTCCCGGGCGAGGCGGGCGATGTCGAGCGCCTTGCCGCAATTGTTGCGCTTGATCAGCGAGATCATCTCGGGCGTCACCATGCCGTCGTCGAACAGGCGGCCGACCCGGAGCGCTGCCTGCAGGCCGAGCGCGATCTCGGTCTGCATGTCGGCGAGCTTCTTCTGGATCAGCTGGTTGGCGGCCAG
>CAZNWE010000033.1:0-41890 GCA_964576715.1 uncultured Geminicoccaceae bacterium | reverse complement strand
GCGAGCGCTTCCAGCCGCCGAAGCTGTGGAAGGCCATGGGCACCGGGATCGGCACATTGACGCCGACCATGCCGATCTGGACCTCGTTGGCGAAGGCCCGGGCGGCGTCACCGTCGCGGGTGAAGATCGCGGTACCGTTGCCGTATTCGTGGTCGTTGATGATCTTCACCGCCGCGGCGTAGTCGGGTTTCCTGACCACCGAGAGGACCGGGCCGAAGATTTCCTCCTTGCAGATCCGCATGTCCTCGGTGACCCGGTCGAACAGGCAGCCACCGAGGAAGAAGCCGTTCTCGTAGCCCTGCATCTTGAAGTCGCGGCCGTCGACGACGAGTTCCGCCCCCTCCTGGATGCCCAGATCGACATAGCCCCTGACCTTCTCGAGATGTTCCTTGGTGACCAGCGGGCCCATCTCCACGCCGGGTTCGGTGCCGGGGCCGATCTTCAGCTGGCGGACCTTGGGTGCCAGCTTCTCGATCAGGGCATCCGCCGTCTTTTCGCCCACCGGGACGGCGACCGAGACCGCCATGCAGCGCTCGCCGGCGGAACCGTAGCCCGCACCCATCAGCGCATCGACCGCCATGTCGAGATCGGCATCCGGCATGATCACCATGTGGTTCTTGGCCCCGCCCAGGGCCTGGACGCGTTTGCCGTGCATCGTGCCGGTCCGGTAGATGTACTCGGCGGTGGCGGTGGCACCGACGAAGCTCACCGCCGCGATATCGGGATGCGCCAGGATGGCGTTCACCGCCTCCTTGCCGCCGTTGACGACCTGGATGATGCCGGCGGGCGCACCCGCTTCCTGCAGGAGCTCCGCCAGGAGCATCGGGCAGGAGGGGTCCTTCTCGGACGGCTTGAGGATGAAGGCGTTGCCGCAGGCGATCGCCATCGGCGCCATCCAGAGCGGGATCATGGCGGGGAAGTTGAAGGGCGTGATGCCGGCGGCGATGCCGACAGGGTGGCGGACGGAGACGAGGTCGACGCCGGCGCCCACATTGTGACTGAACTCGCCCTTCAGGAGCTGCGGGATGCCGCAGGCGAACTCGACCACCTCGAGGCCGCGGGTGATCGAGCCCTTGGCGTCCTCCAGCGTCTTGCCGTGCTCGGCAGACACCCGGCGGGCCAGCTCCTCCATGTTCTGCTCGATCAACTCCTTGAAGCGGAACATGACCCGGGCGCGCCTGACGATTGCCGTGTCGGCCCAGGCGGGCTGGGCGGCCTTGGCGGCCTCGACCGCGGCCTGGACCTCGGGCTCGGCCGCCATGGCGACCCGTGCCGTCTCCTCGCCGGTTGCCGGGTTAAAGACGAGGCCGGTGGCGGTGCCGGTGCCCGGGTGATGCGCCCCGTTGATGAAATGCCCGATGGTCTTGGTCATCGCCCTCTCCTGCCTGTCGTTGCTCGTCCTGCTGCCGTTTCCCCTAGCGCTTGGCACTCTGGGCGTACAGTCGAGAACGCCACTGCATCGGCATCGCGGCGAACCGATCGCCCGCCAGAAACGTAATCCCGACAGCCCGTCCGATCGACAACATGAAAGCTGAGCCTCATGGCGACCAACGCCCGCACCCATTCCGACTTCGCTTTGTACGACGCGGCCGCCGCCGATTGGTGGTCGGGCAAGCGGCGCTGGGTCAGAACCTTGCACAACCTCGTTCCGGCCAGGCTCGCAGCGTTCGATCCCGTGATCGGCAAATGGCGCGGCCGGCGCGTTCTCGATCTGGGTTGCGCCGGTGGGTTCATGGCGGAAGCCATGGCGGCGCGCGGTGCGTCGGTCACCGGCATCGACCCGGCGAGCCGCGCCGTGGCCGCCGCCAGGACGCGAAGCCGCGGCACCGGTTCGGGCATCGACTACCTGGTGGCCATGGGCGAGCACCTGCCCTTTCCGCGCGCCTCTTTCGACACCGTGGTCTGCGTCGACGTTCTCGAGCACGTGCGGGACTTGGACGCCGTGATCGCCGAAATCGGCCGGGTGCTGCAGCCTGGCGGGCTGTTTCTCTTCGACACGATCAACCGCACGCCGCTCGCCGCATTGGCGGTCGTCACGCTTGCCGAACGGGTGTTGCGTCTCATGCCGGCTGGCACGCACCAGCCGCAAGCCTTCATCCGCCCGGCCGAGCTGGCAACACTACTCAACCGTCGAGGTTTTACGGTCGGCGAGATGGTGGGCCTCGGCCCGCGCGGTCTCGACCGCAACCTGGACTTCACCTTCGGCCGGGTGCCGAGCCGGGCGATCCTCTATCTCGGCCACGCGCGCCGCGTGTGACACCTGCCCGACGGTCCCCTGAATGGGCTTTGCCGTCACAATCCCGGCACCCTCGACGACCACGTCGATATGGTTGAGCACAGCGGCCGCAGCCGTGCTCTTTGCGGTGACCCCAAGCGGTCGGTAGCGTGGGCCGCGGCGGCGACGGCACGGTCACCGACCTCGGCCGTCTGATAGCCACGGCGGTTGCGGCCATGCGCTGAGCCGCTTCGTCGCGGGTGTGCTCGCGGCCGGCCATTGCCACGTTGTCGGCGTTTTGCGCGACCTGCGTGGCGATCCACTCGCCGATGCCGACGCCGCCGCGCACACTGGATATGCCGGTGCGCCGTGGCGAGGCTTGCGATGGCGGCAGGGCACTTCTATTGCTGACCCATGCTACTCCGCACGTTCGCCAGCGCCGGTCGGCGGGCCGGCCCGAGGTTCATGGTTCGACATTGCGCTACCTGATTGCCGGCGCGGCGCTGCTCTTGGCCGGCACCGTCGCGGCGATCTTGGTCGCCCCGAAGCTCGTCGACGAAGAGTGGCTGGAGCGTCGGCTCGGGGCGGCAGTGCTGGCGATCACCGGCCAGCCGCTGGACGTTGCCGGCGATATCGACATCAAGCTGCTGCCGCAGCCGTTGCTCACGGTGTATCGCCCGTCGGTCGGCTCGGCCGCGAGTGGTTTCATGTTGACCGCCGATCGGCTGGATCTCGATCTCGACCTTTTGTCGCTCTTGGTCGGTGCCTCTGGGGTCAACGAGGCCACGCTCGTTCGCCCGAGCCTGCAGATCGAAAAGGAGGCGGCCGCCGTGCTGTCGGCATGGGCCGATCGACTGGCAGCGAGCGGCACCGTTCCGCCAATGCGACGGCTGCGCATTGTCGGCGGCGTGCTATCGCTGCCCGAACGCGAACCAATGCTCGAGGCGATCGACGCGGTGCTCGATCGTGAGGGTGACAGTGGCAGCAGCCGGCTCGACCTGGCCGGCCGCTTCGCCGCGGCCTCGGGCGACGCCACCCTGGATCTCGAGGCGCAGTTCGGCGCGGCGCCGCGCGGCCGGCCGGTGCCGACCGCGCTGCAGCTCGAGGTCGCGCAGGACGCAACCGTGAGCCGCCTCGCTTTTCGTGGCCTCGCACGCCTGCCTGCAACGAACCAAGGTATCGAGGGTCGGCTTTCGCTCGATCTGCCGTCACCTCGTTCCCTCGCCGCACTCGGGCCGACCGACAAGGAGCCGGTGCTGCTGCCGACCACGCCGGTATCGCTCGACGCGAGGCTGGCACTCGACTTCGCCGACGTCCCCACACTCCGGCTGGACGAGGGTGCACTCGTGGTCGACGGCCAACCCTTGTCCGGCTCCGCCGATCTCGCGTTCGCGGCCGGACCGACCCTGCACTTCGAGCTAGCCGCCGAGGCGCTGACCCTGCCGGACACCATGCCCCGGATGCGGGAGTTGCCCGCGGCACTGGCACAGGCGCTGCCGGCTGGCCTTGCTGGTCGCGCCACCTTCGAGACGGACGTGCTCGAGTGGCGCTCGCTGCCGTTTCGTCAGGTTGCGGTCGAGTTCGCCCTGACCGGCACCGGTGCTCTGGACGTCACTCAGGCCAGCGCTCGTCTGCCGGGACCGGGTGATCTCGCGTTCACCGGCAGGCTCGGCCCGTTGGGCGACAATCCGTCACCGAAGCTCACCGGTCGGCTCGACGTCACCGTCCAGCAGCCCGCGAGCCTGGTTGCAGCCTTGCTGCCGCCACCGGAGCCCGTCCGCCGCTCAACCACGCTCTCGCTTGCAACCGAGCTGACCTGGGAGCCGGACGCCTTGGCGCTGCGGGCGCTCGACCTGCGCCTCGATGCGCTGCACGCCGAGGGTGGTGTAGCATGGCGCGCTGGGAACGACGAGCGGCTGCCGCAGCTGGCGGTGCGCGGGCGGATCGACCGACTTGCCGTCGACGATGTGGTGGACGTCGCGGCGCCGATGGCGACCGCCGAGGCCCTGCTCGACCAGCTCACCGCCCTCGACCTGGCCCTTGATCTCAGAGTCGAGCGGGCGAGCCTCGACGCGACACGATTGGGCGGCCTCGTCCTGCAACTCGACAGCAGGAGCGGCCGCCTCACCATCGATCGGGCGAGCCTGACGGACGTGGCCGGCAGTGCCGCCACGGTCGCCGGCGGCATCGACGCCGCCGATCGCGCATTCGACCTGACCCTCGCAGTCGACATCGCATCCCTGCCGCGGCTACTGCGGCTCGTCGGTGAGCCGCCAGAACCAGGCTTGGCACTGCTCGGGCCCTTGAACCTGCGGGCTCGGCTCGACGGCGACCTGGAGGAGGCCGCAATCGCCGCGACGCTGGATGCCGATCACTTCACCGCAACAGGCGAAGCGCGGCTCGGCCCGTGGCAGAGGGCACCGTCCGGCAGGGTCACGGCCACGCTCGATGGCCGAGAGGCGGCCGCACTGGTGCGCCTGCTCGGCGCTGTGCCGGTGAGCGAGCCACTGCTCGACGGGCCGCTTCGCGCCACCGTCGTGCTCGACCTCGAGCAGGGTGCGGCGGCATCGGCAGCGCTCGAAACCGCCCTCGGCGGCCTGACGCTGGCGCTCGATGCCGAGCGCGGTCCGGCAGCACTGGACCACTTCGACCGCTTCGCCCTGCGACTTGGTCCGCTCGACCGTGACCGCGCTGCGGCCCTCTATCGCGCCGCCACGCCGCTTCTCGATCTCGTGCCTGGCCCGCCCTCGGCCTGGCTCGGCGACTGGCCGGCGCAAGCGCTGCGCTGGGATTGGCTCTGGGCGCAAGACGCCGAGCTCAGCCTGCGCTTGCTGCCAGCCGATTTACTTCAGCCGCCGATCGAGATGCAGGCGCAATGGGGCGATGGGCGCCTGACCATTCCGGCCTTTCGCTACGAGAGCGATCGTGGGACGATCGAGGCGTCCATGGCGGTGACGGGACGCAGCGACCGTCGCCTGGCGGATGTGGCGATCGACCTTGCAGCCGAGAGCATCGCGGCCGAAGCCGTCCTCGAAGCCATCGCTGCGCGCGGCGACGCCCTCACCGGCCACCTCTCGATGGAAGCGCGGCTCTCGACCTTCGGGTCCAGTCTGCGGTCGTTGGTGGCCAATCTCGGCGGCCAGTTGGACGTGGTTGTCACGGACGGGGTGCTCGGCGCGACAGCAGCAGAGCGAAGCGGCCTTCCGATCGACCGGTTGGTTGCGACACTCGAAGCGGAACGCGGAATCGTCCGGCCGTCGGGCGACGGCATAGCCTTTACGGGACCGGACGGCCTCGGGTCGATCGACGGCTACGCCGACCTGCTGGCCTGGATCGTCGAGTTGAACCTGGCGTCCGACGCCCTGGATGGCCAGCCCCTGATCCGGCAACGGGTTTTCGGCCCGATTGGTGACGTCTCGGCCGCGGCGGCGGACGAACGCCGACGATCGTCCGAGACCCCGGGCCCGGCGGCCCCGGCGGTCGACTTGACCACCCCGGATGAAGCGGCTGACCACCGCCTCGTTGGGGAATAGGCAGCATCTCCAGGTCAGCGAGATCCGATGCTGCTGCCGCGGCCCTGGCCTTTGCCGCGCAGCAGGCCACCACCGGGCAGGTCGCGCAACAGGCCCTCCATCTGGCCGCGAACCTGGCCGATACGCATCACGTCCTCGATCCGCCGGTCGAGGAAGGCCCAGGTGTCCTCGTTGTCGGGCGAGATGTCCTCGAGCCAGTAGAGCACGGTCGTGATCAAGACGGTGGCGAGGGTGACGCGGCGGCTGTAGCGGCTGAAACCCTGCTCCCGCGTGGCCGGGAAGCCCGCCGCATCCCAGATCCGGTCGACCGTGCGCCAGAGTGCCTTGCCAGCGGTGCCGAGATTGCCCGGGTTGCCGCGGATCAGCGCTGCCCGCCGCATGGCCTCCTTGTGATCGTCGAGCACCTCGATCCGGGTGCGGACCAGCTTGGCGATCCGCTCGCGCACCGGCAGGCGCGCCAAGCTCTCGGGGTCGATCGCCGCCAGCATCCGCCGATCGGCCCAGTCGCCGAGCCAAGCGAGCAGGCTGTCGCCGGCCTGCGGGAAGAGGCGCCTCGCTGTCGCCAGATCGAAGTCGGCATCCTCGGCTGCCTGGTTCAGGGTGCGCCGGCTCCAGCCGTCGAATGCCGCATGCACGAGCGCCGCCTCCAAGATCCGGTCCTTCTGCGCCACGCGCTCGGCCATGGCATCACTGTTTGCGGCTTCGGTCATCGTTCCAGGCACCTTCGGCTTTTACTGTCTTGTCCGCTAAATAGGCAGCCAGGGCCGCAACTTCATCATCGAACGCGAGATGCCGCGGATTTAGGAGACGGTGGGTGTAGAGAACCCCGTCGAGGTGATCGACTTCGTGTTGCAGGATGCGAGCGAAGAGCCCGTCGGCCTCGCGTTCGAGTGGCCGACCTTGGGCGTCCAACGCCCTGAGCCCCACCGCGGCATAGCGCGGCACCAGTCCGCGCAGGCCGGGGATGGACAGGCAGCCCTCGAACGCCAGCGCGTCGGACTCGCCCAGCGCGGTCAGGCACGGGTTGACCAGGACCAACGGCTCGGCCGTGTGCTCGACGGCACCGTCCTCGTCCGGCACATGCGCGAGGATGACCCGCTGACCAGCGTAGACCTGCGGCGCGGCGAGGCCGAGGCCGCGAGCGTCGGCCAGGGTTTCGCGCATGTCGCTGATGAGCGCTGTGACCGTCGGTGCGGTGGGGTCGGCTACCGCCGCCGCCGGGCGCAGCAGCACCGGGTGGCCCAGGCGCGCGATCTTGCGCAGGGTCATGACCGACTCGTCCTCTCGTTCCCACCGCCAAGCGC
Source organism: uncultured Geminicoccaceae bacterium (assembly GCA_964576715.1). GTDB lineage: Bacteria > Pseudomonadota > Alphaproteobacteria > Geminicoccales > Geminicoccaceae > SLRI01. The sequence goes on along the minus strand of CAZNWE010000033.1, from coordinate 34,838 downwards.
CCGGATGCACGTGGGACTTGCTCCAAGCCAGCGCTTGACGTACAACCCGTAAGCCCTCGCGAGAGGGAGCCCTTATTATTGTCGCGGTTTTCGCCCAGGTGGCGTCGCCGGGCAAGCCTTCCCCAGGAGAGCTGTCATCGTCGAGGTTCAGGTTCGCGACAACAATGTCGATCAGGCGCTGCGCGCACTCAAGAAGAAGATGCAGCGCGAGGGCCTTTATCGCGAAATGCGGATGCGGCGGCACTACGAGAAGCCGTCCGAGCGACGGGCGCGCGAGAAGGCCGAGGCGATCCGCCGCTATCGCAAGCTGATGCGCAAGCGGGCCGAGCGCGACGAAGTTTGAGCATTCGCTGCCTCGCGGCGATGCGCTGGTGATTTGACGCTGCTGAGTGGCTTGCCTCGCTCGTCGGATGGTCATCTTGGTGATGCCGTTCGCGTCGGATGTTCTGTTGCCGGCGAGCGCCGTCCCGGCGAAACGCCACGACGGCTGATTGATTGGCGGGGTCGAGTATCCGGCGCGAGCGTAGGTGATGGTCAGCCAGATCTCGTCGCCTCAAGGGGGTCTTGAACGCCCGCATTTCGGTCTCGCGAGGCTCCTCCACTCGCCGATAGCCCAATTGAGACAGTCGTCGCCGGCGAGCGGCTTGCCGACCAGGAGCCTCGAGACACCGGCGACGATAGACCAGACTGCGGTTCTCGGCGTTGCTCGTTTTGGCGAAGCTCTTGAACGGCCAGTCACACAACGTCGCTGATGCTGTGCGACGTTCATCCGGCCGGGGCTCCACAACTCCCACTCGAGCGTCTCGGGCGACGGCAACCCTAAATCGATCGGCCGGGTATTCCGCCGGTCCTGCGGCCCTTGAGGGTCGTGTTGCGGGTCAGCAGACGTCGCCGCGATGCTGACAACCACCAGCAACAACGTGATTCGGGCATATCGGCCTGTCGCGTCCGACGGCGGGCCAAACCCGCCATGGCTGGATGCCAAGCCATGTTCTGAATCGCAGGCGGTCTGGCGAAGCGACCTACATCTCAGTCAGCGGATCGACGTGGCGACTCTTCGAGAGGGCCAGCGCCAGCAGGGCTGTCAGGAGCTACTCCAGCCGAATGCGGCGTGCAACTGACCGGCTTCGCCCCGTTCACAGCGCCAACTGCAACTGGTGCGCTGCCAGCACGTCAGCTTGCCGCCGCTCGAGTGCGGCCAGGTCGAAATCGTCGACCAGAGCCATGAACATCCGATGCCAGTTGATCTCGGCATTCAGGTGCAGGAAGACCGAGCCGAGGCCGATCGCGGCACGGTCCATGAAGACGAACTCGCGCGGCGGGGTGACGCCCCCTACCTCCTTGAGCCGCCTGTGCACCTTCCCGGCGACCTCGCGGCCCTCGCGGCCGGCATTGGTCTCCTGGATGAGCCTTGGCCGATCCTCCATCAGCGGGCCGTACAGAAACGTCGCCCACTGGTTCAGGACGTCGATCACCTCGTTGGTCAGGCCAGAAAAGCCCCAGCTCTCGTAGGCCCCGACCGCCAAGTCGCGGTCGTTGCGCATCAGCGCCCAGAAGAGATCGATCACGCCTTTGACGAATTTCGGCGGAAACAAGCGGACGCAGCCGAAGTCGAGGAGATTGATGTCGAGGTCCGGTCGCACCGTATAGTTGCCGAGATGCGGATCGCCATGGATCACGCCGTAATTGTAGAACGGCACGTACCAAGCGCGGAACATGTTGAGTGCCAAGCGGTTGCGGGTCTCCGCATCCGAGGCCGTGAACGACAAAAATTTCTCGCCCTCGAGCCACTCCATGGTCAACAGACGGCCCGTGGACAACTCCGCGACGACCTTCGGCACATGGATGTGTGGCTCGGCCGCAAGAATATCGCGGTAGAGACCCATGTTACGGGCCTCGTGCGCGTAGTCGAGTTCCTCGTGCAGCCGCGCGGAGATCTCCTCGTAGATGCGGTCCGGGTTGATCGCCCGGTCATAGCGACGGTAGATCGCAAAGATGAACTTGAGCTGGTTGAGGTCTGCATCGACGGCAGCGGCGATGTTCGGATACTGCAGCTTGCAGGCCACCGTGCGGCCATCGTGCAGAACCGCTTTGTGCACCTGCCCCAATGAAGCCGCAGCCGACGATTCCAGAGGGAAATGCTTGAAGCGCTTCTCCCAGTCGGGGCCGAGTTCGGCGACCATGCGGCGGCGAACGAAGGGCTTGCCCATGGGGGGAGCATTGGACTGGAGCTGCGCGAGTTCGGCCGCATACTCGGCCGGCAGTGCTTCGGGGATGGTGGCCATCATCTGCGCCACCTTCATCAGCGGACCCTTCAGGCCACCGAGCGCCTCGCGCAGCTCGCTCGCCTGCTCCAGGCTGTCGCCACCGCCGGTCATGCGCCGACCGGCGAACCGAGCGGCGGCCGCTCCCACCGTGCCGGATACCTGCGCGTAGCGGCGGAACCGTCCGCCGAACGAGCTTTCCGAGTTGCGCCGATCGATATCGGCCGGACGGTCGCTCAAATCTGTGCTCCCATGGCTGCGGGCGCCGGTGCGCCAGTATCCAATGCCACCTCGAGTTCATCGATATAGCCTTCCAGCACCTCCAGGCCACTGGCCCAGAAAGCCGGATCACTCGCATCGAGGCCGAACGGGGCCAGGATTTCCTTGTGGCGGAGCGTGCCACCCGCCTCGAGCATGGCGAGATAGCGTGGCTCGAAACCCTCGGGCGCCTCCTCGTAGCGCTTGTAGAGCGCGTTCACCAGACAATCACCGAACGCGTAGGCGTAGACATAGAAAGGCACGTGCACGAAGTGCGGTATGTAGCTCCAGTAGGTGCGGTATTCGTCCGGGTAGCTGAACGCCGGACCCAGGCTTTCCTGCTGCACGTCGATCCAGATGTCGCCGAGGTCGTCCGGGGTCAGCTCGGCTTCCCGCCTCGCGTCATGGACGCGGCGCTCGAACTCGCAAAAGGCAATCTGGCGGACGACCGTGTTGAGCATATCCTCGACTTTGCTGGCCAACAGAACCCGGCGCTCGACCGGGGACTCGGCCTGCCCGAGAAGCGCGCGGAAGGTGAGCTGTTCGCCGAACACCGAGGCGGTCTCGGCGAGCGTCAGCGGTGTTCCGGACAGCAGCAGCCCCTGCTTTGCCGCCAAGAGCTGGTGGACGCCATGCCCAAGCTCGTGCGCCAGGGTCATGACGTCGCGGGCCTTGCCCTGAAAGTTCATCAGCACGTAGGGATGCAGCTTCGGCACCACGGGATGACAAAAGGCACCGCTGTCCTTGCCCGGTCGGACCTCGGCATCGATCCAGTTGCGCTCGAAGAAGCACTCCGCCATCTCGGCAAGCCTGGGCGAAAAGCGGCGATAGGCGTCGAGCACCACGATCGTCGCGTCGCCCCAATTGCGTCGCTGATCGCTGTCCTCGGGGAGCGGCGCGTTGCGATCCCAGAACTCGAGTTTCTCGAGGCCCATCCAGCGGGCCTTGAGCCCATAATAGCGATGCGAGAGACGCGGGTAGGCGGCGCGGACGGCGGTGATCAGGGCATCGACCACCTCGTCCTCGACCTGGTTGGCCAGATTGCGCGACGAAATCGGCTTGGCAAACTTGCGCCAGCCGTCCTCGATCGCTTTGTCCTTGACGATGGTGTTGGTGATTCGCGCGCACAGCCGGATGTTGTCGGCCAGGACCTCGCTGATCGCCGTCGCGGCGTCGCGCCGCACCGCCCGATCCTTGGCCGACAGCTTGTCGAAGACCTGCGCACTGGTGAGGTTCTCGCCGCGGAACGGAAAGCGAAGAGCCGACATGGTCTCGTCGAACAGGCGCACCCAGGCACTACGGCCGGTGACCGACCGCTCGTGCAGCACCTTCTCGATCTCGTCGGAAAGCTGGTGTGGCCTGAAGGCGCGAACGTTGTCGAGCCACGGCTTGAGCCTGGCGAGCGCGCTCGATGCCTCGATCTTGGCATCGAGCACGGCGTCGTCGATGCGGTTCAGCTCGAGCGTGACGAACAGCAAGGGCGTGTTGATCGCCGTGGCGCGTTCCTGGACGGCCTGCACGAAGCGGCCGATCTTCGGGTCGTCGCGATTTGCGGCGTGGCTCAGCGAGGCGAAGGCGTGGACCCGGCCGAGTGATTCCTGCAGCGCCTCATAGCGGCCGAGCATCAGTGCAAGGTCATCGCCGCTGCGCTCGGCCAGGGTGCCCGCGAACTCGTTGGCGATCGCTTCGGCCTCGGCAGCGGCAGCCGCGAGCGTGGTCTCGATCGCCGGGTCGTCGAACCCGGAAAAAAGATCCGACAGGTCCCAGGTCGGGGCGCGCTGCGCCGCGGCACCGGCCGAGCGCTGCGCCGCATCGGCTGGGCCCGCCACCCATGGTGCCGGCTCCACGAAACCTTGGAGCGGCGCTGCATTCGTCATCGAACTTCCCTTCGGGACTGGACAGGCGAGATATATGCCCTGAAACATGCAGGTCCAGCGGTCGCCCGTCCCTGGGCACAAACGACGCGTGCGGGCCGGACGAAAAAGCGAAGGAGGAGGCGATCAACAGCGTTGCACCCTTGGAGCGCGTCCGCCGACTCGGAGCCGATCAAGAGGAGCCATGGCGGACGTAGCTTTCGACACGAACCTGCTCGCGATGTTCCAGAACCATGCACAGCGCGAGGGCGGCAACCCGTTTCTTTGGCACAAGGTGGACAGCGTTTATCGGCCCTGGTCCTGGCGGCGGGTGGCGGCCGAGGCGGCGCGATTGTCGCGAGCTTTGCGCCAACTCGGGCTCGAGCCGGGCGACCGGGTGGTGCTCGTCTCCGAGAACCGCCCCGAGTGGTGTGTCGCCGACCTCGCGGTGCTCGGGGCCGGTGGTATCACGGTACCAGCCTACACCACGAACACCGAGCGTGATCACGCCTTCATCCTCAATCATTCCGAAGCCAGGATGGTGATCTGCTCCGGCAGCAATCTGGCGAAACGGCTGATCCCAGCGATCAAGCAGGCGCCCGGCGTCAAGACGCTGCTGTTCATCGAGCCGCTGGCAGGGACCGGCGAGCTACCGGTCACCGCCGTGGCCTGGAGCGATGCGCTGGCGCTGGGCGACCGCTCGCCGGCGCTCGACCTCGCGCCAACGATCAAGCCGGACGACATCGCCTGTTTCATCTACACCTCGGGTACCGGCGGCACCCCCAAGGGCGTGATGCTGTCGCACCGCAACATCATGTGCAATCTCGAGGGCGCCTACGAGCTCGTCAAGAAGATCGGCCTCGGCAATCGCGAGCGGTTCCTCTCGTTCCTGCCGCTGTCACACAGCTATGAGCACACGGCCGGGCAGTTCTTCCCGATCTCGATCGGTGCCGAGATCTATTATGCCGAGGGGGTTGAGCACCTCTCGACCAACCTCGTCGAGGCCAAGCCTACAATTCTGACCTGCGTTCCCCGGCTCTACGAGGTGCTGCGGCAAAGGATATTGAGTGGGGTGCATCGCCAGGGCGGGATCAAGCAGAAGCTGTTCGAACTGGCCCTGCGGCTCGGCACCAAGCGCTACGAGCAGAAAGGCAGGCTGAACCCGTTCGAGCAGGCAATCGACGGTTTGCTCGACAAGCTGGTTCGCACCAAGGTCAACGAGCGCTTCGGCGGCCATCTGAAGGCGATGGTCTCGGGCGGCGCGCCGTTGAACTATGATGTTGGGGTCTTCTTCGTGGCCTTGGGCCTGCCCGTGCTCCAGGGCTACGGCCAGACCGAGGCCTCGCCGGTGATCAGCGCCAACCCGCCCGGCGGCGCCCGGCTCGACACCGTGGGCCCGGCCTTCAAGGGCGTCGAGATCAAGATCGCCGAGGACGGCGAAATCGTCGTCCGCGGCGACAACGTCATGCGCGGCTATTGGCAGGACGAGGAGACAACCGCCCGGACGATCGTCGATGGCTGGCTGCATACCGGCGATATCGGCGTCATCGAGCCGGACGGCTATCTCAAGATCACCGATCGCAAGAAGGACATCATCGTCAACTCCGGTGGCGATAACGTGTCGCCCGCGAGGGTCGAAGGCGTCCTCCTGCTGGAGCCCGAGATCGGCCAGGCCTTCATCTACGGCGACAGGAAGCCCTATCTGGTGGCCCTGATCTCGCCCGATGCCGATGCCGCCAAAGCCTACGCGCGCGAGACCGGCAAGCAGGCTGACGAACTCGCCAGGGACCAGGGCTTTCGGCAGCGAATCGGCGAAGCGGTCAAGCGCGCCAACGCCAACCTCTCCCCGATCGAGCGAATCCGCAAATTCGAGATCATGACCGAGCCCTTCACGGTCGACAACGGCCTCATGACCCCGACCCTTAAGCTGCGCCGACCGATGATCACCGACCGGCACGGCGCACTGCTCGAGAGTCTCTACACCGCGGGACACTAGGCTGCGGCAGCACGGCGCAGACGATCGACCAGCGCCTCGCCGAGCCCGGTCTCGGGCAGGCGCATGACGGCGATGCGCCTGGCTCCCTTGGCATCGAGGGCGCGCAGCATCGCGTACAGATTGTGGGCCGCCTCGGCGAGATCGCCGGTCGGGCTGAGGTTCAGCATCGTCGCTGCACCCGGCAGCGGCTCGGGGCCGAAAGCGAGCAGCGCCTCGTCGGTTTCGACCTCGAGCGCGTCGAGCCTGAGCGGCGTCGTCGGCGCGTAATGCCGGCTAAGGAGGCCGGGGGAGCGCAAGGGTTCGTCGGTGGTGGTCTCGACGTCGGCAAGCGGGCCGATCAGCCCCTCGATGACTTCCCGCTTGGTGCCGCCCGGCCGGAGCAGCCGTGCGCTCCCCGGGCGGCTGAGATCGATCACTGTGCTTTCGATGCCGATCATGACAGCACCACCGTCGAGCACCAGGTCGATCAGCCCGTCGAGATCGGCCAGCACGTGCGCCGCCGTGGTCGGGCTGACCCGACCCGAGCGGTTGGCGCTCGGTGCCGCCACCGGGCCGCCGACCAGCCGCAGGAGCGCCTGCGCCGTGGCATGGCAAGGCAGGCGCACCGCCACGGTTGCCAAACCAGCCGTCGCTGCGGGGGCGATGCCGGCGTGGCGTTGCAGCGGCAGAACGAGGGTCAGCGGGCCGGGCCACAAGGCGGCGACAAGTCGTTCGGCGCGCGCATCGAGCAGCGCAAACGCCGCGGCCGCGGCGGGCTCGGCGACGTGCAGAATGAGCGGGTTGTGCGCCGGGCGGCCCTTGGCCGCGAACAGTCGCGCAATCGCCTCGCGGTCGGTGGCGAGCGCCCCAAGCCCGTAGACCGTCTCCGTCGGAAAGGCGACGAGCCGACCCTCGCGCAGGGCTGCCGCAGCTTCGGCCACACCCTCGGCGTTCGCCCTGAGCCGGCGGGTGATCACCTCAGCGCGCGCCAGCCGATGTCGTGGCGATAGAAGCCGTCCGGCCAGTCGATCCGCTTGATGGCGCCGTAGGCCCGTTGTCGGGCGACCTGCAGCGTCGGTCCGCGCCCGGTGACTGCCAGGACGCGCCCGCCATGCGCCTGCCACGCATCACCGACCTTTCTGGTCGCGGCGTGAAAGACGAGGAGCCCCGGGACATCGTGGAGCTCGTCAAGGCCCTTGATGACCGAGCCCGTCGCCGAGGTGCCGGGATAGCCCCGGGTCGCCATGACAACGGCAAGCGTATGCTCGGGGTGCCAGCGCAGGCTCATCCGGTCGAGCACGCCATCGACGGCGCCGACGATCAGCTGACCGAGGTCGGTCATCAGCCGCGGCAGCACGACTTGGCATTCCGGGTCGCCAAAGCGGACATTGTATTCGACGAGCCTCGGGCCGTCGGCGGTCAGCATCAGCCCGGCATAGAGGCAGCCCCGGTAGGGGACGCCTTCGGCGGCGAGACCGGCGATGGTCGGGCGGACAATGCGCGCCATGACCTCGTCGATCAGCTCGGGAGTCAAGGCCGGGGCCGGCGAGTAGGCGCCCATCCCACCGGTATTGGGCCCCCGATCGCCGTCGAAGGCACGCTTGTGATCCTGGGCGGTGCCGATCTCGAGCGCGGTCTTGCCGTCGCAGATGGCGAACAGGCTGGCCTCCTCGCCCGCCATGAATTCTTCGATCACGAGGGTCGCCCCGGCCGCGCCGAAAGCACCGGCGAACGCCGCCTCGACGGCTTGGCGTGCCGCCTCGCGCGTCTCGGCGACGACCACACCCTTGCCGGCAGCGAGGCCGTCGGCCTTGATGACGACCGGCAGCTCGCTGGCACTGACATAAGCGAGCGCCGCGTCGATCTCGGCCTTCTCGAACACCCGACAGGGAGCGGTCGGGATGTCGTGACGGGCGCAGAATGCCTTCATGAAGCTCTTGGAACCCTCGAGCCGGGCGGCGGCGGCGGTCGGGCCGAAGGCCCTGATGCCGGCTGCCTCGAGTCGATCGACGAGCCCGAGAACGAGCGGCAGCTCTGGTCCGACGACGACGACATCGACCGCCCGAACGCGGGCAAGCTCAACCATGCCGGCGAGGTCATCGACGGCGACGGGCACGCATTCGGTGTCGAGCGCGATGCCATCGTTGCCGGGCGCGCAAATGACTCCGGTGGCGAGTGGCGAGGCCTGGAGCGCCCAGCACAAGCTGTGCTCCCGTCCGCCGCCGCCGATCACGAGAAAACGCATCGATCAAGTGCCCTGGATCGCCGTTCCGCTGATGGCACGGGCCACTGCCGGACCTTGCCGGACCGACCACGCTTCCGATAGACCCATTCGATCAGGAAATCGAGGGGCGGCAGCCGTGAGCGGGTGGTGGGCGAGATGGAACGAGTGAGGCTCGGTGTGCTGGGGGCGAGCGGCTATACGGGAGCCGAGCTGCTGCGCCTGCTCGTCGGCCACCCTGCCGCCGAAATCCGCTGGTTGACCGCCGATCGCAATGCCGGGCAGTCGGTGGGTGCATTGTTCCCGCACCTCGCGCATCTGAACCTGCCGGTGCTCGAAAAGCTGGAGACTGTCGATCTAGGTGGCGTGGATCTTGTCTTCTGCTGCCTGCCGCACGGGCTCACGCAGGCCGTCGTGAAGAGCCTGCCGAGCAGCGTCCGGGTCGTCGACCTGTCCGCCGATTTCCGGCTGCGGGACCTCGCCCTCTATGCCGCCACCTATGGCAAGCCGCACGAGGCTTCCGACCTCCAGGCATCGGCGGTCTACGGCCTGAGCGAGCACTATGCCGAGGCGGTGGCACGGGCCGGGCTCGTCGCCAACCCCGGCTGCTACACCACGACCGCGGAGCTGCCGCTGATCCCCCTTCTGCAGGGCGGCTTGATCGAGGAGCAGGGGATCATCATCGATGCCAAGTCGGGCGTCAGCGGAGCCGGGCGGGCGGCCAAGGAGGCCAACCTCTTTGCCGAGGTGAGCGAGGGCTTGCACGCCTACGCAATTGCCACCCATCGCCACACGCCGGAGATCGAGCAATGCCTCTCGGACTTCAGCCAGGCACCGATGCGCGTCACTTTCACCCCGCATCTAGTGCCGATGAACCGCGGTATTCTGGCCACCATCTACGCTAGGCAAACGGCCGGGGTCGGCGTCGACGATCTGCAGCGACAGCTGGAGCGAGCCTATGCGGATGCTCCCTTCGTCAAGGTCCTGCCACCGCAGTCCCTGCCCGCCACCCGACATGTCCGGGGCAGCAATCTCTGCCTGATCGCCCTGCACCCGGGCCGCATCGCCGGCGAAGTCATCATGCTCAGTGTCATCGACAACCTGGTCAAGGGTGCTTCGGGGCAGGCGATCCAGAACATGAACCTGATGTTCGCGTTGCCGGAGGCGACCGGCCTCGCGCTCGCGCCGCTGTTCCCCTGAGGTGAGCACGCCCACGTCGGCACTTTCGGCCGTCGACCTTGCTGGCATCGAGGCCGCAGCGACCACCATCACCGGGCAAATCCTGCATACACCGCTGCGCCACTCGCGCACGCTCTCCGAGATTACTGGTGCCGAGCTCTGGTTGAAATTCGAGAACCGGCAATATACCGGATCGTTCAAGGAGCGCGGGGCTCTTAACAAGCTTGCGAGCCTGACGACGGCGGAGCGACAACGCGGTGTCATCGCCATGTCGGCCGGCAATCACGCGCAGGGCGTCGCCTATCACAGCCGTCGGCTCGGCATTCGCGCCATGATCGTGATGCCGGAGAGCACACCCTTCACCAAGATCCACAACACCGAGCAGCTCGGTGCCGAGGTGCGGCTCTTCGGGCAGAGCGTCGACGAGGCGGCCGAACATGCGCAGGCACTCGCCGCCGAGCGCGGGCTGGTGTTCATTCATCCGTTCGACGATCCACTGATCATCGCCGGCCAAGGCACGATCGGTCTCGAGCTCGCCGCCGACGCCCCGTCCCTCGATGCCGTCGTCGTGCCGATCGGCGGCGGCGGTTTGATCTCGGGGATTGCGACGGCACTCGCGACGCTGCGCCCGGATACAGCGGTCATCGGCGTGCAATCGGCCGAGTATCCGGCAGCCTATTCGCTTCGGTATCCGGGGAGCGCGCCAGCCGGCTCTGGGCGGACCATCGCCGACGGCATCGCGGTCAAGCGGCCGGGACGGCTGACCACGGCGATCATCGCGCGGCTGGTGCAGGACATTCTCCTGGTCGAAGAGCCGCATCTCGAGCGGGCGATCCTGCAGCTCTTGGAGATCGAGAAGACGGTGGCGGAAGGCGCCGGTGCGGCGGGCCTCGCCGCCGTGCTGGCGCATCCCGAACGCTTTGCCGGGCGTCGCGTGGCACTGCTGCTCTGCGGCGGCAATATCGACAGCCGCCTGTTGAGTGCCGTCATCATGCGCGGCCTCGTGCGCAGCGAGCGGCTCGTTCGCTTGGCCGTTGCCGTGCCGGACAGCCCCGGCAGCCTCGCACGGCTCGCCCGCTTGATCGCCGACGCCCACGGCAATGTCGTTGAGGTGACGCACAAACGCGCGTTCTCGCGGGGCTCGGTCAGGGATGCCATCGTGGATTTCGTGATCGAGACCCGTGACGCCGCGCACGCGGCCCTCATCACCCGGGCGTTGGCCGGGGCCGGCTTCACCGTCACCGCCGCCGAAAGCGACGGGGCGACCGCCAGCTGAGCCGCAGGCAACGCTTTACCAGGATTGCATTATAGGTTATAAATCCTATTCTAAAGTCTTGCGACGATCGCTCCGGCGGAGATGGTGGTGCGCGTTCTGGTGCTCGAAGACGATCCGACCGACGCATTGGCCGTGCGCCGCGAACTTGCCGAACGGTTCGATGTGGTCCTCGCCAACACCCTGGCGGAGGGGCTCATCCGGCTGACCACGCCCGGACGCGCGCCCGACGTGATCGTCACCGACCTCAATCTGCCGGATTCGAGCGGGCCGCGGACCCTGGAAATCCTGCGCGAGACGGCGCCTGGCATCCCGGTCGTCGTCAGCACCGGCGATCTCAGCACGGGCGTGCGGCGCCAGCTCGACCTCTTGGGTGCCGCCCATCTGCACGACAAGAATGACGGTCTGCCGATCCTGCGCGTGCTGCTGCAGCAGACCGAATCGTTTCACCAGACCATCGCGATGCAGCGTTCGCAGATGCGAGCCGAGATCGACCGTGTGGCCCGCGCCGCCGCGGAGGAGGCGGCCAAAAAAGCGATCGACGCGTTGGTGCACCGCCTTGGCCTGCACGACGAGGAAGGTCTGCGCATGGCCGTCCGCCTTGCCCGGGGCTGGGATGCCGCCAAGGCGCGCTTTACCGCCGCCATCGCCACCGGTCTCGGCAGTGCCCTGCTGCTCGCACTCGGCGCCGGCCTCGTCGCCATCATGCGCAACCAGGGCAGCAAATAGCGCCGCGAAGGCTCACACGGTGCGCAGCCTGGGCGGTGCCTCGAACGCCGGCAATGCGTCGGGGGCCAGCTCCTCCGGCTGCTTGCCATAGCTGGCGATTCGTTCGAGCACCTCGTCGATCTGGGCGCGCGTCAAGATCGCCGGACGGGTGACCTGAAGGCATCGCCAGTAGCAGGACGCAAGATTTTCCACCTCGACCGCGAGGTTGAGCGCCTTTTCGAGGTCGGCGCCGAGGGCGATCATGCCGTGATTGGCGAGCAGGCAGGCGTTGCGGCCCTCGAGTGCGCCGAGCGCATGGTCCGATAGCGCCTGCGTGCCGAACCGGGCATAGGGAGCGACGCGAATCGTCTCACCGCCGGCCACGGCGACCATGTAGTGAAATGCCGGGATCTCCATGCGCAAGCAGGCGAGAACGGTGCAATGCATCGCATGATTGTGGACGATCGCGTTGACGTCCGGACGCTGCCGCATGATGTCGTGATGAAAGCGCCACTCCGTCGATGGCAGCCGTCGCCCCTGGTAGCGCCCATCGTGATCGAGCAGCACGATGTCGTCTGCCGTGATCCGGTCGTAAGGCATCCCAGATGGGGTGATGAGCAGGCCCTCCTCGACGCGCGCGCTGACATTGCCGGACGTCCCGTGGTTGATGCCAAGCTCGGTCATCTTCAGGCAAGTGGCGATGATCTGACGACGCAGCGTGAGATGTTGGTTGTGCGACATGGGGTAGTTCTCTTCTTTCACGGGTGTTGGAACGTTGGCGCAGGATGCCGCTTTGTTCGTGGCGAAAGCAGCGATGCTGGCCATGGCGGTGATCCACTGCCGCCGGCCATACGTAGCTTTAATGCGGTGACGGTGTGCGGGGAACTATGTGCGTTGCTGTGCGTGCGACGATTTTGGCTAACGGCGGCGGGAGTCGCAAGATGACGCTTGCGCGTGGCTCCGCAGTGCAGTTCAACGACACGATGACTGGCTCAAAATCGGATGCAGATCGCGCTTTGCTCGCCGACATCACAAAGGTCGCGGTGGACCGCGACCGTGATGCGTTCGGACGCTTGTACGGCTTCTATGCGCCTCGGGTGGCGGCTTATCTTCGCCGGGTCGGAGCGCGCGGCGATGTGGCAGAGGATTTAGCGCAGGAGGTGCTGCTCACGGTGTGGCGGCGGGCACATCAGTTCGACTCGCAAAAAGCTGCTTTGAGCACCTGGATTTACACGATCGCGCGAAACAAGCGGATCGACGCGCTGCGCCGGGAGCGGCACCCGGACTTCGACCTGGACGACCCGACGATGGAGTTTGGTGAGGCGCCACGCGGTGACACGCATACTGAGGCCGAGTTGATAAAGGATGAGATACGCCGGGCCATAGCGGCCTTGCCCAGCGAACAGGCGGAGCTTTTGCGGATTTTTTATTTCGAGGACAAGACCCACAGCGTAATCGCCGACGAATTGGGTTTGCCTCTGGGGACGGTCAAATCGAGGCTGCGTCTGGCTGTTGGTAAGCTGCGTGGCCTTCTCGAAGGTGTGGCATGACGAGCGAACATATCACTGTCGACGATCTGATGCTGGCGCATGCCGCTGGCCGGCTCCCGGAGCCGGTTGGGTTGGTGGTGGCGACCCATTTGGCGCTTTCTTCGGAGCATCAAGCGATCTACCGCGAGTACGAAACTCTGGGTGGCGCGATGCTCGAGGACCTGCCGCCGGCCGACCTCAGTCCAGATTTGTACGAACGCCTGATTGCGCGCCTCGACGACGTACCCGAAGTGACTGCTGGCAATAAGGCAAAGCCATCTGCGACGCCGCGCTCGCGGCGCCGCGGCCTCGATGATGAGGCACTGCCGGCGCCGCTGCGGGGCTATGTGATGGGGGGTCTGGGCGCGCTGTCGTGGAAGCATTACGGCGGCGTTTCCGAGGCGCCGCTGCCCTTGGACGAGTCGCGCTATCGAACCCGCCTGGTCGTGCTCAAGGCAGGCCGGGCAGTGCCCAAGCATACGCATGAGGGGCAGGAGATCACCGTCGTGTTGAAGGGTGCCTTCAACGACGGGATCGGCCGGTACGGCCGCGGCGACATCACGATTGCCGACGCGCATGTCGATCATCAGCCGATGGCCGAATTCGACGAGGATTGTCTGTGCCTAACCGTGACCGACGCACCGCTCCGCTTGACCGGTACGTTTTCTCGCTTCCTCAATCCGTTCATGCGTTTTTGACACGCCGCGCTCAGAGCGTTGCCGTGGGGTGACGCTCTGTGGCCGGGCCGCCGTGCTCGGGGTTGTTGTCTTGCGCATGGCGCGAAAGCTGGCCAACATTGCGTGTGGTGGGCGGGCTTTTGCACGGCGGTGAGATGTCGGTCACGGCGGCGGGTATAGCTGATGAACGTGGGTTGCCTGGGGTCGATGCCATCCCTATGCCGTCGCCCGGCGAGCCGCCACTGCTGACGCGCTTCGCGCCGAGCCCTTCCGGCTATCTGCATGTCGGTCATGCCTACTCGGCATTGTTCGGCCACGAGGCGGCGCGTCTGTCACACGGCCATTTCCGGTTACGCATCGAGGATATCGACGTCCAGCGGTGCCGTCCGGAGTTCGAGCGGGCCATCTTCGAGGATCTCACCTGGTTGGGATTGCGTTGGCACGGGGAGCCGCTTCGGCAAAGCTCCGGCATGTCGCGCTATGCGGCGGCTTTGCGACGCTTGCAGGAACTCGGCGTGGTTTATCCATGTTTTTGCTCGCGCAAGCAGATTCGGATGGAAGCCGAGCACTCGGGCCGCGCCCCGCACGGGCCCAATGCCGAGTTGGCCTATCCCGGGATCTGCCGCCAAGTCGATCGCGCCGAGAGCGCTGCGCGGATCGCCAAGGGCGAGCCCTTCGCGTGGCGACTTGATGTCGACCAGGGGCGCGCATTGACCGGACCGCTGGCCTGGTACGACTGCCGTGCCGGCTGGATCGAGGCCGAGCCTGCGTTCCTCGGCGACCCGATCATCGCCCGCAAGGATACGCCGACCAGCTACCACCTCGCGGTCGTGGTCGACGACCACATGCAAGGCGTCAACCTGGTCACGCGCGGCGAGGATCTTTTCCATGCCACGCACATCCACCGGCTGCTGCAGGCGCTGCTCGAAATCGACCCGCCACGCTACTATCATCACAATCTCGTCGCCGACAGCCGCGGCGAGCGCCTCGCCAAGCGCAACCGCGCGATCACCCTGCGTCATTTGCGTGACATCGGCCGGTCCCCGGCCGATATCTGGAGAATGATCGGTCTCAAGCAGCATTGCTGAGCGCGCGCCGCCGATGGCTCTCGCGGACCGCTCGACGTTCGGCCTCGTGGTGGCGAGCCTGCTCATGCTGGTCACCGGCTGTGGCATGGTCGAACACCCCATGGGCAACGGCGACCGGCCACGCGTCGTCCACGCTCCGGACGGCCCACCCAAGGCCGTCATTCTCGCCTTACACGGCTTCAACGACTACCGCGGTGCCTTCGACGCCTTCGCCGACTTCGCGACGACGCTGGGCTTTCACGTCGAAGCCTTCGACCAGCAGGGCTTCGGCGCCAACCATAATCGTGGCCTTTGGCCGGGCACCGAGGCGCTGGTCACGGATCTCCGCCGCAAGGTAGGCGAGCTCCGCGCCCGATGGCCTGAGACGCCGCTCTATATCCTGGGCGAAAGCATGGGGGCGGCGGTGGCCACCATCGCCTTTGCCGCCAACGACACGAACGCGCCGGCCCCGACCGTCGACGGGCTGATCATGTCGGCACCCGCGGTCTGGGGTGGATCGGCGTTCAATCCCTTCTACCGTGTAGCACTGATGACCGCCGCGAGCCTGCTGCCGGGACGCGAGGTCACGGGTCGCGGGCTCGAGCGCCGGGCCAGCGACAATGACGCCGTGTTGATCGCCCTCGGCCGTGATCCGCTCGTCATCAAGGGCACCCGGCTCGACGCGATCGCCGGTCTCGTCCGGCTGATGGACGAAGCCGTGGCCAAGGCCCCCGATCTGAACCTGCCGGTTCTGGTCCTCGCCGGTGCGCGTGACGAAATCATCGCGCCAGACGTGATCCTCGGCTTTGCCGCACGGCTGGGCAGCGATGCGTGCCAGCGCGTCGTCTACCCCAATGGCTGGCATCTCTTGCTGCGCGACCTGCAGCGCGAGCGGGTCTGGCAAGACATCGTCCAGTGGCTCGATGGCCATCGCCCGCGAGCAGCCGCCAGCTGCCGACCAGCCCCCTGAGCTGGTCGCCGCCAACGACGCAGCGCAAAGCTGTTTGCAATTGGCACCGGCTCGCCTACCCTTTTCACGCCGGTTGGGGTTCGAGGACAATGAGGGGTGGACGGATGCGCAAGGTGGTCACGGGCTTGGCGGTTGCGGTGCTGGCTATGCTCACCGGTGCCGCGGCGGCACAGGACTTCAAGCCGGCCGTCATCTTCGACATGGGTGGCAAATTCGACAAGTCGTTCAACGAGGCGGCCTACACCGGTGCGGAGCGCTTCAAGGAGGAAACCGGGATCGAGTATCTCGAATTCGAGGTGACCCAGGAAGCGCAGCGCGACCAGGCAATGCGGCGGATGATCCGCTCCGGGGCCACCATCGTCGCGGTCGTTGGCTTCCAGAACGCCACCCCGCTGGAAGCGGTGGCGGCCGAGAACCCCGACGTCAACTTCACCATCATCGATGCAGTGGTCGACCTGCCCAACGTGCAGTCCGTGGTCTTCAAGGAGCACGAGGGCTCGTTCCTCGTCGGCATGGCCGCCGCCATGGCGTCCGAGACCGGCACGGTAGGTTTCGTCGGCGGCATGGACATCCCGCTGATCCGCAACTTCGCGCACGGCTACGAGCAGGGGGTGAAGTACGTGGACCCGGACGCCGAGGTCTTGGTCAACATGACCGGCACGACGCCGGCCGCCTGGAACGACCCGGCCCGTGGCGGTGAACTCGCCATCGGCCAGTTCAACCAGGGGGCCGACGTCGTTTACGCGGCCGCGGGCTCGACCGGGCTCGGCGTGCTGCAGGCCGCGGCCGACCAGGGCAAGCTCTCGATCGGCGTCGACAGCAACCAGAACCACCTGCACCCCGGCAGTGTGCTCACCTCGATGCTCAAGCGGGTCGATGTCGCCGTCTACAACGCCTTCAAGGACACGATGGAGGGCACCTGGGAGGCCGGGGCCAGTTCTTTGGGCCTTGCCGAAGACGGCGTCGGCTTCGCGCTCGACGAAAACAACCGCGAGCTGATCACCCCCGAAATGGAGGCCGCGATCGAGGAGGCCAAGGCGCAGATCATCGCCGGCGAGCTCGCGGTCACGGACTACTACTCGACCCAGAACTGAGGGGGCAGGACTGAGGGCGCCTCCCCTATGAGCGTGGCTGCGACCGCGGGCAACCCTGCGCCCGCGGTAGCACTCGAAGGCATCAACAAGTCCTTCGGCCCAGTGCACGCCAACAAGAACATCGAGCTCGCCGTCCAGCCCGGGACCATCCACGGCATCATCGGCGAGAACGGTGCCGGCAAGTCGACCCTGATGAACATTCTCTACGGCTTCTACCAGGCCGATTCCGGCCGGATCTTGGTGGCCGGCGAGGAACGGGTGATCCGCTCGCCCGAGGACGCGATCAAGGCCGGCATCGGCATGGTCCACCAGCACTTCATGCTGGTCGAGCCGTTCACCGTCTTGGAGAACATCCTGCTCGGGGCCGAGGGCGGCTGGACCTTGAAGGCGGGGCAGGCCCGGGCCCGTGAAGAGCTGCTCGGGCTCGAGCGGGACTACTCGCTCGACGTCGATATCGACGCAAGAGTGGACGACCTACCGGTCGGCATCCAGCAGCGGGTGGAGATCCTCAAGGCGCTCTTCAGGGGCGCTCACGTCCTCATCCTCGACGAGCCGACCGGCGTCCTGACCCCACAGGAGGCCGACCACCTGTTTCGCATCCTGGAAAGCCTGAAGGCGCAAGGCCGGACGGTGATCCTGATCACCCACAAGCTGCGCGAGATCATGGCGGTCACCGACAATGTGAGCGTCATGCGCGGTGGCGAGATGGTCGCGCACCGCGCCACGGCCGAGACCACGAAGGAGGAGCTGGCCGAGCTCATGGTCGGCCGCAAGGTGCTGCTCCGGGTCGAGAAGGCGCCGGCGCGGCCAGGTGCGGCGGTGCTCGAGGTCGAGCATCTCGAGGTCACGGACGAAGTCGGTGTCCGCCGGGTCAAGGACGTGAGCTTCACCGTCCGCGCCGGGGAGATCGTCGGCATCGCCGGGGTCGCCGGCAACGGCCAGTCGGAGCTGCTGGAGGCGCTTTCCGGTATCCGCAGGGCCTCGGCCGGCCGCGTCCTGCTGCATGGCGAGCCGATCCTCGATGCCGCCGACGCCAGGCGAAAGAAGCTCGGTCACGTGCCGGAGGACCGGCTGCGGATGGGCCTGGTGCGCGGCTTTGCGGCCTACGAGAACGCTATCCTCGGCTACCAGCTGCTGCCGGCTTATTCCGGCCATGGCTTCTTGAAGAAGCGCGGGATCATCGCTCATTGCCTCGGCTGGATGCAGGGCTACGACGTCCGCCCCGTCTCGCCCATGCTCCAGGCGACGTCCTTTTCGGGTGGCAACCAGCAAAAGCTCGTGCTGGCGCGGGAGATGGAGCACGACCCCGACCTCCTGCTCGTCGGCCAACCGACGCGCGGCGTCGACATCGGCGCCATCGAGTTCATCCACAAGCGGTTGATCGCGATGCGTGACGCCGGCAAGGCGATCCTCCTGGTCTCGGTCGAGCTCGACGAGATCCTGTCGCTCGCTGATCGCATCATCGTCATGTTCGACGGCACGCTCACCGGCGAGATGCCGGGTGCCGAGGCCAATGCGCAGCGCATCGGCATGCTGATGGCCGGCATTCGCGAAGAGCTGGCTGCCTGATGCCGACCAAGCTGCCGGGCTGGGTCAATTACGGCCTCTTGCCGCTGATCAACCTCGGCATGGCCTTTCTGGTCGCGGGGCTGGTCGTCGTCATTCTCGGCGAGAACCCGATCGCGGCCGCGGGCTATCTCGTCTATGGCGCCTTCGGCTTCGGCGAGGCCGTGGGCTACACGCTGTTCTACGCCACCAACTTCATCTTCACCGGCCTCGCCGTGGCGCTGGCCTTCCAGTGTGGGCTCTTCAATATCGGCGGCGAGGGCCAAGCCTATATCGGCGGGCTGGGCGTCGCCCTCGCCGGCATCCATTTCGGCCACTGGCCGGTGCCGATCGGCATCATGATCGGGATCATGGCGGCGGCCCTCTTCGGCGGGATCTGGGGCTTCATCCCGGGCTGGCTGCAGGCCCGGCGCGGCAGCCACACGGTGATCACGACGATCATGCTGAACTTCATCGCCGCCTCCATCATGACCTATCTCCTGGTCAACCCGCTCCGGCGTCCGGGCCAGCAGATCCCCGAAAGCATCACCTTCGACCCGAACATCTGGCTGCCGCAATTGCACGAGCTGTTCAGCGGGTTCGGCCTCGTCATCGGCCGCTCGCCCTTGAATGCGTCGCTCCTGATCGCGCTCGTCTGCTGCGTCCTCTACTGGCTTTTCGTCTGGAAGACCCGGGCCGGCTACGAGCTGCGGGTGGTCGGCAAGAGCGAGGCGGCCGCCGTCTATGGCGGCATTTCACCGGCCAGGCAGATCATGATCGCCATGACGCTTTCCGGGGCCCTGGCTGGGATGATGTCCTTGAACGAGGTGCTGGGCGCCCAGCACCGCCTCACCCTGGGTTTCACCGGCGGCTACGGTTTCGTCGGCATCGCCGTGGCGCTGATGGGCCGCGGCCACCCGGTCGGCATCGTGCTCGCCGCCGTCCTCTTCGGGGCCCTCTACCAGGGCGGCTCGGAACTCGCCTTCGACATGCCCAAGATCAACCGCGACATGGTCGTGGTCATTCAGGGGCTGGTCATCCTGTTCGCCGGTGCCTTGGAGCACATGTTCCGGCCCTGGCTCGAGGCGCGCTTTGCCCGGCCCACCGTCACGGTTCCGGCCTGATCGGCGATGGAGGACCTCTGGACCCAGGTTCTGCTGCTGACGGCCAGCACCTTTCGGCTCGCCACGCCGCTCGTGCTCTGCGCCATGGCCGGCCTCTTCGCCGAGCGGAGCGGCATCGTCGATATCGGGCTCGAGGGCAAAATGCTGGGGGCGGCCTTTGCCGCCGCCGCCGCTGCCGCGCTCACCGGGTCGGCCTGGCTGGGGCTCGTCACCGCCATGGGGGTCTCGCTGGCGCTGGCCATGCTGCATGGCTTCGCCTGCATCACCCATCGCGGCGATCATGTGGTCTCCGGTGTCGCCATCAACATCTTCGTGGCCGGCCTCGGGCCCGTGCTCGCCGATGCCTGGTTCCGGCAGGCCGGCCGGGTGCCGGTCTCGGCCGAGGGCATGCGCTTTCGGTCGATCGACCTGCCTTTCGCCGAGACCTTGCGCGACATCCCCTATCTCGGCCCGCTCTATGCCGACGTCATCAGCGGCCACAACCTCCTGGTCTACCTCGCCGCCCTCTCCGTCCCGCTCACCGCCTGGGTGGTCTACCAGACCCGCTTCGGCCTTCGCCTCAGGGCCGTGGGCGAGAACCCGAGTGCTGTCGATACCGCCGGCATCTCGGTCAACGCCATGCGCTTTCGGGCGCTGATGATCACCGGGCTCCTCTGCGGCATCGCCGGGGCCTATCTCTCGATCGCGCAAGGGGCCGGCTTCACCCGGGACATGTCCGCCGGCAAGGGGTTCCTGGCCCTGGCAGCACTCATCTTCGGCAAGTGGCGGCCGGTCCCGGTCCTTTTCGCCTGCCTCCTTTTCGCCTTCGCCGACGCCATCCAGGCACGGCTCCAGGGGGTGGAACTGCCGCTCGTCGGCGAGGTGCCGACCCAGGCGATCCAGGCCTTGCCCTATCTCCTGACCATCCTCCTGCTCGCCGGCTTCGTCGGCCGGGCCGTGGCACCCAAGGCCATCGGCCAGCCTTACGTGAAGGAACGATGAAGGACCTGCTGGAGAAAGCGCGCGACGTCCAGGCCCGCGCCTATGTTCCCTATTCCCGCTTCAGGGTCGGCTGCGCCATTCGCACCACCTCGGGTGCGATCCATGTCGGCGCCAATGTCGAGAACGCCGCCTACCCGCAAGGCCTCTGCGCCGAACGCTCGGCCGTGGCCGCGATGATCGCCGCCGGCGGGCAGCGCATCGCCGAGATCGTGGTGATTGGCTCGGGCAACGAGCCCTGCTCGCCCTGCGGCGGCTGCCGCCAGCTTTTGTCCGAGTTCGCCCCGCCGGCAACGCCGGTGCACATGGCGGGCGCCGATGGCAGCCTCGCCTCGTCGACCATCGGCGACCTCCTGCCCATGGCCTTCGGCCCCCTGGCGCTCGGCGGCCAGCCGGTCGTTGCCGACGCGACGGCAGCCGAGATGCTGCGCCAGCGCTTCGCCGATGGGTTCCCCAAGATCGCCATCATCCTCGGCTCCGGCCTCGGCGGCTTCGCCGACCAGCTTTCCGACAAAATGGCGATCCCCTACGGCGAGTTGCCCGGCTTTCCGCAACCCTCCGTCGAGGGCCATGCCGGCCGCCTGGTCGTGGGCACGGCGGACGACGTGCCTGTCGCCTGCCTGCAGGGGCGCACGCACCTCTACGAAGGCCAGGGCACCGCAGCACTGGCGACCATGATCCGCACGCTGGCAGCCCTCGGGACGCGGCTCCTGATCCTCACCAACGCCAGCGGGGCGATCGATCCGGCCATCACCCCGGGCTCGATTGCGGTCATCACCGACCACATCAACATGCTGGGCACGAACCCGCTCACCGGCCCCAATGACGAACGCGTCGGCGCGCGTTTTCCGGACATGACCAACGTCTACGACCCCGAGCTGATCGCCGTGGTGCAAGGGCTCGGCCTCGACCTCGCTGCCGGCGTCTATCTGGCGACCCCGGGCCCGTCCTTCGAGACACCCGCCGAAATCCGCGCCTTTCGCGCCATGGGGGCCGATCTCGTCGGCATGTCGACCGTGCCCGAGGCGATTTTGGCGCGCCATGCCGGGCTTCGGGTGCTAGGCCTGTCGATCGTCACCAACCGGGCGGCCGGTCTCGCCGCGCAACCCTTGAGCCATGCCGAGACGCTGGCTGTTGCCGGCAAGGCCGCGGGCGATCTCGAGCGGCTGCTCGCCCGAGCGATGAAGGACCTGGCCCGTCATGCGGCTTGACCTCGATGCCACCCTGACTGCGGCCGATGCGCGGCCGATCGATGCGGCCCTCGCCCGCCGCTTCGTCTCGGTGATCGACCTCACCACGCTCAATGGCGACGAGACCGACGCCGACATCGAGGCGCTTTGCGCCCGTGCCAGGAACCACGGTGTCGCCGCCGTCTGCGTCCTGGCCGACGCGCTTCCGATGGCCGCGCGCTGCCTTGCCGGCAGCCGGGTCAGGCTCGCCACCGTCGCCAACTTCCCCGACGGCGGCGACGACCTGGCCGGGACGGCCGAGGCGGTCGCTGCCGCGGTCGCCGCCGGTGCCCAGGAGGTCGATATCGTGGCGCCCTTGGCGGCAACGCTCGACGGTGATGTCGGCCTGACGGGCGAGTTGATCACGCTCTGCCGCGCGGCCGCCGGTGCCAGGGCAACGCTCAAGCTTATCATGGAAACCGGCCGGCTCCAGCGCCCCGAGCTGATCACCGCCGTCGCCCGCTCGGCCGTCATGGCCGGCGTCGACTTTCTCAAGACCTCGACCGGGAAGATCGAGATCGGGGCGACACCCGAGGCTGCAGCACTCCTGTTCGCGGTGGCAGAGGAGGCCGAGGGCCGGGTCGGTGTGAAGATCTCGGGCGGGGTCAGGACCGCCCGGGACGCCATGCGCTACTGGCAGATCGGCGAGGCGGTGATGGGTGCCGGTTGGCTGGCGCCAGCGCATTTCCGTTTCGGTGCATCGAAGCTGCTCGACGAGTTGGAGGAGCTCACCCAGCCTTGATCCTGCCGCAGGAGATCATCGCCAGGAAGCGCGATCGACGGGCCCTGACACCGGCCGAGATCGACACCATCGTCCAGGGCCTTGTCGATGGCGGCATCGGCGATGCCCAGGCCGGCGCCTTCGCCATGGCCGTGGTCCTCAACGGCATGGACGAAGCCGAGACCGTGGCGCTGACCCTGGCGATGGCAGCGAGTGGCAGGCGGCTGACTTGGCCGAACCTGCCGGGGCCGGTGCTCGACAAGCATTCGACCGGTGGCGTCGGCGACAAGGTCAGCCTGATCCTGGCCCCGCTTTTGGCGGCCGCCGGCGCCTACGTGCCGATGGTCTCCGGCCGCGGCCTCGGCCATACCGGCGGCACGCTCGACAAGCTCGAGAGCTTCGAAGGCATCGATACCCGTCCCTCGCTCGACCGGTTCCAGCGCATCGTCGCCGAGGTCGGCTGCGCCATCGTCGGGCAGACCGACGACCTCGCACCCGCCGATCGTCGCCTCTACGCCATTCGCGACGTGACGGCGACGGTCGAGAGCCGGCCGTTGATCGTGGCCTCGATCCTCGCGAAGAAGCTGGCGGTCGGTTCGGCCGGTCTCGTCGTGGACGTCAAGGTCGGCAACGGCGCCTTCATGACGACGCTGGACGACGCCCGAGCGCTCGGCCGGGCCATCGCCGACGTCGCCAACGCGGCAAGCCTGCCCACCCGTTCGATCGTCACCGAGATGAACCAGTGCCTCGGCCGCAACGCCGGCAATGCGCTCGAGGCTGCCGAGGTCGTGGCGTTCTTGACGGGCGAGAGCCGCGACCCGCGCCTCGCCGAAGTCATCCTGACCCTGGGAGCAGAACTGCTCCAGCGCACCGGCCCGGAACCGAACGCCCTCGCCGAACTCCAACGCCGCCTCGACGACGGTAGCGCCGCCGAACGCTTCGCCCGCATGGTGGCCGCCCAGGGCGGACCGAACGATGCCATCGCGGCAGAGCTGCCGAAGGCCCCCGTGGTGGTTCCCGTCCCGGCCACCGAGAGCGGCTGGATCACCGCGATCGCCACGCGCGATCTCGGCCTCGTCGTCATCGAGCTCGGCGGCGGTCGGACCAGCCCCGAGCAGACGATCGATCACACAGTCGGCGTCGCCGATGTCCGAGGCTTGGGCGAATGGGTCGAAGCCGGCGAGCCCCTGGCCCTCGTCCACGGCCGCGACCATGATCAGGCCCGGCAGATCGCCACCCGTGTCGCCGCCGCCTTCAAGCTCGGCGAGACACCACCGGCACCGTCCAAGACCATCGTCGAGCGCCTCTAGACCTCGAGTTCGACCGTTACCGGCACGTGGTCGCTCGGCTGCTCCCAGCCACGCGCTTCGCGCTTTACCGCGGCGTCGCGCAAGGCCGGGGACAGGGCCGGGGTGAGCCAGATGTGGTCGAGCCTGCGGCCGCGGTCGGACGCATTCCAGTCCCGGTTGCGGTAGCTCCACCAGCTGAAGAGCTTCTGCTCGGGCGGGATGATCTGCCGAACCGCGTCGACCCAGCTATGGCTCGCCTGCAGCCGCCCGAGCCTCTCGACCTCGACGGGCGTGTGGCTGACGACCGAGAGCAGCTGCTTGTGGCTCCAGACGTCGGCCTCGAGTGGCGCGATGTTGAGATCGCCGAGCAGCACCGCCCGTCGGCCGCCGTCGCGATGCGCCGCGAACCAATGGGCCAACTCGTCGAGCATCTGCAGCTTGTGCCGAAACTTCGGGTTCTCGTCGGGATCGGGCACGTCGCCGCCGGCCGGAACGTAGAGATTGTGCAGCTCGATTCCTCCCGGAAGGGCGCAGACCGCGTGGCGGCTGTCGTCGATCCCGCACCATTTGTGCGTTCGGCAGTCGGCAAGCGGCACCTTCGCGAGAATGGCGACACCGTGATAGCCTTTTTGGCCATGGACGAAGCGGTGTGCGAAGCCGAGATCGGCGGCCAGCTCGTGCGGAAACTTGCCGTCCTCGACCTTCGTCTCCTGGAGGCAGAGCACGTCCGGGTCGATCTCGGCGACGATCCGGCGCATGGCTGCCTGCCGCAGGCGTACGGAATTGGCGTTCCAGGTGGTGATCTTGAGGCGCAATGCGGCAGACTTTCGGGTTGGCGTCAGAGCAACTCGTCGAGAAACGGCAATAACGGGCGGTCGGCCTCGGGCATCGGCAGGGCGAACAGCTCTTTGGGCCGCAGCCAGCGGATCTCCTGGCCCTCGAGCGGGGTGGGATCGCCCTCCCAGACCCGGCAGACGTAAAGCGGCATCAGTAGATGAAAGCTGGGATAGGCGTGGCTCGCGAAGGTCAGGGGTGCGAGGCAGGCGCTCTTGGTGCGAATGCCGAGTTCCTCCTCGAGCTCGCGGATGAGGCAGGCCTCGGGCGTCTCGCCCGGCTCGACCTTGCCGCCCGGGAACTCCCAAAGCCCTGCCATGCTCTTCTGCGCCGGCCGGGTCGCGACCAGCACGCGAGCCTCCTCGTCGATCAGCGCCACCGCAGCGACCAGGATGATTGGCCTTTCAGCTTCGGTAGTCGGCATTGATGTCGATATAGCCGTGGGTGAGATCACAGGTCCAAACCACGGCGCGCCCAGGCCCTCTCCCGACCACGACGTCGATGGCGATCTCGCGCCCTCGGAGATGCGCCGCAACTGGTCCCTCGTCGAGGTCGGGAACGGCCGCCCCGTCCTTGGCCACCCAATGGCTACCGAAGGCGACACCGAGGCGATCCAGCGCGATCGTCTCACCGGCCTTGCCGACCGCCATGACGATCCGTCCCCAGTTTGCGTCGGCACCGGCGATCGCGGTTTTGACCAGGGGCGAGTTCGCGATGCTGAGCCCGATCCGCCGGGCGGCGGCGTCGTCGAACGCACCCTCGACGCTGATCTCGATGAATTTCTGTGCCCCCTCGCCGTCGCGAACAACCTGCTGCGCCAGATCGATCAGCACCGCGTCCAGCGCCGCGGCGAACGCTGCGAGTCGTAGGTCGGCGGCGGCCTCGACGGGCGAATGACCGGCCTCGCCCGTGGCGAAGAGCAAGAGCGTGTCGGAGGTCGAGGTGTCGCCATCGACCGTTATCGCGTTGAACGAGCGGTCGCAGCCGCGCTCCAGCAGCGTCTGCAGCGTGGCGGCGGGCAAGGCCGCATCGGTGAACACGAAGGCGAGCATGGTCGCCATATCCGGTGCGACCATCCCGGATCCCTTGACGATGCCGGTGACCGTTACGGGACAGGCATCGATGGTCGCGTGGTACGACGACCATTTGGGAAAGGTGTCGGTCGTCATCATCGCCCGGGCCGCGGCCATGACGGCCTCGGAGCCGCCTGCCAAGGCTGCCGCCAAGCCCGGCAGCGTCGCCTCGATCCTCTCGACCGCAAGACGCTCGCCGATCACCCCCGTCGAGCAGACGAAGACTTCCTCGGCGGCGCAGCCGAAACAGTCGATCGTGGCCGCCACCTCGCGCCGAACCGCGTCATCGCCCTCGGCACCACGGCAGACATTGGCGTTGCCGGCGTTGACCACCAGCGCCCGGGCGTGGCCGCCTCTTAGGGCCTTGCGGCACCAGGTCACCGGATGGCCGGGCGTCGCCGAGCGCGTGAACAGTCCGGCGACGGTGGTGCCGGCGCGCAATTCGACGAGCAGGAGATCGGCTCGCCCCGCATGGCGAATGCCGGCGGCAGCGGTGGCGAACCGGACGCCTGGTATGCCGCATGGCGAGGCCGGGGCGACGGGCGCTAGGGGTGATACCGGCAAGGGCTCGGCCATCGGGGCTTTCGGCGGTCGAATGGAGCCCGCGGGCCCACAGGCCGTCGCCGCGCTGTCATTCGGCGGCGGGTGCGCTGCCGTCCATTTGAAAGCGCTGCACCTCGGCGCCTTCGCGCAGATCCTCCAGCAGCCCCTCGATCGCAGTGCGGGTCAAGTCGGCGCGCAGCTGCTCCTCGACGTCGGCGAGGCTCGGTTCGACCGTCTCCTTGGCCTCCACCAGGATGACATGAAAGCCGAACTGCGTCGCCACCGGCTCCGCACTATAGCTGCCCGGTTCGAGAGCGAAGGCCGCGTTCTCGAAGGGCGGCACCATCGCGCCACGCTGGAAGGTGCCGAGTTCGCCCCCGTTGGCGGCGGCGGGGTCGGTCGAGCGCTCGCGGGCCAGCTCGGCGAAGTCGGCACCGCCGTCCAACTCGGCAATGACCTCGCGCGCCTCCTCCTCGGTCGCCACCAGAATGTGGCGAGCCGTCACCTGCTCGACCGGAAAATCGGGATCGGCCTGGAGCTCGGCATAGGCCGCAGCAAGGGCCTCGTCGTCGGTCGCCGTGGCAATGGCACGCTCGATCATGGTTTGCCGCAGCACATCCGCACGAGCCCGTTCGATGGCAGCCTCGACCTCGGGCTCGTCCGCAAGATTGGCGGCCTCGGCCGCTTCCAGCAGCAGCTCGCCATCGATCAATCGGTCGAGCAACGGCTCGTAGACCGTCTCGAGCGGCATCTGCCGGAACTGCTCGGGCAGCTCCTGGTAGCTTTCCTCCAGATCGCTCAAGCGAAACGAGGTGTCACCCACGATGGCGACCACCGGGTCGTCGTCCTCGGCTTGGGCCGAAGCGCCGAAGATGAGGCCAAGCACGAGGCCGAGCGGAAGCAAACGGGTCATGAAACAGTCTTTCGCCAGCAGAGGAAGGCTCGATCGCGGCCCAGCGAGCCAGGGGAAGAGGCGACGGACGAGCCGCACTCCATGGCGCCACGAATCGCTAACGCCGGTCCTCAGGTGTCGGAGATCGCCCCGTCAGTCAAGGCTCGAAGTGGGGTCACGACACCCGACGAGCGATGGCCGCTCGTTCTTTGGCAAGGGTTCCTGCTGGTCGGCGGCGCTACGCGCACTCCAGACGTCGCGTTGACTCGCTTCGGCTGCGACCTTATCTGCTGGAGGTCAGGCGGCGCATGGCCGGCGCCTGCTGACGCGCGTGACAATAAAGGCAATCCCCATCATGCTCGGCGCCATCGCCCGCAAGCTGTTCGGCACCACCAACGACCGCCTGATCAAGGCCAATCGCAAAGTGGTCGACGCGATCAACGGGCTCGAGCCGTCGCTCGAAGCGCTGGACGAGGCGGCACTGCGCGCCCGGACGGACGAGTTTCGCGCGCGATTGGCAGGTGGCGAAAGCCTGGACGACCTGCTGCCCGAGGCCTTCGCCACGGTGCGGGAGGCAGCGAAGCGAACGCTGGGCGAGCGGCATTATGACGTGCAGCTGCTCGGCGGGCTATTCCTGCACCGGGGTGCGATTGCCGAGATGAAGACCGGCGAGGGGAAGACGCTCGTCTCGACCCTCGCCACCTACCTAAATGCGCTGCCGGGCGAAGGTGTGCATATCGTCACCGTCAACGACTACCTGGCCCGGCGCGACAGCCAGTGGATGGGCAAGGTCTTCAACTATCTTGGCCTGTCGGTCGGCTGCATTGTGCCCGGTCTCGGCGAGGCCGACCGTCGCGCCGCCTACCGGGCCGACATCACTTATGGCACCAACAACGAATTCGGCTTCGACTACCTCCGCGACAACATGAAGCTGTCACTCGAAAGCATGGTGCAGCGCGGCCACAGCTTCGCAATCGTCGACGAGGTCGACAGCATCCTGGTCGACGAGGCGCGGACACCCTTGATCATCTCCGGTCCGGCGGAGGGCGGCTCGGATCTCTACGTCGCCATCGATCGGCTGATCCCGTCGCTCTCCGACGACGATTTCGAGAAGGACGAGAAGCAGCGCTCGGTGACGCTGACCGAACAGGGCACCGAGCGGATCCAGGAGCTCCTGCTGCAGGCTGGTCTGCTCAAGGAAGGCGATCTCTACGATCCGCAGAACATCAGCCTGGTCCACCACGTGCAGGAAGCGCTCAGGGCGCACAAGCTCTTCACCCGCGACGTCGATTACCTGATCAAGGACGGACGGGTCATCATCGTCGACGAGTTCACCGGCCGGATGATGGAGGGGCGCCGCTACTCCGGCGGCCTGCACCAGGCGCTCGAGGCCAAGGAAGGGGTCACGATCCAGCCCGAAAACCAGACCTTGGCGTCGATCACCTTCCAGAACTATTTCCGCCTCTACAAGAAGCTCGCGGGCATGACCGGCACCGCGGCGACCGAGGCCGCCGAGTTCGCCGAGATCTACCGGCTCGAGGTGATCGAGATCCCGACGCACCGTCCATTGATTCGCATCGACGAGGACGATGAGGTCTACCGCACCGCCCGCGAGAAGCAGGAAGCGATCGTCGAGGACGTGGCAGCGGCGCACAGCCGGGGCCAGCCGGTGCTGGTCGGCACCGTATCGATCGAGAAGTCCGAAGCGCTCGCCGCTGCGCTCAAGCAGCGGAAGATTCCATTCCACGTGCTGAATGCGCGCTATCATGAGCAGGAGGCGATGATCATCGCCCAGGCCGGCCGGCTCGGTGCTGTCACCATCGCCACCAACATGGCCGGGCGCGGCACCGATATCCAGCTCGGCGGCAATGCCGAGATGCGCATCCTGCAGGAACTCGGTCAGGAGCCGCCGGTGGAACAGGCAGCCGCGATCCGGGCGGAGATCGCGGCCGAGGCCGAGCAGGTCAAGGCGGCAGGCGGGCTCTACGTCATCGGCACCGAACGACACGAGAGCCGACGCATCGACAACCAGCTGCGTGGCCGCTCGGGGCGCCAGGGCGACCCCGGCCGCACCAAGTTCTTTCTGTCGCTCGAAGACGACCTGATGCGCATCTTCGGCTCCGAACGCATGGACGGGATGCTGCAGAAGCTCGGCCTCAAGGAAGGCGAGGCGATCATCCATCCGTGGATCAACAAGGCGCTGGAAAAGGCGCAGCAGAAGGTCGAGGCGAGGAACTTCGAGATCCGCAAGAATCTGCTCAAGTACGACGACGTGATGAACGATCAGCGCAAGGTCGTCTACGAGCAGCGACTCGAGCTGATGCAGGCGGAGAACGTCGCCGACACCATTCGCGACATGCGGGCCGAGATCGTCGACGACATCGTCGCCAAGCACATCCCCGAGAAGTCGTACCCGGAGCAGTGGGACGGCGCCGGTCTCGAGCAGGAGGCGAAGCGGCTCCTGGCGATCGATGCCCCGGTCACCGAGTGGCTCAAGGAGGAGGGAATCGCCGAGACGGAGATCAAGGAACGCCTGGAGGAGCTGGTCGAGCGCCGCGCCGCGCAAAAGGTCGCGACTTACGGCGAGCCGATGATCCGGATGGCGGAGAAGAGCCTGCTATTGCAGATCCTCGACCATCTCTGGAAGGAGCATCTGCTGCAGCTCGATCATCTGCGCCAGGGGATCCACCTGCGGGGCTATGGCCAGCGAGATCCGCTGAACGAGTACAAGAAGGAAGCGTTCATTCTGTTCGACGCCATGCTCACCAGGCTGCGCGAGACCGTGACCCAGGTGTTGGCGCATCTCGAGATCCGCATGCCGCAGCCGGGTGCCACGGCGCTGGCCGAAGGGGGCGACGCCGCGGCCGGCACCCCGATGATCGGCGGGCACGAAACGCCGTCGGCCAGGGCAGGTGCAGCACTGGCCGCCCAGACCTTGCGGGCGCGGCAGGCGGGCGGCGACGACGGCGGGGTCGCCACGGTAGAGCGGCCGGGTTCGGCCGGGGCCGGCGGGCCGGGTAGCATCTATGGCAAGGTCCCGCGCAACGCCCCCTGCCCCTGCGGCTCCGGCAAGAAGTACAAGCAGTGCCATGGCCGGATCGGATGAGCCGGCCGGCGGGCGGATGGTCGGCTCCGGGGTGCCAGGGAGAGCTGTGCTCGGCCACCACCTCGACGCTCGGCGAAATCGCTCAACCCTCGACGTCGAGACGCTGGCCGAGGATCGCGGAGGCCTTGACGCGTCGGCGCTGGCGGCGTTCAGCCGGTGCGACCAGCACATCCGGCGCCCAGCCGTCTGCCGGTGCGTAGGGGCGAAAGCCGGCGACGCGGCGACGCTCCGGACGCTCGAGCCGACCATCGGGTGCAACGATCTCGATCGTTCCGGACCGCGGCTCGGCTGACGACATGGCAGGAAACCTTGCTCTCGTGGCCTTGTGAAGCTAGCCGACAACGCGGCCGCTAATCGTGACAAAATGGGGCGTGCCTATCCGGGTGTTGGAAGAGTATTAACCTTTGCCGGCTATCACTACTCCACGCGGAAGCGGGCCGGCGCCGGCCCGGAGACCGCCAACCCGCGTCGCACCTCGCGACCGCCGTCATGGTCACGCCTAAAGGGGAAGGTCGAACGATGCAGCGCCGACTATTCGGCACCGACGGGATTCGCGGCACCAGCAACATCTACCCGATGACCGCCGAGGTGGCGCTCGGGCTCGGTCGGGCCGCAGGTGGCCTGTTTCGCCGCGCTGATCACCAGCAGCGGGTGGTCATCGGCAAGGACACCCGGCTCTCGGGCTACATGATCGAGACCGCCCTCACCGCCGGCTTTCTCTCGGCCGGCATGCGGGTGATGCTGACCGGGCCGGTGCCGACACCCGCCGTCGCCTTTCTCACCCGCTCGCTTCGGGCGGATATCGGGGTGATGGTCTCGGCTTCGCACAACCCCTTCGAGGACAACGGCATCAAGCTGTTCGGCCCCGATGGTTTCAAGCTCTCCGATGCGCTCGAGGTCGAGATTGAGGCGCGCATCGGGGCCATGGATCTCAACGGCGAAGCGCCGCCCGACGCGATCGGCAGGGCGATGCGCTACGAGGACGCGCGTGGCCGCTATGTCGAGAACCTCAAGAGCAGCTTTCCGCGCGGGCTCGATCTCGCCGGCCGCAAGATCGTCGTCGACTGCGCCAATGGTGCTGCCTACCATATTGCGCCGGAGCTTTTCTTCGAACTGGGTGCGGACGTCGTGAGCATCGGTGTGGCGCCGGACGGGCGCAACATCAATGCCGGTTGTGGCTCGACCTATCCGAGTGCGATCCAGGCCGCCGTACGCGAGCAAGGGGCCGACCTCGGCATAGCCCTGGATGGCGATGCCGACCGCGTCGTGCTGGTGGACGAGCGGGGCCGACTGGTCGATGGCGATCAGGTGCTGGCATTGATCACGGCGAGCTGGGCGGCGGCCGGACGGCTGACCGGCGGCGGCATCGTTGCCACCTTGATGTCGAATTTCGGCCTCGAGGGGTTCGTCAACGGCCTCGGGCTCGCGCTGCATCGAACGAAAGTGGGTGATCGGTATGTCGTCGAGCGGATGCGCGACGGCGGCTTCAATGTCGGTGGCGAGCAATCCGGGCATGTGGTGCTGACCGATTTCGCCACGACGGGCGATGGGCTGCTCGCCGCGCTGCAGGTGCTGGCCGTGCTCTGCCGCAGCGACCGGCCGGTCAGCGAGCTGTGTCGGGCCTTCACGCCGCTGCCGCAAGAGCTGCGAAACGTTCGCATCACCAGTGCCATGGACCTTTCCTGCCCGCCCCTGAGCCGAGTGCTCGAAGCCAACGCCGCGCGGCTCGCAGGACGCGGCCGGCTGGTCGTTCGGCCGTCCGGCACCGAGCCCCTGATCCGCGTCATGGTCGAAGCGGACGATACAGACTTGCTTGAGGATGTGCTCACAACGGTCACCCAAGCGATTGAGTTCGAGGCGGTGCGTGCAGAAGCCGCCTGTGGATCGGCGTGACCAATCGACCCGCCGAGTGGCGTGGGCTCCATGAAGCAAACCCACGGCTGCGCGCTCCTGCTGCAGCCTTCGACCAAACGAAATACGACCATACCCCGCGTGCCCAACTCTGACCATGCCGCGGCCGCGAGTCACAAGGTCTCAATCAGCGTCGATCACGGCCTCGAATTGAACCGCCCCGGGTTTGCCGGAGGCCGGTTTGTTTGAGTCCGATGCCGCCATCGGGAATGCCTCGAGGGCTGCGTGATCGTTGGCCTCGGTCTCGGCGGGCGGGATGTTGCCGATCGAGCCGAGCAGGCGGCGGTTGTTGTACCAGTCGCCCCAGTTCAGCGTAGCGATTTCGACGGCCTCCAGGCTGCGCCATGGTCCCTGCCGATGGCTCACCTCGGTCTTGAACAGGCCGATCACGGTTTCGGCGCGCGCATTGTCGTAGCTGTCGCCAACGCTGCCGACCGAGGGGTCGATGCCGGCTTCGGCCAGACGCTCGGCGTCCTTGATCGAGACATGTTGCACGCCATCGATGGCCAGCAGGCCTTCGATCCGATTCGTGTGCCGAGCATGTTCGACAGCTTGGAGGTGAGAGTCCTCTACCCAGCCTGATGGCGGCGAAGGGTTAGCGAACCACAAGGGCGTCGTCGCGAGGCGGGGTCCGAAGGCAGTTTGAAGCAAACCCGCGACCCGATGCACAAGAACCGGATAGGAGGCTGCGCAGGGCGGACGAGCGGGCGGATGACCGCGAAGTCCAGAGCCATCAAGGGCCTGTGCAGTAGATCCGGCGGGTGCGCGGTGGCCACCCCACGCGATCAGGATCGCGTGGGGACCCCGGCGGAAGGCGGTCGGACTTACCTCGGCAGGTCTGCGTCGTGCCTCGGATTCGGGGCTGAGCCCGTCGAGAGGCGGTGATCACGGCGCAGAAGTCAGCAGAGGGCATAGTAGGCGGGCTGGTAGCCCACCAAAGGCCCGAACACCGGAAGAGGCGAGTAGGACGAGGGATCTCGTCCTACCCCAGGGCAGCAGGCTGCCATGGGGACCCCGGGTGTCCGCCAAGCGGCAGAAGATCCAGCTGAAGCTGGCCTGCGGGGCAGGGGTGACGGGTGAAGCCCCCCACCCCACGCGATCAGGATCGCGTGGGCACCCCGGCCCGAAGCGCTGCTCGCGAAGGAACCGAAGCCGATGCGGCGACCCCCCGGCTCGAAAGCCCGGCGGTCCTGGGACCGCTCATGGAGGCGATTGTCGAGCGTGACAATCTGCGCAAGGTGCTGGCGCAAGTCAGGCGCAACAAGGGTGCGCCGGGAGTGGACGGGATGACCGTCGACGACCTGCCGCTCTACCTCTAGGACCACTGGCCCTCCATCAGGAACCAGCTGCTCGACGGCACCTACCAGCCGCAGCCGGTGCTGCGGGTCGAGATCCCGAAGGCTGGCGGGGGTACACGTGCTCTCGGCATCCCGACGGTGCTCGACCGCTTCATTCAGCAGGCGGTGCTGCAGGTGCTTCAGGCGGCTTGGGACCCGACCTTCTCGGAGGCGAGTCATGGCTTTCGTCCACGCCGCTCCGCACATCAGGCGCTGGCTCAAGCGCAAGCCTATATCGCGGACGGGTACGGCTGGGTTGTCGATCTCGATCTATCCCGGTAGGGACGCAGGTTTCACCCTGCGCCCCCCGGACAGATCCGAGCATGCGCTGCTAACGCACTCGGCTCCCACCTCGGGTGTTTGACGAGGAAGCGACGCTGCGGCCAGGGATGGCTGATCCTGGCGGGCGGCAACCAGCGCGCGACGATCCGGCCCATCCGCACCCACGAGACCGCGGCCTTCGGGCTTCGGTGCCACAGCGCGCGTCGCCAGTGCCACACGACGAAGTGGTGGAAGGACGTTATCTTCCGCGCATTGGTCGGCACGGCGTGATACGCGAAGGAGCCGCGCACTACCTGCCCCAGCCAGCGCCCCTGTTCGGGCACCGGCAGGTGGCGCATGCGGTTCAGCGCCTCCTTGATCTCGACGAGTTTGGCTCGCATCCGCTTGGCGATGGTGTGCCGCACCAGGGTGAACCATCCTTCCTTCGTCTTGCCGCAGATATGCGTGAAGCCGAGGAAATCGAAGGTCTCCGGTTTCCCCAACCCCCGCGCCGATCGCTGCTGGGCCGCGAAGCGGCCGAACTCGATCAGACGGGTCTTGTCGGGGTGCAGCGCCAGGCCGAACTTCGCCAGCCGCTCCCGTAGATCGCGGAGAAACCGTTCGGCGTCCGCCTGCCGCTTGAAGCCGACGATGGTGTCGTCGGCGTAGCGGATGACGATCACCTCGCCGGTCGCCTCGCGCTTGCGCCACTGGTCCGCCCAGAGGTCGTAGACATAGTGCAGGTAGATATTCGCCAGGAGCGGCGAGATCACCGCGCCCTGGGGCGTCCCCTCCGTGCTCTCTGTCCACGCCCCCTCCTCCATGACCCCGGCCTTCAGCCATTTGGCTATGAGCCGGAGCACACGGCGGTCGCCGATCCGATGCTCCAAGAACCGCATCATCCAATCATGGCTGATGCTGTCGAAG
>CAZNWE010000032.1:0-42822 GCA_964576715.1 uncultured Geminicoccaceae bacterium | reverse complement strand
GGGGTCACCTGGGATGCGCAGAACCGCTGCCAAGGCATGGTGGTGCGGCACGAATGGGCGGCGTTCTCGCCGGATGGGCTGACCGGCATCGAGGTCATGCCGCAGGTCGTCTGGCAGATGAGCAACTTGCCGCCGGAGTTCGCGGCCGCCGATACCTGCCCCAACTTTCAGATCAGCTCGGCGCGCCAGTACGCCGAGCAGCTAGTCGCCAGTCGCCGGCCTGGCGCTCGCCTGCTCGATTATCGCGACCGCCCGGACCGTGTCGCCGCCTCGGGGTTCCAGCCGATGCAGGACCGGACGGCGATGAGCGAGATGCGGATGTGGCTCGAGGCCGGCGACGCGCTGATCGGCTACACCTATCAGGGCCAGCCGGTGCGCGAGGTGGTCCAAATCGCGGTGCAGTTCTACCATAGCCGGATGGCCGGCGCGATGCCGGGCCAGACGATGGAGGTTCTCTCCGGCACGGCCTGGCCGTCCTTTGCGATGCGCGCACCGGACGGGGCCCTCGATTTCAAGCTCGTCGAGACGCTCAACAGCGCGATCCAGATCGACCCGGCCTACGAACAGCAGCTGGCGGCCCATTACCGCAAGATAAACCAGATCAACGCCAAGGGTGCCGCCGATCGCGCCGAGATCACCCGCCAGGGCAATGCCGACATCGCTCGCATCCGCAACGAAGCCTATGCCAATCAGCAGGCGGCGAGCGACCGGTCGCACGCGGCTTTCAGTCGCATGATCCGCGAGGTCGACCTCTACGCCGACCCGGTGGCGGGCCCGGTCGAGCTGCCGAGCCATTACGAGCGAGCCTGGCGCCTCGACAATGGCGACTATCTCCTGAGCAACGACCACCTGCTCGATCCTTACGGCGATCTCGGCGTCAGCGGCACCTTGCTGGAGCAAACGCGATGAAGGCGATGCCTCGAATGACAGCGGCGCTCTCGCTCGCTGTCATCGTCGCCATGCCGGCGGCGGCTCAGGACTCTTTCCCGCAACTGCAGACGACTTTGCCGGGACCTGGGCCAGGGTCTGGCGGGCCGCAAGCTGCGCCGCAGCAGGTGGCGCCGCAACAGCAGCCGGGCGCGGTCCAGCAGCCCGGCTTCAATCCGCAAGCCGCCCAGCCCGGCCAGCAGCAACCGGGCTTCGAGCCGACGCCGCCAAACGAGGTCGCCGACGTCGAGCGGCAGGATTTCGGCGTGCCGGCCAAGGCCGAGCTGCATCAGGGTCCGATGCACGGCAAGACCCCGAGCCAGATCCCGGGCGGCCAGGTGATCACCACCAAGGGCCTGGTCGAGCTCTTGCAGCGCCAGGATGTAAGGACGCTGGTCTTCGACGTGCTGGGTGGACAGCAAACCCTGCCGCAGGCGATACCCGCCGTGGCGGCGCACGCCCCCGGCAGCTTCGACGATCAGCTGCAAGGACAGCTCGGCCAGTATCTCGGTCAGGTGACGGAGGGCCGACGCGATACGCCGCTGGTCTTCTACTGTCTGAGCATCGAGTGCTGGATGTCCTACAACGCGGCACTCCGCGCCATCAATCTCGGCTATTCCAACGTGCTCTGGTACCGCGGCGGCATCGAAGCCTGGCAACAAAACGGCCTACCCCTGCAACCCGCCGGCTAGACAAGTCACCACCGCAAAATAACGGTGGGGCACGGGGAGGATCATCCTCCCCGTATCTTTCTTCTTCCGCCTACATTGGACACTCATCGACATAAGCGTCCTGGTGATCCTCGAGCACGACGCCGATCACCCGGTTGGTGATGTTGCCACTGTCGTCGGCATACGCCTCACGGACGTAGATGTCCTGGATCGGGTGCTGGTTCGGGGCGAAGGCGAAGTCGCCCCTGACCGAGACGAAGTCGGCGGCCTCGAGTGCTGCGCGGAAGGCTGTCTGGTCGCCAAGGTCGTCGCCCACCGCGTCCATCGCCGAGAGCAGCAAATTGGCGGTGTCGAAGCCCTGGCTGGCGTAGAGGGTGGGATAGCGGCCGTAGGTTTCCTCAAACGCGGCGACGAAGGTCTGGTTGGCCTCGTTGTCGAGGTCCGGCGACCATTGCGAGGTGTTCTTGATGCCGATCGCGGCCTCGCCCACGGCGTCCAGGAGGGTGTCGTCGAAGGAGAAGGCGGGGCCGAAGAAGGGGATCTCCTGGCTGATGCCGCTCGATGCCGCCTGCTTGACGAAGTTGATGCCCATGCCACCCGGGTAGAAGAAAAAGACCGCATCGGGCGCGGCGGCGCGGAGGTTGGCGAGCTCGGCCGCATAGTCGGTCTGGCCGAGCTGGGTATAGACCTCGCCAGCGATACCGCCTTCGTAGAAGCGCTTGAAGCCGGTCAGCGCGTCCTTGCCGGCTGGGTAGTTGGGCGCCAAGAGGTAGACGTTGTCGAAGCCCTGTTGCGTGACGTAGGCGCCCATCGCCTCGTGCAGGTTGTCGTTCTGCCAGGCGACGTTGAAGTAGTTCTCGTGGCAGCCGGATCCGGCCAGTTGCGAGGGGCCGGCATTGGGCGAGAGGTAGACCATGCCGTCGCGGACGAGGCGTGGCACCACGGCCATGGCGACGTTGGAGAAGATGATGCCGGTCATGACGTCGACCTGGTCGCGCTCGACCATCCGCTCGGCGATCTGCACAGCCTTCTCGGGCTCGAGCCCGTCATCCTCGACCAGGACCTCGAGGCGATCACCGGCGCCGGCCATGTCGATGGCGAGCAGGAAGCCGTCGCGGACGTCCTCGCCGAGATAGCCGCCGCCGGTCGAGAGCGTGGTGACCATGCCGACCTTGACCGGCTCGGCCGCGGCCGGCCCGGCCGTCAGGGTCAGCCCCGTCACCCCGGCCAGAAGTGCCCTTGCGATCGTCCGCTTCATGCCGCCCTCCCTCGTTCGTGGCGCTTTGCTTCGAGCGGCGGTAGCGCCTCGGCGGCAGGAAGGCAAGCGTGGGCGCTGCCCTCAGACACGCACCCTCGCCCGCCTGTCGCTAAGCCGGCATAGGCTCAGCGGGTGGGTGGGCAGTAGGCGGCGCTCACCTTCTGGCCCTGGCGCATCGCCTCCACGCCTTCGTCCGCGGTCATCAGGATGGTGGTGCGCGAATCGGTGACCGCGCCGGTCGTGGCCACGGCCATGGCGATGCCGGCCATGCTGATGTTGTCCGGCACCTCGGCGATGATCGCGATGTCGTACTCGCCGAAGCTGAAGAAATAGTGGTGCAGCTTGCCGCCGACCGCCTCGATCGCGGTCGCCGTACCCTTGGCGCGGTCCTGCGGCTTCTCGATCAGCGTGGCCAGCGCCTCGCGGGTGAACCGTGCCTGATGAAAATAAAGTGGCATCTCGATCTTCCCTGATTTGGTGTTATTCTGCTTTATTCAAGTCTCCCTAGAGAGCACAGCGAAGGTGGCAAGTCACCGGATGGTTTCGTCTTTGCCACTTTCCTGGCGCACCTTGCCCCGGCCGGATCAAGGCACCAGTACCGCCGCCCCCGTCAGCCGGCCGCCCCTGAGATCGGCCAGCGCCTCGTTGGCCCGTTCGAGCGGGAAGGTGACGACCTCGGTCCGCACCCCGGCGGCAGTTGCCAGGGCCAGGAATTCCTCGCCGTCGGCACGGGTCAGGTTGGCGACCGAGACGATCCGCCGCTCGCCCCAGAGGATGCTGTAGGGGAAGGCCGGGATGTCGCTCATGTGGATGCCGCCGCAGACCACGACGCCGCCCTTCCGCACCGCCCTGAGTGCTGCCGGCACCAGGGGGCCGACCGGGGCGAAGATGATCGCGGCGTCGAGCTCTTCCGGGGCGCGCTCGTCGGAGCCGCCGGCCCAGACCGCTCCCAGCCGCCGGGCGAAGGCCTGGGCCGCCGCGTCGCCGGGGCTGGTGAAGGCGAGGACACGGCGGCCCTGGTAGCGGGCCAGCTGCGCCAGGATGTGGGCGGCGGCCCCGAAGCCGTAGATGCCGATGACCGCGGCGTCGCCCGCCATCTTGAGCGAGCGATAGCCGATCAGCCCGGCGCAGAGCAGCGGGGCGAGCGCCGCATCGTCCGGCCCGTCGGGCAGTGGGAAGACGTAGGCGGCATCGGCAACGCAGGCCTCGGCGTAGCCGCCGTCCAGGGTGTAGCCGGTGAAGCCCGGCGCGTCGCACAGGTTCTCCGCCCCCATCAAGCAGTAACGGCAGTGGCCGCAGGTGTGGCCGAGCCAGGGCACGCCGACCCGCTGGCCGGGCTCGAGGCCGCTGACGCCTTCGCCCAGCGCCGTCACCCGGCCGACGATCTCGTGGCCGGGAACCAGCGGCAGCTTGGGCTGGTCGAGGTCGCCGTCGACGACGTGCAGATCGGTGCGGCAGACGCCGCAGGCCCCGACGGCGATCAGCACCTGCCCGGGCCCCGGGTCGGGTGCCGGCAGGTCGTGCTGCTGCAGTCGATTGCCGGGTTGGTCGAGGACCATGGCGCGCATCGCGTCACTCCCGCCGGGCATGCGGCTCACCAGGCACTTTGGGGCACCTGCAGACGAGCCGAAGCCGGCGCGCCCGTCAATGGGCAGACGGACATTGACCTGGACCGCCGCGCCCGCATGTTCCACGTCATGCGAACGGCTCTCTCTGCCCTCCTGCTCGGACTTGTGCTCGCGCCGCCGGTGGCCGTGGCCGACGCTGGCGCAGCGGCCGCCGCGACGCTCGAGGCCGACTACGTGGTGCGCTGGTCGGGGATGGAGATCGGCCGCTTCGACACCGCGTTGCGGCGCCGCGGCAACGACTATCATCTGAGCTACCAGGCGCGGACCAGCGGGCCGTTGCGCTGGGTGGTCGATTTCAGCAGTGCCGGCTGGGCGGCGGGGCGGATCGACGCCGAGGGCGTCGTCCCGCGGCATTTTCGCGGGCAGAGCCGCTGGCGCGACGGCGGGGGTTTCTGGCGGGTGAGCTTCGCCGCCGACGGCCGGGTCACCGAGCTCGCGCTCGACGACGCGACCCGCGCCGATCGCGAGCCGGTGCCGGACGAGCTGCAGCGCGGGCCGGATCCGCTGAGCCTGATGCTGGCCGCGGTGCAGGATGCCGGCGCCGGCGAACGGCGTGCGGCCAGCAGCTTCGACGGGCGGCGGGCGATGCGCTACGATCTCGTCTGCGCCCAGGAGCGCTCGGTCGTCCAGCCGGTGGCCCTCGGCGGCGCGCCGCGCGACGCCCTGCTCTGCGAGGTGGACGGTGCCCTCGTCGCCGGGCGCTCGCAACGCTGGAGCGACCGCGCCGAAGTGCGGGCGCAAGACCGCAGTCCGGTGCGCATCTGGCTGGTGGCGGAAGTGGGCGGCCTGGCGCATTGGCCGGTGCGGCTCGAGGCGGACAGCC
Source organism: uncultured Geminicoccaceae bacterium (assembly GCA_964576715.1). Classification (GTDB taxonomy): domain Bacteria; phylum Pseudomonadota; class Alphaproteobacteria; order Geminicoccales; family Geminicoccaceae; genus SLRI01. The sequence continues at coordinate 37,515 of CAZNWE010000032.1, read as the reverse complement.
GCTACGGCACGGTCACGGTCGAGCTCGCGGCACTGGTCGAGCCCGCCAGCTGAGCCGGCGCCGCGCCGCGCGACGGCGGCTATCGCTGGCTGGCTGGCCGGCCGGCCGGCGACCGATTGCGCTTGCTGATCCGCCGATTGCTGTGGTTGAACATCGCGGCCCGCGCTCGGCAGCCGGCGTGAGGGTCCCTGGTGGTTGCCGGCGTGCTGCCGCGGCGTCGCCCGACCCGAGCGTTCCGGGCAGGGTGCTGGGCGTGCGGTTGCCGGGGGATGTGCACAGGAACCGGGATGCAACTGGCTCTGATCGTTCTGCTGCCGTTCATCGGCGCCGTGCTGCCGGCACTGATGATCAGGACCGGGCGCAATGCCTGTGCCGCCTGGACCGGGGCGGTCACCGCGGCTGCCTTGCTGATCCTCCTGGTCCAGGCACCACGCGTCCTCGCCGGCGAGGTGCTGCATTACCGCCTCGAGTGGCTGCCAGGGCTCGGCCTCGACGTCAATTTCTTCCTCGACGGCTACGGCCTCCTGTTCGCCGGGCTGATCCTGTTCATCGGCCTGTTGATCATCACCTACGCCCGGTTCTACCTCGCCAAGGAAGACCCGATGGGCCGCTTCATGGCCTATCTCCTGCTCTTCCAGGGGGCGATGGTCGGCATCGTCCTGTCCGACAACATCCTGCTCCTGCTGATCTTCTGGGAGCTGACCAGCCTCACCTCGTTCCTGCTGATCGGCTATTGGAGCCATCTGCCCGAGGGCCGGCAGGGGGCGAGGATGGCGCTGATCGTGACCGGCTCGGGCGGGCTCTCGCTGATCGCCGGCATGCTGCTCCTCGGGCAGATCGCCGGCAGCTACGACATCTCGGTGATCATCACCCGGGCCGAGCTGATCCAGGCATCGCCGCTCTACCTCCCGGCGCTGCTGCTGATCCTCGGCGGCTGCTTCACCAAGTCGGCACAGTTTCCCTTCCATTTCTGGCTGCCGCACGCCATGGCCGCACCCACCCCGGTCAGCGCCTACCTGCACAGTGCGACCATGGTGAAGGCCGGCATCTTCCTCCTGGGCCGGCTCTGGCCGGCGCTCGCCGGGACCGATGCGTGGTTCTACGTCGTCGCCACGACGGGCCTCGCGACGATGGTGATCGCCGCCTGGATCGCGCTCTTCAAGGACGACCTGAAGGGTCTCTTGGCGCACTCGACCGTCAGCCACCTCGGCCTCGTCACCTTCCTCTTCGGCGTCGGCACGCCGTTCGCCGCGATGGCCGCGGTGTTTCACATCATCAACCACGCGACCTTCAAGGCCGCCCTCTTCTTGAATGCCGGGATCATCGATCACGAGGCCGGCACCCGCGACGTCAGGCGGCTCGGCGGGCTGCTGCAGCTGATGCCGATCTCGGCCACGATGGCGTTCATCGCCGCTCTCTCGATGGCCGGGCTGCCGCCGTTCAACGGCTTCATGTCGAAGGAGTTCATGCTCGAGGCGGCGACACACACCGCCTGGTTCGGGCTCGGCTTCGACCCGACCGTGGCCATCGTCGCCACTGTCGGTGCCGTCTTCTCGGTCGCCTACTCGCTGCGCTATGTCGCCCACGTCTACCTGGGCGAGAAGCGCGACGACTACCCGCACCAGCCCCACGACCCGCCGTTCGGCATGTGGGGTCCGCCGGCCGTGCTGGTGGCGCTGGTCGTGCTGATCGGCCTGTTCCCCGAGGCCCTGGTCGGGCCGCTGCTCGCCGCCTCGGCCGGTGCGGTGGTCGGCGGCGAGCTGCCCTACTACTCGCTCGGCCTCTGGCACGGGCTGACCCCTGCCCTGTTCATGAGCCTCACCGCCGTCGTCGCCGGCTTCCTCCTGCTCCGGCACCATGCCGACGCCGCCGCCTGGCGCGAACGGTTCTGGCGACCGGAGGCCAAGGCGCTGTTCGATGCCGCGGTCGAACGCGTGGTCGCGGCCTGCGACAGCGCCACCTGGGCGCTGCAGAACGGCTCCCTGCAGCGCTATCTCGCCTGCTTGACCGGGGCTGCCGTGGTCGCCGGCTACGTCGCCTATCTCGGTGCACCACGCGTCGCCGCCGCCAACCCGATGCTGCCGGTGCCACTGGCCGCCATCGGCGGCTGGCTGCTGCTCGCCGGTGCCTGCGGGGCCGTCGTGGCGATGCATCGCCAGCGCCTGTTCACCCTCGTCCTGGTCGGCGTGATCGGCGTCGTCGTCAGCCTCGCCTTCCTCTATCTCTCCGCCCCCGACCTGGCACTGACCCAGATCTCGGTCGAGGCGGTCACCGTCGTGCTCCTCCTTTTGGCGCTCAACCTGCTGCCCAAGACCTCGCCGGTCGAGAGCACACCGCCGCGCCGGGCGCGCGACGCGGTGATCGCCACGCTTGCCGGGGTCGGCGTCTTCGCCGCCGTCTACGCCACGCTGCGCCGCGACTTCACCTCGATCTCCGAGTTCCATCTCGCCAACGCCTACAAAGGCGGCGGCGGCACCAACGTCGTCAACGTCATCCTGGTCGACTTCCGCGGCTTCGACACCTTCGGCGAGATCATCGTCCTCGGCATCGCCGCCTTGTGCATCGTGGCGCTGCTCGACAACGTCATGCGCGGCGCCTCCGGCCATCGCGTCATGCATTGGCAGATCGACATGGCGCGGGCCGCGGACCGTCACCCCTTGCTGCTGGTGACCGGCACCCGGGTGATGCTGCCCTTCGCACTCGTCGTCGGCGCCTACATCTTCCTGCGCGGCCACAACGAGCCCGGCGGCGGCTTCATCGCCGGCCTCGTCGTGGCCATCGCCCTGATCGCCCAGTACATGGCGTCGGGCTTCGCCTGGGCGCAGCAGCGGGCCAAGCTCGACTACCACGAGGTCATCGGCTGGGGGGTGGTGATCGCCGGGCTGACCGGCGTCGGCTCCTGGCTGTTCGGCTTTCCGTTTCTCACCTCGTGGTTCGACTACGTCACCCTGCCGCTGGTCGGCACCTTCGAAATCGCCTCCGCGATGGCCTTCGACCTCGGCGTCTTCCTCTGCGTCGTCGGCTCGGTGATGCTGGCACTCGCCCGGCTCTCCAGGGTCGGCCGGATCGCCGAGCATCTGGAGATCCAGGAAGGGGCGATGGACGTCGATCCGTCGCGCCTCGTCGGCAACCACGAGCCCGAGCCGCAAACGCCGCCGGTCGCGGCGCAGTAGCGGGGCCGGCCATGGAATTCCTCCTCGCCTCGGGCATCGGCCTGTTGTTCGCCGCCGGCACCTACCTGTTGCTCCGTGCCCGCACCTTTCCGGTGATCGTCGGCCTCACCCTCCTGGCCTACGGCGTCAACGCGCTGCTTTTCGCCATGGGACGGCTGCAGGTCGACCGCCCGCCGGTGCTTTCGCTCGAGCTCGACAGCTACACCGATCCGCTGCCGCAGGCGCTGGTGCTCACCGCCATCGTCATCGCCTTCGGCATGACCGCCTTCGTCGTCGTCCTCGTCCTCAGGACCTTTCTCGAGCTCGGCAACGACCACGTCGACGGTGACGAGGACGAGCAGAGCCCAGCAGCCGAGACCGCGCGCAGCCTGACCGACGGCGACCCGCCCCGGCGCCGGAGCGGGCCATGAGCCACTGGGTCGTCCTGCCCATCGTCCTGCCGGCACTGGTCGCCGGTGTCATCGTCCTCGCCCTGCGCCACGACATCGTGCTGCAGCGGACGGCCTCGCTCGCCTCGACCGCCGCCTGCCTGGCGATCGCCACGGGTCTCCTGGTGCAGGCGGCGAGCGGCCACGTCGCCGTCTACGAGCTCGGCAACTGGCCGGCCCCCTTCGGCATCGTCCTCGTCGTCGATCGCCTCGCCGCGTTGATGGTCGTGTTGACCGGCGTCATCGCGCTGTTCGTCCTGCTCTACGCGATCAATGGCTGGGACCGCCGCGGCACCCATTTCCACGCGCTCTTCCAGTTCCAGCTGATGGGCCTGAACGGCGCCTTCTTGACCGGCGACCTGTTCAACCTGTTCGTCTGGTTCGAGGTGCTGCTGCTGGCGTCCTACGGGTTGATGCTGCACGGCAGCGGCGCGGCGCGGCTCAAGGCCGGCACCCACTACGTGATCATCAACCTCACCGGCTCGACCCTCTTCCTGGTCGCCGTCGGCCTGATCTACGGCGTCACCGGCACGCTCAACATGGCCGATCTGGCGCTCAAGGTCGCCGCCGTGCCGGCCGCGGACCAGGCGCTGCTGCAGGCCGGGGGGGTCCTGCTGCTGCTCGTCTTCGGCATCAAGGCGGCCCTGGTGCCGCTGCATTTCTGGCTGCCGAGCAGCTACAGCGCCACCTCAGCACCAGTGGCGGCGCTGTTCGCCATCATGACCAAGGTCGGCGGCTACGCCATCATCCGCGTCTTCACCTTGATCTTCGGCGGCGAAGCGGGTGACGCCGCCTGGCTCGCCGCACCCTGGCTGCTGCCGGCGGCTCTTGCCACGCTGGTGCTCGGCATGGTCGGCGTGATCGCGGCCCGGTCGCTGCGCTGGCTCGCCGCCTTCGCCGCAGTGGGCTCGATGGGCACGCTGCTGCTCGCGGTGGCGGTCTTCGCCGAGGCGGCCACCAGTGCGGCACTCTTCTACCTCGTCCACTCGACCCTGATCGGCGGCTGCCTGTTCCTCCTCGCCGAACTGGTCGCCGAGCGGCGCGGCCAAGCCCGCGACCGGCTGGTGCCGGCACCGCTGCCGGCACAGGCCGATCTGATGGCCGGGCTGTTCCTCGCCGCCGCCATCGCCTCGGCCGGGCTGCCGCCGCTCTCCGGCTTCATCGGCAAGCTGCTGATCCTCGACGGCGTGCGCGACCACGCCCAGGCACCGCTGATCTGGGGCACCATCCTGGCCACCTCGCTGCTGATCATCGTCGGCTACACGCGCGCCGGCAGTCTGATCTTCTGGAAGGCGAGGACCGTCGACGCCGACCGGCGAACCGAGGAAATCGAGACCATCGAGGACATCGAGAACCAGACCGTCGAGCGGCCGGTGCTGCCGCTGGTGGCGGTGGCGGCACTGCTCGCCGCCTCGGTCTTGCTGACCGTGTTCGCCGGGCCGGTAATGGGCTACCTGGAGGCGGCGACCGGCCAGCTCCACCGCCCGACCGCCTATATCGCCGCCGTGCTGGGACAACCGGACGCCGGCAGTGCGACGCTCGCCGCCGGCGATTGAGGAAGGCTGGACGATGCTCAAGACCTGGCTGCCCCACCCGCTGCAGACGGTGATTCTCACCGGCTTCTGGATCCTGCTGATCAACAGCTTCTCGATAGGCGCGCTGGTGGTGGGTCTCGGGCTCGGCGTTCTCGTGCCGCTCTACACCACCCGGTTCTGGCCGCGGCCGCCACGGGTGAAGAGCTACACCAAGGCCCTCAGCTACTTCGTGGTGGTGCTCTGGGACATCGTCGTCGCCAACGTGCAGGTCGCCTACTGGATCCTGTTCTGGAAGAACGAGCAGTTGCAGTCGCGCTTCTTCACCGTGCCGCTCGATATTCGCATACCCGAGGCCATCGCCACGCTCGCCGGCACCATCACCTTGACGCCCGGCACCTTGTCGTCCGACCTCTCGGCCGACGGCCGCTCACTGCTCGTCCACGGCCTGCACGTCCCTGACGAGGCGGCCGCCGTCGCCAGCATCAAGGCACGCTACGAGGCCAGGCTGATGGAGATTTTCGGATGATCACGGTTGCGCTCTACTTCGCCTTCGGCTGCATCGGCGTCGGCCTGTTCTGCAATCTCTGGCGGCTGCTCCGCGGCCCGACGATCGGCGACCGCATCCTGGCCCTGGACACCATGGTGATCAACTCGATCGCCTTGATCATCCTGCTGGGCATCGCCTTCGGCCGCACCGTGCTGTTCGAGGCGGCCATCCTTTTTGCGATGGTCGGCTTCGTCTCGACCGTCGCCTACTGCAAGTTCCTGTTGCGCGGTGACATCATCGAATAGGGGCTGGGACCGATGCCGGGCTTTCTCGCCGAACTCCTGATCGCCACGCTGATCGCCATCGGCGGTTTCTTTCTGCTCGTCGGCTCCTACGGGCTGGTCAAGCTCGCGGGGATCATGACCCGCCTGCACGCCCCGACCAAGGCCACGACGGTCGGCGTCGGCAGCGTCCTGATCGCCTCGATGCTCTATTTCTCGATCGAGGAAGGCCGGGTGACCATCCACGAGGCGGTGATCACGCTGTTCATGTTCTTCACCGCACCGATCACCGCCAATTTCATCGCCAAGGCGCATCTGCACCGGTCCGGCGACACCCTCGACTTGCCGCCGACCCGCCGCCCGGTCGGCTGGGCGACCTTCGACCCGCCGACCGGGCCGCCGCCGGCGGTGGGCGAGGAGCGTGGCTGAGCGCCAAGCGGGCCGGGAGCGTCAGCTCGGCGGGGTCGACTGCGCCTGGGCCTGGGCCTGCGCTTCCTGCAACTTGCGCCGGTAGAGGGTGACGAAATCGATCGGATCGATCATCAAGGGTGGAAAGCCGCCATCACGGGTCGCATCGGCGACGATCCGTCGGGCGAACGGGAAGAGCAGCCGCGGGCACTCGATCATCACCACCGCCTGCAGGCTATCCTTGGGGATGTTGGTGAGCTGGAAGACCCCGGCATAGGCGAGCTCCATCAAGAAAATCGTCTCGCCCGCCGCCTTGGCCTCGACATTGAGTTGCAGCGCCACCTCGTAACGGTCCTCGCCCAAGGCCGTGGCGGCGACGTCGACCTTGATCTGGATTTCCGGCCGGCCGGCGTTCTGTGGCGCCGGCTGCGGCGCCCGCGGGTTCTCGAAGGACATGTCCTTGGTGTACTGCGTCAGAATGGCGAGCTTCGGCGGTGTCGCCGGCGCCGCATCGCCCCCGGCCGAACCCGCCGCCGCACCCGCGCCGGCGACATCCGCGCCGGCCAAGCCTGCGGCACCGGCGGCGCCGCCGTTCGCGCCCTGCTTCTCGTCACTCATCACCGTTTGATCCCCAAGTTTGCCGGGCCGGCGCCTGCCTTGCGGGCGGGTCCCGGTCCGCGATTTCCCAGCGCACCAGTTCGGCATTGCCGAGATTGGCGCCGGTCGACGCGCGAATGAAGCCCCAATGCGACACCACGGCGACCTGCCGCCAGTCGCCGGCTCGCGCCATCGCCAGGGCGAACTGTCGCGACCGGCGCTCGATGGACAGCTGGCTCTCGATCCGCCGACCCCACCAGATCTCCTCGAGGCCGCTGAAATCGAGGGCCGGCCACAGCCTGGCCAAGAGCGAAGCGGGGCTGCCCTGATCGCACGAGAACGCGCAGCGCTCTCGTACCAAGGGATCGACCTCGATGTCGAGCCCGAGCCGCTCGGCGATGATCACGGCGGTTTCCAGGGTCCGCCGGTAGGGGCTGGTGACCAGCCGCCGCACGCCGTGCTGGCGCAGCCGCTCGGCGGCGCTGCGCGCCTGCGCCCGCCCGGTCTCGGTCAGCACCGGATCGGGGATCGCCGCATCGATGCGGCTGGCGTGGAAGTGGGTGTTCCACAAGCCCTCGCCGTGGCGCACCAGGATCACGACGGCTTGTCCCACCGGCCGCGGGGCGGCGGCATCTCGCCCTTGACCTCGCCCACTTCCTCGAACTCGCCCTCGAGGACCGTCGGCCGGCCGGTCGGCCGGCCGGGCCGCTCGCCGGGACCGCCAGGGTGGTGCTGGGCTGTACGAGCCTCGGCCATTCCCGCCATGCGCGGCTTGAGCACCTTGTCGAACAGGCGCCGCCGCACCGCCGGGAGCAACAGCAGAAAGCCCACCGTATCGGTGACGAAGCCCGGCACCAGCAACAGGATGCCGGCGATCACCAGGCAGGCCCCGGAGACCATCTCGAACACCGGCGCCTCGCCCGCCTCGAGCTGGGCCCGAGCCCGGTTGAGCAGGGCAAAGCCCTGCAGGCGGATGCAGAACGTGCCGATCAGCGCGGTCAGCACGGTCAGCCCCAGCGTCGGCAACAGGCCGAGCCATCCGCCGACCTCGATGAACACGCCGACCTCGGCCAGCGGCACCACAATGAACAAGAGGAAGAGGATCAAGGCAGGCGACATGAGGCTTTGTTCGGCCGGTTGCGTGGGTGAGTGGAGGACCGTGACGGCCGCGTCCGCAAGCTGGCGCCGCTCGCGTCTCGCGGCCGGTCGGGCACGCCGGGGACACGTCACATCGCACCGCGGCGCACTGGTTTGTTTTTTACCTTGCCACCTTATATAAGGTCGTGCACCGCGTCACCCACCGTGCAATCGTCGATGCACAGACTGCTCTCGTCGATGTCGCGTGGTTGCCGATCCCTCCAAAGGCCCCGTGCGATCGAGGACCATGTCCGAAAGCTTCGCCTTCATCGATATCATTTTCTTCGCCATGGTCGCGGCCTTCATCGCGTTCCGCCTGCGCAGCGTCCTCGGGCGGCGCACCGGCAGCGAGCGGCGCCGGACCAATCCGTTCTTGACGGCCGAGCAGAAGAAGGCCGAGCAGCAGGGCACCGACAATGTCGTCAGGCTGCCCGACCGGCTGGCCAGCCAGCCCGGCGAGGAGGCCGATTTCGGTGCCGTACGCGATGCCGGACTGAAGCGCGGCCTGACCGAAATCCGCCTCGCCGATCCGCATTTCGATCTCGACGGCTTTTTGCAGGGGGCCCGGGCCGCCTTCGGCATGATCATCGACGCCTTCGCCAGCGGCGACAAGCAGACGCTGCGGCCGCTGCTCGCCGATGCGGTCTATGGCAGTTTCGCCGCGGCGATCGACGCGCGAGAAGCGGCGGGCGAGCGGCTGACCACCGAGATCGTCTCGATGCGCAGCTGCGAGGTCGCCGACGCCGCAATGGACGGGCCGTTTGCCAAACTGACGGTGCGCTTCGTCTCCGAGCAGATCAATGCCACCCGCGATGCCGAAGGCAATGTGGTCGACGGCGATGCATCGCAGATCGCCGAGGTGGTCGATCTTTGGACCTTCGCGCGCGACACCCGGGATGACGACCCGAACTGGCAGCTGGTCGAGACGCGCACCCCGGATTGAGGACTGGGCGCTGATGCGGCTGGCGACCCGCGGCCCGCTCGTGGCGATTGTGCTGCTCGCCGGCTGCGAACCGCCGACGCCGGCGCCCTTCGTTCTCGAGCCGGTCACCTTCGCAGCACTCGACGGCTGGAGCGACGACACACCGAGTGCTGCCCTGGTCGCCTTTCGGCGCTCCTGCGCCCCGCTGCTCGGGCGTGATCCGGCCGCCCCCTTCGCCGCGCTGCCCGAAGCCGGCAGCAATGCCGAGTGGCAGGCCGCCTGCCGTGCCGCCGAGGCGGCGGCTGCCGCCGGCGAGCCGGCGACGCGGGCGTTCTTCGAGGACTGGTTCCTGCCCTATCGGGTGCTTGCCGAGGGCGAGAGCGAGGGGCTGTTCACCGGCTATTACGAGCCCCTGCTGACCGGCTCGCTCGCGCCGATCCCCGGCGGCGCGCCGTTGCGGCGGGCACCGGGCGACATCGTCACGGTGGAGCTCGGCCAGTTCGCCGACGATCTCGCCGACCGCCGGGTGCGCGGCCGGGTCAATGGTGATCGCCTGGTCCCCTATTTCGATCGCGGCGAGATCGAGCGCGGCGCACTCGATGGGCGCGGCCTCGAGCTCGTCTGGGTCGACGACCCGATCCAGAAGTTCTTCCTGCAGATCCAGGGCTCGGGCCTGGTCCGGCTCGACGACGGGCGGCTGGTTCGGGTCGGCTACGCCGATCAGAACGGCCGCGCCTATCGGCCGATCGGTCGCGATCTCGTCGAGATGGGCGAGCTCAGCCGCGAGACGGTGTCGTTGCAAACCATCGATGCCTGGCTCCGGGCCAACCCGGAGCGGGCCGAGGCGCTGATGGACCGCAATCGGTCTTACGTGTTCTTCCAGCTGCTCGGCGAGGCCGAGGCGCTCGAGGGGCCGCTCGGTGCCCAAGGCGTGCCGCTCCTCGCCGAACGGTCGCTCGCCGTCGATCGCCGCTACATCCCCTATGGCGCACCGCTGTGGCTCGAGACCACCGCCCCCTTCCCCGACGGCGAGCGGCCGGTTCGGCGGCTGATGATCGCGCAGGACACCGGCGGGGCGATCCGTGGCGGCGTGCGCGGCGACGTGTTCTGGGGTGCAGGGGACTTGGCCGAGTTCGTCGCAGGCCATATGAACAGTCGGGGCCGCTACTACCTCCTGTTGCCCAGGGCGGCAGTGCCGGCGAGTTGAGGTCAAGAGTGCGCGACGAGGAAGTGCGATGTCGACCACGCTGACGGCGGTGACACCCGATCGACCCGACCCGGCAGCGGCAGCACCGTCGCCGGCGGCCGCACGGCCGCGGGTCGCCCTGTTCGTCACCTGCCTCGTCGATCTGTTTCGCCCGTCGGTCGGCTTTGCCGCGATTCGCCTGCTCGAGCAGGCGGGCTGCGATGTCGCGGTGCCGGAGCAACAGACCTGCTGCGGCCAGCCGGCCTTCAACACCGGCGACAAGGCGACGACCGAGACTTTTGCCCGGGCCATTCTCGACGCCTTCGAGGGCTACGACTATGTCGTCGCACCGTCCGGCTCGTGCGCCGGCATGCTGGCCAGGCACCTGCCGGAGCTGTTCGAGCACGAACCCGAGACCCGGGCCCGGGCGGCGGCACTGGCCGGGCGCTGCCACGAGTTGGTGAGCTTTCTCGTCGACGTCCGGGGCATGACCTCGGTGGCGAGCGGCTTTCAGGGCCGGGTGACCTACCACGACAGCTGCTCCGGCCTGCGCGAGCTCGGTGTCAAGGCGCAGCCGCGCCAGCTCCTGCTCAGCCTGCCGGGCGTCGATCTGGTCGAGATGACCGAGCCCGAGACCTGTTGCGGCTTCGGCGGCACGTTCTGCGTGAAGTACCCGACAATCTCGACCAAGATGGTCGACGACAAGGCGACCGATATTACCGCAAGCGGCGCCGATACGCTGGTCGCCGGCGATGTCGGCTGTCTGATGAACATGGCCGGCCGGCTCAAGCGGCTGGCCTCGCCGGTCCGCGCCTACCACATCGCCGAGATCCTGGCCGGCCCGGAGGGCACCCCCGCCGGCATCGGCCCGGGCATCGCCGAGCCGGCCGGGCGCTGAGCCGGGCTCGCAGCGGAGAGCAGCCATGCAGGCCACATCCCTCGCCTTCGAGAGCAAAGCCAAGGAGGCGCTGGCCAACCCGGCGCTGCAGGAGGCGCTCGGCAAGATCAAGACCGGCTGGCAGGCGAACCGGACCAGGGCGGCCAGCGCCCTGCCGGAATTCGAGGCGCTGCGCGACCGCGGCCGGGAGATCAAGAACCACACGCTCGCCCATCTCGACCTCTATCTCGAAATGTTCGAGGCCAACGTCACCGCCACGGGCGGCCACGTGCACTACGCCCGGGACGCCGCCGAGGCCCGGCGGATCGTGCTCGAGCTCTGCCGCAATGCCGAGGCCCGTGCGGTCACCAAGTCGAAGTCGATGGTCGCCGAGGAGATCGGCATCAACGAGTATCTCGAGGCCAACGGCATCGAGCGGATCGAGACCGATCTCGGCGAGTACATCATCCAGCTCAGGAAGGAGCCGCCGAGCCACCTCGTCGGGCCGGCAGCGCACCTGACCAAGGACCAGGTCTCCGACACCTTCCACGCCCACCACAAGTCGCCGCGGCTCGAGCAGCCGGCCGAGCTGGTCGCCGAGGCCCGGCGCATCCTGCGGCAGAAGTACTTCGCGGCGGATATCGGCATCACCGGGGCGAATTTTCTTGTCGCCGAGAGCGGCAGCTTCGTCACCGTCACCAACGAGGGCAATGCCGAGCTGACCCAGGGCCTGCCGCGCACCCATGTCGTGATCGCCAGCCTCGAGAAGCTGGTGCCGACCATGGACGACGCCTTCACCCTGCTCCGGCTGCTCGCCCGCTCGGCCACCGGGCAGGAATTCTCGGCCTACACCACGGTGATGACCGGGCCGCGGCGCCCGGGCGACATCGACGGGCCCGAGAGCCTGCACATCGTGCTGGTCGACAACGGCCGGACGAAGATGCTGGGTACGACCTTTCAGGAGATGCTGCGCTGTATCCGCTGCGGTGCCTGCATGAACCACTGCCCGGTCTATCTCGCCGCCGGCGGCCACGCCTATGGCTGGGTCTATGTCGGGCCGATGGGCTCGGTGCTCACCCCGCAATTCGCCGGCATCGAGCAGACCCACACCCTGCCCAACGCCTCGACCTTCTGCGGCAAGTGCGAGGCGGTTTGCCCGGTGCGGATCCCGCTGCCCAAGCTGATGCGGCACTGGCGCGAGGTGCAGTTCGCGCGCGGTCTGACCCCGCCGACCGCCCGCTACGGGCTCAAGCTCTGGGCGATGCTGGCGACCCGCCCAGCGCTCTACCACGCCGCGACCCGGCTGGCGATCGGGCTGCTCGGCAGGCTCGGACGCACCGCCGGCCGGTTTCGCCGGCTGCCCCTGGCCGGCGGCTGGACGGTGAGCCGGGACCTGCCGGCACCGGCCGCAACCACTTTCATGGCGGCCTACAAGAAGACCCGGGCCAGGGTGTCGTGAGCGACGCCAGGAGCGCCATTCTCGGCCGGGTGCGCGAGGCGCTCGGCCGCACCCCCGAAGCCGACGAGCGGGCACGGGCACGGGTTGCCGAGTGGGTGAAGGTGCCGCATCCGGACTTCATCCCGGCCCGCGGCCAGCTGACCGCCGAGGACCGCATCGGGCTCTTCATCGAATATGCCCGCGCGGTCGAGACCGACGTCGAGCGGGTTGCCGGGCCGGCTGCCATTCCGGCCGTGGTCAGTCGCTACCTGCGCCGGCATAACCTGCCGCAGAAGCTGGTGATGGCCCCCGAGGCGGCGCTCGATGTCGCCGACTGGGCGAGCCAGCCCCTGCTGCGCATCCGGCGGGGCACGGCGGATGCCGGTGATGCGGTGGGGCTCACGCTGGCGACCGCCGGCATCGCCGAGACCGGCACCCTGCTCCTCGCCTCCTCGGCCGACCGGCCGACGCTGCTCGCGTTCCTGCCCGAGACCTGCATCGTCGTGCTCGGCAGCGATCGGGTGGTCGGCTCCTACGAGCAGGCGATCGCCCTGCACCACGAGGAGACGGGTGCGCTGCCGCGCTCGCTCAATTTCGTCACCGGCCCGTCGCGCACCGGCGACATCGCGCAACAGCTCGAGCTCGGGGCGCACGGGCCGCGGCACCTGCTCGTCATCCTGGTCGACCCCGACAGCGGCGAGCCGGCGCCGACCGACCCGGCCCAGTGAGCCACAACGGCCACGGCGGCGAGGCCGGCCGCCGCCGGCCGGGGCGCGAGCGGCGCCCTTCGGCGGACGAACTGGCCCTCTGGCGTCACGTGATGCGCGACGCCCGGCCGCTCGACGGACGCGCCGGGCCGCCGCCGGCAACCGTCGAGCCGCCGGCTGCGCCGACGACGGCGAGCCCGCCGCCGGAGCCGGGCCGGGCCGTCGTCCCCGCCCTGCCGCCGCCGTCAGCGAGCCGGCCGTCGCCGCACGGCATCGACCGCCGCACCCTCAAGCGCCTCGAGCGCGGCCTCGTCAGCATCGATGCGCGGCTGGACCTGCACGGCATGACCCAGGAAGAGGCGCACCGCCATCTCGAGCGGTTCCTCGCCCACCACCAGCGGCAGGGGGCACGCTGCATCCTGGTCATCACCGGCATCGGCGAGCGGACCACCGGCGGCACGCTGCGCCGCATGACCCCGCGCTGGCTCGCCGAGCCCAGCAATGCCGCCAGGGTGATCGCCTACAGCCCGGCGCAGAAGCGCCACGGTGGCGAGGGGGCGCTCTACGTGCTGCTCAAGCGGCTGCGCTGACCGCGGTGCTGCGGGGTGATCGGGCGGCTACCGCCGTGGCCGGCGATCGGCTAGCTTCTGCCTGCCGCTGTCGTCACCGGCGCCGATCGACGCCGCGGATGACCGGTGCCGGCAGCCAGGGGAGCCCAACCAGGGGGAGTGACGAGCCGATGCGCGAGGCCATGCCGGAGGCATTACCGCTCGACCGGCTGCGGCGGCGGATCGACGGCGATACCGTGGCTGCGGCCCTGGACGCCGCCGGGCCGGCGGCCGCAAGCTCGAGGCTCGGCCACGAGCGGGCGCGCGAGGCCATTGATCTGGCGCTCGCCTTGCCGATGGCCGGTGGCCACCTCTTCGTCATGGGCAGTCGCGGGGTCGGCCGGCGGCAGCTGCTCGAGACCGCGCTCGAAGCGGCGGCGGCGAGCCGGCCGGCAGCCGGCGATCTCTGCTATGTCAGTGATTTCCAGGAGCCGCGCCGCCCCAAGGCGCTGCCGCTGCCGGCCGGGCTCGGCCGCAAGCTCGCCGCCGACATGGAGCGGCTGGTCGAGGATCTGGCGGATGCGTTGAAGGCGGCCTTCCAGAACGAGGACTACCGCACCCGCCGGCAGGTCTTCGAGGACGAGCTCAAGGAGCGCCAGGAGGAGGCGGTCGAGGTGGTCGAGAAGGAGGCCCGCGAGCAGGGCATCGCCTTGCTTCGAGCCCCCACCGGCTTCATCTTCGCCCCGACCAAGGACGGCCGGGTGCTGCAGCCGGATGCCTTCCAGACACTGCCCGAGGCCGAGCAGGCGGCGATCACCAAGACCATCGAGGCGCTGCAGAAGCGCCTCAAGGAGGCGCTTGCCGCGATCCCCGCCTGGATGCAGGAGACCCGCGCACGGATCCGCCAGCTCAACGACGAGACCGCGGCCCTGGCCGTTGGCCATCTGGTCGCCAGCCTGCGCCAGACCTATGCCGAACAGCCGGCGATCCAGGCATATCTCGAGGCGCTGGAGGCGGATGTCCGCGGCCATATCGGGGTGTTTCTCGGCTATGCCGAGGCGCAGGACCAGGCACCGCACTCGGCCTCGATCGAGGAGCTGCCGCCGCCGTTTCGCCGCTATCGGGTCAATCTCCTGGTCGATCGTGACGAATACCGGACGGCACCGATGGTGTTCGAGGACGAGCCGACCTTCGAGCGGCTGCTCGGGCGGATCGAGCAGCGGGCCGAGCAGGGCGCGCTGGTCACCGATTTTCTGATGATCCGCCCCGGCGCCCTGCACCAGGCCAATGGCGGATTTCTCTATCTCGACGTGCAAAAGCTGCTGACCCGGCCCCTCGCCTATGACGGGCTCAAGCGGGCCTTGAAGGCCAGGGAGCTGAGGATCGAATCGCCGCTCGCGGCCATGGGCCTGCTGGCGACGCAGACGCTGGAGCCCGAGCCGGTGCCGCTCGACGTCAAGGTGGCGCTGCTCGGCGACCGCCATCTCTACTATCTCCTCGCCGCCCTCGATCCCGAGTTTCCCGAGCTGTTCAAGATCGTCGCCGACTTCGACGACGACCTCGAGATCGAGGCCGTCGGCATCGGCCGCTTCGCCCGGCAGGTGGCCGCCGTCGCCGCCGAGGCCGGGCTGAAGCCTTTGGCCCCCGCTGCGGTCGCGGTCTGCCTCGAGGATGCGCTGCGCCGGGCCGGCGACAGCGAGCGGCTGTCCGCCGACATCGCCAGCCTCACCGATCTCGTCCGCGAGGCGGATCACCTGGCCGGCCGGGCCGCGGCGGGGACGATCGAGGCCGGGCACGTCAAGGCGGCGGCCGCGGCGCGCGAGCGCCGCCTGGCACGGCTCCGCGATCGGGCGATCGAGCAGATCGACCAGGGGCTGGTGCGGATCCGGACCGAGGGCTCGGCGGTCGGCATGATCAACGGCCTCGCGGTGCTGCAGCTCGGCGGCTTCGCCTTCGGCCGGCCGAGCCGGATCACCGCCTCGGTGCGCATGGGTGCCGGTCGGCTCGTCGATATCGAGCGCGAGGCCAAGCTCGGCGGCCCGCTGCACTCCAAGGGTGTGTTGATCCTTCAGGGCTATCTGGCGCAGACCTTCGCCCGCGACTTTCCGCTCGCCGTTTCGGCCTCGCTGGTGTTCGAGCAGTCCTATGGTGGGGTCGACGGCGACAGCGCCTCCTCGACCGAGCTCTACGCGCTGCTCGCCGCCATCGCGGACGTGCCGATTCGCCAGGACCTCGCCGTCACCGGCTCGGTCAACCAGACGGGCGAGGTGCAGGCGATCGGCGGGGTCAACGAAAAGATCGAGGGCTTTTTCGACGTCTGTGCGACCCGCGGGCTGACCGGCACCCAGGGGGTGTTGATCCCGACCGCCAACGAGCGGCAGCTGATGCTCGCCGATCGGGTCATCGAGGCGGTCGCGGCCGGCCGCTTCGCCGTCTATCCCATCGATCACATCGAGCAGGGCCTCGCCCTGTTGACCGGCATGGCGGTGGGCCGGCGCGGTGCCGACGGCACCTATCCCGAGGGCACGCTCTATGCGCGGGTCGAAGCCCGGCTCAAGGCCTTCGCCGCGGCCCAGCGGCGCTTCGCCAAGGCCGCCAAGGCTGGCGCCGACGGGGCGGACGAGCGGCAGGAGGACGACACGTGACCGACGCCACGGCGGGCGCCACCACCGGCACCACCACGCTCACCGTGCCGGGTGCGGTGGTGATCCTGCTCACCGATATCGCCGACTGGCAGCGTCCGGTCGGCGAGGCGGCGAGGCTCGCTGCGGCCACCGGCCGGCGGCTGCGCGTCGTGCTCGCCGACAGCAGCGAACTGCTGACGGCCGCCAGCCTGGATTGCGTCAAGCTGCTGGCGAGTGGCGGGATGGTCAGCGGCTTCGATGCGCGCGAGGCGCGGCGACTGCTGCGGGCGCAGACGGCGCGGCTGCGCCACGAGCTTGAACGGCTCGCGGCCGGGCTCGCTATCGAGATCGAGCTGATCGAGGCCACCGCGTCGAACGAGGCCGGGATCTGGACCGGCAGCACCGCCCTTACCGTCTTCGGCCGCCGGCGCCGCGGCATCATCATGGTGGTCCATGCCGGGACCGGTGCGACGCTCGAGGTCGCGGCCCGGCTCGCCACCGAGCGGCGGCAGGGGGTGCGGCTGTTGAGCGCGGCGGTGGCGCTCGATCCTGCCGCCCTCGATCGTCTGTTCGGCCCGTGGCTGGCGGGCGGCGCCGAGCCGCTCGCGGAAACGAGCGTGCTGCGGCGGCCGGGCGGTGCCGAGCCGATCGCGGCACTGGTGGTCGACCCGGCCTGGGCCGCGCGGCACGGTCTGACGCTCGACGCCCTGCTGCGGCAATGGCTGACGTTGCGGGCGACCGCCGGCGGTTGACCGGCCGGGGTCGGTCGGTGCCGGCCGGCTCTCGGAGCCTGTCAGGGCATCGCGATCAGGGCCGCCACCACGCGGCGCTCCTCGGCGAGGAGCAGGTTGAAGGTGCGGCAGGCCGCCGGGGTCGGCATCGATTCCACCGACAGGCCCCAGCCGCCGAGCGCCCGGCGCAGCTCGAACGGCAGGAGCGGTGCCCTGGCGCCGAGGCCGAGCAGCAGGATTTCGGCCGGCGGGTCGATCCTCTCCAGTGCCGCGAGGTTTTCCAGGGTCGGCCCGGCCGCGGCATCGACCGGCCATTCGACCACCCGGTCGGGCAGCAGCAGGAGATGGCCGTCGTGCCAGGTGGCGCCGATGCGAAAGCCACCCGGCCGGTAGCCGGTGATGCCCATCCGCCCTGGCGGCGTTTCCTGGAGGAGGTCGAGCAGCTCCGCCATGGCCGCTCAGCCGCCGGCCTTGGGCCGCGGCCGAGCGCCGCCGGTCGCCGGCCCCTCGACCGCCGGGACCGCCTCGCCGGCGGCTTTGCCGGCCGTCGCCTCGGGCTTGGCCCCGATTGCCCTGAGGTTGAGGTGCAGCAGGATCGGCGTGGCGATAAAGACCGTCGAGTAGGTGCCGACCACGACCCCCCAGATCATCGCGAAGGTGAAGCCCTTGATCACCTCGCCGCCGAAGAAATAGAGCGAGAACAGGGCGAGCAGCGTGGTCAGCGAGGTCATCAGGGTGCGGGCCAGCGTCTCGTTGAGGCTGGTGTCGAGCAGGTCCGGGATCGCCATGCTGCGGTAGCGGCGCAGGTTCTCCCGCACCCGGTCGAAGATGACGACGGTGTCGTTGAGCGAGTAGCCGACGATGGTGAGCACGGCCGCCACGGTGGTCAAATTGACCTCGAGGCCGGTGACGGCGAAGAGGCCGATGGTCAGCACCACGTCGTGAACCAGGGCGATGATCGCCCCTACCCCATACTGCCACTCGAAGCGGAACCAGATGTAGATCAAGACGGCGACCAGGGCGAGGCTGATCGCCATGACCCCGGCCTGCAGCAGCTCCTCGCTGACCTTGGGACCGACGAACTCGGTGCGGCGGTAGGAGATGCCCTCGCCGATGAGCTCGTCGAGGGCGTTCTGCACCGCCGTCACCGCCGTCTGCTGGGCTTCCTCGCCGCCCTCCTGGCGGGCGATGCGGATCAGCACGTCGGTCTCGGCCCCGAATTCCTGCAGCGCCACTTCGCCGAGGCCGAGCTGGTTGAGGTCGCTGCGCATCAGGGCGAGGTCGGCCGGCCCGGGCGTCCTGACCTCCATCAGGATGCCGCCCTTGAAGTCGATGCCAAAATTGAGACCGGGGTAGAAGACGGCGACGATCGAGCCGAGCATCAACAAAGCGGAGACCGCCATCGCGATGAACCGCGCCCGCATGAAGCGAATCTTGGTGTCATCGGGAACGAGGCGAAACTGCATGGGTAAGGCTCGCAGGGCTCAGAGCGGCAGGGCGGCCGGCCGCGTGCGCCGGTACCAGAGAAGCACGAGGACGCGGGTGACCAGGGTGGCGGTGAAGAGCGAGGTGAGGATGCCGATGGCGAGGGTGACGGCGAAACCCTTGACCGGGCCGGAGCCGAACTCGAACAGCAACAGGGCCGCGATCAGGGTGGTCACATTGGCGTCGATGATGGTCCGCATCGCCTGGCTGAAGCCGGTCTCGATCGCGGCCAAGGGCGTTCGCCCGGCCCGCATCTCCTCGCGGATGCGCTCGAAGATCAGCACGTTGGCGTCGACCGCCATGCCGATGGTGAGCACGATGCCGGCAATGCCCGGCAGCGTCAGCGTGGCCTGCAGCAGGGACAGTGCCGCCAGGATCAAGACGAGGTTGCTGACCAGTGCCACATCCGCGATCAGCCCGAAGCGACCGTAATAGAGCGCCATGAAGACGCCGACGAGGACGATTCCGATGATGCTGGCCGTCTGCCCGGCGGCCACCGAATCGGCGCCGAGGTCGGGGCCGACGCTGCGCTCCTCGAGAATGGTCAGGGGTGCCGGCAGGGCACCGGCGCGCAGCAGGATGGCGAGCTGGTTGGCACTTTCGACGGTGAAATTGCCGGAGATGATGCCGGAGCCGCCGAGGATCGGCTCGCGGATGCGGGGGGCCGAGATCACCTCGTCGTCGAGCACGATGGCGAACAGCCGGCCGGTGTTCTGCTGGGTCAGCGTGGCGAACCGCCGGGCGCCGGTATTGTCGAAGCGGAAGCTGACGACCGGTTGGTTGTCCTGGAAGGTCGGCTGCGCATCGACGAGGTTCTCGCCCGAGAGCTCGGCGCGGCGCTGCACCACCCAGGCCGGCACGCCATCGTCGGGATCGGCCGAGGGGACCAGCAAGGTGCCGGGCGGCAGCCGGCCGGCTTCTGCGTCGGCGAGGCTCGCCTCCATGTCGACCATGTGGAAGGTGAGCCGTGCTGTGCGGCCGAGCAGCTCCTTGATGTTGGACGGGTCACGCTCGCCCGGCACCTGGACCAGGATGCGGTCCTCGCCCTGGCGCTGGATCGCCGGCTCGCGGGTGCCGAGCTCGTCGATCCGACGGCGGACCACCTCGAGCGACTGATTGACCGTGGCGCGCACCCGCTCGGCCCGGCCTTCTTCGGAGAAGCCGATGGCGAGGCGGCCGTCACCGAAGTCTTCGACTATGAACTCGCGGCCGCCGCCGATGCCGAACATGTCGGGGGTGAGCACCGGGTTGAGCTCATCGAGCTGGGCGCGGGCTGGTGCTGCGTCGGCCGGCTCGGTCAGCGTGAAGCGGACCATGCCGTCGACGACGCCGAGGCCGCGATAGCCGATCCGCTCGCGCCTGAGGGCGAGGCGGACCTCACTCACCAGATCCTCGAGCCGCTCCTCGATCACCGTGTCGACGCCGACCTCGAGCAAGAGATGCGAGCCGCCCTGCAGGTCGAGCCCGAGATTGATCTGGTTCTTGGGCAGCCAGTCGGGCCACGTCTCCACCGCATCGCGGGAGAACAGGTTGGGCACGGCGACGATCAGGGCGGCGAGGAGGACCGCCACGACGGTCCAGACCTTCCAGGGTTGCAAGGCGTGCATCGACCCGCTTCAGCTCACTTCTTGAACAGCTTGCCCATGAAGCCGCCGCCGGTATTGGTGTTGGCGGCGGGTGCGGCGGCCCCCGGCTTGGGCTTGTTGATGACGTCGGCGATGGTCGAGCGCTGGACCTGGACCTGGACGTCCCGGGCGATCTCGACGGTCACCGTGTTCTCCTCGACCTTGGTCAGCTTGCCGAGGATGCCGCCCGAGGTGAGCACCTGATCACCGCGCTTGAGGCCGTCGATCAGGGCGCGATGCTCCTTCACCTTGCGCTGTTGCGGCCGGATCAAGAGGAAGTAGAACACGGCGAAGATGAGGATGAGGGGCAGCAGCGAGATGAAAAAATCGCCGCCGCCCGGGGACGCCGCCTGGGCGTAGGCCGGTGAGATGAGCATTCTTGTCCTCGAGGATGAGACGCTGCAGACTGCAGCGCGTTCTATAACGCCGGCACCGGCTTGGCAAACCCGGACGGTGCGCCCGAAAGGCGCGTGCCCGAGCCGGTTCGCGGCCGAGAACCACCGGCTGGGCAGCACCAGCCGATACCACAGGAGATGGCGCCATGGCGCTGACGCGCAAGGACGAGGCCCGCGCCCTCGACCGCGACGAGCAGGGTCTGGTCGAGAAGTCGCACCACCCGGCGCTGAAGGCGCTCGACGACGCGGCGCTGCTCGAGCTCTCGAACCTGATGCGGCAGCGGCGCGACCGCGCCCAGACCTTGGCCCGGCAGCAGCGCCGCGAGCTGCGCGGCAAGGCCGTTGCCAAGGGTGCCACGCCGACCACCGGTGATGCCGGTGCCAGGCTCAAGCACGAGGTCCTGGCCAAAGCGGTTCGCCGGCTCAACGCCGAGCGCGAGCGCCGCGGCCGGCAGACCGCATCACAAGGCTGAGCGCGACGAGCAACCCGAAGCGCCACTGATCGCCCGATGACCGACCCCGCCCTCCTGCCGCTGCTGGCCCGCATCGCCGCCGCACTCGAGCGGCAGAGCCCGCCGCGTGCCGCCGATCTCGGCCTCGGCGCGGCTCGCGCCTATGTGTTCGACGCCCAGACCGGGGCCTTGCGGCCGGTGCCGAAGGTGGCACGGGTGGCTTTCGCGCTGCTCTGCGGCATCGATCACGTGGCGACCATTCTGCTCGACAATACCCGTCGCTTCGCCCGGGGCCTGCCGGCCAACAACGCGCTGCTCTGGGGGGCGCGCGGCATGGGCAAGTCGAGCCTGGTCAAGGCGGTGCACGGGCTGGTCGAGGCCGAGGGCCTGCCCTTGGTGCTGGTCGAGATCCACCGGGAGGACATCGAGGCGTTGCCGCAGCTGCTCCTGGCGCTGGCTGCGACCGAGGAACGGTTTCTTTTGTTCTGCGACGATCTCTCCTTCGATGCCGGGGAGACCAGCTACAAATCGCTGAAGGCGGTGCTGGAGGGCGGGCTCGAGGGCCGGCCGCACAACGTGCTGTTCTATGCCACCTCCAACCGCCGCCACCTGATGCCGCGGCAGATGATCGAGAACGAGCGCGGCACCGCCATCCATCCGGGCGAGGCGGTCGAGGAGAAGGTGTCGCTGTCCGATCGGTTCGGGCTGTGGCTCGGCTTTCATCCCTGCAACCAGGAGACCTATCTCGCGATGGTCGAACGCTATGCCGAGCATTGCGGCCTGGCGATGGCCCCCGAGGAATTGCGCCGGGCGGCGCTGGCGTGGGCCTCCACCCGCGGCAGTCGCTCCGGCCGGGTCGCCTGGCAGTTCATCCAGGACACCGCCGGCCGGCTGGGGCAGAAGCTCTAGGGCTGAAGGGCCTGAGCCGGCTGCCGGCGGCGAGGCCTCGGCGGCGATGACGATGTCCGGGCTTGCCCTCAGCGACCGACCCACCGTAAACGATGCTAACGCCGCTGTTCGACGAAGGGACCCGACCGATGCACCCGTCACTCGCCGTCCGCCTCTGGCCGCAGGCCGAGAGCCATCTCCTCGCCAAGCTGCTGCTCGTGCTGGGCGGCTCGCTGCTCTTGGCGCTCTCGGCCAAGGTGCAGGTGCCGTTCTGGCCGGTGCCGATGTCGATGCAGACCTTCGTCGTGCTCGGCATCGGTGCCGCCTACGGGGCCCGGCTGGCCGGCATCACCGTCGCCACCTATCTGGCACAGGGCGCGGTCGGCCTGCCGGTCTTCACCGCGGGCGGCGGTGCGGCACTGCTGGCCGGCCCGACCGGCGGCTACCTCCTCGGCTTTCTGGCCGCCGCCATTCTGGTCGGGGCGCTCGCCGATC
This sequence comes from uncultured Geminicoccaceae bacterium, assembly GCA_964576715.1. Classification (GTDB taxonomy): domain Bacteria; phylum Pseudomonadota; class Alphaproteobacteria; order Geminicoccales; family Geminicoccaceae; genus SLRI01. The sequence goes on along the minus strand of CAZNWE010000032.1, from coordinate 15,096 downwards.
GCGGCTGGTGTCGCAGCCGGCTCTCCACGCTCGTCGCCTTCCTCGGCGGCACGCTGGTCATCTTCGCCGTGGGCGTGGCCTGGCTCACCGTGCTGTTCGGCTGGGCGACCGCCATCAGCGCCGGGGTGGTGCCCTTCCTGCTCTCGGAGGCGGTCAAGATCGCGCTCGCGGTTGCCGTCTTCCCGCTGGCCTGGCGGCTCGCCAGGGACTGAACGGCAGCGACGCCACGCTGGCCCCGGGGCGCGGCGTTGATGGTACCCGGTACCCCTAACGGGCGTTAACGGTACCCGGTACCATTGATGACAAAGCGCCTGGAGAGTGCGGGCTCAGGGGCGAAAACGCTCGCGGATCGGCGACAGGGCCTGGGCGTGGGCTTCGAAGCCTTCATAGGTGGCGAGGACGCGGGCGTGGTGCGCCGGCTCGGCGAAGCCCTTTCTGGTAATATGGCCGAGGCTGGTGCGCTTCATGAAGTCCTGCACACCCAGGGCCGAGAAGGTCTTGGCCCAGCCGCCGGTCGGCAGCACGCAGTCGGGGCCGAGGCAGAAATTGGCGATGGTCATCGGCGTGTTCTCGCCGAGGAGGATCTCGCCGGCGTCGGTGATCGAGCCCAGATGCTGCCAGGGTTCGGCCGAGAGGATGCCCAGATGCTCGGGCGCGTAGTCGTTGGTGAAGCGGATCGCCTCCTCCCATGACGGGGCGAGCACGACACCACCGCAGTTGCCGCCCAGGACGGCGTGGATGTAGCTCTGCCGTTCCGGCCCGAGATTGGCGATGAGCTCCGGCAGGCGGGCTCTGGCCTGCTCGGCGATCTCGCGGCTGTCGGTGACGAGATAGGCGCTGCTGTCGGGGCCGTGCTCGGCCTCGATCAAGAGGTCCAGGGCAGCGATGTCGGGGTTGGCGGTGGCATCGGCGAGGACGATGGATTCCGACGGGCCGGCCGGCAGGCCGGTGTCGATCTTGTCGGCGAGGTGGCGCTTGGCGGCGACCACCCAGGGGCTGCCGGGGCCGACGATCTTCACCACTCGGGGCACGGATTCGGTGCCGAAGGCGGCAGCCGCCACGGCCACGGCCCCGCCGACGCGGAAGACCCGGGTGACGCCCGCGGTCTTCGCCGCGTAGAGCGAGGCGGCGTCGATGCCGCCTTCGGGGGTCGGCGGGGTGAGGACGATGACCTCCTTCACGCCGGCGACCACCGCCGGGACAGTGGTCATCATCATCACCGATGGAAAAGCACCCTTGCCGCGGGGGACGTAGCAGGCGACGGAGCGGATCGGGGTCCAGCGCTCGCCGGCGAAAGCGCCGGGACGGATCTCCATCACCCACATTGCTTCCGGTTTCTGCCGTTCGTGGAAGCGGCGGATATTGTCGGTGGCGTAGTGGATGGCGTCCTTGACGTCCTGCGAAAGCGATTTCTCCGCCGTCGCGAACTCCTCGGGCGTCGCTTCGAGCTTGGCCGGGTCGAGGGTGGTCTTGTCGATGCTCAGGGCGAGCTCGGCGATCGCCCGGTCGCCGCCTTCGCGCACCTGGGTCACGATCCCAGCCACGGGCGCCATGAAGGACGAGAGATCGGCCTCGGTGCGGTCCAACAGGGCCGCGCGCTCGGCTTCGGTCAGCTTCGCGAGCTCGAACAAGTTGATCATGTCAGTTCCGCTTGGATTTCAGGAGGATATCGAGGCCGACCAGCCGGTCGAGGAGCCAGATGGCGGTCACAGCGATCAAGAGATAGACGACCGAAACGGCGGCGAGGTCGGGGGTGATGATGTTGCGGATGGCGTTGTAGACCAGGACCGGCAGGGTGACGATGCGCGCATCGACCAGCATCAGGCTGACCAGGAACTCGTTGACGGCGAGGATGAACATGATCAGTGCTCCGGTCAGGATGCCTGGCGCCACCGCGGGCAGGGTGACGGTGAAGAAGGTGTGGGTCGGTGGGGCACCGCAGTTCATCGCCGCGTTCTCGAGGTCGCGGTCGAGGTGGTTCACGGATGCCGAGACCGCCCAAATCATGAAGGGCAGATTGATGACGCAAGCCGCGATACCGATCGGCCAGACCGCACCCAGGAGCCCCGCTCGGCCGAAGAGCAGCATGAGGGCGATGCCGGAGACCACCAGCGGGATGGTGAAGGGGAGCAGCAGATAGAGCTGGATGCCGGTCGGAAAGCGGATCCGGAAGCGGACGAGGGCCAAGGCCGCGAGCGTGCCCGCGGGGACGGCCAGGGCGGTGCAGACGAGGCCCACCCAGAGCGAGCGCTGCAGTGCTGCCATGAATTCCGGGCGGGTCAAGAGGGCCTCGTACCAGCGCAAGGAGAAGCCCTCGGGCGGGAAGGCCACCATGTTGCCGGCGGTGAACGATATGACGACGATCACGATGTTGGGCAGCGCTAGGAAGACGAGGTCGAAGACCACGACGGCGACCAACAGCATGGTGAAAGGCGAGCGCTTCATAAGAAGAAGATGCGGGGAGGATGATCCTCCCCGCGCCCCACCCTAAGTTTCGAGGGGGCGTGGGGGAAATCATTGCCCCCACATCTTCTTCTCTTCATTGCCGGTTCCTCGCGACATAGCCGAGCGTACCGAGGCCAAAAAGCGCCAGCATGCAGCCGGCGATGGTCGTGCCGATGAGGGTCAGGACGATCGAGAGGGCGCCACCTAAGCCCGGGTCCGAAAGGCGGAAGAAGGCGTCGTAGATGCCGTTGGCGACGAAGTCGTTGCGGCCGCCGCCCATGATCGCCGGCATGGCGAAGTCAGTGAGGGTGAGGGTGAAGACGACGACGGCGGCGGCGGCGAGGCCGGGCTTGACCAGCGGCAGGACGACATGCGCGAAGGTCCGGGCCGGGGTGGCGCCGAGGCTGGCCGAGGCGAGCTCGACCTCCTCGGGGACGGCGGTGAAGGCCGGGGCGAGCATCAAAACGGCAAAGGGCAGCATGTACTGGACCAGGCCCAGAACGACGCCGTTGAAGGTGTAGAGGACGGAGACGGCGGGCAGGCCGAGGCTGGCCAGCGCGGTGTTCACGAGGCCTTGCTGGCCCAGGACGATGAGCCAGCCATAGGCGCGCACGACCTGGCCGATGAAGAAGGGGAGGAACAGCGAGACCAGGAGCAGCTTCTTCAGCCTCGGCCGGGGTGTTCTGACCATGAGCCAGGCGTAGGGCAAGGCGATCAAGAGGGTGATCAGGGTGACGGCCAGCGCCGCGCCGATGGTCCGCCAGGCGAGCACGGCGTAGACCGGGCGTTCCCACAAGGTGACGAAATTGGCGAGGCTCCAGGTTTCGCCCATGCGGAAGGTGGTGCGATCGAGGGTCTTCAAGGACGCGTCGACGAGCGGCACGATGCCGATCACGAGGAGCCCGGTGATCAGGATCGCCGGCAGGAGGAACAGCCAGGGGGCGAGGCCGCCGCCGCGGTTGCGGAAGAGGGCGGCGCGCACCGCCTCGAGGCCATCCATGAGCGCCATGGCGACGCCTTGCCCGTCGCCCGACGGTTGCGATTGTCGGACGGCGCCCGCAGCGCTAGGTACCGGCTTATCTGGTGTCAAAGGCCGGCCTCTTGGTCGGTCGCAAACGGAGTGGTTGGTCGATGTGGCTCGATGACGAGGACGAGAAGAAGCAGGCGGAGGAGGCACCGAAGGCCGGGATGGTCGAGGAGAAACTGTTCAAGAGTCGGACGGTGCTGATCACGGGCCAGGTCGAGCACAAGATGGCCAAGGTCGTGAGCGCCCAGCTGCTGGCGCTCGCCGCCGATGGTGACGACTGGATCGACGTCTTCGTCAGCTCGCCCGGCGGACACGTCGAATCCGGCGACATGATCTACGACATGCTCAAGTTCGTGGGCCCCAAGGTCAGGGTGATCGGCACTGGCTGGGTCGCCTCGGCGGGGGCGCTGATCTTCGTCGGAGCGGCCAAGGAGAATCGCTTCTGCCTGCCCAATACGCGGTTCTTGCTGCACCAGCCCTCGGGCGGGATGATGGGCTCGGCCACCGACATCGGCATCCAGGCCGAGCAGATCATCAAGATGCGCGACCGGCTGAACCGAATTTTCGCGCTCGAGACCGGCCAGCCGATCGAGCGGATCGCCAAGGACACCGATCGCGACCACTGGATGTTCCCGGAGGAAGCGATCGAGTACGGGCTGTTGCACAGGGTGATCCGGACGAAGGGCGAACTGGGCTAGCACAGGATGGCCGTGTCGCTGTAGACGGCGATCTTCTTGTCGGCGGTGACGAGGCGCAAGGGCTCGGTGAGCGCCTGTGCCACCAGCAGGCGGTCGAACGGGTCGCCGTGATGGAGGGGGAGGGTGCCCACGGTGGCGGCGTGCTCGGGGGTGACGGAGAGGAGGTCGAAGCTCGCCCGGATGAAATGGCCGATGGCTTCGGCACCCGAAAATGGCGGAGCGGTCTCCTTACCGAGCGCGAACTTGATCGCGATTTCCCAGATGCTGACCGCCGAGACATAGCATTTGTGTTCAGGCTCTTCGATCATTTCCACGATTTGTCTCGGAACTCGTGGCCGATCGTTGAGCATCCAGATAGCTATCTGGGTATCGAGCAGCAACCTCACTCGCCGTCGCCGAAGAACATCTTGTAAATCTCATCGTTGGTCGAATCGAACTCCTCCTGGGTCGTCGATGGATATTTTCCCTCGAGAAAGCCGAGTTCCCGTTTCTTGCGTACTTCAGCATGCATCGGCACGAGCCTAGCCACGGGTTTGCCGTTGCGGGCGATGATCACCTCACCCTCGGCGCCACTCTCGACGGCCTGAACCAGCTTCGACAGCTTGGTCTTGGCCTCCAACATGTTCACGGTCGTCACGACATTCACCTCTTAGCTAAAGTCGGCGGATTTGAGGAGCCAGCCACCTCTCGACAAGTTGAGTGCTTGTTCCTCACGTCACCGTCTGATGCTCCATCACAATAAAGGATCAGACGGTGACGCCATTGGGGCACTGCCGAGCGTTTTGGCGGCCCGGACTACCAAGCACGTTCTCTGCAGCTCACCGACGTCCTCTGTCATCCCGGCCATCAAAAGAGCTGCGCCAATGATGCTCAGGCACGGCTCGTCCTCCAGATCGCTCGAGACAGCCATCGGCGGTTTGCATTCGAACCGCGAACGAGCTGCCAGTACCGCAGCACGGGCGTCAGCCACATGTCCATCCGATCGCCCGCCCGAGACGAAAGCCTCGAAGACAAGCAGTTCTTTGGGGCGCTCTGGCAGCTGATTCCAATTTTGCCAACCGCGAATGTCGGTGCTCTGGCTCGAGAAACTTCGAAGCACCCATGGCACGACAGCCATTGCCATTGCTATTGTTGCAGCGCCTGCACCTGCGCTCCACGGCCTGTTGCCTTCCCCCGGCCCGGCTTTCAGCAGATTCTCCGGCTCACGACCGGCAGGCGCGTACATTGGCGCTTCGAAGCCAAGTATCAGCGGTCCATGCAACACCGCTCGAGACAACTCAGCGACGCAGTCCCGCAGATCGATGCCCTCGACATCGCCGGCGGGTCCCGTGACAAACCAGCCTAGATTGCCTTGAAATGGGGAACCTACATCAATAACAGCGTAAGTCATCTGAGCGACTGTCATGAAATTCCGATCAATTGTAATTCCGGGTGAAAATAGTGACCCGGGTAGGGTGCGCTTCCCCGCGACCAAGCGGATTGTCTCCGACGCTTGCTCCCTTCGGCCGCCCAGTGCGGTCGGCGTCCATCACAGCCGGCTCGGCCACCGACCTGCAGCCCCCCATGAAAACGGCTCCAGGAGTCGATTTCCCGGGTGATTTGATCCGCTGCGACATGGCGATGGACCATATCGCGATGTGTGTATCCAGCAGCAGCCTCATGCGTCGTCGCCATAGAACATCTTGGCAATCTCCTCGTCATGCGCGTTGAAGTCCTCAAGGCTCATGTCGGGGTAAATCCCGTCATACATGCCGAGCCGGATCGGCTTCTTCTTCGGCGCGTCGAGCGGCACAAGCTTGGCGGCGGGCTTGCCGTTGCGAGCGATGATCACCTCGGTCTCGGCGCCACTCTCGACGGCGTGGACCAGCTTCGAGAGCTTGGTCTTGGCCTCCAGCATGTTCACGGTCGTCATGACAGGGCCTCCTTAGCCAACCCTGGCTAAGGTAATCCCGCACCGCAGCCGATGCAAGCCGCAGCGCCAATGTTCCGAGGGGGCGTGGGGGAAATCATTTCCCCCACAATCCCTTCTCGTCAGCTCTGCATGATCTCCTTGAACGCCTGGAACCAGTCGCTCTCGTGCTCGACCAGGACACGGGTCGGCACCGAGATGAGGCGGGCGAAGTCCTCTGGTGTCTGGGGGAAGCCGGGGTCGCCGTCGAGGTCGGCTGGCGGGGTGAGGCCGGGGCGGAGGCCCGGCAGGCCGAGGCCGTCCATCCAGACCTGCTGGGCTTCCTGGCTCATTGCGAGGTTTACGTATTCCTTGGCCCAGTAGAGCTCGTTTTCGGGCAGGCCACGGGGGATCCACATGGCATCGGTGTCGACCTTGGCGCCCTCCTCGGGCACCGTCCAGGAGACCGGGATGCCGTTCTGCTTGGCCGCCCGGGCGTTGGAGAGGATCGTGCAGGCGACGTCGATCTCGCCGTTCTGGAACCAGGCGGTGAAGTCGGGGTCCTCGCCCAACAGCGGCTCCTGCGCCTTGAGCTGGCGGATGAAGTCCCAGGCCGGCTCCATGTTGTCCGGGATGTCCTCGAAGCTGCCGCCGCCGGCGAGCTGGGCCGAGGGGTGGAAGCCGATGCCGTCATTGTAGAGGGCGACCCGGCCCTTGAAGCGCGGCTCGAGCATGATCGTCCAACTCTCTGGCGGGCCATCGGGAAACGCCTCGTCGCGATAGGCGAGGACATAGACGTAAGAGTACATGTTGATCATCGGCACGTCGTCGAACCCGGCGGGGCGCGCGGCGGGCAGCATCTCGGCCAGGTTCGAGAGGTCGGAGAGGTCCTCGCAGACGCCGCGCAGGGCCGACTTGGTGGCGTTGGTCGAGGTGTCCCAGTTGACGTGGATCGGCGGGGTGCGGCCCTGGTCGACCGCGGCCCAGAGGCGCGGCTGCAGTTCGTTGTCCTCGGTGAGGTCGTGGCGGACGGCGATGCCGGTCGCCTCGGTGAAGCGCTGGCTCACCCCCTGATCGAGCGAGTCGACCCAGACGCCACCCCAGGCGCGAACGATGATCTCGGCGGGTTTGTCCTGGGCCATGGCAGCCTTGCGCCAGACCCAGGGTGCGCCGATGGCGCTACCGCCCAGGGCGGCGTTGCGCAGCAGGCGGCGGCGGCCGATGATCGGCAGTTTGTTGCGCATGGACGGATCCTCCGTTGTTGTTGGTTCAGTCGGGAAAGAGCAGGAGATGGGCCGATGACCAGCCGATGGCGATGGTCTCGTCCGGCTGGTGCCGGCCGTGATCCGCCGGGTCGTGGTCATAGAGCTGCAGCAGCACGTCGCCGAGGGCGGCGACGCGCACCTGATAGAGGATGCGGTCGCCCTCGAAGACGGTCTCGGTGACGGTCGCATCGAAGCTGACCTCGGCCCCGGCGCCGGGCTCGAGGATGTGAATCTTCTCCGCACGGATGGCGGCCGCGACGCTGACTGCCTGCCCGATCTCGCCGATCCCCTCGAGCTCGACCGTTGCCACCCTGACGACGGTCCTGTCGCGATTGCGGCCGATCACGGTGGCCTCGAGAAAGTTGGTGAGGCCCAAGAAGCCGGCGACGAAGCGGTTGGCGGGGCGGCCGTAGGTCTCGGCCGGCGATGCGGTCTGCTGCAGCCGGCCCTCGTGCATCACCATCACCTCGTCGGACATGACGAGGGCTTCGCGCTGGTCGTGGGTGACGTTGATGGTGGTGACCCCGAGCTCCTTCTGGATGCGGCGGAACTCGAGCTGCATGTCCTCCCTGAGCTTCCTGTCGAGGGCGGCGAGCGGCTCGTCGAGCAGCAGGATGTCGGGCTCGAAGACCAGTGCCCTGGCGATCGCGACGCGTTGCTGCTGACCGCCGGATAGCTCGTGCGGCCGCCGGTCGCCCATGCCGCCGAGGCGGACGAGCTCGAGGTAGCGCTCGACCCGCTCCTTGATCCCGCTGCGCTGAAAGCGGCGCATCCTGAGCGGGTAGGCGACGTTGTCGAAGGCGGTGAGGTGCGGGAAGAGGGCGAGGCGCTGGAACACCATGCCGATCGACCGCCGCCATGGCGGGACGGCCTCGATGCGGCTGCCATTGACCTCGATATGGCCGACGGTGGGGGCGATGAAGCCGGCGATCATCCGGAGCAGCGTCGTCTTGCCGCAGCCCGAGGGGCCGAGGATGGTCAAGAAGCGGCCGGGCATGAGGTCGAGCGAGACGGCGTCGACCGCCATGGTCGACCCGAAGCGCTTGCCCACGGCGGAAAGCCGCACCACCGGCTGCACGTTCCATCCCGAAACATTTGTTCGTTACGAAAAGGAAAGTGCCGAGACCGGCGAGGCGAGGCAAGCGTTAAGCGCGCCCGCGCCTCCGGGTCGGCGAGCTCAGGCGGCGAAGCCCCCGGTCAGCTCCGGCGCCGCCAAGCCCGCCGCCGGCAGGAGCTGCAGCAGAAGCGCCTCGAGCTCGGCCTCGCGCAGGCGGTACAGCGCCTCGGCCGTCAAGGCGGGGCCGAAGAAGTCCGGCGCCGCCTCGGCCAGCCCGGGCGTGCCGCGCCCGGGCTCGCGCAGGACATAGCCCTGGCCCCAGACCGTCTCGATCCCGGGCCCGCCGCCGAGTGCCTGGATCTTCTTTCTCAGCTTGCAGATGAAGACGTCGATGATCTTTTGCTCGGGCTCATCGCGGCCACCATAGAGGTGGTCGAGGAACACCTCCTTGCTCAAGGTGGTGCCGCGGCGCAAGGCCAGGAGCTCGAGGATGCCGTATTCCTTGGCGGTCACCTTGAGCGGTTGGCCGTCGACCGTGACCGTGCGGGACGCGAGGTCGAGGGCGAGGCGGCCGACCCGGATCTCGGAGGCCGCGTGGCCCCTGGCCCGGCGGACGATGGTCTTGAGCCGGGCGATGAGCTCCTCCCGGTCGAACGGCTTGGTCAGGTAGTCGTCGGCGCCGTCGAAGAGGGCCTGGACGCGGGCGTTGCGGTCGGTGATGCCGGAGAGGATCATCACCGGCAGGGCGGCACCCGAGCCGCGCAACCGCCGCAGCACCGCCCCGCCGTCGAGGTCCGGTAGGCGCAGATCGAGGATCATGGCGTCGAAGTCGTAGGTGCGGACGAGGTCGAGCGCGTCCTCACCGCGATCGGCGGTTTCGACGATGCAATCCTGCTTGCCGAGCACCGCCTCGAGCAGCGATCTCGACACCGGCTCGTCGTCCACCACCAGGATGCGCATGTGTCTATCCCTTGTTGCCGCCCATTCGAAGCTTATCAACCATAACGGGATTTTCTTGGGAATCAATCTCTTGATGCGCGCCAGGCTCAGGATGCGGGCGCGCGGCCGTGCCGCCGGCATCACGCGGGCTCGAGGGCCGCGCGATCGCGCGCAAAGAAAGGGGCGCCGCGGCGCCCCGAAACGGACTTGAACGGAGGAGAGCGCGTCGGCGCCGTCGATCAGCGCGGGCTGATGCGCAGCGCCCGGCGAACACCGCCGAGCTTCGACGCTTCGAACGCCACGGTCACCGCCTCGCCGACATGGAGGCTGTCGGGTGCTATCCCGGCGGCGAGCAGGTAGGCGCGGCCGTCGACGACGATCTGGCGTCCGTACGTGTCGATGTGCGTGATCACGCCTTCGGCGACACGCTTGCCGGCCAGCATGTCGGCGCGCGCGGCAGCCGGGTTCTGGGCGAGCGCCGGCTGCCCGGCGAACGCCGCCAGCCCCAGCAGGAGGGCAGCGCCGGTGGTCAACGGTCTCAGTCTTCGCAGCATCGTTCGCTCCTTTCGCTGTCGTGCCGCAGCACGGGTGCGCGACGGCTCGTCGCCAGGCTGGCAGCGCCTCTCGGCCTGACCTCGATCACCGGACGAACCGAAATCCCCGAGCCGTCGCAGGTTTGAAGCGTAGCATCGGTGCCGGTCGGGCGGAGGTCACGACCGATCAGGGGCATGCGAGGCCGCTGTAGCCGATGCGACAGCGTTGGCCGGGTGACGCAGTGGCCATCGGCGCCGCCGTCGATTGCGGCGCGGCTTGCCGAGGGCACGGCAGCGATGCGGCGTCGGTCGAGACCACAAGGGCCGGGTGCTCGGCACCCGGCCCTCGATCTCGGTTGCGGCAGTCTACTGCTAGCCGCCGGAGGTCTCGACCTCCGTCGCCAGCGGCACGGTGCCGATATCCGAGCGCTCATAGTGGACGGTCACCTGCTGGCCGGCGCTGAGGTCGGTCAGATCGATGGACTCGCCCGCCATGTAGCGGACGCCATCGACCTCGATGAAGCCGCCCAGAGCGTCGACATTGGTCAACAGGCCGGTGGCCTCCCCAGGTTCGGTGATCAGCTGATTGCCGCCTTCGGGATCCTGTGCCTGAACCGGTGCGCCGACGATCCCGCCGATCCCGATCAGCGCCGCGAGGCTACCAGCGAGTGCGAGCTGCTTGCGCATGACGTCATCCCTGCGTTGTTTCTCCATGCAGCGGCGGGTTGCTGACACGCTGCTCACCCACCGCTTGTCGACGAAACGCGTGCCGCGGCGGACGGTTCCCTGCAGGCGTCCAGGAATTCGTCGAGGAGGGTCACAACGGGACGTCAGTCGAGCGCGATCCAGCCGGGCTTGAAGTGACGCTTGAGCTCCTGGGCCCGGGCGTCGAGGGCGCCGGTGCGGCGCCAGGCGGCACGCTCGGCGGGGGTCGGGGTGCGGCTGGCGGTGCGCGGGCCGTTGGGGTGAAACAGCCCCTGGGCGTCGCGGCGGGCGAGACTGGTGCCCTGGCGAAACAGGCTGCCGATCGAGGAGTCGGAGCAATCGAGCGCCGGCTCGCCCGGCCGCTCGCCCGGCCCGTAATGGGTCATGAAGACGTGGTTCTTGATCCGCACCGTGCGCTTCAGGGTCGCGAACCAGGGGCAGTGGCGCGGGTCCATGGCCAGCGGGTTGACGAAATAGAGCGCCCCGCCGGTCCGTCTGCCCGGGCCGTGCCTGGCGAGTTCGAGAGCCCGTGCCAGACTCCGCCGCCCGGGGCCGCTCGCCAGCAGTGCCGCAGGGTCGAAGCTCGCCGGCTCGGCCAGGGCGCGGCGGAGTGCCGGCCACTCGCCCACCGGTTGGAACTGCCGGTCCTGGGCGATCACCGCACAGGCCTCGTTCGGAAAGCGGGCGTCCCTGGTGCGGTTCTCGACCACCTCGATCACCGCTGCCATGCCGGCATCGCCCTCGCCGGCGGCCTCGAGCACGGCGATGATCGCGGTGCAGCGCTCGGCCGGCGTGGCGGCCGCGGCGACCGAAACCGGCAGCGCCATTGGCGGCAACAGGATCAGGGCGAGGGCGAGGGCGACGAGGATCCAGGGCCGCACGAGGCACCTCCAGGGAGCAGTGGGCGAAACGGGTGCGTTCTTGCTTGGCGCTTCTCGCATCGAGTTGTTAAGCGTGTGCCACCTGCCGTCAATCGTTCGCAAGGTCGGGACGGCACGGTGTACCGTTGCCGCTTAACCGAGAGCCAGCATGCTGCAGCGCGGCCGCATCTTCCTCGCCACCCCGGGGCCGACCAACGTGCCGGATAGGGTGCTGCGCGCCATGCACCGGGCCGCCGAGGATTTCGCCGCGCCGCCGTTCAGCGAGACGGTGCGATCCTGCCTCGCCGACCTCGCCCGGGTGTTCCGGACGCAAGGCCGGGTGTTCAGCTTCATCGGCAACGGCCACGCCGCCTGGGAGGTGCCGCTGGTCAACCTCGTCGAGCCGGGCGAGGCCGTGCTGCTGCCGGTCACCGGCCGGTTCTCGCAGAGCTGGGCCGAGATGGCGGAACAGCTCGGCCTTGCGACCCGGCGCCTCGAGCTGCCACGCGACCGGCCGGTCGACCCGGCGGCGATCGAGGCGGCGTTGCGCGCCGACCGTGGCCCGCGGATCAAGGCCGTGCTCGCGGTGCAGACCGAGACGGCGACCGGCATCACCAGCGACATGGCGGCCATCCGCCGGGCGATCGACGCCGCCGGCCACCCTGCCCTCTTCGTCGTCGATGCGATCGCCAGCCTCGCGGCCGAGCCCTTCGCGATGGACGACTGGGGCATCGATACAGCTCTCACCGCCTCGCAGAAGGGGTTGATGCTGCCCCCCGGTCTCTGCTTCGTCGCCCTGAACGACCGGGCGCTCGGGGTGGCCGAGAGCTGCCGCCACCCGCGGCGCTATTTCGACATCAATTTCCGCCGCGGCGCGGAAACCTACCGGTGGTTCCACGGCACCCCGCCTCTGCAGCAGATCTGGGGCCTGCGCGAGAGCCTCGACATGCTGTTCGAGGAAGGGCTCGAGACGGTGATCGCGCGGCATCGGCGCCTCGCCCAGGCGGTGCGGGCCTGCGTCGCCCGCTGGGCCGAGGCCGGCGACCTGGCGTTCCACTGTCCGGTACCGGAGGCCCGCTCGAACGCGGTGACCGCGATCCGCGTGGCCCCCGGCGTCGACCCCGATGCGATGCGCCGCCTCGCCCGCGACCGCTACCAGACGGCACTCGGGGCCGGGCTCGGCGAGCTCGAGGGCAAGGCCTTCAGGATCGGCCATCTGGGCGATCTCAACGAGCCGATGATCCTCGGCACGCTCGCCGCCTGCGAACTCGCCCTGCGCTGCTCGGGCATTGCGCACCGCTCGGGCGGGCTCGAGGCCGCGACCGCTTGCCTGGCTGCGGCCGATGCGGTCAGCCCGGACGCCGGCACGCCGGCTTGAGGTCCAAAAGCGGTGTGCCGTCGACGCAGTCGAGGCCCTTGACCACGAGGGTCGCGCCCTCGCGGGCGATCAGCCGGACGACCGAGACGGCAATCGGATTGGGCCGCACCGGCGAGCGCAGCGCGAAGGTGCCAATCGGGCCGTCGCGCCCGTTCGGGCACTGGCGGACGAGATCGCGCCGCGCCTGGTCCATCCAGTAGAGGACGAGGAGCCACTCCTGGCCGGCCACGCCCTCGAGCGCCTGGCTCCAGGGTTCGTCGACCTCGATCCGGCAGTGCGGGCCGCACTCCGGGTCGCCCTGCCGCGGGCAGTCGCCCCGCGTTGCCCAGGGTGTCCTGATCCGGCCGATGAAGCGCAGGCGGGCGTCGGCGGGCTCGGCTGCCTCGACCCGCACCTCGCCCGAGCGGATGTCATCGGCCACCGGCCGCCTCAGCCGACCGGCACCGTCGCCTGCATCGACGGTCGCGCGGCGAAGTTGGCATGCCAGGCCGCGAGCCGCGGCCGCGCGCCGCGCCACTCGTCGGCCGCGAAGCGGAAGTCGCGATAGCCCAGCGCCACCGCGACCGCGATCTGGCCGATGTCGGGCAGGACCGGGAAGCTCTCGACCTCCTGCTCGAGCCGGTCGAGCGCGCGCCGCACCTTCTCGCCCTGGCCGGCCAGCCAGTCCTGCCACTGGCGGTCCTCGGGCCTCAGGACTGTCTCGTAGCGGCAGAGGATCGAGGCGTCGCAGATGCCGTCGGCCAGGGCCTCGCGGCGCAGCGCCAGCCAGCGCGCCGGGCCTTCGTGCGGAAACAGCTTGTGGCCGGCATGCCGGCTGTCGAGATATTCGGCGATCACCCGGCTGTCGTAGAGCGCCTCGCCGGCGTCGGTGACGAGGCAGGGGATCTTGCCGAGCGGATTGTCGGCGACGACCGCGGTGTCGATCGCGACCGGACTGACGCTGGCTTGCACGGTCTCGATGTGGGCCTCGAGCCCGGCCTCGTGGGCGACCACGAGCACCTTTCTGGCGTAGGGCGAGGCCGGGCTGACGTGCAGGCGCATGATGGCTCCTCTGCCGTGTCGCGGGCCGCCGGCATGGCGCCGGGCAGCCAGCCGCCTTATCTTGGTCGCAGGCCGTGAAATTGCCGGAGCTTTGTCGTCCATGCAACCCGCCCCGACCGCCTCGCCGCTCGAGCTCCTGCAGAGCCTGGCGCCGGGCGACCAGCTGATCCAACGCCCCGAGGCCGGCCAGCGCTTCACGCTCGCGGCCGAGTTCGAGCCCTCGGGTGACCAGCCGGTGGCGATCGCCGAGCTGGTGGCCGGGCTGCACCAGGGCGATCGGGACCAGGTGCTCTTGGGCGTCACCGGCTCCGGCAAGACCTTCACCATGGCGCATGTCATCCAGGAGCTGCAGCGCCCGGCGGTGATCCTCGCCCCCAACAAGATCCTGGCGGCCCAGCTTTACGGCGAGTTCAAGTCGTTCTTCCCGAACAACGCGGTCGAGTACTTCGTCAGCTATTACGACTACTACCAGCCCGAGGCCTATGTGCCGCGCTCGGACACCTATATCGAGAAGACGGCGGCGATCAACGAGCAGATCGACCGGATGCGCCATTCGGCGACCCGGGCGCTGTTCGAGCGCGACGATGTCATCATCGTGGCCTCGGTCTCCTGCATCTACGGCATCGGCTCGCCCGAGACCTATGCCAAGATGACGTTGCAGCTGCGTCAGGGCCAAAGGGTCGAGCGGCAGCGGCTGCTCAGGGCGCTGGTCGAGCTGCAGTACAAGCGCAACGAGCTGGATTTCAGCCGCGGCGCCTTTCGTGCCAAGGGCGACACGATCGAGCTGTTTCCCGCGCACAAGGACGACGAGGCCTGGCGCATCTCGATGTTCGGTGACGAGATCGAGGCGATCTTCGCCTTCGATCCGCTGACCGGCGAGAAGCGCGAGAGGCTCGAGCAGGTCCGGCTCTACCCGAACAGCCACTACGTCACGCCCAAGCCGACGCTGGCCCAGGCGGTCGAGAACATCAAGGCCGAGCTCAAGGAGACGCTGGAGGACTTCCGCCGCACCGGCAAGCTGCTCGAGGCCGAGCGGATCGAGCAACGGACCGTCGCCGATATCGAGATGATCCTGACCACCAATTCCTGCCCCGGGATCGAGAACTATTCGCGCTACCTGACCGGCCGAAAGCCGGGCGAGCCGCCGCCGACGCTGTTCGAGTACATCCCCGAGCACGCGATCCTCTTCGTCGACGAGAGCCATGTGGCGGTGCCGCAGGTGGGTGGCATGTACAAGGGCGACCGGCAGCGCAAGTCGAC
>CAZNWE010000031.1:29141-44176 GCA_964576715.1 uncultured Geminicoccaceae bacterium | reverse complement strand
CCAAAGCGTATCATCGACTACTTTGATACAAAGTGATCTGCGCGCCAGCTAAGGGATCATCCGACCGGTCCGGCGAGCGTCGCTCCGACGAACGAACCCTGTCCCGCTTGACCGAACGTTCGTTTTCGGCGATTATTCCTATGGTGTCGTGGTCGGCGTCCGCCTGCCGGCGTCGGCACGACGCGCGAAAACTGGTCGGCAGGCCGGTCGGTTTCTGCGACAAGGGTCGAAAGCGTGGGGAGACCCTGTCGTGCACATCACCGATTGCGAGGTCTTCGTCGTCGGCAACCCGCCGCCCGCCTTCGGCGGGCCCTACTTCATTTTCGTCAAGCTCACGACGAACGACGGCATCGTCGGCTGGGGCGAGGTCTATTGCGCCACCTTCGGCCCGCACGTCGTGGCGCGGATGATCGAAGACACGGCTGCCCGCTTCGTCGTCGGCGCCGACCCGACCGCGATCGAGGCGGTCTGGCGCCGCGTCTACTCGACCGGCTACGGCCAGCGCCCCGACATCACCCTGGTGGCCGTGCTCTCGGGCCTCGAGATCGCGATGTGGGACATCGCCGGCAAGGCCGCCAACAAGCCCGTCTGGGCGCTCCTCGGCGGCCGGGTGCACGACCGGCTCAGGGCCTATACCTATCTCTACCCGGGCCCCGGCGAAGGGCCGGACTTCTATCTCGACGCCGAGCGCTCCGCCGAGGCTGCCGCCGTTGCGGTCGCCCAGGGCTTCACCGCGGTCAAGTTCGACCCCGCCGGCGCCTACTCCGCCTTCGACCCGCGCCAGCCGTCGCAGCTCCAGCTCGAGCGCTCGGCCCGCTTCTGCCGGCTGATCAGGGACGCCGTCGGCGCCCGTGCCGACCTCCTCTTCGGGACCCACGGCCAGTTCACGCCGAGCGGTGCGATCCGCCTCGCCCGGCAGCTCGAGCCCTTCGACCCCTTGTGGCTCGAGGAGCCGACCCCGCCCGAGCTGCCCGAGGCGATGGCCCGGGTGGCCAGGACCACCTCGATCCCGATCGCCACCGGCGAGCGGCTGGCGACCAAGTACGAGATCGCCCGGGTCCTCGCCACCGGTGCGGCCTCGATCATCCAGGTCAATCTCGGCCGCTGCGGTGGCATCCTCGAGGCCAAGAAGATCGCCGCCCTGGCCGAGGCGCACTACGCCGAGATCGCCCCGCACCTCTATTGCGGCCCGGTCGCCGGTGCCGCCAATATCCAGCTCGCCACCACCAGCGCCAATTTCCTGGTGCTCGAGGGGATCCAGGACTGGGGCGGCTTTCATGCCGAGATCCTCGAAGCCCCGGTGCGCTTCGAGGCGGGCTGGGTGATCCCCCCGACCACGCCCGGGATCGGGGTCGCGGTCGACGAGGCCGTGGCCCGCGCCAATCCTTTTGCCGGCGATCGTTTGCACCTGGAGATGGCCGACCAGCCGGTCGAGGAGCTCGGCGGCTTTGACGGCTGCTGACCGACTCGCGGTGTTTTCGCTGCGCTGTTAACGGAATATTAGGGATTTGGGGCTAGGCTGAGGGCTGTTCCTTCGGGAGCTTGCGGCCTTTTGGAGCCTGCGGGATGCAGCCTGAGCCCCAATCACCATCCGTTGTCGCCGGGCCGCTCGGCCTCGCCGGCGACTGCCGTGGTGCCACGGCGGTCGAGTTCGGGCTGCTCGGCATCCCCTTCCTGTTTCTCGTCCTGGCGATCTTCGAGCTGGCGCTCCTGGTGCTCGTTTCCGGCAATCTCGACACCGCCACCCGCGACGCCGCCAGAGAGAGCGGCATGGCGGCCGGCGGCGTCACCGCGGCCGGCGTCGAGGCGGCGATCTGTGCGACCATGCCGAGCTTCGGCCGCGATTGCGCCGCCGCCCTCGACGTCACCCTCGCACCGCTGCCGGCGCAACCGGGGCAAAGCGCCATCGTCATCGTCCGGGCGGTCTACCAGTGGCCGCTGTTGAGCCCGCTGGTGAGCAGCGCCCTGCCCGATGGCGACGGCACGATGACGCTCGTTGCAACCAGCGCCTTTCGCCCGGAGACCAGCTGATGCGACGCCGCCTGCGACACCTCCTGGGCGGCGATCAGCGGGGTCTGGCCGCGGTCGAGTTCGCCCTCCTGGCACCGCTCCTGGTCACCGCCTACGTCGCCACCGCCGAGGCGTCGTTGGCGCTGATCGCCCAGCGCAAGCTGAGCCTGTCGGCGTCCATCGCGGCCGACCTCGCCTCGCACAGCAGCACCATCAATGCCGCCACGGTCAACGGCATCTTCGAGGCCACGGCGGCGGTGCTCGAGCCGTTCGCCGCCGACGGGCTGGTGCAGCGCCTGTCGGCGATCGTGGTCGATCCGGACGGCACCGCACGGATCGCCTGGAGCGTCGGCAACGGCATCACCGCGCATCCGGTCGGCAGCCCGATCGTGCTGCCCGCCAATCTCGTCGACGTCGACGAGGGCGTGGTGATGGCCGAGGCCTGGCTCGACTACACCTCGCCGATGGCGTTCACCCTGCCCGGCACCCGCCAGTTCAGCCAAACCCATTTCGTCTTTCCGCGGGTCAATGACCGCGTCCTCTGGGAGTGACCTCGATGACCTCGATGCCGTCAACCGGATCGCCCTCGACCACCTTGCCGACCGCGGCCCCGCGGCGGTCGATCGCGGCGGACGAGAGCGGTGCCATCGCCCTCGTTTTCTCGCTGCTGCTGGTGCCGATGCTCGGTGCGGTCGGCCTTGCGGTCGATTACCAGCGGGTGTCGAGTGCCCGGCAGTTCCTCCAGTCCCAGGTCGACGCCGCCGCCCTCGGCGGCGCCGGTGCCGGCCCCGACGGCAACACTGGCCGCTGGGTCGAACGGGCGCGGCGGGCGATCGAGGCCGAGTTCCCGAACGCCGCATGGCTCGACGGCCTGACCGTGAACGGCAACTGGCAATCGGCGAGCCGCTTCGCCGCCGAAGCCGATGCGGCGGTCGATCTCACCTTCATGCGCATCATGCCGGGGGTGCCGGACAACGTCGACGTGACGGTGCGCGCCGTTGCCGAGATCGTGCTGCCGAACCTGGTCTACGAGGAGCCGCTGCTCGCCCTTCTCGATCCCGAGGCCGGCGACTACAACCGGCTGTCGGCCTATTGCTACGCGCCGCCGGCGGCGGGCGGACCGGGCGGCGATGCGATCGACGTCACCGCTTCTCCCGACGGCCGCTCGCAGATGACCGTGATCGCTGACAATGGCGGCACCACCTATAGCTTCACCATGCCGCGTTGTGCTGCCGGCGAGGTCTTGAGCTACCGCCTCGAGAACGTCCGCATGGCACGGACCCAGCCGCACCTCTGGGACGATCCACTCCGCGAGCGCTACGAGTACTTCACCGACACGGTGCTCGCGGACGGGGTCGAGCAATACGACCTGGGCTGGGAGATCGTCGAGACCGTGCTTTGCGACAACCTCGACGCCTGCCGTCCCGCCGGCGAGGGCGGCGTGATCCCGGAAGGCAAGAACCGTGTGCCGGAACGAGCGACCGGTGCCTGCACCCCCGGCAAGTTCATGTATTACGGCTGGGAGGACCGGCCGCCCGGCCGCGGCTGGACCGACCGTGACTACGACGACATCCGCGTGGTCATCGCCTGCCCGGTGATGGAGTTCCAGGGAGACAAGCGGGTCCGTCTGGTCAGCTGAGCGATCCCGACCGACTGCGGCGGCAGTGTATGGCCATGCGGGCGGCGGTGACGCCTGGCACTCGACGCTGATGGCTGCGGTCGCCGCCATCGTCCGCCTTGCCGTTCGCCGTCACCTGGGCGATGGTTTCGCGGTGGCGGCTGCCGTTGGTCGCCGGCCACGGTCGACGGCGCGGATCGGCGCCGAGCAGCGGCGCTCGAGGTTCGCGCACTTGGCGCCGCGCATCCGGCAGCAGGCGCTCGCGGCCGGACGGATGGCGACCCGACCCGTCGACGCGCGACGGCCGAGCAAGGCCGGCGCCGACTGGCGCGCAACCGGCACGCGCTCGAACGCAGTCGAATGGCGCCTCGCGCTCCAACGCAGTCGAGTGGCGGCTCGCGCCGAAGCGTTCCGGCCGAGACGGCGGGATGGTGGTGCTGCCGGCACGCCAGAGCCGTTCCACCCGTGGCGAGCGAGGAGACGGCTGCGGCAATCCCGAAACCGTGGCAGGACCACGGCCACTGCGCGGCCGTCCGGTCGCGGACTCGCCGTTCCGTCGGCACGCGCGCTCGGCGCTCGACGACCGGCCTTTTGGCTGCTGATGCCGCCATCCGAAGCGCATCGCCACCAACCCCTTCGACATTGCCCGGACGCGGCTGCACCAACGCTTCAGCCGCCTGCCGAGCGCGTTGACGGAAGCGACGAATCTTGTCCAGGCTCACTGACGCCGCCGGCAGAGGACCCGGCAAGCCCGCGGACAGGCAAGCGATAATGGCAATCGATCACCGTCGGCTGCCTCTGGTGCCCGCCGGCACGCCGCGTTTGCGCAGCGCTCGGCGACCAACGCGACGCAACGGGGCCATCGGGAATGGGGTGGATTCCCCTGTCCAGCGCTGCGGTGCTAAGGTGCTGCGTGTGCGTGGAGGGCTAGCGGGTGGTGCAGGGTCGAGTCCGGTCGTTGCCGGCTCTATCGCGGGACTCGGCTCTCGCGCGCGGCCCAGCTTGGTCGCGGGGCCGGGATTGGTCGGGGGCGGCCGGCCTGGTCGGGGGAGAGGGCCCCGCGCTGCGGGCGATCCCGGCAGCCGCTCTGGCGGACGAACCGCTTGGAGCCTCTCGTTCACGGTCCATCGTCACGCGCAAGGGGTGAAGGATGATCGAAGCCGACACCAGCCCGCTCTCCGCCGAGGCCGCCCGTCATCAGCGAAGTGCCCGCGAGCTGCGCGGCCATCTGGCGTGGCTCGAGACGTTCACCCCGTTGGCGCTCGGCGTCCTGGCCATCGCCTCTGGAATCTACACCTATATCGGCGTCAGTGATCTCCTTGCCGACAGCCGGGCGATGTCGTTCTTCGCCGCGGTCGCCTACTCGGTCGCGGTATCCGTCGGCATTTTCGTCTTCTGGTCCTACGTGATGCGCTTGCTGCCGGCGATGGAGAAGACGGCCGGCCGGCTGGGTCTGTTCATCGCCACCTTGATCGGCTCGGCGGCGATCGTGGCGATGTCCAGTTGGCTCAACGCGGCCGCCCTGGCAGGCTCTGCGGCCGTCGAGCAGCATCTGGCGCTGACGGTGCAGGGCTACCAGGGGGCTCTCGAGCGCGCCCACGAGAACGCCATGAGTGCCCAGGCGCTGCGGCGCGACGTGGCGCGCGCCCAATCGAGCTTCGAGGACCTGTCGACCCAGGAGGCCGACGGTTCCCTTTCCGGAGTCAGCGGCCGGGGTGCCGTCTACCGGGTGCTGCGGCAGAAGGCGGACGAGTTGAAGGCGCTGGAAGCGCAGATCGCTGCCCAGAGTGAGCCGATCGCGGCTGCCTTCGATCGCGGCAACGACATCCTCAACCGCATGCGCGAACTGAGCGCCGGACAGGGCCCGGTCGGTCAGCGCTCCGTCGCCTTCGCCGAGCAATCGGTACGGCTGGCTGCCGTCATCGCGACCTTGCGCCAGCTCTCGGTCGCCCCGCTCGTACAGCGCGCCGCCGCCGATCTCCGGGCCGCGGTCGTGCTGCCCGAACTCGATGGTCGCAATGCCGGGGTCCGCCTCGCGCAGTCGGCGACGATAACCTCGGTGCTTCAGGTCTTGGACCAACGCGCGCGGAGCCTGGCCGACGCGGCACAGGCGGTGATCGATCGGCCGGGCCCTGCCGAGACCACCTACACCCCGATCACCACCGCGGACGCGGTCATCCGCTACGCCTCGGACTTCGCCCCTTCCTGGGCCGGCGCCATCGCGATCGACCTGTTGCCGGGTGTGCTGGTCCTGATCCTGGCAGTGACCCACGCGGCGATCCGCGGCGGTCAGAGCGCGCTCGGCGTCGAGCAGACGATGACGCTGGCCGACCTCGAGGTGGCCATGCAGGCGATGCGGCGCCTGGAGCGCAATCTGGGCGATGCCAATGCGGCCGCAGCGCGGCGGCGTGCCGCGCCCGACAACGCCGACTGGACGGTCGATCGATCCGGCGCCGCCCGGGCCGGGCCGAGACCCGTGGAGTAGGGGCGGATGAACCCGCTTGTGGCGACCGATGCGGCGCCCGCCGACGACCGGCCAGCCGGGACCGGCACGACCCGCTCGGCGGCGAACCTGGTCAAGCCGATGCTGCGAGTGCTGCTGCTCGTGCAGGCGGGCCTGGCCTGCCTGTTGGTCTTCGCGGATGTGACCGGCCGACGTTTTGTTGTGCATGACGCGATCCAGCCCCAGGTCACGCAACCGATAGCACCCGGCGATCAGCGGCGGCCCTATCGGCCCCGCGCGGTACCGACAGCACCGGGCGAGCGGCGTCCGGACGCCACCCCGATCCGGCTGCCGGACGGTACCGACAGGCTGGCTTTCGACCTCAGCGAAACGGCGAGCCATGGCCGGGTCATCCTGCTCAGCGGCCGGATCGAGCATGGCGATGCCGCGCGCTTCGAGCGGGTTCTCGACGAGACCAGCCCGCCGCCGGACATGATCGCCCTGCACTCGCCGGGGGGCCGCGTCCAAGAAGCGTTGCGGATCGGCAGCATTCTTCGCGAGCACGGCTTCGACACCCTGATGGCGCCTGGCGCCGCCTGCGTCTCGGCCTGCCCGCTCATTCTCTTCGCCGGTGTCGACCGCGTCGTCTCGCGCACCGCCTGGGTCGGCCTGCATCAGACCTACTACGATGACGGCGTCTTCATTGCCACGCCGCGCGCCGTCAGTGAGATCCAGAGCCTTCAGGCCGAGATCCTCCGCTACACCCAGACCATGGGTGTCGACCCGGCAGTTCATGTCCACGCGCTCGAAACCCCGCCCGAGGACGCCTATTTCCTGGTCGAGGGCGAGCTGACCAAATATTCTGTGGCAACCAAGCTCGTCGACTAGCGCAATCACCGGTCCGTCACCTGGATGGACCAGACCCGACCTTCGCCGCACTCGTGACGCCCCGTTGACCATCCCCGGCACCCTTGCCCGCACGTTGCGCCGTGCCGCCGCCGGCCGAAGGGTGACCTGGATCAATGACAGCGCCGCCGCAGCCGCCTATCGAGGCGATCATCCGGGCAAGGGAGCGGCTCGATGGCTGACGAGACCGGGGCGACCATCCGCGAGGCGGTGGCGGTCTTCGACGACGAGACAAGGCTGGAAGCGGCGATCGACGATCTCGGCAGCACCGGCTTCGACCGGGCGGAGGTCAGCCTGCTCGCCGGGGTCGAGACGGTGGAGGCCAAGCTCGGTCATCGCTTCACCAAGGTGGCCGAGCTCGAGGATGACGCGGCGGTGCCGCGCGCCTTCTACGTCGCCAGGGAATCGATCGGCTACGGCGAGGGGGCGCTCCTGGGCGGGCTCTTGTATGTCGGTGCGGTGGCGGCGGCGGGCGCTGCTGTCGCCGCGGGTGCGACGCTGGCGGCGGCGATCACGGCCGCCGGCGTTGCCGGCGGGACCGGCGGGCTGGTCGGGGCGACGCTCGCCCGGCTGCTCGGCGGGCACCATGCGCGGCACCTGCAGGAACAACTCGACCGTGGCGGCCTGTTGCTCTGGGTGCATCTGCGCGACCAGGCGCACGAGGACCGTGCCCTGGCGATCCTGCGTCGGCATTCGGCCCACGACGTGCACGTCCACGACTTGCCGGCGACGCGCGACGCCGCCCCGCGCCAACCAGCCGTCAACGGCACCGGGTACCCTTGACGCGCGGTACGCAGGCGACGGCCGGCCGCGTTCAGAGCCGGGCCGGCCGCTCAGCCCTCGGGCCGCGGTTCCAGCCGCCAGCTGCGGCCCGGGCGAACGATCTCCCGCCCGGGTAGGCGGTCGAGCGGGGTGCCGGCGATGATCTCCTTGACGTCGTCGATGACCTCGCGGCGGATCCGGTAGTACTGGTGCGAGCCGTGCTCGGGTCTGGTCCGGTCGACCTTGCTGCAGTCGACGGTGAAGACGCGGGCCGGCAGCTGGTCGAAGTCGGCCGGGCCGTCGGCGCCGAGCCGGTCGGGGTTGAACTTGGTCGTGTCGCTGATCTGCAGCGCCTTGTCCTCGGCGCTGTGGTAGACGTGCACGGCCTGCGCCAGCTGCGGCAACAGGCCGAGCTTGGCCTCGCTCGCGAGACAGTCGGCATCCTCGTCGGCGGCCATCAGGAAGGCGTTCTTGAACAGCCGCGGCAGCGGTCGCCGGCCGAGCAGCCGGGCCAGCGAAAGCACGGCGTGACGCAACGCCCAGTTGCCCATGCTGTGCGCCAACAGATGCAGCTGCTGGCCGCAGCGGGCGAGTTCCTCCGGCGGCGGCACCTGCCCGGCGAGCCTGGCCGCGCGAAGCGTCGGCTGGTCTTGCACCGCGAGGCCGGTCATGAAGTCGATCAGCGCCACCAGGGCCCGCGCCATGGCCAGGCCCGAGGCCTCGGCGTCGTCGCGATCGCTGAAATAGGAAACCGCCGGGAACACCTTGCCGTTCGACGGCCAGGAGAAGACGAAGACCAGCGGGTCCGGCGCCTCCGGGCTCGCCCCGTGGCTGTAGAGGTGCTGCAGTGCGGCCGCCCGGGCCACCGAATCCTCGAAGTCGCTGGCGTAGCCGTGCAGCAGGACGAGAACGTCCTGGTTCTCGTCCTTGAGCTTGCGGCGCAGGTCGTCGAACAGCTCCTGCGAGCCGCGGACCGCCTGCTTCTTCTTGCCCTTCTCGCTGTAGAGGCAGGCCGCTTCGACCTGCCAGGCCGCGTCGTCGGTCGGCTCGCCCTTCACCTGCTCGACCGCGGCGACCCCGACCCGGAAGAACTGCGGCCCATCGGCATGAAAGCGCGGCCCGAAGGTCACCGATTTCGCCGTTTCCTTGACGATGTTGCGATTGGTCGCGAAGTAGATGTTCACCTTACTGCCCCCCTTGCCGAGCGACCGGCCTCGAAAGCCGCGAGCTTAGCGATTCGTCGGCCAGGGGCTATCACCGATCCAGCGAGAAGAGGAAGCGATGCTCAACCTGGCCCCTTGGCCTGTCCCCTGGGCGGTGCTCGTCGTGCCGGCGGTGGCGCTCGGCGCAGCAGCCTGGCTGCGCCACCTGCCGGGCGAGTGGTCGCAGGCGGCCCTGCTCGGCTGGACGGCGCTGCTCCTCGCCCATGCCTCGAGCCTCGCCTGGCCGCCGGGCCTCGGCCCCTGGCTGCCGGCACTCGGCCTCGTCCTGGCCTTTCTCGCGGTGGCCACCGGCGGCTGGGTCGGCCTCGCCCTCTTGGCCGTGGCCTTTCTGCTGCTGGCGGTGGCCGCCCTCGCCGGCGTCGCCCAGCTGCCCTGGTGGGCTGCCGGCCTGATCGCCCTGGCCAGCGGTGCCGCCGCGATTCGCACCCTGCTCTGAGTCGGCTCCAACGTGCCGCCGGGTGCGCGGGCGGGGCGACGCGGCCACTTTCGATGACAATTGCGCCACCCACGGGCTCGCCCCTTGACAGCGCCTGGGCAAGCCGCTCTCAACCGAGGACACGGCTCGGATTCCTGGCGCCCGATGGATATTTACCTGCCCGTCGCCGAGATGTCGGTGAACCTTCTCCTGCTCCTCGGCCTCGGCGGGATGGTGGGCTTTCTCTCGGGCATCTTCGGCGTCGGCGGCGGCTTCCTGATGACGCCACTGTTGATCTTCATCGGCATTCCGCCGGCGGTCGCGGTGGGCTCGGAGGCCTCGCAGATCCTCGCCTCCTCGACCTCGGGCGCGATCGCGCACACCCGCCGCCGCACGGTCGATTTCCGCATGGGCTGGGTGCTGATCGCCGGCGGCTTCGTCGGCTCGGCCTTGGGCATCCTGTTGTTCCGCTGGCTGCGCCAGCTCGGCCAGATCGATCTCACGATCTCGCTCGCCTATGTGGTGTTCCTCGGCATCATCGGCGCCTTGATGTTCACCGAGAGTGCTCGGGCGATGCTCCGCAGCCGCAGCCGCACGCCGCAAGCCCGCCGCCGCAAGCTGCACCAGCACACCTGGCTGCACGCGCTGCCGTTGAAGATGCGCTTCATCCAGTCACGCCTCTACATCAGCACAATCATGCCCTTCCTGGTCGGCGCCGGGGTTGGCGTGCTCGCCGCCATCATGGGGGTCGGCGGCGGCTTCATCATGGTCCCGGCGATGATCTACCTGATCGGCATGCCGACCAACGTCGTCATCGGCACCTCGCTCTTCCAGATCGCCTTCGTCACCGCGCTGACCACCTTCCTCCACGCCTACACCAACCAGACCGTCGACATCGTCTTGGCCCTCCTGTTGATCGCCGGCGGTGTCGTCGGCGCCCAGTTCGGCAGCCGCGTGGGCGCGATCCTCAGGGGCGAGCAGCTGCGCATCCTGCTCGCCGCGCTCGTGCTGCTGGTCGCCGGCAAGATGCTCTTCGACCTCGTGGTGACGCCGAACGACATCTACTCGCTGGCCCGCTGAGCGCCCCATGCCGGCACCCGACAAGGTGGCGCGGCACCTGCGCCGGCTCGCCGATGCGCGGCAGGCGCAGCCGCTCCTGGTCTGGCTCTCCTTCCTCGAGGCGATCGTCATCCCGATCCCGCTCGAGGCCGTGCTCGTCCCCTACATGCTGGCGCGGCGCGACATTCTCTGGCGGATCGCCGGCCTGGCGCTCGCCGGCTTTCTGGTCGCCGCGATCCTCGGCTACCTGCTCGGCGCCCTGGCCTTCAACACGCTCGGCATCTGGCTGATCGAAACGCTGGGCTGGCAGCAAGCCTTCGGCGAGGCCAAGCTGCTGTTCGCCCGATACGGTTTCTGGGCGCTCTTGCTGATCGGCCTCCTGCCGATCCCGTCGCAGGTGGCGATGCTCGCCGGCGGCGCCTTCGGCTTCTCCCTGCCACTGTTCATGACGGCGATGGCCGTCTCGCGCGGTGTCCGCTATTTCGGCCTCGCCGGGCTCGTCGTCCTCCTCGGCCCAGGGGTCGAGCAGCTGGTCGAACGGCTGCAAGCGATGCCGCCAACTCGCCGGTGGCTGCTCAAGGCCAGCGCCGTGGCGCTGGTGCTGGCGGTGCTGGCCGGCCTCTTCCGGCTCTCGGGCTGAGTGCCTCCTACCCCGCCCGCTCCTCCTCGAGCGCCATCAGCCGGCATTCCCCGAAGCCCTTGAGCGGCAGCAGGCCTACCTCGCTGAAGCGGAAGTCCTGGCCGATCGCCTCGGCCGTCTGGTGGCAGGTGAGGATCTGCATCGGCTGCGCCTCCTGCTCGAGCCGGGCCGCCATGTTCACCGCCGGGCCGAACACGTCGTAGACGTATTTCTGCAACCCGACGAGCGAGCCGATCAGGGGCCCGGTATGGATACCGATGCGGCAGCGCCAGGCCGTCGGGTGCGCCTGGTTGCGCCGCTCGAGGTAGCGGCGCGCCCGGAGTGCCAGCTTGGCGATGTTCTGCGGGTGGTCCGGATTGGCATCGGGCACGCCCGAGACCGCGAGATAGGCATCGCCGATGGTCTTGATCCGCTCGCAGCCGAAGAGCTCGGCGATCCGGTCGAGCGCCATGAAGATGTCGTTGAGCTCGGCGATCGTCGTTGCCGGATCGCGGGCCACCGCCATCTCGGTGAAGCCGACGAAATCGAGCATCAGCACCGAGGCCGCATCGAACTTGTGCGGCGTCGTCGTGCCGAACTCCCTGAGCTCCTGGTAGACCGTCCTGGGCATGATGTTGAGCAGGAGCTTCTCCACCCGCTCCTTCTCGCGGGTCAGCTCGCGGGCGTTCTTCTCGGCCATCTTCGCATAGGAATCGAGCATGTGCTCGGCTTCCTTCTGCTTGGTGAGGTCGCGCGCCTGGAGCAGCCAGACCGGCCGGCCGGCGCCGGCGCCGGCGCTGGCGGCGTCGAGCTGGCGGAGGTCGAGGGCGTATACCCGATTGCGCGCGCCCACCCTGACCTCCCTCTCGACCGTCGCCGTCCGGCCCTGCGCCAGCCGCTCGCGGTGCTTTTCGGGCTCGAGGAACGGCAGCCGCGAGGCCAGCGTCTCCGGCAACTCGCCGGTCGACGGAAAGGCCTGAAAGAAGCGCGCGTTCTCGATCAGGATCGTCAGGTCGGCGGCATCGGCCAGCGCCACTGGCGCGTCGAGTTGCTGCAGCACGCGCGCGGCGCTCGCGGCCTCAAGCAATGGGTTGACGACGGACGGAGTCAGCTCGCTCATCGCGCGTCTCCTCAGGCCCGCCTGGCGACGATGAAGGACTCGCGCTGGCGAAAGGCCCGGTCGACCGCGACCACGTCGTCAGTGGCAAGCTCGAACTCCTCGAGCGTCTCGCGCAGGAGGCCCGCCATCGTGGCGAACTCCGCCTGGGTGATGCCGAGCCGCGCGTGGGCGCGCTGCAGCTGCTCGTCGGTATAGGCCGCGGGCCCGCCCATCACTTGCGCGATGAACTTCGCCTGGTGGTCGACCAGCCGGGCCATGTCGAGGCCAGCGAAATGCCGCCCGACGATCGGCTCGTCGAGCACCCGGTCGTAGAAGGCCGAGACGACCTTGCGGACGGACGCGAAGCCGCCGGCCCGCTCGAACACGCTCTGCCTCATCCGGACCTCCTGTCGCTGGCTGCCTTTAGCGGCACCGTGTAGGTCGCGGCCGTGCCCGCCACACAGATCTCGCCCGCCTCGTTCATGATCGCGGTCGCGAGCTGGCAGATCGGCTTGTCGTCGCGGCGGCTCGTCACCTCGACCCGACCGGTGATCGCCTCGCCGACCTTGACCGCCTTCAGGAACTGCCACTCGACCCCGAGAAAGACGGTGCCGGGACCGGGCAAATCTTCGGCGACCAGCGCGTTCAGGATGCCGGTGGTGACCCCGCCCTGGACGATCAGCCCGCCCATCGGCGAGGCGGCGGCGAGCTCGGCGTCGTAGTGCAGCGGGTTGCGGTCGCCGGTCATCGCGGTGAAGCGCTCGACATCTTCCATCGAGGTGCGCCGCGTGCGACACGCCACGGCACCGACCGCCGGCCGGCCCTTGAGCGTCGCATCCCAGGCAGTCGTCTTGGTCTCGGTCACGGTGGTCATGGCATCATCTCCAGGCTGGTCATGGGCTTGATCATCGAGGTAGCGATTGCGTGACGGTGGGACGGCAGGTGCGCCAGATGCTCGACCTCGGCCTGCATCGCCCTGTTCAGTGCCACATGCAGATCGCCCAGCCGGTCGAGATCCCAGCCGAAGCCCGCGATTTCGTCGGTGATCCGGAAGAGCGGCAAGGAGAGGCTCAGGCGCTGGTCGGCATGGTCGGCGAAGGCCGTTTCAATCCCGCTTGCCGCTGCGCTCGCGAGCAGTTCGGCGTCACGAAACGCGTCAGTCAGCCCGTGCGCCGTGATCGGGTCCTTGAAGTACCCGGCATCGCCGACCAGCGCCCAGCCGGGACCATGGCACTGGCGGAGAAAGCCGGGGCGGCCGGCGAAGGCCGTCAGCCGCCCGTCCGGCGTAGCCCCGTCCAAAGCTTCGGCGAGGCCGGGCGCGCACTCGGCGAGCACCTCGCGATAGCGTTCGGCCAGCGCCGGTCCCGAGGCACCTTTGAGCCGGGCAGGCGGCATCGCCGCGAAGACGCAGTGCCGCCCGCCGGTCGTCGGGATCACGCCCGCACCGGTGCCCGGCTGGTAGTGCCAGTGGTAGCCGGTGTCGGCCAGCCCCGCCCAGTAGCCATAAATGACGGCCGAGGCTTGGGCGCCTCGATGCTCGAATGCGGCTCCGGCCAGCCGGGCCACGGTGGAGCCTGCACCATCCGCGCCGATGACCAGGTCGGTCAGCACCGGATGAACCCGGCCCTCCGGCCCCTTGAGCACGACGCCCACGACCCGGCCATCGGCCCGGCGGATCAGCTCGACGAGCCCCGTCTGAAAGCGGACGGTTGCCCCGGCGTCCCGCGCGGCATCGACCAGGATCGGGTCGAGCACGGTCCGGCGCGGCGCGTAGAGGGCGTCAACGCCGTGCGCCGGCTTGATCGCGATGTCGACGACCTCAGAGCCATAGTGGAACGCCGTCCGGCGCACCGCCGGCGTGCCGCTCGCGATGACGGCGGGCAACAGCCCCCAGCGGTCGAGCTGGAGCACGGCGCCGCGCATCAAGGCATGGGTCGAGAGCGTGTCGCTGCCGTAGCTGCCGCGATCGACCAGCAGCACGTCCAGTCCCTGGCGGGCGAGCAGCATGGCGGTAGCGGCCCCGGCGGCACGCGCACCGATGACGACGACGTCGGCGGTTTCATGCATGGACATGGTCGTTCCTCCCTGCTCAAGCAGCCAGCCGCGGCTGGGCCGCGAGCCGTGCCAGAATGTCGGTCGAAAGTTCTTGGGCGTCCTCGCCGGCCCCGGCGATGAAGCTCGAGTTGCGGCGGCGCATGAAGTTCAGCCCGAGAACGTAAAGGCCCGGCGAGGGCGTGATCCCGCCGTCGTGGACGATCTCGCCCGCCGCATCGAGGACGGGCACGTCGAGCCAGGCGTAGTCGCGCCTGAAGCCGGTGGCCCAGAGCACCGTGCGGATGCCCGCGGCCTCGAGGTCGAGCGTGGTCTCGGGGGCGCGCATGACGATCGAAGGCACCGCCTCGACCGGCACGGTGTGCTGCAGTGCGGACGCCGTGCGGTCGAGCTTGGCGAGCAGCCGCTGCAGCCGGTGCTGGGCGGCAGCCGTGGTCGCTTCGAGATCACCCGCGAAGCGTGCCCTGCCCGCCTTGATGCCGGAGAGCCGGCCGAGGAGGCGAACGCCCCTGGCGCGCAAGGTCTCGAGATCGAGACTCCGCCCCTCGGGCGAGCCCACGAGCTGCAGCGATGGCTCGGCCCTGGCAGCATCCAGATCGGCCACCTTGGCGGCAGGCTTGGCGAGAATGCCGGTGCGATCCAGCCACCACATGATGTCGCGATCGCGGTAGCGGCGCGGCAGGCGGATGTGCTGGCCCACGGCAAGGGTCACCGCACGGCCGCTCGCAGCCAGCTCGTCGGTGAGCTGCACGCCCGAGGACGAGGCGCCGACCACCAACACGCCACCCGCCGGCACGGCCCCCGGATTGGGGTAGGCGGCGGGCGTGGT
>CAZNWE010000031.1:13110-29041 GCA_964576715.1 uncultured Geminicoccaceae bacterium | reverse complement strand
GCTGTCCCAGCGCTCCGTACGCCAGCGCTCGCCCACCCGGCCGCGCTCGAGCACGACGTGCTCGATGCCGTGCCGGCCGAGGCAGAAGCTCATCGCAAGGCCGGCCTGGCCGGCGCCGATGATGATCGCTTGGGTGGTGGTGGTCATGGCACCTGTCCTCCGCTGCCGCCGGCCGGCCCCGCGAGGCCGACCGGCGGCGTTCGGCTTCGTTCTGGCTAGTCGGCCATCTTGATCTCGACCGGGACACCGTTGGTCAGCACGTCGAAGACGGCCGAGCGCGCCCGGGCCTGGTCGACGATCTGCGCCAGCTTGTCCGTGGGCGCGTCGCCCTCGACCCGGAAGGTGGCGCGAATGGCGGAGAAGCCGTTCCGCACGTCGTCCGAGATGCCGAGGATGCCCTGCAGGTCGATGTCGCCCGTGACCTCGGCCTCGACCGCATCGAGCGTCACGCCGCGGGCGGCGGCGATGTTGGCGACACCGGCGGTGATGCAGCCGGCGAGCCCGGCCAGGAGGTATTCGACCGGCGTGGGCCCCTGGTCCTGGCCGCAGAGCACGCCCGGATGGTCCATCTCGGCCTGGTAGGCGGCCACATGCTGGTGCTCGCCGCCGGCCCCGGTGAAGGCGGCCATGGTGGTCCGGCAATGCGTGCCCTTCATCCAGCGGCTGGTCGCCTTGAACTGGAACTGGGCGAGGTCGGGCTGGCCCTTGACCACGTCGATCGTGGCAAAGAGCTTGGGCGTGTCCACCCCGTGCCGGGGCATCGGCGCCGGGCGCTGCTTCGGGGCTTCCCGGGCGGGGGCTTCCTGGGTCATGGTCGTCATGGCTTTAGTCCCTGATGGCTTGGCCGAAGCACCGTTGCTCGGCCTCGACGCCAATCGGTCTAGGAGGCCGCCATGTGCGTTGGCATCGAAACGAGCGTGGAATTTTCGTCTTCGAACGTGGAATTCAGCGCCGGCCGCCGGCGATCAGCCGGGCTTCGGGCTGCCGCCTGAGCGCCAGCATCGCCCCGATGCCGATCGCGGGGCCGACCGCCAGAACCATGGGTGCGAGCTGCCAGCCGACGGCAGCGGCCAAGACCGGCAGGAGGTGGATCGAGACCAGCGTCAGGCTGAAGCCGGCACAGGTCTGGATGGTCAGCATGGTGCCGACATGGGCCGGTTCGCTGAGCTCGGCCGTGGCCGCCGAGAACTGCGCCGAATCGGCAATCGCCGCCGCGCTCCAGACGATGCAAAGCGCCAGCGTCAGGAGCGGCGCCGCGCCGAAGCTGAAGCCGGCCAGGAGCGCGCAAGCGCCGCTCAGCGCCAGGGCGAGGCTGGTGACCGCGGTCCTGCCGATGCGATCGGCGGCGAGCCCGGCCACGACACAGCCGAGCCCGCCCATGCCGATGGCGACGAACGTGCCGAGACCCGCCCAGAAGGCCGCATCGAGGGGCGCGCCACTCGCCCGGAAGCTCGCCTCCAGGAACACCGCGAGCCAGGCCCAGAGCGCGTAGAGCTCCCACATGTGGCCGAGATAGCCGAGATTGACGAGCCGCAGCGCCGGCCGGCGCCAGACCAGCGCTATGGCACCTGCCACGAAGCGCCGACTGCCGCCGGCGGCCGGGCCGGGCTCGACCAGGCTGATGATCAGCCCGGCCGCAAGCGCCGCCGCCGAGGTCATGGCGATCGTCAGCCGCCAGTCGACGCCGCCCAGGACCTTGAAGAGATGCGGCGAGGCCGAGCCCAGCGCCAAGGCACCCACCAGCAGCCCGACGAGCAGGCCGAGGTCACCCTTGGCCCAGCCGGCGGCGAGCTTGAGACCGACGGGATAGATGCCGGCCATGGCCGCACCGGTGACCAGCCGGAGCACCAGCGCCAGCGGCCCCCCCGGGTCGACCAGAAGGAGTGCCGCATTGCTCGCGGCCGCGGTGATCGCGGCGGCGGCGAAGAAGCGGCGCGGCGCCAGCCGGTCGGCGAGGCCGAAAACCGCGCTCAGCAAGGCACCCAGGACGAAGCCCACCTGCACAGCACTGGTCAGCGCCGTGGCATGGAAATCGCTCATCGCCACCTCGGCGCGCAACGCCGGCAATACCGCACTGCCGGAGAACCAGGGAGCGAGCGCCAGTACCTGGGCAGCGATCAAGGCGGCCAGCACCTGGCGCCGGCTCCTCGCTCGTTCGATGATCGACAAGGTGCTGGCCATGGCGCCCTCCGCGGATCGAAAGAAGCGCGAGCTTCGCACCGTTGCGTTGCAGGCAGCGTGTGAGTGAGCGTGTAATAATCGTTGAAGTCGCGTCGCCGGTGGTTGCATAGTCCACGTCCACGGGACACGCCGCACACCTTGTCGACCCGGCAGTTTCGGTATCTTTCCCGGCGGCGCGTCCCGTGGCAGGGGGGAAGCGGTGCTGACGATCCGACTTCTGGGCGAGATCGAGGTGGTCCGCGACGGCAGCGTGCAGCCGCTGCCGCCATCGAAGAAGACGCGGGCCCTCCTCGCCTATCTGGCGCTCACCGGCCGGCCGCACCGCCGCGAGCGGCTCTGCTCGCTGTTCTGGGACATCCCGCACGACCCGCGCGGTGCGCTCCGCTGGAGCCTGAGCCGGCTCCGGCCGCTGGTCGACGAGCCGCATCTGCCGCGGATCACCGCCGATCGCGAGACCGTCGGCTTCACGCCGGGCGACGCCGAGATCGACGTGCTCGCCGTGCGCGAGGCCCTTCGCGCCGGCGTCGACACGCTGAACACGCCGATCCTGGAGAGCCTCGCCGCCCGCTTTCGGGGCGAGCTGCTCGAGGGCCAGGACCTGCCGGACCTGCACGATTTCCAGGCCTGGTGCGTGGCCGAGCGCGAGGATGCGCGGCGGCTGCAGGCCCAAGTGCTGACAGCCCTGGTCGAGCGGCTCAGCGACCAGCCCGAGGCGGCGCTCGGCCATGCCCGCCGGCTCGTGCAGATCGATCCCTACGCGCTCCGGCCCCGCCTCACCCAGCTTCGCCTCCTGGTCGAGGCCGGCCGCCGCAGCGAGGCCGAGCAGCAGGTCGAGACCGGCCTTCGCCTGCTGCGCGAAGCCGACGGCGACACGGCGGCGCTCAGCGCCGAATGGCGCCGGCTGCAGGCCGGAACGAGCCGCGCCGACGCGACGTCAAGGAGCCCCGAGCCGGCGGGCGCCGAGGTGACGGCAGCAGCGCCGTCGCCGATGCCATCGGCGGCCCCGACAGCCGCCCCGCAGCCGGCCCTCATCGGCCGCATGGCCGAGCGGCAGGCGCTGCTCGCCGCCCTCGCCGAGGCCACGGCCGGCAAGGCAAGAGTGGTGCTGGTGACCGGCGAGCCCGGGCTCGGCAAGTCGACGCTGGTCGAAACCTTCCTCGAGGCCAGCTCCGGCACCGCTGCCCTGGTCTTGAGGGGCCAGGCGGCCGAGGCCGAGCGCGACCAGCCCTTGGCACCTTGGCAGGAAGCCGTGGCCCCGCTCGACCTCGACTTTGCGGCCGGCACCGGCAGCGCCGAGCTCGAGCCCTACGCCGACCGCCGCCGCGCCCGGGAGCGGCGCCATGCGCCCCTGATCGAGCAGCTTTCTCGGCTCGCCGGCGAGCGGTCGCCGCTGATCCTGGTGCTCGAGGACATCCACTGGCTCGACGAAGCCTCGGCCGCGTTCCTGGCCCAGGTCGTCCGGTCGCTTCGCCAGCAGTCACTGCTTGTGCTGCTCACCGCGCGCGAGGGCGAGCTCCATGACAATCCGCCGATCCAGGGGCTCCTGCGCGGCTTTCGTCACGACCGGCTGCTCGACGAGGTCGCCCTCAAGCCGCTGTCGGCGGCCGAGACCGTGCTCTTGGTGAGCCAGGTCGCACCCGGGGTCGACGGTCGCCGGGTCGCCGCCGAAAGCGGCGGCAATCCGCTCCTCGCGCTGGAGCTGGCCCAGGCGCTCGACGGCGGCCTGGATAGCGTGCCGCGCACCCTGCAGGCACTGGTGCGCGATCGGCTCGAGCGGCTGCCGCCGCTGGCCGCCGAGATCGTGCAGACCGCTTCGGTGCTCGGCCCCGCCTTCCACACCGACTGCCTGGAGCGACTGCTGGAGCTCGACCAGGTGGCGGTGGTGGAAGCACTCGAGGTGCTGGAGCGGCATGCGCTGCTGCGGCCGGGCAGCGCCCCGGCGCGCTTCGCCTTTCGCCACGACTTGATCCACCGTGCTGTCTATTCCGGCCTTTCAGAGCCCAGGCGCCGGCTGTTGCATCTCAAGATCGCCAGGCTGATGCGATCCCAGGAGCCGCTCGACGAGGCGGTGGCGCTCGAGCTCGCCCAGCATGCGGCCCTGGCCGGCGACGATCGGCTCGCCGCCGAGGCCTGCATCAGCGCCGGGCGGCGCTGCCTTCGCCTCTTGGCCGGCACCGAGGCCGAGCTCCTCGCCCGGC
This sequence comes from uncultured Geminicoccaceae bacterium, assembly GCA_964576715.1. Taxonomy (GTDB): domain Bacteria; phylum Pseudomonadota; class Alphaproteobacteria; order Geminicoccales; family Geminicoccaceae; genus SLRI01. The sequence goes on along the minus strand of CAZNWE010000031.1, from coordinate 24,662 downwards.
GCGCCCGGCGGCATGCCGAACGATTGAAGGAGCCCGACCGGACCCGGTTCCTGATCAACGCGCTCAGGGTCCTGCTGCTGGCCCGCCCACCCGACGAGCCGGAAGCGCTGATCCGCGAGGTCGAGACGCTGGCCGAGCGTGCCGTCGATCTCCGGCTGATCGAGCACGCGCGGCGCGGCTTTCGCATGCTCAGCCATCTGCGCTGGGAGCGGGGCCAGTCGTTCGAGGCCGAGCGCGATTCGCTGCGCGGCGAGATCCTGACCCGGGCCGCCGACGACTGGCAGCGGATCCTCGGCCTGACCGAGGCCGCGCGCTGCCTCGCCCTGCTCGAGCGCGACCCGGCGCAGGCCGAGGCTCTGGTGCTCGAGGCCCAGGCCATGGCGCGCGGCCAAGAGAAGGAGCCGGACGGGATCGCCCATACGCTGGGCATGCTGCGGGCGCAGCAGGGCGCGCTCGACGAGGCAGCAACGCACTTCGAGCAGGCGCGTGACGCGGCGCGCCGCGACGGCGAGCGCAACAACGAGTTCATGGCGCTCGAGCATCTGATCAAGCTCGAGATCCGCCGTGGCAACTGTGCCCGGGCACGCCAGCTCGCGGCCGAGCTCACCAGCCTCGCCGAGCGGCTGCGGGCCGGCAGCGAGCTGCCCTTCGCCCGATCGGTCGAAGCGCTCTGTCGCCTGGCGGAGGGGCACACCGAGGGAGATGGTGCGGCCGACGCCGAGCTTGCCGCGGCACTGGACGCGCTGGTCGCGGCCGATGCCAAGCACCGCCTCGCCTTCGCGCTCAACGAGGCGGCCTGCCTCGACCTGCGGGCCGGCCGGCTGGCGCGGGCGGGTCAGCGCGCCGCCGAGGCGTTGCGGCTGGCGGCGCTCGTCGCGCTGCCGAGCGAGCAGGCGATCGCCCACACCCGCCTCGCCCGGGTCGCGGCCGCCGTGGCGGACAAGGCAGCGGTCGACAGTCATGCGCGGGCACTGCGCACCTTGTTGTCCAACAACATCTCGGCGCATGCACGCGGCCTGGCTGAAGCAGCACTCGACGGGCTGCAGCCTGCGGCCGCTGAATAGCGAAGGGAACCCCCATGGAAATCGTCATCGTCGATCGGGAGTTCGAAGCGCCGGTGACCCCTGAAGCGGTGCTTGCCGATGACGACGACGCGCGTTGGTGCTTCGACCAGTACCGCACCAACCCGAGCTTCCATCTTCTGGCCCTGGATGGCATCCGGCTCTGCTGCGTGTTTCGAGCGCCGGACGCAGAAGCGGTGCGGCAGGTCGCGCGGACCTTGGAAATGAGCCCACCGAAGCAGGCGTGGGCCGCGTCGCTGGAAGGGTGGAACGGCGATCTGGCCGACCTGCGGACAAGGGCCGGCGAGGCGGAGCGAGGCGGCTCCCTCGCTCTGGTCGAACGCAGCTTTCCCGCACCCGTCGACTTCCCCGCCTTTCAGGCGCTCGAGGATGCCGGGTCATGGTGCCTCGATCTCAATGGCGTCCGCTTTCTCGGAACCTTCTTTGCCCGCGATCGGCGTCGCATGCTCTGCCTCTATCAGGCGCCGGACAGTGAGGCTGTCAAGCGAACCAACAGCCGGCTCGAGTTGCCCTTTGACCGGGTATGGCCGGCGCGGGTCGTCGCCGCCGACTAGGCGGCCTTGCCCGGGCTGATGGCAAGACGGCCTGGCGCAGGCAGTGCCGCCGCTATTGGCAAGCGCCGTCAACTCGTGTCATGATCTGACGACAGGGATGACAGGCCATGACAACGATAACGCCGATCCAGCGCCGCAAGCTGTTCCAGGAGGTTCTCGACCGGCTGATCGAGCGGATCCGGGCAGGCGAGTTCCGCCCCGGCGACCAGCTGCCGTCGGAGCGCGAGCTGATGACCGCCTACGGAGTCGGGCGGCCGGCGGTCCGCGAAGCGCTGCAGGCGCTCGAGCGGGACGGCATCGTCAGCATCAGCCACGGCGAGCGCGCCCGCGTGGTGATGCCGACCGCGGGCAGCATGATCGAGCAGATCGCGAGCTCGGCCCGGCACCTGCTCTCGGTCGAGCCCGACACGCTCGCCCAGCTGAAGGATGCCAGGCTGTTTCTCGAGACCGGTCTCGCCCGGCGCGCCGCCGCCAATGCCACGCCCGAGGCCGTGGCCCGGCTGCGCAACCGCCTCGAAGCGCATCGTCGAGCCCGCGACGACCTCGAGGACTTTCTGCCACGGGACATGGCGTTCCACCGCGAGATCGCGACGATGACCGGCAACCCGATCTTCCCCGCGATCATCGAGGCGATGTTCGGCTGGCTGAGCGCCTTCTACGTCGATCTCGTCCGCCTGCCGGGCTCGGAGGACCTCACCATCGCCGAGCACAGCCGGATCTTCGAGGCGATCGCCGCGGGCGACGAGGCGGCCGCGGCGGCCGCGATGCACGACCACATCGCCAGGGCCAACGACCTCTACCGGCAATACGAGCGGCAGCGCTGAGCGAGAGCGACGAGCGGGAGGACGCATGATGACGAGCGAGGCCATCGCCCTCTACGGCACCACCCAGCCGCGGCCCGAGGTAAAGCGGCTCAACGCCGGACCGTTGAGCATCGAGCTCGAGAACGGAGCGATCCGCTACGTCCGCCATTCCGGCTGCGAGGCGATCCGCGGCATCGATTACCTGGTCCGCGATTCCAGCTGGCGTACGCCACCCGCCACCCTGTCGACCCGCTCGCTCGACGCAGGCGAGGACGCGTTCCACGTCGTGCTCGACGGCGAGGTCCAACAGGACGAGATCCATTATCGCTTCACGCTCACCATTGATGGCCGAAGCGATGGCACGCTGGAAGTCACCGCCGAAGCCGAGGCGCTCTCCACCTTCATGACCAACCGCACCGGCTTCGTCGTCCTCCACCCGGTCAAGGACACGGCCGGCCGCCCGGTGACCGTCACCCATAAGGACGGCAGCACCGAGGCGACCACCTTTCCGGCCTTGATAAGCCCGGCCCAGCCGATCTTCGACATCCGGGCCCTCCGGCACGAAGTAGCCGATGGCCTGTTCGTCACCTGCCGGATGGAAGCCGCCTTCCCGCACGATCCGGAGACCATCTACGAGATGGAGGACCAGCGGAATTGGACGGATGCCTCATACAAGACTTATGTCGGCTCGCTCCTCGACCCATGGCCTTACGAGATCGCCAAGGGTGCCAAAGTGCGCCAGCGGATCGCGTTGACCTTCGAAGGTTCGGCAATGGCCGCGGACGACACGACAACCGGCCCGGCGACACTAACCTTCGGTGAAGGCACAAAGGGCCGGATGCCCACCATCGGCCTCGGCCTGATGCCGGCCTACCGAACGGGCGCCGGGGCCGCCGGCAACACCCTCGCAGCGCTGCAGCCCGCCTTCTTCACCGCCTACGCCGAGGCCGACGCCCCCGACCTCGAGGCGACGCTCGCCGACTACGCCGCACTCGCCGAGAAGCTCGGCGCCGAAGTGCAGCTCGAGCTCATCCTGCCGCAAGGCAAGCCACCCACCGAAGTGCTGGACAGCGCCGCCGCAGCCTGCCGCACCGCCGGCCTCGCCCCGGCCCGCGTCCTCGCCTGCCCGGCCCCCTACCTAAAGAGTGTCCAGCCCGTCGGCCCGTGGCCCGACGTCCCGGACCTCGACCACATCCATAACCAGGTACGCCGCGCCTTCCCCGCCGCCGTCGTCATGGGCGGCATGGCCAGCTACTTCACCGAGCTCAACCGCAAACGCCCACCGGTCGCCACCATCGACGCCATCACCTGCAGCACCGCGCCCATCGTCCATGCCGCCGACGACCGCTCGGTCATGGAGACCCACGAGGCGCTGCCCGCGGTGATCGCCAGCATGGCCGCCATGGCGCCGGGCAAGACGCTGCATCTCGGCCCCTCGGCCATCGCCATGCGCCACAACCCCTATGGTGCCGCCACCGCCGCCAACCCCAAGGCCGAGCGCGTGGCGATGGCCGAGGACGACCCGCGCCAGCGTGGGCTGTTCGCCGCCGCCTGGACGGTCGGCTACGCGGCCGCGGTGGCCCAGGCCGGTGGTGTCGCGACCCTGGCGCTGAACCATCTCGCCGGCCCGTCGGGCGTGCTCGGCGAGAACGGCCAAGTGCGGCCCGTGTTCCACGTCATGGCCGCCCTCTGCCAAGCCAGTGGCGCCGCTAGCCGACCGCTGGCACTGTCACATGACGGCGTTGCCGGCCTCGCCTGGTCGATCGACGGCCGGGATCACCTGCTGCTCGCCAATCTCACGGCCGTGCCTGTCCGCATCGCGGCCAGCGACGCGTTGTCGGGCTTGGTCCTCGATGCTCGGAACGTCATCGCCGCGCGCGACCCGGCTTGGCTCGATCAACCCCACGCAGCCTTCGGGGCAGACCTCGAACTCGGCGCCTGCGCGGTGCTGTTCGCCGCGGACTGAACAGGCTTGCCGCCAACAAGCATCTGGTATAATCATCCCATAAGAAGAGTAGTCGGCTGCATGCCAGCGGGCCGGGAGGCGATTTGAGCACGAGAAACCTCGTGGCCGAGGCCGCCGTCGCGGCACCGGCTCACAGACGCAACCGATGGCAGGACAATCACGACCGCTTCGTGGGCTTTCTTTTGCTCATGCCGCTCGTGGCCTTGATTCTCGGGCTCACCGTCTATCCCATCGCCCAGGTGATGCAGCTCTCGACCCAGCAGCAGGGCCTGTTCTCGACCGAATCGACCTTTGTCGGGCTGCAGAACTTCCAGAACGTGGTCGAGCACGAGGCGTTCGCGCGCTCGGTCAAGAACAGCTTCACCTTCGCCTTCGGCAGTCTCGCCCTGCAGATGGCGATCGGCCTCGCCGTCGCTCTCCTGCTCAATCGTCAGTTCCCGCTGAACACCCCGATCCGCGGCGCCATGCTCTTTTCCTATCTGGTGCCCTACGTGGTCGCGGCGATGACCTGGAAGTTCATGTTCTCGGATGCCACCGGCATCCTCAACTACTTCATCCGCTGGAGCGGCCTGCCGATCGCGGCGTCACCGTTCGGCTCGCTCGACTGGTCGATGTTCGGCGTCATCCTGGTCAACACCTGGAAGAACTTCCCCTTCATGGTGCTGGTCTTCCTCGCCCAGCTGCAGACCATCGACCAGGAACTCTACGAGGCGGCCGCGGTCGACGGGGCGAGCAGCTTCCAGCAGTTCTGGAACATTACCCTGCCCCAGCTGATCCCGATCATGCTGGTGGTCGGCATGCTCCGGACGATCTGGAACTTCAACAATTTCGAGGTCGTCTTCCTGCTTACACAAGGCGGGCCGATCGGCCGGACCGAAACGCTGCCGCTGCTCATCTACCGCTTCGTCTTCGGCGAGTTCAGCCTCGGCCGGGGCGCTGCTCTTGCCGTCATCGTGTTCGGCATCCTCGTCTCGATGTCGGTCGTCTACTGGTATTTCTACGAGCGCATGCAGGAAAAGTTCCGATGAGCGCCGGCTCGCCGGCGGCCCGACGCTTCGAGCGCGCGCTTCTCTTCTTGTGTGCGATCACCGTGCTCTTGATCGTGCTCCTGCCGCTGGTCTGGATGTTCTTCTCCAGCTTCAAACCGAATACCGAGCTGTTCGAACGACCGCCGCAGATGTTCCCCAAGGTCTGGACCGTCGAGCACTATATCGAGCTTTGGAACTTCACCACCTTCCCCCGCTACTTCCTCAACACCTTCCTCGTCGCCGGCATCGCCTGCGTGATCGGGCTCGTCGTCTCCTTGTGCTCGGTCTATGCGGTCACCCGCTTCCAGTTCATCGGTGCGAGGCCCTTCACCTTCGGTGTCTTGTTCATCTACATGCTGCCGCCGATCCTCTTGGCCCTGCCGTTCTTTCGCATCTGGTTCAATCTCGGCCAGCTCAACTCGCTGCCGGCCCTGGCCGTCACCTACCTCACCATCACGCTCCCCTTTTCTCTATGGATCTTGCGCCCCTACATCGAGGCGATCCCGCGCGCCCTCGAGGAAGCCGCAATGATCGACGGCTGCACGCGCTTTCAAGCCTTTCGGAAGGTGATCGTGCCGCAGGCTTGGCCCGGCATCATCGCCACCTTCGTCTTCACCTTCGTCGTCGTCTGGAACGAGCTGCTCTATTCGCTGGTCCTGATCAGCGACGAGCCCAAGCGCACGGTCTCGCTCGGCATCGCGTCCTTGATCCTCGAGACCTCGGTCTATTCCTGGGGGCTGGTCAATGCCGCGGGCGTGCTGGCCACCGTCCCCATCCTCTTCCTCTTCGCGCTCGTCACCCGGCACATGGTCGCCGGGCTCGGCGCCGGTGCGGTCAAGGGCTGACCCGGCAAAACCATATAAACGACCATCAGGAGGCTGATCCCATGCGACCTCGCCATCTCTTCGCCGCCGCGGCCCTCTTCGCCACCACGGCTCTCGCCGGCACGGCCCTGGGGCAAGGCATCGACACCGTGCGCTTCTTGAGCCAGGAGACCGACCCGGACGTGGTCCGCGTGCAGCGCGCCTGGGTCGAGAAGTTCGTCGCCGAGAACCCCGGCACCGACATCATCCTGGAAAGTGCGCCCAATACCGTCATCAACCAGCGCATCGCCACCTATGTCCAGGCCGGCGCCACGCTCGACGTCATCCACTCCGACCCGGGCTCGTCGGCACGGCTGGCGGCTGCCGGGCTTCTGGCGCCGATCGACGATGTCGTCGAGCGGCTCGGCGGCCGTGACGGGTTCCTCAGGAACCGTCTCCTGATCGTCGACGACCAGGTCTACGCCTTGAACCAGTCGGCCGGCATCCCGCAGTTCCACTATCGCAAGGACCTCTTCGAGGCCGCCGGGCTCGAGCCGCCCGAGACGTGGGAAGAGCTGCTGCATGCCGCCAAGACCCTGCATTCGGATGAGGTCGCCGGGATCGCCTTGGCCGGCGGCGAGAACCGCATGACGACCATCATGTCGACGATCTTCGTCTGGCAGAACTGCCACGATCTGTTCGACGAGGACCTGAACCTCATCATGGACCACGAGCGGACGGCAGAGGCCGCCGCCATGTATGCCGAACTCCTGCAATACGCTCCGCCCGACGCCGTCTCCTGGGCCTTTCAGGAGCCGATCGAGAGCTTCTGGTCGGGCCGTGCCGCCATGGTCCTCTACTGGCACGCCATGGACCTCACCTACCGGCAGAATCCGGCGTTGATCGAGAATGTCGGGATCGGACCCGTGGTCGGCAACCGGATGAAGGCGACACAGATGGGGGCCAGAAACATCGCGGTCTTCAAAGAGTCGCCCACGGTCGAGACCGGCAAGAAGTGGATCGAGTTCATGTTCACAGCAGAGAACGCGGCGATGCTGACCGAGACCTCGCCGCAGCTCTACCCGCCGGCGACCGAAGGGGCGATGGAGCAGCTGCGCACGTCGGAGGCCGGCAGCATGCAGGCCTTCGGTGACATCCTCTTCGACGTGCACTGGGCGGCCGACCCCTATGCGATCAGCGAGATCCTGCACGCCGGTGCGGTCGATCGCGAGAACTGCACCATTCGCGACACCAACATCGTCAACCCCTTTATCGCCACTCTTTGGAACAGCAATCTCTACGCCCGGGCCATCCAGAAGATCGCCTATGAGGGGGCCGATCCGCGCGAGGCCGTGGCCGAGGCAGCGCGTCTCCTGCAGGAGCAGATCGACGTCGCCAAGGCCGAACTCGCCCAGCAGTGACCCTCTGGCCGGCGGGTTGCCCATCTGCCCGCCGGCCGTGCCAACCGTTCAGGGAGAGAACATGATGATCATTCGCAGAGCCGTACTGGCGAGCGCCGCCTTGCTGGCGGCGACGGCGCTGACCGCCCCGCATCTGGCGGACGCGCAAGGGATCAAGACCGTCCGTTACCTCAACCAGGAGACCGATCCCACTGTGGTCGCGATCCAACGCAGCTGGGTCGAGAGCTTCATCGCCGAGAACCCCGGCATCGACGTGATCCTCGAGGGTGCGCCCGCCGGCGTCATCAACCAGCGCATCGCCACCTATGTCCAGGCGGGAGCCCCCCTCGACGTGGTCCACGCCGATGGCGGCTCGGCCGCCCGCGCGGCAGCCGCCGGCCTGCTCGAGCCCTTGAACGACGTGGTCGAGGCTCTGGGCGGCCGCGACGCCTTCCTGCCCGGCCGGCTGCTCGTCTACGAAGACGACGTCTATTCGATCAACCAGGCCGGCACGAGCCCGCAGCTGCACTACCGGAAGGACCTGTTCGACGCGGCAGGCCTCGAGCCGCCGACCACCTGGGAAGAACTGATCCACGCCGCCAAAACCCTGCACTCCGACGAGGTCGCGGGCATCGCCCTTCCCGGCGGCGAGAACCGCGCGACCACCATCTATTCCGGAATCTTCCTCTGGCAGAACTGCGGCGATTTCTTCGATCCCGACCTGAATGTGACGCTCGACAACGAGCGCACCGCCGAAGCTTTGCGCTTCTACGCCGATCTGCTCGAATACACCCCGCCCGATTCCGTCTCCTGGGCCTTCAACGAGCCGATCGAGAGCTTCTGGTCGGGCCGCTCGGCCATGGTCGCCTACTGGCACGGCCTCGACCTCACCTTCCGCCAGAACCCGGACCTCGTCGAAAACATCGGCGTGGTGCCCATGCCCGCGGGCAAGATGCGGGTGACCGAGCAGGGCGGCCGCTACGTCTCGGTCTTCAACAGCTCGCAAAGCATCGACGAATCGAAAAAGTGGGTGCAGTACATCTTCACGCCCGAGAACGCGCAGCAGCTCTCGGAGACCACGCCGATGCTCTATCCGCCAGCGACCGAGGCCGGTATCGAGCTTCTGAAGACCTCCGAATCGCCGCAGATCCAGGCTTATGGCGACATCCTCTTCGAGGTCACCTACCCGACCGCCGAATTCGCCTACAACCAGATCTTCAACGGCGGCGGCATCGACCCCGAGACCTGCACGATCCGTGAGACCGGCGTGGTCAACCCGTTCGTCAGCGTCGTCTGGAACAGCAACCTTTACGCTCGCGCCGTCCAGCAGGTGGCCTATCAGGACCGCGACCCGGCCGAGGCCGCGGCCGAAGCGCATGCCGCCATCGCCGATCAGGTCGCGGTCGCCAAGACCGAGATGCAGAACTGAGCTGGAGCGCATGGCAAGCCGGCCCGGCCGACCCGGGCGGCTTGCCTCGGCTAGCGGCGGTGGTATGATGAGCAGCTGACGGGATCGGGGAGGGTCTCCATGCATCGCGGTTTGTCCCCATGCTGAAGGGTGGCGTCATCGGCTGCGGGTTCTTCGCGGCCAACCATCTGGCAGCCTGGCAGCTGCTCGACGGGGTCGAGGTCGTGGCGGTGTGCGATCGCGACCCGGCCAAGGCCAGGTGGGACGGGGCGAAAGGCTACGACGACGCAGCCGCGATGCTGGCGAGCGAAACGCTGGACTTCGTCGACATCATCACCACCGTGGAGAGCCATCGCCCGCTGGTCGAACTCGCTGCCGGCCATGGCCTGCCCGTCATCTGCCAAAAGCCCTTCGCCCTCGACCGGACCGATGCCGAGGCCATGGTCGAGGCCTGTGCCAAGGCCGGCGTGCCCTTGATGGTCCACGAGAACTTTCGCTGGCAGTCGCCCCTGATGGCGGTCGAGGGCGTTCTGGCGTCAGGTGAGATCGGCGAGCCCACCTATGCCCGGATCCAGTTCCGCCACAGCCACGACATCTACACCAACCAGCCCTACCTCAAGACCGAGCCTCGCCTCGCCATCCAGGATCTCGGCATCCACCTCTTGGACGTCGCCCGCTACTATCTGGGCGAGGTGAGCCGCCTGCATTGCCGCAGCCAGCGGATCAATCCAGAGGTCGCGGGCGAGGACTGCGTCACCATTGTTCTCGACCATGCGAACGGGGCGGTCAGCCTCGTCGACTTCTCGTTCGCGACCCGGCTCGAGCCCGACCCCTTCCCCGAGACGCTGGTGCGCATCGAGGGGACCAAGGGCACGGCCGAGCTCTTCCAGGGCTACCGCCTGCGCGTCTCGGGTCCCGGCTGGCATCGCGAGGCCGATGTCGAGCCCGAGGTGCCCGCCTTCGGGGCGAAGCCCTGGCACAACATCCAGGAAAGTGTGGTCAACATCCAGCGGCACTGGGTCGATTGCCTGAAGACCGGCCGCGAACCGGCGACCTCGGGTGCGGACAACCTCAGAACACTGGACCTCGTCTTCAAGGCCTACGAGTCGGCCGAGACCGGGAGGGCGCTTTGAGAGGGGCGGTCATCGGCTGCGGCTTCTTCGCCCAGAACCACCTCAAGGCCTGGGGCGACGTCGCCGGCGCCGAGCTCGTCGCCGTTTGCGACCTCGACCCGGCCAAGGCCAGGGCCGCGGCCGATCTCACCGGGGCCAAGCCCTATACCGATGTCGACATGATGTTCGCCGACCAGCGGCTCGACTTCGTCGACATCGCCACCACCATGGAGACCCACGAAGCCCTGGTCGAGAAGGCAGCCAAGGCCGGCGCCCATGTCATCTGCCAAAAGCCCTTCGCCCCCGACATCGCCGGCGTGAAGCGCATTCTCGCGACCGCGGAGGCCGCCGGCATCCGCGTCATGGTGCACGAGAACTTCCGCTTCCAGACGCCCTTGATCGAGCTGAAGCAGGCGATGGCCGCGATCGGCGAGCCCTTTTTCGCGCATATCGCCTGGCGTACCGGTTACGACGTGGTGGCGGGCCAGCCTTATCTCGCCAAGGTCGAGCGCTTCATCATCCTCGACCTCGGCATCCACGTCCTCGACGTCGCGCGTTTTCTTTTGGGCGACGTCCGCGACATCTACGCCCGCACGCAGAAGACCATGCCCGGTGCGAAGGGCGAGGCCCAAGCCACGCTGTCACTCGGCCACATTTCGGGTGCCGTCTCCGCCGTCACCTGCACCTACACCAACCGCATCGACCCGGACCCCTTCCCGCAGACCCTGATCGAGGTCGAGGGCACGGCCGGCACGCTGCAGCTGAAGCGCGACTATCGCCTGGAATTGCACCGGCACGGCAAGGTCGAGGTCTGCGAGGTGGCCCCCGACGTCCCCGCCTGGGCCGACCCGCAATGGGCGCTGGTGCAGGAATCGGTGCTGAACACCCAAGCCCACTTCATCGACTGCCTGCGCTCCGGCAACGCGTTCCAGACCTCGGGCCGTGACAACCTCCAGACGTTTGCGCTGGTCGAGGCAGCCTATGCCTCGGCGGCGAGCGGCCAGCCGGTGGTCCCGGAAGCATGAGCGACCGCATCCACGCCCGCTACCTGATCGAGACCGCCGACGACCCGCGCGTTGCGGTCGAGGTCATGGCCGGCGAGCAGTCGTCCGGCACGTTCATCGCGCTGCCCGGTGAGACGCCCGAGCTCAAGGAGCGCTTCGGGGCTCGGATCGAGAGCCTGGACGTGATCGAGGAGGTGGCCGAACCCAGCCTGCCCGGGGCGAAGGCCGGCCCGGTCTACCGCCGTGCCCTGGTCGAGCTCTCCTGGCCGCTCGAGAATTTGGGACCGTCGCTTCCCAACCTCATCGCCACGGTCACCGGCAACCTCTTCGAGCTCAAACAGTTCTCGGGTCTCAAGATCCTCGACGTCGACCTGCCCGAGGCCTTCGCCCAT
>CAZNWE010000031.1:5846-13010 GCA_964576715.1 uncultured Geminicoccaceae bacterium | reverse complement strand
GAGCTCGGCGGCAGCTGCATCATGGCGAGCCTCAACTCGGTCGGCCTCGTCGGCATGCTGGAGCTCCGCCACCACAGCCAGCTGCCGATCCACGCCCACCGCAACGGCTGGGGCTATCTCTCCCGCCACCCGCTGCTCGGCTGGTCCTATCCCGCCTGGGCGAAGCTCTGGCGGCTCGCCGGGGCCGACCATATGCACGTCAACGGCATCCGCAACAAGTTCTGCGAGCCGGACGCCAGTGTGATCGAGGCGGCGCGCAGCCTGCTCACGCCGATGTGGGAGACCAAGCCCTGCACCGTGATGCCGGTCTTCAGCTCCGGCCAATCGGCAGCCCAGGCCGTCGACACGTTCCAGGCGATCGGCACGACCGACCTCATCTTCGCCGCCGGCGGCGGGATCATGGGCCACCCGGACGGCATCGCCGCCGGGGTCAGAAGCTTGCGCCAGGCCTGGGAGGCGGCAGTGGCAGGATCGACGCTCGAGGACTTCGCCGAGCGCTATGCCGAGCTGCGCGCCGCCCTGGCGGTCTACGGGCCGTGAGCGGGCTCCCCGATGGCCGTCTCGTCGCCTTCTACGGCGACGATTTCACCGGCTCCTCGGCGGTGATGGAGGTGCTGGCCTTCAACGGCCTGCCGAGCGTGCTGTTCACCGGCCCGCCGAGCCCGGACGAGCTCGCCCGCTTTGCCCATTGCCGGGCCATCGGCATCGCCGGCATCGCCCGCTCGAAAAGCCCGGCCTGGATGCAGCGCGAGCTGCCGCCGCTGTTCGAGGGCCTGGCAGCCCTCGAGGCGCCGATCACCCACTACAAGGTCTGCTCGACCTTCGATTCCGCTCCGCAGGTGGGCTCGATCGGCCAGGCGATCGATCTGGCCGCCCCGCTCCTCGGCGGTGCCTGGCATCCGCTTTTGGTCGCCGCCCCGGCGATCAACCGCTACCAGCTCTTCGGCAATCTCTTCGCCAAGGTGGACGGGGTGGGCTATCGCCTCGATCGCCACCCCACCATGTCGCGCCATCCCGTGACCCCGATGCACGAGGCGGACGTTCGCCGGCATCTGGCCCTGCAGACCGACCGCCGGATCGGCCTCGTCGACTATCTGGCGCTGACCCGGGGCCGGGGCGCCCAGGCCCTGCACGACGAGCTGGCCCAGGGGGCCGGGATCATCGCCCTCGACGTCATCGACGAGGCGAGCCTGGCGGCGGCCGGCCGCCTCGTCTGGGAGCACCACGGCGAGCGCCTGTTCTGCGTCGGCAGCCAGGGTGTGGAATACGCGCTGATCGCCCATTGGCGCGAGACAGGGCTCCTCGGCGACGCCCCACCGCGGCGCACCGCCGACCACCGCCGCATCGCCGCCGTCTCCGGCTCCTGCTCGCCGGTGACCGCCCGGCAGATCGCCTGGGCGCGTGCGAACGGCTTTGCCGCGATCCGCCTCGATGCCGCAGCCGCCGTCGACGCGACCCGCTGGGGCTATGCGCTCGATGCCGCGATCGAGGAGGCGCGCATCGTGCTTCAGGCCGGCATGTGCCCGCTCGTCTTCACCGCCGACGGCCCCGACGACCCGTCCGTGCCGGCACTGGCGGACGCCATCGCCACCGCTGGTGCGGTCACTGAAGACGTCAACGCCCGCATCGGCCACGGCCTCGGTGCCATCCTCAAGGCGCTTGTCACCACAGCCGACATCCGCCGGGTGGCGATCGCCGGCGGCGACACCTCGGGCCACGCCCTGGCCGGGCTCGAGATCACCGCGCTCGAGGCCGAGGTCGAGCTCGCCCCCGCCTGTGCGATCAGCCGGGCCTGGAGCCGCGATGCCCGCCTCGACGGGCTCGAGGTGGCACTGAAGGGCGGACAAATGGGACCCGTGGATTTCTTCGGGCTGATCGAGCGCGGTCGGCCCCATAACCAGGAGCAACAACCATGACGAAGGTGGCATTGCTGGGGGCGGGCGGGAAGATGGGGGTCAGGCTCGCGACCAACCTTCAGGGCTCGCCCTACGAAGTGGCGCATGTCGAGATCAGCGAGGCGGGCCGCCAGCGGCTGAAGGACGCCACCGGCGCCGACTGCGTCGACCAGGCAACCGCCTTGGTCGATGCCGACGTCGTCCTGATGGCGGTACCCGACGCGCTGATCGGCAAGATCGCGCACACCTTCGTCGACCAACTCAAGCCCGGCTGTGCCGTCATCATGCTCGATGCCGCAGCACCCTGGGCAGGCGAACTCCCCGAACGCGCCGACATCACCTACTTCGTCACCCACCCCTGCCACCCCTCGATCTTCCGCTACGAGCCGACCGAGGCCGCGCAAAAGGACTATTTCGGCGGGGTGAAGGCGCGCCAGGCCATCGTCTGCGCCTTGATGCAGGGGCCAGAAGAGCACTACGCCCTCTGCGAGGATGTCGCCAAGACGATCTACCAGCCGGTCACCCGCGCCCACCGGGTGTCGGTCGAGGGCATGGCGATCCTCGAGCCCGGGCTCTCCGAGACGATCGGGGCGACGCTGGTCACCGCCCTCAGGGAGGCCACCGACCGGGCGGTCGAGAAGGGCGTGCCGAAGGCGGCCGCCATGGACTTCATGCTCGGCCATCTCGGCATCGAGATGGGCATCCTCTTCGAGGACTTCCCGGGCCAGTTCTCCGATGGCGCGATCTACGCCATCAACCAGGCCAAGCCCAGGCTCCTGAAGGACAACTGGCTCGACGTCCTCGAGCCCGAGGCGATCAAGGAGAGCGTGTGCGAGATCTGCAACCCGCCCAAGAGAGCCGGCCAATGAGCCCCCATATCGGCGACCTATTCGACACAAAAGGGCTCAAGCTCGGCCATTATGTCGGCGATTTCGCCGTCCCGGGCATCGGCTACATGCTCAAGGAGGCGGGTGCGGAGTTCGCCTTCTTCGACATGGAGCACAGCGGCAACTCGTTCGAGACGGTGCACCGCACGCTGCGCTACTTCGAGGCGGCGGGGCTGCCGTCCATGGTCCGGGTACCGTCCGATTCCTATGACCACATCGCCCGCGCCCTCGATGTCGGGGCCGAGGCCATCGTCGTGCCGATGGTGGGCTCCGCCGATCAGGCCCGGGCCATCGTCGAGAGGATGAAATACACACCCAAGGGCAAGCGCGGCGTCGCCCTGGCGCTTGCCAACGACCGCTACAAGATGGGCCCGGTCGATGCGGCGCTCGCCGCCGCCAACGAGCGGACGCGGCTCGTCTGCCTGATCGAGACCGTGGATGGGGTGGCCAATGTCGACGAGATCGCCGCGGTCGAGGGTGTCGACGTACTCTGGGTCGGTCATTTCGACCTCACCTGCAGCATGGGCATCCCGGCCCAGTTCGAGCACCCGGACTATACGGCCGCCCTGAAAAAGGTGCTGAAGGCCGGCCTGCGCCACGACAAGGGCCTCGGCCGGATGGTGGCCGACATCGCGGCCGGCGTCGCCTTGGCCCACGAAGGCTGGGACCTCATCATCTATCACGGTGACGTCTGGCTCTACCAGAACGCCGTCCGCCAAGGCCTCGACGGCATCAAAACGGGCTTTGCCGACGGCACGAAAGCGGCCAGGAAGAGTGGCAAGGAGAAATCTGCCAAGAAGGGCAAGAAGAAATGAGGGAGAGGCTCGGGTGACGACCTTCGAAGTGGCGCTCAGCGGTGATTTCCGGCTGCCGGACGGCAACCCGGCCTACCCGTCGTTCGACCTCGCCCCGCTCCTCGACCATCCGAGGATCACCGTCCGCTATGTCGACCCCATCGACGGCGCCATCCCGGCAGCAGTACTCGAGGACGTCGACGCGCTGATCCTGCTGGTCCCCCGCTTCGGGTCGATGAGCGTGCCGAAGAGCGGCCGGCTCGCCGTCGTGGCCCGCTTCGGCGTCGGCTTCGACACGGTCGACGTGACGACCTGCACCAAGAACGACATCGCCCTCGTCACCACCCCCGACGGCGTCCGCCGGCCGGTGGCGGTCGCCATCCTCACCTTCATCCTGGCGCTCGCCGGCAAGCTCAAGGAGAAGGACAGCCTGGTCCGCCGCGGCCCCGAGGGCTGGGCCGAGCGTTCCAGGCACATGGGCACGGGGCTGGTCGGCAAGACCCTGGGCCAGCTCGGCATCGGCAATATCGGTGCGGAGGTCTTCCGCATCGCCCGGCCGCTCGACATGCGCTTCATCGCCCACGACCCTTTCGCCGATCCCACCTTGGCGGCAACCCTGGGCGTCGAGCTGGTCGACCTCGAGACCCTCTTCAGGAAAAGCGACTTTCTCTCGATCAGCTGCCCGTTGAACGAGGCGACACGTCATCTCGTCAATGCCGAACGGCTGGATCTGATGAAACCCACCGCCTACCTGATCAACACCGCGCGCGGCCCGGTGGTCGACCAGAAGGCGCTCTACGAGGTACTCAAGGCGGGCCGCATCGCCGGTGCCGGGCTCGACGTCTTCGAGCTCGAGCCGACCCCGCCGGCCGAGCCGATCACCCAGCTCGACAACGTGCTGTTGGCCCCGCACGCGCTCTGCTGGACCGACGAGTGCTTCGCCGGCATCGGTGCGGCCGACGTCGCCGCCGTACTCGAGGTGATGCAGGGCCGGGTGCCCAGGGGCATCGTCAATCGCGAGATCACCGACCGGGCCGGCTGGCAGCAGAAGCTCGCTGCCTATGGCAAGGCGTTCGCCGACTGAGGGCAGCCGGCGCATCAGGGGAGCACAAGCAATGAGACGCAAGAACCTACTGGCGGCGGCAGCGAGTGCCGCCGTGCTCGGCGCCAGCCTGCCGGCCCTGGCACAATCGGCGGCCGAGGCGGCGGTCGAGGCGGCCAAGCAATATGCCGGCACCGAGATCACCATCGCCTGGGAGGCCGGGCTGCAGTCGCTCGATCCCTTGAACTTCTCCGGCCCCAAATGGGAGGAGCTCACCGGCATTTCCGTCAGCGTGATCGAGATACCGACCGCCGAGATGTTCACCAAGATTCTGCAGGAGCACCGCGCCGGCACCGGTGCCTACGACGCCCTGAACGTCATCCCGTCCTGGATGCCGGACCTGGCGCGCGCCGGTGCCCTTGAACCGCTCGACGCCTACATCGACGAGTTCGACTACCGCGACGACCTCGAGACCATCGGTGCGGTCTACCGCGACAACCAGATGATGGTCGGCGAAACCATCTTCGGCCTGCCCGACGACGGCGACGTGTTCGTCTTCTACTACCGCACCGACGTGCTGGGCGATCCCGAGATCCAGGCGGCCTTCGCGGAGGCGCATGGCTACGCGCTGCCGATGCCGCCCACCACCTGGTCCGAATACCGCGATGTCGCCTGCTTCATCACCGAGCATACCGGCGGCGAGCCCTATGGCGCCGGCTCTTTCCGTACGCCCGAGTACACGCAGTTCCTGTTCCAGGAGCGCTTCCGTACCGAGGGTGGCGCGTTCTTCGATCCGAAGACCATGGCAGCCCAGATCAACAACGAGATCGGTGTCAAGGTCTTCGAGGAGATGAAGGCAGAGAACACCTGCATGCCGCCCGGCGTCGAGGCTTGGGGCTTCGTCGAGAACCTGGCGGCCTTCCTCCAGGGCGACACGGCGATGACCATCTCCTGGCCGCCCTACGGCCGCTGGGCCGCCGGCTACGGCACCGACACCGAGGCGCTCTCCTGGGTGCCGCAGTCGCAGATCGCGGGCACGGTCGGCTATGCGCTCACCCCGGGCGGCCATCCGCAGCTCGCCGCCGGCTTCTCGCTCGCCGTCTCATCCAGCTCTCAGAACAAGGAGGCGGCCTATCTCTTCATCCAGTGGCTGAACTCGCCCGAGGTCAGCCTGCAGCGCGTCCAGCTCCCCTATGCGCTCCGCGATCCCTTCCGCGACAACCATTTCGCCAGCGAAGAGTACAAAGCACTCTGGCCGGAGGCCCCGGAATATCTGCAGGCGCTGCAGGATGCCGCCGAGACCGGCCTGCTCGATCTCTCGCTGATCCAGACCGACCGCTACGAGGAGGCGCTGCGCCAGGCTACCTCCCGCGTCTGGGCCGGCGAGGACGTGCAGACCGTGCTCGACGACGCGGCGGCACAGTGGGACGACATCACCAATCGGATCGGTGTCGACGCGCAGCGCGAGGCCTACCAGGAGTGGGCGTCGAACCCCAACGCTTACCCGAACTGAACCGAGAATGCGGGGAGGCAGCGCCTCCCCGCGCCCCACCGTAACTTTGCACCAGCGGCTGTCCCCGGCACCAGCGCCAAGTCCCGAGGGGGCGTGGGGGAAATCATTTCCCCCACATCTTTTCGAGAGCCGAGCATGATCAACCCCAACGGCCAAGCCTTCGTCAGCCGTCGCTTCAAATACGGCATGATCTGGCCCGCCGTGTTCATCATCCTGTTGATCGGCCTGTTCCCGATCGTCTACACGGCGATGGTCAGTGTGCAGAACATCGACATGATGTTCGAGGACACCTCGTTCAGTGGTGCGATCCACTATGAGCGGCTCGCCGGCGACGCCCGGTTCTGGCAGTCGATCCTGCACACGCTCATCTTCATGGCGATCGCCCTGCCCGTCGAACTCGTGCTCGGCCTCCTCATGGCGCTCCTCTTCCTCGACCGGCTGCCGGGCAAGCAGATCTTCATCGCCTTATTGATCCTGCCGGTGGTCACCTCGCCGATCATCGCCGGCGCGACCTGGCGGCTGCTCTTCGACAACCGCTTCGGGCCGATCAACCAGATCATCTCCTGGTTCGCGGGCGAGCCCGTGACCATCCTCTGGACCGTCGATCCCCTGTTCGTCTACCCCTCCATCCTCTTGGCCGAGGTCTGGCAGTGGACGCCCTTCATGTTCCTCCTGCTGCTCGCCGGGCTCGCCAATGTCGACCAGAGCCTGAGCGAGGCGGCCGAGCTCGACGGTGCGACGTTCTGGCAGACCTTCTGGCATATCAGCCTGCCGATCATCAAACCGGTGATCCTCATCGCCTGCCTGATCCGGGCGCTCGACCTCTTCCGCCTGTTCGACGTCATCTGGGCGCTGACCCGGGGCGGCCCCGGGACGATGACCGAGACCGTCTCGATCTACGCCTACGTGCTCGCCTTCCAGCAGTTCGAGACGAGCTACGCCGCAGCCCTGGCGGTCGTGATCATCGCCCTCCTGTCGGTCGTCGTCGTCCTCGCCCTCCGCCGGGTGGAGATCACGCGATGAAGTGCGGCGT
>CAZNWE010000031.1:0-5746 GCA_964576715.1 uncultured Geminicoccaceae bacterium | reverse complement strand
GCGTGAGGAGCACGCCATGAGGCGCCGCGTGAGGAGCACGCCATGAGGCAGAGCGCCTGGCGGCTCACCTGGCGCTACGCCCTCGTGGCACTGGCGCTGCTCGTCTTCCTCTTCCCGCTCTACTGGCTCTTGATGATCTCGTTCAAGACGCCGGACGAGATCTTCGCGAGCCCGCCGGTCTGGTATCCGGCCCAGATCCAGTTCGCCAACTACGCCGTCCTGTTCAAGGACGGCGATGTCGACGCCATCGGCAACAGCCTGGTCGTCGCCTCGATCAGCACCGTCTTCGCCATGGTGCTGGGCACGATGTGCGCCTACTCGATGACCCGGTTTCGGACCGGCGGCGATCATTTCGCCGTCTGGGTCATCTCCAACCGGATGATCCCGCCCATCGTCATCGTCTTTCCGATCTTCCTCCTCTACGTCAAGCTCGGCTGGGTCGACAGCCGCTTCGGCCTGATCCTGCTCTATACCGCCTTCAACCTGCCCTACGTCATCTGGATGATGCGCGGCTACATCCAGGACATGCCGGTCGAGCTCGAGGAATCCGCGCTGGTCGACGGCGCCTCGCGGCTGCAGACCTTCTGGCTGATCGTCATGCCGGTGATCCGCGGCGGCCTGTTCGCCACCGCCGTCTTCACCTTCGTCTTCGCCTGGAACGACTTCATCTTCGCCCTCGTTCTCACCCGCAACGAGGCGATCACCTTCCCCGTCCAGGTCACCCACTATTTCGGCGGCCAATCCAACTTCTGGGCCAAGATCGCCGCCATGAGCACGCTCGGCACCATCCCCATCTTCATCGCCGTCGCCATGCTGCAGAAGTTTCTGGTGCGTGGCGTCTCGATGGGTGCGGTGAAAGGATGATAGGTGAGCAAGGTTAAGAAAGAGTGTGGGGGAAATGATTTCCCCCACGCCCCCTCGCTACCTAAAAATGAGTGATGGGGCGCGGGGAAGATCATCTTCCCCGCCTCTTGATTCATGGGGGTGGGCCCATACGATGCCGCCGACATCTTGCGGGGACGGATCATGGCGGACGGCGGCGTTGCGGAACCAGCGAAGAGCGTGCCCGGCCCGAATGACCCGACGCTGCAGGAGCTGGTGCTGCGGCTGGTCATCCGCCTCGGCATCATCGTCCTGCTGCTCGTCTGGTGCTTCACCATCGTCCGGCCGTTCCTCGCCCCGGTGGTCTGGGCGATCATCATCGCGGTCGCCAGCTACCACTCGTTTCTGGCCCTCCAGCGGTTCTGCGGCGGCCGGGCCGGGATCGCCGCGGCCGCCTTCGTGGGCATCATCCTGGTCGGCGTCCTCGGCCCGACCATGCTCCTCGCCGGCACGCTGATCGACGGCCTTCGCCCCGTTGCCCTCGGTCTCGCCGACGGCAGCCTGCGGATCCCAGCGCCGCCGGCGTCGCTGGCCGAGCTGCCGCTGATCGGCGATCCGGCCTTTCACCTCTGGCAGCTGGCCTCCGAGAACCTCGAGCAGGCGCTGCTGCAGCTCGGCCCGCATCTGACACCGCTCGGCAGCTGGCTGTTCGGCTTCATCGGCCGGCTGGCCTTGGGTCTCGTCGAGTTCGTGATCGCGGTCGTCGTGGCCGCCGCTCTCCTCGTCAACGCGGCGACCGGCGAGCACATCGCCGGCCGCATTGCCGTCAGCCTCGCCGGCGACCACGGCCACCGCTACACCGATCTCGCGACACGGACGATCCGTAGCGTCACCCGTGGCATCGTCGGCGTGGCGGTGATCCAGTCGCTCCTGGCCGGCCTGGGCTTTCTCGCCGTCGGCCTGCCTGGTGCCGGCCTTCTGGCGCTGATCTGCCTGATCCTCGCCATCGTCCAGATCGGCCCGGCCATCGTCCTCGTCGCCGCCGTGGTCTACGGCTTTGCCGAATTCTCGACGGTCACCGCCGCGCTGTTCCTGGTCTGGTGCATCTTCGTCGGCCTCATCGACAACATCCTGAAGCCGCTCCTGCTCGGCCGTGGCGTCGATCTACCGATGCTCGTCATCTTCATCGGCGCCATCGGCGGCTTCCTCACGAGCGGCCTGCTCGGCCTCTTCATCGGCCCGGTGATCCTGGCCCTGGGCTACACCGCCATCACCGCCTGGCTGGAAGCGGCAGCATCGCTCCCCACGGCAACCCCACCGGCGGCCACGAAGCAACCCTGACGCCGAAAGCTCGACCGACGGCACCCTGACAACTACCATCCGCGCGCAGCCACCGAGGACCCATGACCGAGACCTACCGCCTCGCCCTCTGGGCCACCAACCTGAACCCGGCCTTCGCCGGCCTCGACACCTGGCTCGCCCACGTCGCGGCCCGCGCCCGTGACGCCGCGACTGCCGGTGCGAGGCTCCTGGTCATGCCCGAATACACGTGCGAAGCCTGGCTCGGCTTCAAGCCCCGGGGCCTCCGCCCCGACCAGGAGATCGCCTGGCTCGCCGGCATCGCCACCGCGGCCCTCCCCGCCCTCCGCCGGATCCCCATCGAGGCCGGCCTCACCCTTCTCCCCGGCACCATGCCCTGGCCAGTGCCGAACGGCCACCGCAATCGCGCCTGGCTGATGACCGCCGACGGCCGGCTCACGAGCCAGGACAAGCTCTGCCTCACCCCGTTCGAACGCGACCCCGAGACCTGGGTCCTCGAGCCCGGCGACACGCTTCGCCTCCTCGACCTGGACGGCCTCCGCGTCGCCATCCTCGTCTGCCTCGACGTCGAGCTCCCCGCCCTCTCCTGCCGGCTCGCCCGGCACCGCCCCGACCTCGTGCTCGTGCCGTCGATGACCTCGAGCACCGCCGGCCACGCTCGCGTCTTCGGCTGTGCCAAGGCCCGCGCCGTCGAGCTCATGGCGGCCGTCGCCTGCACCGGCGTCACCGGCGCCTCGCCGGGGACCACACAGAACGAAGAGAATGTCGGCGCCAACGCCATCTACATCCCCTGCGAGCCCGCCCTCGGCGCCACCGGCATCCTCCTGCAATCCGCACCTACCGACGGCCGGAACGACGAGGAACCCTTCGACCTCGTCGACCTCCCCATCGGCCAGATCCGCCGCCTGCGTGCCGAAGGTGCGGAGGTCTGGCCCGGCGCCTGGGAAGCCACCCACATCACGACCGCCGAAGGCTGGCCCACATGAAAACCGTCTTCAGCGACCAGCACACGCTGCGCGACGCCCAGACCGAGTTCTACGGCGGGCAGCTCGTCCCACCCTTCGAATGCCCCGAACGCGCCCGCCTCATCAAGGCTCGCATCGAGGAGACCGCCCTCGGCCCCATCCTCGATGCCACCCCCCACGGGCTCGAGCCCATCCTCGCCGTCCACGACCCGGCCTACCTCGCCTTCCTCGAGACAGCCTTCGACCGCTGGCAGGCCGCCGGCTTCAAGGGCGAGGCCTACCCCTGCAACTGGCCCGCAAGGCGCATGACCATGCGCCGCCCCGAGCACATCGACGGCCAACTCGGCTACTATGCGCTGGCCGCCGAGACAGCCATCACCGCCGGCACCTACCAGGCCGCTAGAGCTGCCGCGGACGTGGCGCTCACCGCAGCCGACCTCCTCATCCAGGGCGAGCCAGCCGCCTTCGCCCTCACCCGCCCGCCCGGCCACCACGCCGCCTTCGACATGTTCGGCGGCTACTGCTTCCTCAACAACGCCGCCATCGCCGCCCAACACCTCCGCGCCAACGGCGCTGGTAAAGTCGCCATCCTCGACGTCGACTTCCACCACGGCAACGGCACCCAGGACATCTTCGCCGCCAGAAGCGACATCTTCTTCGCCTCCCTCCACGGCAGGCCCGAGGAAGCCTTCCCCTACTTCAGCGGCCACGCGGATGAGGTCGGCATCGGCCCCGGCGAAGGCGCCACCCTCAACCTCCCGCTTCCCCCCGGAACCGACTGGCCCACCTACACCGAAGCCCTCGACCAGGCGCTGCGCGCCATCCAACGCGCCAGAGCCGAAACCCTCGTCGTCTCCCTCGGCACCGACACCTTCGAACACGACCCCATCAGCTTCTTCAAACTCAAATGCGAAGACTTCACCAAACTGGGCCACCAACTCGCCACCCTGAACCTCCCCACCCTCTTCATCATGGAAGGCGGCTACGCGGTGGAGGAGATCGGCATCAATACGGTGAACGTGCTGGCGGGGTTCGAAGGGAAGGGATGAAGAAAAGATTCTGGGGAAGATGATCTTCCCCAGACCCCAACAAAATCTTGAGGGGGCGCGGGGGAAATCATCTCCCCCGCCTTTTCCAGGTTCCGCTTGACGGTCGAGGGATGTCCCGCAGGCCAGCACGTCCTCGCCGGCCGAACGGACCTTCGTCGAAGCCGCGGCCTTGCTATTCTGTTGCGCTAACTAACGCGATGCGATAGCATCAAGCGATGATCAAGTCGTTCCGCAACGAGGCGGCGCGTGCCGCTTGGGAACGGCGGTTCATCAAGGGTGTGCCACAGGAGGTGCTGCGGATCGGCAACCGCAAGCTGACGCAACTGCACAACGCCCGCTCGCTCGGCGACCTTCGTGCCCCGCCCGGCAATCGGCTCGAAGCGCTCGGCGGCGATCGCAAAGGCCAGCACAGCATCCGCATCAACGATCAGTGGCGGCTCTGCTTCGTCTGGCAGGACGGTGACGCGCTCGACGTCGAGATGGTCGACTACCACTGAGGACCGAACAGAAGCCATGGCTGATTTCCCCCCGACCCACCCAGGCGATGTGCTCCGCCACGACTTCCTCGAACCCCTCGGCATGAGCCAGTACGCCCTCGCCAAGGCATTGGCCGTGCCGGAGATGCGGATCAGCGAACTCGTCAACAAGAAGCGCGCCGTCACCCCGGACACCGCCCTTCGCCTCGCCCGCTACTTCGGCACCTCGCCCGAATACTGGCTCGGCATGCAGCAAACCTACGACCTCGAGTGCACCCGAGACCGCGCCGGTGCCACGATCGAGGCCGAGGTGCAGCCGCGCGCGGCGTGAAGGGAAAAGCGGGGCAACTGAGCTCCGCCCATTCTTGACGCAGCAGGAGCACGATGAGCGATCTGACGGCGCGCTACGATGCGCAGGCCCCGCACTGGCACAGCCTCGTCACCAGGCTCGGTTACCCGGCTGCCTACCGGGCGCTGGTGGACGCAACGACCACACGAGAGGCCGGCGACGTGCTCGACATCGGCACCGGCACCGGCAGCTTCGCCCTCACCTTCGCGCGCCACGCTTCGGGCATCTCTTCGCTCACGCTGCTCGACCCTTCCCCGGAGATGCTGCGGCAGGCCTCAGCCAACCTGAACCTGGAATCCTACCCTCACGAACTGGTGCAAGCCGAACTCGGCGTCGCCGGCCTGCCGCCCAAGGACACGATCCTCTGTGCGCATGTCATCGAACACCTCGACGATCCCATGGCAGCGCTGCGCTGGGTCCACGACACGCTGCGCCCCGGCGGCGTCGCCCTCTTCGCCATCAATCGGCCGCACTGGTGCACCGCCCTGATCCGCCTCGTCTGGCGCACCCACGCCTGGCAACCGACCCAAATGCAAGCAATGCTCCACGAAGCCGGCTTCACCAACGTCACCATCGTCCCCTTCCACCAAGGCCCACCAAGCCGAACCTCATGCGGCTACGTCGCAAGACGTCAGGCGTAGAGCGGACATGCGGAAATGACTTCAGTGTCGGGGGAAATGATTTCCCCCGCGCCCCCTCCATACTTTGGCGATGGCGGCTCTTGCCTTCCGAAGTGGCAAGTGGAAACAGGGTTCATGAGACTCC
>CAZNWE010000030.1:14271-45464 GCA_964576715.1 uncultured Geminicoccaceae bacterium | reverse complement strand
AACAGGGTGGCGGCCTTGATCCGGTTGTCCTTCTTCGCCGCCATGTAGGACAGGGTGGCCGAAAGCAACGTGCCGCCGAGACAGTAGCCGATGGCGGTCACCTCTTTCTCGCCGGTCGCCTGCTCGATCGCGTCGAGTGCCTCGAGCGGCCCCTCGAGCATGTAGCTCTCGAAGGTCTTGTGGCTCATCTCCTCGTCGGGGTTGACCCAGGAAATGACGAAGACGGTGAAGCCCTGGTCGACGGCGAAGCGGATGAAGCTGTTCTTCGGCTGCAGGTCGAGAATGTAGAACTTGTTGATCCAGGGCGGGACGACCAGCAGCGGCCGCTTGTAGACCGTCTCGGTCGTCGGCGTGTACTGGATCAGCTGCATCAGCTCGTTCTGGTAGACGACCTTGCCCGGGGTGGTGGCGATGTTCTTGCCGACCTCGAAGGCGTCGAGATCGGTCATCCGGATCGACAGCCGCCCCTTGCCGCGCTCGAGGTCCTCGAGCATGTGCTTGAGCCCGCGCAGCAGGTTCTCGCCCCTGGTGTCCAGGGTCGCCCGCAGCACCTCGGGATTGGTCACGACGAAGTTCGAGGGTGCCAGCGCGTCGACGAACTGGCGGGTGTAGAACTCGATCTTCTGCTTGTCCTTGGGCTCCATGCCATGATCGCGGCTCGCCGTGTCGAGCACATAGCGCGACGACAACAGGTAGGACTGCTTGATGAAGTCGAACAGGATGTTGTCGTTCCAGGCGGCGTCGCGAAACCGCCGATCGCCCTGCTCCGGCGCGATCACCGGCTCCGGATCATGGCCCATCATGCGCTGCGCGGTGGTCTGCCAAAGCCGCATGTAGTCCTGCCAGAGCCCGAACTGCGCCTCCATGATGGCGTTCGGGTTGGTCATCATCCGCTGGGTCAATTCGAGAAAGGTCTGGCCCAGACCCAGCGTCGCCGCGCCATGCGCGTCGCCGAAATTCTGCCGGCGCAGAAACTCCTCGACGATGCCGCGGCTGCGCCCGGCGATCTCGCGCATGATCTGGGCGATCTCCTCAGCACTGGTGCCGGGCTCACCAGCCGCTGCTGTTGCTTCCTGTTGCTTCGCCATTCGGAGATACCCTATCTAGCCGGGGTCGCGCCCGCTCACGACATACGGTTGCCGTCATTTGTTCGACGCGGCGTTGATCGGCGAGGCCTGCGGGCAATGCACACCGCGTGGTGGTACCAGTGGGGTTTACCCCAACTCCCCCTGGTCGCCAACAGACACGGTCGCGACAAAAGAAACGCAGGAGGGTAGCAGGGCGCCATGCACGAACCGCCGGAGGGTACAGTCCTCGTGCTGGCTGCCGTGCTCACGCTCGCCTCCGGTTGCGGCGACGTCCTTGACAGCATCCCGCCGCGCCCGGCGGCGATCGCCGATCCGGCGACGGCCGCCGCCGCGTTTCCCGACCTTGCCGAGGTGCCGGCCCGGCCGACGTTGACCTACTCGCTCGAGCAGCGCCGCGAGATCGCCGAAGGGCTGGTCGCCGATCGGGCCAATGCCCGCTATGCCGGCGACAACTTGCGCGCGGCGCTCGACCGGCCGGTGCCACCCGATACCGCACCGCCATTGCCGCCGTTCACGCCGTCACCGGTCCCGCTCGACGACCCGGCCGGGGCGCTGGCGCAGGCCTATGTCGAGGAGGCGCTGGCGCGCGATTCCGACGATGGCTCGCTCGACGACTTTCTCGGTCGCCTCCAGCAACGACCGCCGGCAGTGGGCGCTGCCGACGTGTCGGGCGCCGAGCCCGCCGCCGCGCCGGCGCCGGCCGTCCCCGACGGTGCCGCGGCGACAGCCGATCCGCCCGTTGCCGGGCGACGGTCGGAAATTCCCACCGCCGCCCGGCTGTCCAGCGCCGCGTCGCCGCCGGCCCTGCCGGCGATGGTCGCCTTCACACCCGGCGACCCGACCCTAACGCCGGCGGCGCTGGCCGCGCTGCGGCAACTGGCGCGGCAGGTCGCCGGCGGCGGTCATACGGTCGTCGTCAGTGGCGGCGGGCTTCATGCGGGGCTCGCCAGGGAACGGGCCCGGCGGGTGGCGGCCGCCTTGGTCGACGGCGGCCTCGCGCCGACGCGGATCGCCATCGAGATGGGTGGTGAGCGCGACGTCGTGGTCGTATACGAGACGGATGCGTGACCGGGCGACGCGCGCGCCACGCGCGTCACCGCGCCCTCGCGATCTCCAGCGACCGTCAACCCAATGGCCCGAAAAGGGCGCCTGCCAATGACCAGAGCCGAGTTCCACCGCATCCGCCGCCTGCCGCCCTACGTCTTCGCCGAGGTCAACGCGATGAAGGCCAAGGCCCGGGCATCCGGTCGTGACATCATCGATCTCGGCATGGGCAATCCGGACCAGCCGACGCCGCCGCACATCGTCGACAAGCTGGTCGAGACCGTGCGGGACGGGCGCACCCACCGCTACTCGACCAGTCGTGGCATTCCGGGCCTCAGGCGGGCGCTCGCCGCCTACTATGCGCGCCGCTTCGATGTCCGGCTCGACCCCGAGACCGAGGTCTGCGTCACCCTGGGCTCCAAGGAAGGGCTCGCCAACCTGGCCCAGGCGATCACTGCACCGGGTGACACCATCCTGACGCCCAACCCGTCCTATCCGATCCACCCCTATGGCTTCATCATCGCCGGGGCCGCCATTCGCCATGTCGAGCTGGCACCCGGGCGGGATCTGATCCGCGACCTGGCGCGCTCGGCCGAACACTCGGTGCCGGCACCGACGGCGATGCTGCTCAACTTCCCTTCCAACCCGACAGCACTGCAGGTCGATCGCGCCTTCTACGCGGAAGCGGTGGCGCTGGCCAAGGCGCGCGGCATGTATATTCTCTCCGACATCGCCTATGCCGAGATCTATTTCGACACGCCACCGCCCTCGATCCTCGAGGTCGAGGGCGCCCTCGACGTCGCGGTCGAGTTCTCGTCACTGTCGAAGACCTACTCGATGCCGGGCTGGCGGATCGGCTTCGCCGCCGGCAATCGCGAGCTGGTCGCCGCCCTGACGCGGATCAAGTCCTATCTCGACTACGGCGCCTTCACCCCGATCCAGGTTGCGGCGACGGCCGCCCTGAACGGGCCGCAGGACTGCGTCGGACAGGCGCGGCAGCTCTATCGCGAACGGCGCGACGTCCTCATCGACGGGCTGGCCAAGGCCGGCTGGGCGGTGCCCCGGCCGACCGCCACGATGTTCGCCTGGGCGCCCTTGCCCGAGGCGTGCCGGGAGATGGGCTCGCTCGCCTTCGCCAAGCTGCTGCTCGAGGAGGCCGATGTCGCGGTCTCGCCGGGCATCGGCTTCGGCGAATACGGCGACGGCCACGTCCGCATGGCGCTGGTCGAGAACAAGCACCGGTTGCGCCAGGCGGTGCGCAACATCCGCGGTTTCCTGGCCAGCCGCGGCGTCGCCGCGGCCGGGCTCGCGGAGCCCGCGGCGTGAGCGGCGTCACCCCCCTGCGCGTCGGCATTGCCGGCCTCGGCACGGTCGGCTGTGGCACCGTCTCGCTGCTCCGCGGTGCCGTCGGGCTGCTCGAACAACGCGCCGGCCGGTCGATCGAACTGCGGGCGGTAACGGCCAGGGACCGCGAGCGGGAGCGCGGCGTCGACCTCGCCGGCTGCCGCTGGGTCGACGATCCGCTCGACCTCGCCCGCCTCGACGACGTCGACGTGGTGGTCGAGCTGATCGGCGGGGCGGACGGCGTGGCGCTGGCGCTCACCCGCGAGGCGTTGCGCCATGGCAAGCCCGTGGTCACCGCGAACAAGGCGATGCTCGCCCATCATGGCGCCGAGCTCGCCGCGCTCGCGGAGACGCACGGCACCGATCTCGGCTTCGAGGCGGCGGTCGCCGGCGGCATCCCCATCGTCAAGAGCCTGCGCGAGGGCCTGGCCGCCAACCGGGTCGAGCGCGTCTTCGGCATCCTCAACGGCACCTGCAACTACATCTTGACGGTGATGCGCGAGACCGGCCGCGACTTCGCCGACGTCCTCGGCGAGGCGCAAGCACTCGGCTATGCCGAGGCCGATCCGAGCTTCGACGTCGACGGCATCGACGCGGCGCACAAGCTCGCACTGCTCGCCGCCATCGCCTTCGGCGGCAAGCCGCGTTTCGATGCGATCCACATCGAGGGTATCCGGCATGTCACCGCCCTCGACATCGCGTTCGCCGAGGAGCTCGGCTACCGCATCCGGCTGCTCGGCACCGCCCGGCTCACCGCGGCCGGGCTCGAGCAGCGCCTGCATCCGGCGATGGTCAAGCAGGGCAGCCCGATCGCCCGAGTCGACGGCGTCTTCAACGCGGTCGGCGTCGACAGCGACCCGGTCGGGCTGGTGATGCACGAGGGCCGGGGCGCCGGCGGCGGGCCGACGGCGTCGGCGGTGGTCGCGGATCTCGTCGATCTCGCCCGCGGCAACCGGCTCGCCACCTTCGGCGTGCCGAGCGACGCCCTCCAAGAGCACCCGGTGGCGGCGATGAGTGCGCATCGCGGCGCCTACTACATCCGCCTCATGGTGCTCGACCAGCCGGGTGTCCTGGCCGACGTCGCCGCGGTGCTGCGGGACCAGGAAGTATCGATCGAGGCCTTGATCCAACGCGCCCGCAACCCGAACCAGCCGGTGCCGATCGTGCTGACCAGCCACCAGACGATCGAGGCGCGGATGACCGCGGCATTGACCGCGATCGGCGCCCTTGCCACGATCATCGAGCCGCCGCGCATGATCCGCATCGAAGCCGACTGAGGGTCGGTGTACGGGCCTGCCCGAGCGGCCCCGTAAAGACCAGCATGAGGGGGTATGATGACCGAGGTGCCGAGCGAGTATCAGAGCGAAGACCGCAATCTGGCGCTGGATTCCGTCCGGGTCAGCGAGGCCGCGGCTTTGGCCTCGGCGCGCTGGATGGGCCGTGGCGACGAAAAGGCGGCCGACCAGGCAGCGGTCGATGCGATGCGGCAGGCACTCAACGTCCTCGACATCGACGGCGTCGTGGTCATCGGCGAGGGTGAACGGGACGAGGCGCCGATGCTGTTCATCGGCGAAGAGGTCGGCACCGGCAAAGGGCCCAAGCTGGATATCGCCCTCGACCCGCTCGAGGGCACCACGATCACCGCCAAGGGCGGGCCCAACGCCATCGCCTGCCTCGCCATGGCGCCACGCGGCGGCTTTCTCAACGCGCCCGACGTCTACATGCAGAAGATCGCGGTCGGCGGCGGCCTGCCCGAGGGGGTCATCGATATCAACCTGCCGGCCACCGACAACCTCGCCCGGCTCGCCGAGGCCAAGGGGGTCGACGTCGAGGACCTGGTGGTCTGCATCCTCGATCGGCCGCGCCACGAGCAGCTGATCGCCGAGGTGCGCGGTGCCGGGGCCCGCATCCGGCTGATCGGCGACGGTGACGTTGCCGGTGTCATCGCCACCTCGCGACCCGGCAGCGGCATCGACATCTACATGGGCTCGGGCGGCTCGCCCGAGGGGGTGCTCGCCGCGGCGGCGCTGCGCTGCATCGGCGGCCAGTTCCAGGGCCGGCTGATCTTCCGCAACGACGAGGAGCGGGGCCGCGCCAGTAAGCTCGGCATCGACGACCTCGAGCGCGTCTACCACATCGACGACCTTGCCAAGGGCGACGTCACCTTTACCGCGACCGGCGTCACCGACGGCACCATGCTCAAGGGGGTGCGCCGGGTCGGCGACCATCTGTTCACCGAATCCATCGTCATGCGCTCGAAGAGCGGCACCGTCCGGCTGATCGAGACCGAGCACAATCTGCATCGCAAGAGTGCCATGGTGCCGCATTTCAGCCACTGACGGCAGGTCCGGAACAAGCATGCTGGCGGCCGCCCGCCTGCTCGACAGCGATCGCACGACGCCTGGCGACATCCTGGTCGAGCGCTCGCTGACCGGCCGCCTCTGGCGGCTCGCCGCCGAGCAGCCCGGGCTCGCCGCGGCGATCAGCCAGCAGTTCGACCTGCCGGAGATCGTCGGCCGTGTGCTGGCGGCGCGCGGGCTCGGGCTCGACGCGGTTCAGCCCTTCCTCGAGCCGCGGCTGCGGCACTGGCTGCCCGACCCCTCGCATCTGCTCGATCTCGACCGCGCCGTCGACCGCCTGGCGGCCGCGGTGGCGGCAGGCGAGCGGGTCGGCTTGATCGGTGACTACGATGTCGACGGGGCGACCGCGACAGCACTGGTCCGCCGCCATCTCGAGGCCCTGGGCGTGCCCGTCGAGGTCCGCATCCCCGATCGGCTGGCCGACGGCTATGGGCCAAATGCCGCCGCTTTCGCGAGCCTCGAGGCCGCCGGCTGCCGGCTGATCGTCTGCCTCGACAGCGGCACCACCGCCTTCGCACCGCTGGCCGCGGCCCGCCGGCGGCGGCTCGAGGTCGTCGTCGTCGACCACCACAGCGCGGAGGCCGAACTGCCCGAAGCCCTGGCGGTGATCAACCCGAACCGTCAGGATCAGGTGAGCCCGCTCGGCCATCTCGCCGCGGTCGGGGTGGCTTTCGTCCTGCTCGCCGCCCTCAATCGCGCGCTCGGCGCCGCCGGCCGGCCGGGCGAGCGGCCGCCCCCGGACCTGCTGGCGGGCCTCGATCTCGTCGCCCTCGGCACGGTATGCGACGTCGTCCCGCTGCTCGGCCTGAACCGTGCCTTCGTGGTGCAGGGGCTGAAGGTGGCGGCGGCCGGCGGCAATCCGGGAATCGCCGCACTCGCCGAGGCGGCCGGCATCGGGCGGATCACCGAGGCGCGGCAGCTCGGCTTCATGCTCGGCCCGCGGCTCAATGCCGGCGGCCGGTTGGGCCAGAGCGGCCTCGCTGCGGAGCTGCTCGGCACCGCGGATCGCGATAGGGCCCGGGCCATCGCCAGGCGCCTCGATGGCTTGAACGCCGAGCGGCAGGCGCTGGAGCGTACGGTGCTCGAGGCGGCGCTCGACGCGGCGGAGCGACAGGTGCGCGACGGTCTGCCGGTGCTGCTGGTGGCGGGGGCGGGCTGGCATGTCGGCGTCGTCGGCATCGTCGCCGCCCGGCTGGCTGAGCGCTTCGCCCGGCCGGCCGTCGTGGTCGGTCTCGAGGGCGGGGTCGGCAAGGGCTCCGGCCGCTCGCGCCCGGGCTACGATCTGGGTGCCGCGGTCATCGCCGCCCGCCACGCCGGTCTCTTGGTCGCCGGTGGTGGCCATCCAATGGCGGCCGGGCTCACCGTCGAGGCGGACCGGCTGCCGGCGCTGCAGGCGCTGCTCTGCGCCCGGCCGACGCAGCCCGGCTTCGCCCCCGGCCGGGCCGAGCTCCAGCTCGACGGGGCGCTCAGCCTCGCCGCCGTCAATCTCGAGCTCGCCGTCAAGCTCGCCCGGCTCGGTCCGTTCGGCGCCGGTCATGCCGAGCCGCGTTTCGTCGTCGCGGCCGAACGGCTCGTCCAGAGCCGCGTCGTCGGCCACGGCCATGTCTCCTGCCTGCTGCCGACGCCGGCCGGCCCGGCCCTGCGCGGCATCGCCTTTCGCGCGGCCGAAAGCGGCCTCGACCGGGCCCTGCTCGACGGCGGCCCGCTCCGCCTCGCCGGCCGGGTCCGGCGCGACAGCTGGCAGGGCGAGGAGCGGGTCACCTTCGAGATCGAGGACGGCGCCCCACCCGAACCTTGAGTTGGTGGAGGGGTCGGCATTTGGTGAAACTGTCGCGGCCCGGCGAAGTTTTTCGGGGCCACGGCCGGTTGTCCTTGCCGTGGCTCAAACGGGCGTTTTCTGGCTGCCGCTGGGTGGTCGGCGGGGTGGCCACCACGCCTCGTCGAGCAATTGCTCCAGCGTGTAGGCTGGCACCTCCGGCAGGGCGCCAGCCACCGCCTCACCCTCAAGATCGGCCAATTCCAGCGCTGCCGCGCGGCGGCCGGCCTTGGCGAGGTCCAGGAGTTCGGCTTCGACGTGGCGGCGGATGCTGGGGGTCAGTTGGCGATGCAGCTCGCGGCGGCCGTCGTGGACGCCGAGTTGCCATTGGCGGCGGGGTGCGGTGGCCGGGGCGTGCTTCAGTTTCGAGAGGTGCCGGATCAGGCGCTCGATTTGGCTGAGGCAAGCGTTCCTGGTGGCGCGGCCCAGGTCTTCGACCTCCGCCGACAGGTGCTCGAGGTCGAGCGGGCCGTTCCAGCGTTGTTTGGCGAGGGTGCGCAGGCTTTCGGCCTGGCCTTGGATCCCGGCGTAGAAGTCCTCGTCGTAGAGCTCGGCTGGGTTCCTCATAGGCATGAGCTTAGCGCATGACGGCGCCTGGACCAATGCATCGGGCTCACCCGACGATCGCCTTTTGCCCCTCCGTGTCGGCCACGGGTTCCAGCCGTTCCGGCTTCTGCTCGCTGGCCAGGAGCTGGACGGCCTGGTCGGCGGCGTCCTGGAAGGGTTCGAGGACGAGATGGGCACCGGCTTCCTGCAGGGTCTCGGTGTCGGCGTCGTGGCGGTTGGTGACGGCGATGCGGCCTCGGAACTGTTGCTCCTTGAGCGCGTTGATCAGCGCGATCCTGGGGTCCTCGTGGAACACGCCGGTGTCGTGGGCGGGCATGGTGGCGATCGCCCATTTGGCGTGCGCCAGCGGCAGGGAGGCGACGAATTCGGGGTCCATGGCGTCGCCGTAGACGGCATCGCGGCCGTCCTTCTGCCATTGGCGGACGGAGGCGGGGTTGAAGTCGACACCGAGCACTCGCAGGCCGAGGCGCTCGAGGCGGCTGGCGATGGCGGTGCCGAAGCGGCCGAGGCCGAAAACGATGGCGTCGTAGTGGCCCTTGACGTCCGCTTCGATGCCATGCTCGGCTGGGGTGTCCGGGCGCTCGAAGGGGGAGAGCAGCGGCTCCAGCCAGTTGTAGAGCACGTGGCTGTAGGTGATCATGTAGACGCTGCCGGCGATGGTGATGAGGCCGACCAGGGTGACGAGACCCAAGGCAGCGGTGTCGACATGGCCAAGCGTGATGCCCATCGCCATGAAGATCAGCGAGAACTCGCTGATCTGCGCCACGGTGAGGCCGGCGAGGAAGCCGGTGCGCTTCTTGTAGCCCATCACGCCCATGATGATCAGCACGATCAAGGGGTTGCCGATCAGGACGAAGAGCGAGAGGACGACCGCGGCGGTGAGGTTCTGGCCGAGCCCGGCAAGGTCGAGCTGGGTCCCGAGAAAGATGAAGAAGAAGAGGACAAGGAAGTCGCGCAACGGGGCCAAACGCGCCGCGATGGCCTCGCGATAGGGTGTGGAGGCGAGGGCGATGCCGGCGAGGAGGCCGCCGAGCTCCTTGCCGAAGCCGACGGCATCGCCGATCGCCGCGAAGAGGGCCGCCATGGCGATGGCGAACGCGACGAGGAGCTCAGGGGCCCGGGCCATGCGATCGGTCAACGGGTCGGCGACATAGCGGATGAAGGCGAGCACGAGGGCCAGCATCAGGGCACTGCCGCCCAGGACCTGGAGGAGGTCGCCGATGCCGCCGTCGTCGCTGCCGGGACCCGCGATGCCGATCGCCGAGAGGACGATCATGGCGAGCACCACGACGATGTCCTGGACGATGAGGAAGCCCAAGGCGATGCGGCCGTGCAGGCTGTCGATCTCGCGCTTGTCGGAGAGCAGCTTGACGATGATGATGGTCGACGAGAAGGTCAGCGCCGCCGCGACGTAGAGGCTGGTGACGGTATCGAGGCCGAGCGCCAGGCAGATGAGAAAGCCGATGCCGGCGGTGAACGCCACCTGGCCGAGGCCGGTGGTGAGTGCGACGGTGCCGAGGGTCCGGACCAGCTTCACGTCGAGCTTGATGCCGACGAGAAAGAGCAGGATGGCGATACCGAGCTCGGCCAGGAGCTCGATCTGCTCGGGCGACTGGGTGATGTCGAGGACCGACGGACCGGCGATGATGCCGACCGCGATGAAGCTGACGATCAGGGGCTGGCGGGCGAGGACGCCGAGAAAGCCGACGACGGCGGCCAGGGTCAAGAGGGCCGCGATCTCGTAAAAGACGTGCTCTGCTACAAGGTCGGTCAAGGTCCCCTGGCCTCCGGTGATCAACGGTCAGCGCTTGCCACTATAGCAACATTGGCTCCTGGCTGAAGGCTGGGACGGTGCCATTCAGGCGGCTTGCGCTTTTTGGCCCTGGACGAAGGCGTCGCGGATGTGCCGGGCGAGTTGCTCGGCGATGTCGGAAGCGCCGGCGCGCGGCAGATAGAGGCAGATATGGAAATCCGGCAGCTTCGGCAGGCCGCTCTCGGGGCCCAGGATGGTGAGGCTCGGGGGCACGCAGGAGGCGAGCAATGCGGTGACCCCGAGATCGGCCTCGACGCTGACATAGAGCGGCTGCATCGCACTGGTCTCGCAGACCGAGCGCCAGTTGCGGCCGTCCTTGGCAAGCCGCTCGAGGACGGCATTCCTGAAGATGCAGGACTGGTCGCCGAGCGCCACCGGCAGGGGATCGCGGACGAAGGCGGTGCCGTTTGGCGCCCCCGCCCAGACCAGCGGGTCGCGCAGGAGCTTCTCGCCGCCGCGCCTTGGGGTCTGCTCGGTGGTCAGGCAAAGGTCGATCGCGCCGTTCTTGAGCTGGTCCACGAGTGCTAGCGTGACGTCGGCGACGATGAAGACGCGGACATCTGGCCAGGCCTTGTCGAAGCTCTTGAGGATCGGTGCGATAAAGGGTGAGACGATGTCGTGCGGCACGCCGAGCCTGACCTCGCCGGCGAAGTCCGGGGCGGTCATGGTGGCCCAGATCTCGTCGTTGATGGCGAGCAGGCGCGGCGCCTTGGCGAGCAGCATGCCGCCGCTCGCGGTGAGCGTGAGCCGGCGCTGCTCGCGCTCGAAGAGCGAACGCTCGAGCAGCTCCTCGAGGCGCTTGATCTGCTGGCTGACCGCCGCCTGGGTGAGATGCAGCTGCTTGGCGGCGGTCGTCATGCTGCCGGTCTCGGCGACGGCGACGAAGGTCCTCAGCAGGCTGGTGTCGATGTTGCGCCGCATGGTCGATCTCCTGGGAGGTCGTGGGTCGCGGGAGGAAGCTCGATAACGATCCGTTATGTCAACCATAAAGAACAATCATTTTATTTATGGTGCGGCGCAACCTATATCGACAATCGGAGACGGGCGGCAGTGGCTCGTCACTTTTTTTGGAGTACCGATCATGCAGTCTGCAATGATCAACGACCGTCTGGCGAGAGCGGGCCGGTTTCCTCTGGCCCGGTTGCTGGCGCCGAGCGTTCTCGGCGCCTACCTCGTCAAGCTCTGGCAGAGCAATCGCGAGCGGCAGCGTCTCGCCGAGCTCGACCCGCGTCTGCTGCACGACATCGGCATCGACCCGATGGCGGCGGCGCACGAGGTCGAGCGGCCGTTCTGGCAGCTCACCGCGCATCACGAGGCCGAGCTGCGCCGAGAGCTCGGGCTCTGAGCCCAGCCGCACCGAGCAGCATGCCGACGATCCCGACCGAGACAGCACCGCCGACCCGCCACCTCCGCGGC
Organism: uncultured Geminicoccaceae bacterium; assembly: GCA_964576715.1. GTDB lineage: Bacteria > Pseudomonadota > Alphaproteobacteria > Geminicoccales > Geminicoccaceae > SLRI01. Next base: position 34,016 of record CAZNWE010000030.1, on the reverse strand, counting down.
GCGCGGGCCGCGGGCCGGTGGGTGCTGCATGGTCGCCATGCGCCGAGCGATGACGGCCCGCCCGCTACCCGGGGCCAGCGCTCTTCGCTGCCGGCCAGCACCTTGCTCGCGATCGACGGCGCGCCGACCGCCGGGATCACGATCGATGCCGCGCTCCAGGACCGGCCGGGGCGGATCGGAGCCACCGCCGATGCCGGGTGAAGCTTCAGCCCTGCGGATCGAGCCGCTGCTCGGTGCTGCGATCACGCCGATCCTCGGCGACCTGGCACGGCTGCGCATCGCCGTCTTCCAGGATTATCCCTATCTCTACGACGGCGACCTCGCCTACGAGTCGTGGTATCTCGAACGGTTCGCCAAGGCGCCACAAGCGCTCGTCGTCGCTGCGTTGGCGGGCGATGCGCTCGTCGGCGCCGCCACGGCCGTGCCGCTCGTCCACGAGCATGACGATTTCCAGGCCCCGTTTAGCCGCCGGGGGATCGACCCGGCCGGCGTCTTCTACCTCGCCGAATCGGTGCTGTTGCCGGCCTATCGCGGGCAGGGAGTCGGCCATGCCTTCTTCGACGCGCGCGAGGCCGCCGGGCGGCGCCTCGGCCTCGCCACGGCCGCGTTCTGTGCGGTGGTGCGGCCAATCGACCATCCGCGCCGGCCGGTTGACTACCGGCCACTCGACGCGTTCTGGCGCAAGCGCGGCTATGCGCCGCTGGCGGGCCTGACCACGGCCTTCCCCTGGAAGGAGCTCGGCGAGGCCGCCGAGACGGCCAAGCCGATGCAGTTCTGGCTGAAGTCGCTCTGACTGCGGCAGCGCCGGCGACGCTGCGTCTCAGGCCGTCAGCAACCGTATCTCGGCGCTGCGATTGCCGCTCGGCAGCGCATGACTGCCGCCTGACCGGGGCAGGAATCGGCCGGAACCCGGTGCCGCCTCGAGCGTGCCGTCGCGCACGACGATCTGGCCGCGCCGGATGACGTGGATCGGCCAGCCTTCGATCTCGCGGCCGGCATAGGCGGTGTAGCCGGAGGCGTCATGGGTGGTGCCGTGCTCGACACGGGTGCGCCGGTCGGGGTCCCAGACGACCAGATCGGCATCGGCGCCGACGGCGATGCTGCCCTTGCGGGGGGCCAGGCCGTAGATCCGGGCGGGCTCGCTCGCCGTCAGCCTGACGAAGGCCTCGAGCCCCATGCGGCCCCGCTTGACCATGGCATCGAACAGCACCGGCAGACGCAGCTCGAGCCCGGCGAGGCCGTTGGCGATCTCCTTGAAGCTCGGGGCTGGACCGCGGGCGAGCTTGCCGGTCTCGTCCATGCGGTACGGCGCATGATCTGAGGAGACGGCGGTGAGCGTGCCGCCCGCGAGGGCGGCCCAGAGGGCTTCCTGGTCGGCCGGGTCGCGCAAGGGCGGGCTGCAGATCCACATGGCACCCTCGATGCCGGGCCGGTCGAGATCGGCTGCGCTGAGCGTCAGGTACTGGGTGCAGGTCTCGCCATAAACCTTGACCCCCTGCTCCTGCCAGCGGCGGATGGTGGCCGCCCCCTCGGCGGTGCTGACATGGAAGATCATCAAGGGCTGGTCGAGGAACGACGCCATGGCGATCGCCCGGTTGATCGCCTCGGCCTCGGCGAGGCGCGGATGGCTCGGCACATGGTTTTTGGGGGCGGTCAGGCCCTGCTCGATCAGCCGCTTGCCCATCCAGCTGATCATCCCGTGGTTCTCGGCATGCACACAGACCATGCAGCCGTGCTGCCGTGCCGCCCAGAGCACGTCGAGGAACTGCTCGTCGTCGACGCGGAGCCGGTCGTAGGTGAGGAAGACCTTGAGCGAGCTGTGCCCGGCGGCCACCAGGGCGGGCAGCTCGTCCTTCAGGATCTCCGGCCTGGGGTCGGCGAGGATCATGTGGAAGGCGTAGTCGACCACGGCACCTCGCGCGGCGCAGGCGTGGTAGTCCTCGACCACCCGCTTGAGGCTCATGCCGACATGCTGGGCGGCGAACGGGATCACGGTCGTGGTGCCGCCGTGCGCCGCCGAGATGGTGGCCGATTCGAAGCTGTCGGCGTTCATCAAGCCGCTCGCCGCGAGCTGCTCGATGTGGCAGTGGCTGTCGACCCCGCCGGGGGTGACGATCCGGCCCCTGGCGTCGATCTCGTTGCGGCCCATCGGCAGGGTCTCGGCGATCGCCACGATGGTTTCGCCGGTGATCCCGACATCGGCCGTGAAAACGGCGGTCTCGGTGGCGACCAGACCGCCCTTGAGCACCAGATCACAGTAGACCATGCCGGTTCTCCCCTCGTCGTCGCTCGGTCTGCTTAGCAGCGGGAGTCGGCAAGGGCCATGCCGAGCGGCACGACGTCGCTGTGCCGGCTTGACCGGCGCCCGCCACGCTTGGTGGACCCGGCCGGTGGCTTGCTGCGGCAGAGCGCCGTCCGGCACCCGACGGCGCTCTGCCGACGGTCCGCGACGGCCGGGTCAGGTCTCGCGCTCGGGCGGCGGCACTGCCCCCACCTGGCTGGTGATCAGCCCATAGTGCTCGATCCGCCGGTGCCGGGCGAAGTCGAAAATCGTCGCCTTGCCGAAGCGCGTGGCCTCGAGGTCGATGTCGTGGACCAGCAGTTCGTCGGTCTCGCTGGTCGCCTCTGCCACGATCCTGCCGTCCGGGTCGACGATGATCGAACCGCCGATCAGCGGATGGCCATCCTCGACCCCGGCCTTGGCGACGGCCACGGCCCAGCAGCTGTTTTGATAGGCCCCGGCTTGCATGACCAGCTTGTGGTGGAACAGCCGGTTCGCAGGGCCCTCGGCGGCCTTCTGCGAATTCACCGCCGGCGTGTTGTAGCCGAGCATCACGAGTTCGACCCCCTGCAGGCCGAGCATGCGCCACGCCTCGGGCCAGCGCCGGTCGTTGCAGACCAGCATGCCCATCACCCCACCGGCCATTCGCCAGACCGGAAAGCCGAGGTCGCCCGGCGCGAAATAGCGCTTCTCGAGATGCTGAAAGGCGCGTTTCGGGTCGAAGTCGGCATGCCCTGGGAGATGCACCTTGCGATACTTGCCGACGATCCGCGCCGTCCGGTCGACCAGGATCTGCGTGTTGAAACGGTGGCCCTCGGGTGTTCGCTCGGCATAGCCGAGGCAAAAGCCGATCCCCCGCTCGGCCGCGAGGTCGAACAGCGGCTGCGTCTCCGGGCTGGGCATCGCCGGCTCGAACCAGGCAGCGATCTCCGCCTCGTCGGTGCAGGACCAGCGCGGAAAGAAGGTGGTCAGGGCGAGCTCCGGATAGACGACGAGTTCGGCACCTGCGTCGGCGGCCGTGGCCATCAGGGCCAGCAGCCGGGCCACGACCTCGGGCCGGCGCTCGGCGCGCTGGATGGGGCCGAGTTGGGCGGCGGCGAGACGGATCATGCGAGACATCGACGAGCACTTGCTTGCGGCAGCCGGGAACGACGGTCGATCGCCCGGTGCCTGGCGATGCCGGCATGGACGAGCCTGCCGGCAGGCCTTATGTCGGCGCCAGGGCGACTGCAACTGGGTTGATCGACATGCGCGCAAGGGTCAAGAGGCGTATCTCGACACTGGCGGCCAGCCTGTTGCTGATGGCCGGCCCTGGCTCGGCCACAACGCTCGATACGAGCGGGTCGGCCACCGAGGCGGTCATGTCGACCGAGGCTGCGGACTATGATCGCGGCATGCAACTGTTCCACGCCGAGCAATACGACCTGGCGCTGCCCTACTTCGTCAGCGCCGTCGGCGAGGCGCGGTCGCGCTTCGGCGAACAATCCAGCGAGCACGCGACGGCGCTGAACAATCTGGGCGAGGTCTACCGCCGGATGAAACGCTACGAGGAGGCGGAACCACTCTTTGTCGAGGCCCTGGCGATCGACGAGAGACGCCTCGGCCCCGACCATCAGGGCCTCGCCAGGCCCTTGAACAATCTGGCGCTGGTGCAGCGGGCCCGGGGCCAAAGCGAGGCGGCGGAGCGCAATCACAAAAGGTCGCTGCAGATTCTCGAGGAGACCTTCGGCCGTTTTCATCCCGACGTCGCCGGCAGCCTGAACAACCTTGCCCGGCTGTACGAGACCACCGGCCATGCCGAGCGTGCACAGCCGCTGCTCGAACGCGCCCTGCCGATCGCCACGGACACGCTCGGTCCGGTTCACCCGACGACCCGGCGCATCGCCGAGAACTTGCGGCGCGTCACCGCGACCCTGGCCGGCGGCGCACCCGCTCGCGACCCGATGCCGGATGCCGGACGAGAAAGCGCCGCGGACGCCACACCGGTCGATCTGGCGGCGGCAGCTGACGGCAGCGCCGAGACGCCTGCTCCGCGCGCCTCGCTGGTGCTACCGCCGGACCGTCGATCGCCACCTCAGCCGGCATCGACGGCGCCGCCGCTCGACCTGCTGCCTGTTGCGGCAGCGAGCGCGCCCCGCCCGGCGATCCCTCCCGTCCCGGCGGCGCGGCCGCAACGCACCGCGATGATCGACGCCGAACCGGCGCTGCCGCCGGCTCGAGAGCTGCCACCGGCGATGCGGCCGGCCGGGCTAGGCTGGCAGCGGCTGCCGGACGGCGCCTTCGCGATGCATCTCGCCTCGGTGCGCAGCCCGGTGAGCGCCACCGCGGAATGGCAGCGCCTGGCGAGCCTCCTGGAGCTGCCGGCGGCGATCCACCAGCTCGAGCCGCAACGGATCGAGACGGCCGAACAGGGGGTGTTCTACCGGGTGCTGGGCGGCCCGTTCCGCACCAGCGAGGCCGCCGCCGCGGCCTGCGGCGCGGTGCGGGCGAAGGGCGCCTATTGCGGCGTTCTCGCCGATGGCGACTGACCGTCGGCGCTGGCTCGGCGCGATCGAAGCGCAGTTCATCGGCGCCGTTGCAAATGGTGCGGAGATCGTCGAGACGCCGGCTTTTCGCGTGCATCTCCGGCCGAGCCCCGACCCGTTCTACCGCAACGTCGCCGTGCCCACCCGCCGGCCGCGCGATTGGCGCCCGGCGATCGCCGCCATGCGTGCCGTCTTCGAGGCTGGCGGGCGGTCGCCGCGGCTCGAATTCCTGGACGAGCGGTGGCCGGATCTGGCGGCGGCACTGGATGCGGCCGGCCTGGTCGAGGCGGCAAGCTGTGCCGTGATGGTCGTCGCGGCGAGGCCGGCAACGCCGGCTGAGGCACCGTCCGGGCTCTTGGACGCGGCGCCCGCGGCCCGGCTCGAGGCCTATCTCGCCGCCGTGCAACGGGCGTTCGATCCGGCAGCGAACGCCCGCGTCCGCCCGGGCGAGGTGGCGCGGCTCGCTGCCGCCATCGCCGAAGGCCGCTGCCGCGTGGCCGCGGTCACCGACCCGGCCGGCGGATTCGTCGCCGGGGCGAGCCTGATCGGCATCGAGCCGCCGGGCAGCGGTGCCGTGCCGGCGGCCGAGCTTGCCGGGGTCTGGACAGCACCGGCGCACCGTGGCCAGGGGCTCGCGTCACGCCTTTCGACCACGCTCGTCGACAGCTTTCTGGCCGAAGGTGGCGGCTGGGTCTGGCTGGCCGCCGAAGCCGTACGCAGCGCGGCATTTTACGCGAAGCTCGGCTTTCGCCGTATCGGCCGGCAGCGAAATTATTCGGCAAGCCTTGCTTGAAGCGGGTGGTGCGGTGCAACATCGTTGCAGCGGCTAGCCATTGTGCCGTCGGAGGAGACCACCATGCTGCTCAAGGACCACCGCGTCCCTGCGATGTTCGTCGCCGCCTGCCTGGCGCTCGGCAGCGATTGGCCGGGCGCCCGGGCGAACGAGCGGGTGACCTTCGGCACCAATTGGCAAGCCCAGGCCGAGCATGGCGGCTTCTACCAGGCCCTTGCCACCGGACTCTATGCCGAACGCGGACTCGATGTGGAGATCCGGCAAGGCGGTCCGCAGGTCAACCAGCGCCAGCTGATCGCCGCCGGACGGCTCGATTTCTACATGGGTGGCAACATGTTCGGCCAGTTCGACTTCCTCGCGGAAGGCATCCCGGTCGTCTCGGTCGCCGCGATGTTCCAGAAGGATCCGCAGGCGATGCTCGCCCACCCGGACAGCGGTGTGGAGGAGTTCGCCGACCTCAAGAACCGCACACTGTTCATCGCACCCTTCGGGCAGCTCACCTTCTGGCCCTGGATGGCGGCGTCGTTCGATCTCAACGAGAGCCAGATCAAGCCCTACACCTTCAATCCGGCCCCCTTCCTCGCCGACCCCGAATCGGCGCAACAGGGCTATGTCACCGCCGAGCCCTTCGCGATCGAACGCGCGGGCGGCTTCGCGCCGGTCGTGCTGTTGATGGCCGATGCCGGCTACGACAGCTACTCGACCCTGATCCAGACGCGGGCCGAGTTCGTCGACGAGCGTCCAGAGCTGGTCCAAGCCTTCGTCGACGCCTCGATCGAGGGCTGGGTGGACTACCTCAACGGCGACCCCTCGCCCGGTAACGCGTTGATCTTGGAGCATAACCCGGACATGACGGCAGAGCAGATCGCCTACTCGATCGAGGCCATGAAGCGCTATGACATCGTCGAGTCCGGTGATGCGCGCGAACTCGGTGTCGGGGCGATGACCGAGGCGCGCTGGCAGCGTTTCTTCGAGGCTGCGGTCGGCTGGGGTGCCGTCGATCCGGATCTCCCGTGGCGCGACGGTTTCACGCTCGAATTCGTCAACCAGGGCGTGGGCCAGGACCGCCGGTGATGATCGGGCGCGCGACTGCCGCGAGCCGGTCACGCTTGACACGCGACGGGCAATCCATATCTTCGCGGTCTGCCGAATTCCCAGACAAGGATTGAGCGATGGCGAAGCCGTCTACCGTGCTGATCAAGCTCGTGAGCTCGGAAGGCACCGGGTATTTCTACACCACCAAGAAGAACACCCGGACCACCACCGACAAGCTCGTGCTGAAGAAGTACGACCCGAAGGCCAGAAAGCACGTCGAGTTCCGCGAGGCCAAGATCAAATAGCGCGACCGGCATGCAACAGGCGCAATCGGCGCGCGATCGCATGCGCCAATTTTCAATCTGAAGGCGATTTCAAGGCTGGGCAAGTTCCTCGACCTCAGGTAGAACACGGAGCGCTCATGGTCACCTCTTGGAAGGTGGCTGGGCCGAATCGTGTGGCCCGGACCGGCTGGTCCTGGCCGATGCCTGGAGGGTTCATCGTTGCGCTGGAGCCGCTCATCCTCGGAACGCCGTGATCGCAACGCCAAGCGGACCGCGCCCGTCGGCTCGGCGCCCGGCGCTGTGGTGCTCGCTGGACTGCTGTCGATGCTGCCGACCGCGACCCTCGCTGCGATCGAGGAGCCACTCGGCGATGGCGTGCCCCTGGTCCTCAAGGACGGGCGGATCGCCAGTGTCAGCGTTCACGCGATCCCGTTCGCCACCGGTGCCGAGGCGCTCGACCCGGCGACCGCTGCGCAACTGGAAACGACGCTGAGACCGCTCGCGACCGACTGTTTCCTGACCGCGCAAGCGATTGGCCATGTCGCCCCCGGCGTCACGCGCGATGGTGATACGCTCGCGGCCCATCGCCTCGCCCGGGCGCGCGCCGATGCGATCCAGGCCAAGCTCGCCGCACTCGGTATGCCGCAACCGGCAGTTGCCAGTGTCTGGGACTGGCAGTTCCTCGTGCAGGAATCGCAAGTGACGCTTTGGGTCTTCAGCCTCACCGCCGGCGACGATTGCGAAGGAACACCGTTGCCGCTCGAGGCGCCGGCCCTCGCCGCTGCCGGCGCCAGCGAAGCTGCAGCGCCGGCCTCACCGGTCGCGGCAGATGAGGCGCAGGCACCAGCGGCGGCGACGGTTCCGCCGGCGACTGCCGTTGCCGACACCGAGGTCGAATCGCCGGCCGCTGCCGAGCCGCGTGACCTTGCCATCCCAGCGCCCGCCATCCCAGCCCCGGCCACCGCAAATTCGGGCAGCGAACCCGAGGCAGCCGACCACGCGGCGGCAGGGACGCTGGCGGCACCCGTCGCGGCCACCGATCAGGCGGCAGCGGCGGACGGTGTTGCAGCCGACGCGACCACGCGGCGCGATGGGCGTCCGGAACCAGGGCCCGGCGACGCGGCCGAGCCGACCCGCGCAGCGGCCGGTGATCCGCTGGCCACGGCCGCGGTCGCGCCTGCCGAGACCCGCCGGCCCGTCCCCGCACCACCCGCCGCTTCAGCCGAGGCCGCCGCCAGCGAACCGACAGAGGCGGTCGTCGCCGCGATCGATGCGACATCCACCCCGCCCGGCGGCGACGCCGGCGCAGCAGCACTGGTGATCACCTTCGACGTCAACAGCAGCTTCTTTCCGGCCGGTGTGGGGCGGCAGCTGCGCACCTTCCTGGAGAGCCTGCCCGCAGCGGCGCCGGTGAGGTTGGAGGTCGCCGGCGCCGTCGGCACAGGGGAAGTCCGCGGCGCCGATGCCGAGGAGGCAAAGCGCTACAACGCCTGGATGGCCGAGCGGCGGATGCAGCGCGTGACCGAGTGGCTGGCGGCGAATGCCGGCGACCGGTCGATCACGATTACCGAGCGGCTGATCGAGAACGATCCGTCCCGCCAAGTGCGCCTCGCCGCCTCGATCGAACGCTGAGCCGCGTCGCCGGGGCGGGCGGGCTAGAGTGCCGAGCCGGTAAGCGCGCGAAAGACGTGCGGTGCGGCACCGATCGCAGCGGGCGTCGCATCGGCGATCAGTCGACCCTGATGCAGCACGAGACAGCGATCGGCGAGCCGCCCGAGGGTCGCCAGATCGTCGTCGATGATCATCAGCGTCAGCTTGGCCCGGCGCAATCGTGCGAGCAGGCGGGCGAACTGCGTCCGCTCCTCGGGCGTGAGGCCGGCGAGCGGCTGGTCGAGCACCAGGAACCGCGGCCGCATCGCCAGGCAACGCGCCAGATCGCCAAGCCGTGCCTGAAAGCCGGTGAGGCCGCCGACCGGCCGATCGGCCACATCGGCGAGGCCGAGAAAATCGAGAATGGCCGCGATATCCTCGAGGTCGGTGGCATTCGGCTGCGCACCGATGCCGAGGGCGAGCCGCCACCAGGGCCGGGTGACCATGACCCTGGCCGTCGCCAGCATCCCGGTGAGCGTATCCTGCGGCACCAGACGCTGCCGGTGCAGGGCGACAATGCCGAGCCGGACCCTGGCGGCCCGTCCCAGGCGATCGATACGCAACCCGCCCATCCGCAAGACCCCGCCGGTCGGCAGGACGCCGCCGGCGATGAGTTCGGCGAGCGCCGCCCGCCCGGCCCCGGCAATGCCGATGAGGCCAGTGATCGAGGCCTCGTCGAAGCCGCAGGTCAGCGGGCCGAGCGGCCGGCCGCGCTGGTGGTCGGCAAGGCCGTGCGGCCCAATCTCGAGCCGCACCTCGATGAGCTCCAGAAACGGCCGGAGCGGCTGGTCGAGAACGAGGTCGCTCATTCCTCGGCCGGTTGCAGCGTCGGCGAACCAGCCGGCATCGGGCTCTCGGCAGCCGGCTGCCAGGCGAGGCTGCCGTCGGGGCGAACCACCAGCTGCATCGCCAGGGCGGCGAGCGCCACGGCCAGCGTCAGATCGAGAAAGCCCGGTGCGATCGTGGTGATCAGCTTCGGCAGCAAGGCCAGCGGCAATGCGGCGAGAAGGGCCGCACCGAGGCGGACGCCGCCGAGCCGGCCGATTGCCGCAAGGGCGATCGAGAGGGCGGCCCAGTCGAACGGGTCCGCACCGATGACCGGGAACGGACCAAGGGCGAGGAGACCGCCCCCCATGGTTGCGATGGCTGCCGCCAGAACCAGCGCCAGCGCCCGCCAGAGCCTCAGATCGAGGCCTTGACCATCGAGCGGCAGACCGGCCTCGCGGGCCGCCTCATGCAGTCGGACGACCGGTGCGGCAGCGAAGCGCTGGGCGATGACGAGCAGCAAGACACCGACCCCGACCGGCCAGGCGAGGCCGGCATTCAGCCCCGGGGCTGGCAGGTTGGCGTCGGCATCGAAGGTCAGCGACGGCAGGACCGCGAGGGGCAGCAAGGCCAGCAGCGACAGTGCCATCGCGACCGTGCGACCGGACGCACGCAGCACGGCCCACAGCAACCCAGCCAAGCCCAGCCCGACAACCGGAACGACGGCCAGGGCCACGGCCGGCGACCAGTCGAGATCGACGATCATGAGCGGCATCGAGGCAGCGCCGGCCGCCCCGAGCCCACCGAGGCAGAGCAACGGCAACCGGGCCACGCCGATGGCGATGCGGGCGGCGACGACGAGCAAGAACAGCCCAACGGCAAAGCCGGCGAACGGCAGGGCGGCGCCATGACCGGCCACCGCGAGCAGAGTCGGCAGGGCCAGGAACGGCAGCAGGGCGAGCAGCAGCGGCGCCATCCCTGGACTGCCCGGAAGCCTAGCGGACGCCGGCATCGGCGAGCTGCGGTCCGGCCAGGCGAATGACCATGACGCCCGAGAGACCGACGACGACGGCATGACCGAGCGGCGCCAGCACCAGCTCGAGACCGCCGATCAGCGCACCGACCAGCCAAGCGAGCAGCGTCGTCTGGGGTGCTCGGCCATGCGGCCGGTCGGGCACGGCCAGCACCAGGAGCGCGAGGCCGGCGAGCGGCAGCCAGTCGACCACCGCCGGCGGTGGGGCGATCAGCCCGGCGGCCGCGGCGAGCGCCAGGCCGAGGCCGAATGGCCAGGCGACGCCGCCATCGACGCCGATGGCAATCAGGCCATGGCCGTTGGCGCCCATCGCACGCCAGAGCCTGCCCGTCCGGGTTGCCTCGTAGGCCAGCAAGGCGACCAGGAGGAGCGCGCTGCCGCCGGCCCAGGCGAAGAAGCGCAGCCATCCGAGCGCCACTGGCGACCCGGCCACAGCGGGCGTGACCGCGGCAACGGCGAGTGCCATACCCACCGCCACGGCGAGCGGTGCCGCGGTTCTTGCCGAGGGCAGGACGGGTACCTGGCGAACTGCCGCCCAGGCGGTTGTCGCCGCGTGGAGCAGGCAGGCAGCGTGCATCACGAGCGCATAGACCAAGGCCAGGGTGAGAGCGTGGGACATCGACGTGCGTTGGGCACCAGCAAATGGAAAGGCACGAGCGAACGGCCGCGGCCAGGTCGGTCAGCCGTGCAACTGCCACATGCGCCGAACCCGACGCACGGCTGCTGCCGGCTCGCGGTATTGCTGGCCCTGCTGCTGGTGGCGAGTTGCGCTGCTGCGCAGGCCATACCGGCTCGGTCGCCTCCTGTCACCCTCTCCAGGCTGACCGACGAGACGACGGGCCTCGACACGGGTCCGGCGGTCGAGTTTCTTGCCGCCTACCGGCTCAAGAGCCCCGATCCGCGGTTCGGCGGCTTCTCGGCGATCGAGACCGATGGCCGGACCCTCTGGTTGCTCAGCGATCGAGCCGTGCTCTGGCAGGCGTCCGTCAGTCTCGATGCGCAGACCGGTGCGATGGCGCTCGGCGACTGGTCGGCGGATCCCCTCCTCCCCGATGCCGCCGACCGCCGGCCGCTCGACAGCGAGGCCCTGGCTCGGGGACCGGACGGCAGGCTCTACGTCGCCTTCGAGCACGACGCCAGTCTGCGCCGGCTGACCCGGACGGCGGCGGGGACGTGGGCGACGACGCGGCTGCACGAGGGCCGCCTGATCGAGGTTGGGCCGACCAACCAGGGGCTGGAATCCCTGGCCCGGCTGTCGGACGGCACGTTCATCGCCCTCGCCGAGGGCGCCGGCCCCGGACCCGACCTCGCCGAGGGTGCCCGCCTGACCGAGGCCGGCATCGAGCGGCTCGGCTATCGTACCGCGCCCGGCTTCAGCCCGGTCGGCGCTGCGGCGACGGCCGCGCATCTCTACGTCCTGGAACGCCGGGTCGGTGTGCTGAGCGGTTGGCAGGCCCGGCTGATGCGAACGCCGCTGCCGGCACCGGCGGTCGCCGGCGTGCTCGAGGGCGAGACCCTGCTGCGCCTCGATGCGGGGCCACTGGCCGAAAACTATGAAGCGGTGGCGGTCCTGGAGCGCAGCGGGGCACCAACGCTGTTGCTGCTCGCGGCCGACGACAACCAATCGCCACTGCAGCGCAATCTGCTCCTGCTCTTTCGCCTCGTCGAACCGGCTCAGGCCGGCTGATCGACGGCAAGGGCGTCGCTGCGGCCCATCAGCAGGCGGAACGGAACCAGCATGGCCAGGGCGACGCCGAGCTTGACGCCCAGATCACCGATCGCCCAGCCGACCCAGGGCAGGCCCGTGCCGACGAAGGCGAGGCTGAAGAAGACAGCGGTATCGACCGTCGAGCCCATCGCCGACGACACCAGCGGTGCTCGCCACCAGCGGCCGCGCCGGAGCCGGTCGAAGACGACGATGTCGAGCAGTTGCGCCACCAGGAATGCGCTGCCCGAGGCGATCGCGATCCGCGGCGTCGCCAAGGCGGCCGAACAGAGCACCGCCAAGGCGAAGCCGACATAAACGACCCGACGGGCGGTGCCTGGCCCGAGGCGCCGATTGGCGAGGTCGGTCACCAGGAAAGCCAGCGGGTAGGTGAAGGCGCCCCAGGTGAGCCAGTCGTTGAGCGGGTATTGGACGAGGACGTTGGAGGCAACGACGATCACCGTCATCGCCGCCACTGCCATCACGATCATCGTGCCGGTCTCGCGCATGTCAGTGGTTCGTCGGGTCCAGCCCGCGGGCGGTCGTCAAGCGATCGAGCTGTTCAACGCGCTGCCTTCGCCGCCTCGAGCAGCCGGCGCATCCGCACGAGGTCGCTCGGCAGGGCCGTCTCGCTGCTGCTCAGCAGAAAGCCGTCGAGGCCGCCGCGCTTCTCGATGGTCCTGAGCGTGTTGGTGGCGATACGCAGGCGGACGCTGCGGCCGAGTGTCTCGCTGTACAGGCGCCGGCTCTGAATGTTCGGCAGGAATCGCCGCCGCGTCTTGTTGTTGGCGTGACTGACATTGTTGCCGGCCTGCACGCCCTTGCCGGTCAGACTGCATCGTCTGGCCATGAGCTGTCCTCGCGTCATCGGGAGCAAACGAAAAAAGAGCGGCCGTGACCGGTCGCTTTGTTCAGCGATGGATAGCCACGGCCGGCGCGTGCGTCAAGCGGGATGCCGTGGCCCAGCCCCCTAACCGAGCCCCTTAACCGAACCGCAATCATGTTGCGCCATGGTGTGCGCAGCCACAGACCCGAGCGTGAGGACGAGGGGCCGATGCATCGCAATTTCGCCATCTGGGCAAGGATCCTGGTCCTGGCCCTGGCCGGCCTGGCCACGACGGCCCCGGTCGTGACCGCAGGCGCCATGGCAGCGCCGCGGGCACTTGCCGCCCTGGATCGCGATATCGCCGCCGCCATGGCGCACGCCGCCGCATTGCGCGAGCGCCTTGCCGTCGAGCCCGGTGGTGCCGCCTTGACGGCGAGGCCGAGCCGGGCCGTCGACCTCGCCGGCATCGCCGATGGTGGCAGTTTCTCGTCGCTCGCTGCGTTGCGGCTCGCGGCGCGCGGCCTCGACCGGCGGCTGGAGGCGCTGCGCGCCGCGTTGCCCGACCCGCCGGCCGAGCGGGCCCAGATCATGCTGATCATGCGCACCGCCCTCGGCAGCGTGTTTTGGACGCTCGAGGACCTGCCGCTGGCCACCGCCGAGGATACCGGCACCACCCCGACCCGGAGCGCCCTGCTCGATCGCCTCGACCGCGCCCTCGCCGATCTCGACAACGCCACTGCGGCAATGGCCCGCCTCGCGGGGTAGGACCGGGGCCGTCCGCCACTGCTCACGCCGCCTGCCGGGCGGGGGCCCGGCGGCGAAAGCTGATCGCCTCGGCGACGTGGATCCGCTTGACCAGGGAAGAGGCCTCGAGGTCGGCGAGCGTGCGGGCAACGCGGAGCACCCGGTAGTAGCCGCGCGCCGAGAAGCGCAGCCGCTCCATGGCCCTGGTCAGCAGTTCGGCGGCGGCCGGCTCGGCCTCGCAGATCCGATCGAGCAGCTCGCCCTCGAGCTCGGCGTTGAGGACGGCGCCGCCGGCCCCGAGTCCGGCGAGCCGGTCGGCCTGAAGGTCGCGGGCCGCGACCACCCGCGCCGCCACCTCGGCCGACCCCTCGCCGGGCATCGGCAGGGTGAGATCCTGGGCACTCAGGGCTGCCACCTCGACATGCAGGTCGATGCGATCGAACAGCGGCCCCGAAATTCGCTTCTGGTAGTCCTCGGCACAGCGCGGCGCCTTGCCACAAGCAAGGCCAGGATCGTCGAGATAGCCGCAGCGGCACGGATTCATCGCAGCGACCAGCTGAAAGCGGGCGGGATAGGTGACGTGGTGGTTGGCCCGGGCCACGGTGACCGAGCCGGATTCCAGGGGTTGGCGCAGGCTTTCCAGGACCTGCCGGCCGAACTCGGGCAACTCGTCGAGAAACAGCACGCCGCGATGGGCGAGGGAGATCTCGCCCGGCCGCGCCTCGCGTCCGCCACCGACCATCGCCGCCATGGAGGCCGCGTGGTGCGGGCTGCGGAACGGCCGCCCGTCGGGCAACCGGCCGGCCTCGAGCCGGCCACCGACGCTCCGGATCAGGCCGAGCTCGAGGATCTCCTTGGAAGTCAGGGGCGGCAGGATGCCAACCAGTCGGCTGGCCAGCATCGACTTGCCAGCACCGGGCGGGCCCATCATCAGGATATTGTGGCCGCCGGCGGCCGCCACCTCCAGCGCCCGCTTGGCGGTCTCCTGGCCCTTGACGTCCTTGAGGTCGGGATAGACGGGTGGCTCGAGCGGCCCGCCGGGCTCGGGCTGGGGCAGGATCGCCTCACCGCGCCAATGGCCGACCAGCGCGTAGAGGTCCGGTGCCGCGGTGATCTCGACCGTCTCGGCGAGCCACGCGGCCTCGCTGCCCGAGGCCAGCGGGCAGACGATGCCCATCTGCCGCTCGGCCGCCGCCAGGGTGGCCGCGAGCACCCCGGCCACCGGCCGAAGGCTGCCGTCGAGGCCGAGCTCGCCGACCACGAGCCGGCCGGTCACCGCGTCGCGCTCGAGCAGCCCCATGACGATCAGCAGCCCGAGGGCGATCGGCAGGTCGTAGTGGCTGCCCTCCTTGGCGAGATCGCCCGGGGCGAGGTTGACGGTGATCCGCTTGGGCGGCAGCGACAGGCTCATCGCCGCCAGGGCCGCCCGAATGCGATCGCGGCTCTCGGCCACCGCCTTGTCGGCGAGCCCGACGATCGAGAAGGACGGCAGCCCGCTGCCGAGCTGCACCTCGACATCGACCGGTGCCGCCTCGAGGCCGACGAACGCCACGGTTTCGACCCGGGCGACAGTGGGGGCGCTGATGGTCTTGGCCAAGGCTCGTCGCTCGGCTGTGGATGACCATCGGAACTAACGCTAAAGTAGAAATATATGCAAGCCAGACGCGCATTGCGCTCGTTCGGCTAGGTCAACCCGCGTGAGCCGGGCTTGACCGCCGGCAGCCGGGCGAGCTCAGGCGGGAGTTCGTCGGGCGCATACGTGGGAAAGTCGACCGTGGCGAGGGCGACCAGCGGCAGGTCGAGCGCGGCGGTGCCGTTGGAGCGGTCGATCAGGCAGGCGGCGAGAACCGGGACGGCGCCCAGCTCGGCGACGCATTCGGCGCACTCGCGCAACGACAGGCCGGTGGTCACCACGTCTTCCGCGATCAGCACCGGCGCCCCGCGCGGCAGGTCGAAGCCGCGCCGCAGCGCGAAGCGACCGTCGACCCGCTCGGCGAAGAGTGAGCGGCTGCCGAGCTGACGGGCGAGTTCGTAGCCGACGAGGATGCCGCCCATCGCCGGCGCCACCACTGCATGCAGCGCCAGGTCCGGCTGTGCCGCGCAGATGCGTGACGCCAGCGTCCGGCAGAGCCGCTCGGCGCGCGCCGGCTCGACCATGACCCGGGCGCACTGCATGTAGTGGCCGCTGTGGCGGCCGCTGGTCAGGATGAAATGGCCCCGCAGCAGCGCCCCGGCGGCGCGGAACTCGGCCAGCACCTGGCTCTCGTCGAGCAGCGGCTCGACCTCGGCGGGGCCGCTCACGAGCGGCTGCGCTCCACGGCGTTGACCGTCGGATCGGCCCGCAGCGCGGCCAGGATCCGTTGCAGCTGCTCGACATTCGTGACTTCGACGTCGAGCAGCATCTCGTAGACGTCCCGCGAACGGCGGCCGACCTTAACGTCGACGATATTGCCGTGGTTTCTGCCGATGATCGTGCTGATCGTGCCGAGTGCTCCCGGCCGGTTGTTGACCATCACCGCGAGGCGGGTCGGGATGGGGTCGCTGGTCTCGTCGTTCCAGCCGATATCGATGAAGCGGTGCTCGCTGTCGCTCATCCTGAGCACCGTGGCGCAGTCGCGGCAATGGATGCTGATCGGCCGCCCGGTGCGCACCACGCCGATGATCGGATCGCCGTGGATCGGCCGGCAGCAGCCGGCCAGCTGGTAGGCAATGCCGGCCGGCAGCCCGGCGATCAGCCCCGACGACCGCTCGGCAGGCTCGCTGGCCGGTCGCTTGAAGTGGACGACGTTGTCGACCTCGGCCGCCGGATCGAGCACCGCGCCGGTGCCCGGCGCCCGCTTGACGGGCAGTCGCAGGGCCGCTGCCGGGATCGCCTGGAAAACGAGGCGGGCAGCGAGTTGGCCCTCGCCGACCTGTGCGAGCATGTCGTCGAGCGTCGCCTGCCCGAGGGCGCCTGCCGCCTGCTCGAGCTGGCGCTCGGTCGGCTGCAACCCCTCGCTCTTCGCCGCCCGACCCAAAAGCTCGCGGCCGCGCTGGATGTAGTCGTCGCGCTGGCGCGTCCGCAAGGCCCGGCGGATCCTGGCCCTGGCCTTGCCGGTGACGACGAAGCGTTCCCAGGCGGCGGACGGCCAGGCGTTGCGGCTGGTGATGACCTCCACCTGGTCGCCGTTCTCGAGCGGGTGGCGCAGCTGGACCATGCGGCCGTCGACCTTGGCCCCGACACAGTGATCGCCGACCTCGGAATGAACCGCATAGGCGAAATCGACCGGCGTCGCCCCGCGCGGCAGGGCGATCAGGTCGCCCCGCGGGGTAAAGCAGAACACCTGGTCCTGGAACAGGTCGAGCTTGGTGTTGGCGAGGAAATCCTCGGGATCGGCGGTGTGCTCGAGAATGTCGAGCAGCTCCCTGATCCAGCGATACTGCCGGCCCTCGGTGACCCGGCTGTCCTGCTTGTAGGCCCAATGGGCGGCAACCCCGAACTCGGCCACCTCGTGCATCTGCCGGGTGCGGATCTGCACCTCGATCTTGCGCTGCTCCGGCCCCAGGATCGTCGTGTGCAGCGAGCGGTAGCCGTTCTGCTTGGGCGTGGAGATGAAATCCTTGAAGCGCCCCGGCAGCATCGCATAGGCCTCGTGGATCACGCCGAGGGCGGCATAGCATTCGCCGATAGTCTCGACCAGAACCCGAAAGGCCATGATGTCGGAAAGCTGCTCGAACGCGACGTTCTTGCGCTCCATCTTGCGCCAGATGGAAAATGCCGACTTCTCGCGGCCGGCGATGTCCGCCTCGATCCCGGCCGCCGCAAGCTTGCCCTTGAGTTCGGCGATGATCCGCTCGGAGAGATCGGTGTCGTCGAGGCGAAGCTGCTGCAGACGATGCAGGATGCTGTCGCGCGCCTCGGGCCAGAGCTCGGCGAAGGCGAGGTCCTGCAGCTCCGCCCGCAGCCGCTCCATGCCGATCCGCTCGGCCAGCGGCGCATAGATCTCCATGGTCTCGCGGGCGATGCGCTGCCGCTTCTCCGGCGGCATGAAATTGAGCGTGCGCATGTTGTGCAGGCGATCGGCGAGCTTGACCAGCAGCACGCGAATGTCCTCGGACATCGCGACCAGCAGCTTGCCGAAGTTCTCGGCCTGAGCGGTCTGCGCCGATTGCAGCTGGATCTTGTTGAGCTTGGTCACACCGTCGACGAGGCGCGCCACGGTGTCGCCGAATTGGGCGCGGATGTCCTCGAGCTTGGTGCCCGTGTCCTCGACCGTGTCGTGCAACAGACCGGTGGCGATCGATGCCGCGTCGAGCTTGAGCCCGGCAAGGATTCCGGCAACCTCGACCGGATGATGGAAGAACGGGTCGCCGGACACGCGACGCTGCGGACCGTGCACCTTCATCGCGAAGACGTAGGCGCGATTGAGCAGATCCTCGTCGACCGTCGGGTCGTAGCTGCGGACCAGCTCGACCAGCTCGTACTGCCGCATGATCTTGCGACCAGCCGCAGACTTGCGCGCTGTGGCAGCGGCCTCTGCGTCGACCGAACGCGACCGTTTGTGCGGCGATATGTCGCTAACAGCAGTCGCTGCAGTGCTCGCCGAAGCGGCCCGGGCGCCGACTTGCACAATGACGGGGGCGGCATCGGTCATCGGCACCGCCGCCCGAAGCCACAGCGGGCCCGACTCGGTGCCGGTGTCAATCGTCGCCGGGGGCCCCGCCTGCTCATCAGTCCTCGTCGAGAATGTCCCCGGCACCGTAATCGATACCGTCGGGCATGAGGTCGTCGTCGACCGGCGGGCGGCTCGGGATCAGGCTCTCGAGTTCTTGCGCCAGATCATCCGACATGTCGGCATCGCTGTCCGAATGGCGACGCAAGCCGTGGATCAGCTCGTAACGCAGGTGATCGAGATCGATCGTCGCATCGGCGATCTCGCGCAACGCCACGACGGGGTTCTTGTCGTTGTCCCGGTCGATGGTGAGTGCCGCACCTGCCGAGACGTCGCGCGCCCGCTGGGCTGCCAACATCACGAGCTCGAAGCGACTGGGAACGCGTTCGACGCAGTCTTCAACGGTAATGCGGGCCATCCGAAACCTATGCCTTTGCAGTGAGCGATTGCCACCTAAATGTACAACAGTTGTGGCACTGCACAAGCCCCGGGCGAGCCGCCGCGCGACGGCTCGCTGGTCGGCCGGGTGCCGCACAGCCGGCAGGTGGAGGGGTTGGTACCAGCGCGCCGCGTGCATTTGTTTGCGCCTTCATACATATGCAAGCGGTCGGCTTGGAAGCTGACGATGCGCTCGGTACGATAGGGTCCTGCCATCATTGTGATGTGACAGCACGTCGCCCCGGCGCTACGAACCCCGGTCGGCATACAATAAGCGGCCATGACCGCAGCCATCAGCCCTGGAGTCAACATTATGGCAAGGCCCTCGGCCTTCAAGCACTTCCATCCCGATGAGCGCTTCAGCGTGTTCATCGACGGCGCCAACCTCTATCAGACGGCGAAGGCGCTCGGCTACGACGTCGACTACCGGCGCCTCCTCGAGGTGTTTGCGAGCAGCGGGCGCTTGCTCCGTGCATACTACTATACGGCACTACTGGACGAGCAGGAGTATTCACCGATCCGGCCGCTCGTCGATTGGCTCGACTACAATGGCTACACCATGGTGACCAAGCCGTTGAAGGAGTTCAGCCAGGGTGCCGGGCGCCGCAAGTTCAAGGGCAACATGGACGTCGAGATCACGGTCGACGCCATGGAGGTGGCCGCCTCGGTCGAGCACATCGTGCTGATGACCGGTGACGGCGACTTTCGTCGGCTGGTCGAAGCGCTGCAGCGCAAGGGCGTCAAGGTCAGCGTCGTCAGCACCATCAAGACGCAGCCGCCGATGATCGCCGACGAGCTACGCCGCCAGGCCGACTTCTTCATCGAGCTTTCCGACCTGACCGATTACATCGCCCGTGCCCACGCGCCACGCCCGGCGGTGAGCGAGGAGAGCGACGAGGACGATTACGAGGACGAGAGCTTCGACGAGGACGAGGAAGACGACGAAGACGAAGACGACGAGGTGGAGTTCATCAAGGACTGAGCGGTCCGCCCGACCACCGAGGTTCAGCGGCA
>CAZNWE010000030.1:11670-14171 GCA_964576715.1 uncultured Geminicoccaceae bacterium | reverse complement strand
CACCGAGGTTCAGCGGCAGCGGGGTTCAGCGGCAGCGGGGTTCAGCGGCAGCGGGGTTCAGCGGCACCGTGCCAGGTCGCGCCTGGTTCGTTCGCTTTGCGGTTTCGCCGACTGCCGTTGCGCCAGCAGCGCCCTGGCAGTGCCATGCTCGCCGGCGCGAATCGCGGCTTCGATCAGCGACATCGTGAGGACATCGCGCTGGGCGCGACTCCCGCCGAAATCGCCGAGCGCGCGCGTCGCCCGGCCGAGGCCGGCGGCTGCCGCGGTCCACTGGCCGTGGCCGAATGCCAGAAGCGCACGGGCCGCCGGCACGCCGAGCCGCCGCAGCATCGCCGCGTAGCGCACGGTGCCGCCGGCGTGCGACTCGAGCAGGGCGAGATGTTCGGCTGCGCGCCTCAGTCGGCCGGCGCCGACGAAGGCCAGCATCGCATGCACGGCGTTGAAGGCGTGAACCGGTTGACGCGCCGGTCCGTCGAAGGCGTCGGCGAGCGTCGTGAACCGGTCGCCGGTCGCGCATCCCGCGAGCTCCAGCCGCCAAAGCAGGGCCGCCGCGTCGCATAGATTGAGGGTGATGCTCCGGCGATCGGGCGCCAGGGCTTCATCGTAGAGGGCGAGCGCTGAAGCCGGCTCGTCGCGATCGACGTGATAGAGCGCCCAGTGCCACCAATTGTGGACGGCGAAGAAGCAATCCTCGGCCCAGTCGGCCCGGCGCTCGCGGTACCAAGCGATGCCCTCGGCGTCGCGCCCCTGCATCTCGAGGACATGCGCCACCGCGTGAATAGCCCAGGCGTCCTTGCGGTTCCGTTCGAGTGCGGCTCTCGCCAGCACTTCGGCTTCGGCGTATTGGCCGGCCTCCTCGAGGCCGAAGGCGCGCATCGCCAGCACATAGCCGTAACCCGGCAGATCTTCGCTCCAGGCGGCGAGGGCGGCCGCCGGTCGGGCCGCAAGAGCCGCCTCGGCACCGCTGAAGAAATCGGCCTGATGGGCGAACATCAGCGCCAAGAGGTCGCGCGGATGGTCGTGGAGGATCGCGTCGAAGGCGGCTCTGCAGGCATCGATGTCACCGGCGAGCCAGGCCCTGATGGCGCCGAGGTGCTGTCGCTCGCGCGGATCGGGTGAAGCTGCCACTGCCGAACGAAGCGCCGCCGCGGCCTTCGGCAGGAGGTCGGGATCGAGCGAAAAGGCGAAGACATGGGCCTTGAGCAGATGTGCTGCGACCAGCGTCGGGTCGACGGTGAGCGCGGCATCGGCGGCACCGATCGGGTCGCCGTGAAAGCTCAAGACGGCGTCGAGTGCTGCCTCGTAGCGCTCCAGGGCGGCGGCTGACCCACCGCTGATAAACAGACCGCGTCGGTCTTCGAGCGGCACCGCTCAACCAGCCATGCTGAACAGCCGATCGCCCTGCTCGTCGATGATCTGCCGTCCCTTGACGATGGCGAAATCACGCGCCTGGTCGACCGAACTGTGCGTGTCGGCGCGAACGAACCGATGCTCGCGCCGGCCGTCGGGAAAATCCTTGGCGATGATGCCGGCGGTGAGGAACTGGCCCCCCTTGCTCATGGCGATGGGCTGGATCGTGCAGCCCTTGTGCTCGACCGGATCACCGATCGGCTTGGCGCCCTCGGCCTTGTCGCCGTCACCCGCGCCGCCGAACAGCCTCTTCATCAACCCACCGAGCATCGCCGCTTCCTCTCTCTCGCTGGTCGGCGGCTGCCAGCGGGCACCGCTCGACTGGTCAGCACCGGCGCCAGCGCCGCGGCGATGGCGATCCTGCGTGCCAACATGGTCCCGGTCGGGGCCGCCCCCGTCAACTGCTTCGCCGTCTCGACCCTGGCCACCCGGCCGGTGAGCTTGTTCGTCGTGCGCATCCAGAGCGCCTTGCTGTTGCCGGCCCCGCGCCTCTCACGCTGCCTGCCCTGGCCCGTGGTTGGTCACCATGAGGTCGCGCAACAGCCCGTCTGCGAGGCCGTAGATCCAGCCGTGAACGGCGAGCTTCTGGCCGCGGGTCCAGGCATCGCGGACGATCGTGGTGGCGGTCACATCCTCGACCCGGTCCCGGACATTGGCCTCGCACAGCGCATTGATGCGATCCGCCTCGCAGGCTTGCCGGTCGATCGAGAGGCGATGACGGTGATAGCTGGCGCGTACCGGTGCCAGCCAATGGTCGACGACGCCGTTGCGTTCGTCGAGCAGTGCCGCACGGACGCCGCTGCAGCCGTAATGGCCGCAGATGATGACATGCTTGATCTGCAGGACCACCACGGCGAAGGACAGCACGGACAGGAAGTTGATGTCGCTGGGCGGGGCGAGATTCGCCACGTTGCGGTGGACGAACAGCTCACCGGGGTCGAGGCCGACGATTTCGTTGGCCGGGACGCGGCTGTCGGCGCAGCCGATCCACAAGTATTCAGGGCGCTGCTGGCGGGCGAGCCTGGGAAAGAAATCGGGTTCGGCAGTGGTGCGGGCAACCGACCAGGCCCGGTTGTTGCGGAAGAGATGCT
>CAZNWE010000030.1:0-11570 GCA_964576715.1 uncultured Geminicoccaceae bacterium | reverse complement strand
TTGGCGCTATCTTAGCGTGGCAGCAACCCGACACTGAAGGGGCGACAGCTCGACGAAGCCGCAGCCTCGCGGTCACGGCGACCGCATGCCGCAGTCTGGCGAACCGGGTTGATCGGCGCGGGCGGCGATCGACTTCCCTTGAGGCTGGTCGACGGGGGTCGCGGAAGGTAGCCCAAAGATGGAACTGTTGATCTGGACTCTGCTGATCCTGGTCGGCGGCCCGGCAATCATTTTCGGCATCGCGCGGTTCGCCAGTCGCCTGTTCGCCGACCGCGACAAGGCGGGCTGAACCGATCGGCCGACCACCGCTCGAGACCCGCCGGCAGTCGACCCGCACCGCTAGTCGAGGCCGGGCATGAACGGCAGATCGGTCGCCGCGGTGGGGCAGCCGGCAGCCGTCAGCGCTGCATGGATCTGCCCGCGGTGATGGGTCTGGTGATTGAACAGGTGGACCACGAGCAGGCTGCGCGGCCGACTGATTTCCCGTTCGGCGGCGCCCGAGAACCAGGTGAGGGTGCCTTCGAGCCAGGCCGGATCGAGTGCCTGCGCCCAATCCTGCAGGCCAGCGTCCATGCGGGTCCGGGTGTCGCAGAGGGCGTCCCACGTCGCGCACAGCTCGCGCGAGTCGCTGATCGTGCGGGCCTCGGGAAGGGCCGTTCCGGCAAACCGGTGCAGCCAGATCTGGTCGGCCCAGAGCAAGTGGTTCATGGTGCCCATGATCGAGCCGAAAAATAGCCCGCGCTCGGCGCGCCGTTGACGATCGTCGAGACTGCGCGCGGCGGTGATCAGGGCAGTATTCTGCCATGCGCCGTAGCGTGCCATGGTGATGACGTAGCCCTTCTCGATCATCCCCCCAGTCTCCTAATCCCTTCCCTGCCCCTGATCCGCGCGGTCTCCGCGGGCGCCGTTCGAGCCGTTGGCAACCGGCCGCCAGGATCGTAGTCTCGGCAGCGAAAGCGACAACCGTTCAGGGAGCGGCGCCATGGCGCGACAACGAGTCCGTTTCGGCATGCACAGCAGTCTCTGGACCGCGGCCTGGACCAGGGAGGCAGCCGAACGCGTCGTGCCGACAGCCGCCGGCTGCGGCCTCGACGTCATCGAGATCGCCCTCTTGAACCCGGCTGCGGTGGATGCGGCGCACAGCCGCGCACTGTTCGAGGCGCACGGCGTCGCCCCTACCTGCTCCCTCGGGCTGCCGTTCGAAGCCTGCGCGCCGTTGCATCCCGACCAGGCGTCGGCCTTCCTCTTCGCCGCCCTCGACGTCGCTCATGCGCTCGGCTCGAACACGCTCACCGGCGTGACCTATTCGACCCTGGGCTACACCACCGGCACCAGCCCGACCGAGGCCGAGTACGCCGCGATCGAGCGGGCCCTGCGGCCGGTGGCGAGGCGTGCCGCCGAACTCGGCATGACCCTCGGACTCGAGCCCTGCAACCGCTACGAGACGCATCTCTTGAACACGGCCGAGCAGACGGTCCGGCTGATCGAGCGGATCGGCGAGCCCGCATTGATGATCCACCTCGACACCTACCACATGAACATCGAGGAGAAGGGCTTCAGAAGTGGCATCGAGACGGCCGGCAAGCATCTGCAATACATCCATCTTTCCGAGAGTGATCGCGGCGTCCCCGGGACCGGCACGGTGGATTTCGGGGCGACCATGGCGGCCCTCGCGGCGAGCGGCTTTCAAGGTGACCTGGTCGGTGAGGCCTTCATCAACATGCCGCCGGAGCTCGCCAAGGCGCTCTCGGTCTGGCGCCCGGTGGCGAAGAGTGCCGAGGAGGTCCTCGACCCCGGCATGACCTATCTCAAGCAGCTCGCCGTCGAGCACGGCCTCGTCGCCGGCTGAGCATGTCCGACGTGACGACAACCACCCCATTTGCCCGGGCAGCCGGCCGCTACGGCCCATAGATCAGGTTCGGCACCCAGAGCGTGATGGCCGGAAAGAAGACCATCAGGACGATGGCGAGGATCAGCACGAGGACATAGGGCAAGGCCGACTTGGACAGGCTTTCGATCGAGCAGCCGGTGAGCCGCATCGCGACGAACAAATTGACCCCCAAGGGCGGCGTGAGAAAGCCGATCTCGCAGCAGAGCACGAAGATGATGCCGAAATGCACCGGGTTGACGCCGAGCGCGTTGACCACCGGCAGCAGCACCGGGGTGAGCAGGATGATCTGGGCTATCGTGTCCATCCACATGCCGATGAAGATCAGGACAGCGCAGATGATGAAGAGGATGACGTACTTGTTGTCGGAAAGACCGGCGATCCAGGCCGCCATTTCCTGCGGGATGTTCTGCAGCGTCAGGATCTGGCCGAAGATGGTGGCGGTGGCGATGATGACGAGGACCGAGCCGCTGATGGTCGCGGTGAACAGGAACGTCTCCTGCAGCTTGGCGAAGGTCATCTCGCGATAGACGAGCGTCGAGACCAGGAGACCGTAGACGACAGCGACGACCGCGGATTCGGTGGGGGTGAAGACCGAGGCGTAGATCCCGCCGAGGATGATGATCGGCGCCAAGAGAGCCCAGAAACCGCGGCGGAGTGCGACCAGGAAGGCGCCGAGATCGACCCTGGAGTCGACCGAGCGGTAGCCGGCCCGTCGGGCCAGCAGATAGGCGGTCAGGGTCAGCATCAGCCCGACGACGAGGCCGGGCACGATGCCGGCGGCGAACAGCCGCGGGATCGAGGTCTCCGAGCTGACGCCGTAGATGATCATCGGCACCGACGGCGGGATCAGGATGCCGAGCGTACCACCCGAGGCGGTCACGCCGCCGGCGAAGGCGGGGGAATAGCCCTGGCGCAGCATCGACGGGATCATGATCGAGCCGATGGC
Organism: uncultured Geminicoccaceae bacterium; assembly: GCA_964576715.1. Taxonomy (GTDB): domain Bacteria; phylum Pseudomonadota; class Alphaproteobacteria; order Geminicoccales; family Geminicoccaceae; genus SLRI01. Next base: position 8,733 of record CAZNWE010000030.1, on the reverse strand, counting down.
GGCGACCGTCGGCGGGCCGGAGCCCGAAATCGCGGCGAAGAACATGCAGGCGAGGATGGTGACGACGGCGAGACCACCGTAGGAGCGCCCGATGAGCGGCATGAAGATGTCGACGATGCGCCGCGACAGCCCGCCCCGCTCCATGATGCCGCCGGCCAGGATGAACAGCGGAATGGCGATCAGCGGGAAGGAGTTGAGCGCCTCGAACATCACCTGGATCAGGAAGGTGATCGGCAGGCCGGCGATGATGATCGCCACGGCCGAGGCCAGCCCCATGGCGATCGCGATCGGGACGCCCAGCAGCAATGCCGCGACGAAGGTGACACCGATCGCGAGGCCGACGCTCAAGGTGCGCTGCCGCCCGGTGAGGCTGCTCTGAGCTCTTCCTCGGCCTCGCGTTCGGCCTCGCCCAGCGAGCGCTCGAAATAGTCCGGATCGAACAGGTTGACCGCGACGCGCAGGGTGAAGACGACGAAGATCAGCGGGATCGGCAGGAAGATCCACAGCATGTTGATGTCGGTGATCATCGCCCGGTAGGGATATTGCAGGATCGAGCCGAGGTAGAGGACGCCGCCGGCGAGAACGACGAGGTTGAAGACGATCCAGGCGATGTCGCCGAGCCGCAGCAGCCAGAGTGCGAGGCCGCGCGGCAAGGCGCGGAGATGGGCGGTGATGCGGATGTGGTGGTAGCTGCAGGTCGCATAGGAGCAGCCGAGCCAGCAAAACCAGATGAAGATGAAGCGCGACATCTCCTCCGACCAGGCGACCGGGAGCTTGAGGACGAAGCGCGACGCGACCTGCAGGAAGACGACGGCGACCAAGCCGGTCAAGAGGACGAGGAGGATCGTCCGGTCGGTTCGATCGAGCCAAGCCATCAACCGTTGCATCGCGATCTCCGCGAACGAGAAGCCCGTGCCCGGGCAACTACCGACGGCCTGCCCCGGAGGCGTTACCGCAGGCTCGAGCGAGCCACGATGGCGGCTCCAGGGCAGGCAGGCGGCAAGACCGCAGGCTTCTCGGCCCCTACTGCGCTGCCGCGACCAGCCGGTCGATCAGCTCCCGGCCGCCGACGCGCTCCTCGAATTCCGGCCAGATGCTGCGCGCGGTCTCGAAGAAAGGTGCCCGTTCCTCGGCGGTCAAGAGGACGACGTCCATGCCGACCTCCTGGGCCTTGGCGATGCCGTCCTCGTCGCACTGGGCGGTCAGGCCCCAGGAGTACTCGCCCGCCTCGCGGCCGGCGGCGAGGATGGCGTCCTGCTCCTCCGCTGTCAGGCCCTGGAACTTGCGGTCGTTCATGACCACCATGCCGAAGCCGGTAAAGAGATTCGACGTGGTGAGGTGGTCCTGCACCTCGTAGTACTTGAGCGAGAGGATGTCGCAGGGCGACATGTCGGCGCCGTCGACCGTCTCCTGTTGCAGTGCCGTGAACAGCTCGGCGAAGGCCACCGGCGTCGGGCTCGCCCCCAGGGCCTCGTAGGTGGCGTTCATCACCGGGCTGCCGGGCGAGCGGATCAACAGGCCCGAAAGATCGCCGGGCTCCCTGATCGAGGTCTTGTTGTTGATCATGGCCCGCGTCCCCCAGGCCGTGGTGTAGATCACCCGCATGCCGGTGGCCGCGCGGAAATTCTCGAAGATCTCGTCGCCGACGGGCCCGAACACCGCCTTTTGCGCCGAAGGGATGTCCTGGAACAGGGCGGGCAGGCTGAAGATGTCGATCCTGGGATCGAACTGGGCGAGATTGTTGCTGGAGACGATCGCCAGATCCTGCGCCCCGAGCTGCACCGTCTTGGCCTGGGCGACATCGTTGCCGAGCTGCGCACAACAGAGCGCATCGACCGTGACCGAGCCGTCGGTCAGTTCGGCGACCCGTTCGGCAAAGCGCAAGGCGCCGAGATGGTAGACGTTGTCGGCGCTCGAGACATGGCCGAGCTTGAGCACCGTCTCGGCCGCCGCCGGGCCGGCCAGCAGGATCAGGACGGCCGCCAGCGCCGTGGTGAAGCGTCTCATCGTTCCAGTCTCCTTCTCGGGTCGGATGGCTCTGTGTGGGGCATAGCCGGCGGCCGGTCTCAGGCCGCCGCGTCGAACAGCTCCTGGTAGGCGAACAAGGCAGCCGCCCCGCCGGTATGGAGGAAGACGATGGTCTCATCGGCGGCGAAAGCGCCTTGCCGGATCAGCCCGATCAGCCCGGCCATGCCCTTGCCGGAATAGACCGGGTCCAAAAGGATGCCCTCGGTGCGCGCGGTCAGGTTGATCGCCTCCACCATGGCCGTGGTCGGCTGGCCATAGCCCGGGCCGACATAGCCGTCATCGGCCATCACCCGATGGCGCGCGACGCCGCTCGCGAGGCCGAGATGCTCGGCGGTGGCATTGGCCAGCCGGTGCACCGTCTCTTCCTGCCTGGCCTTCGGCTGGCGAACACTGATGCCCAGCACCTCGATCCCGGCGCTCACACCTTCGAGCCCGGCCAGCAGACCCGCCTGGGTGCCAGCACTGCCGGTGGCGTGGACGATGCGGTCGATCGTCAAGCCCGTATCGTTGGCCTGGGCGACCAGCTCGAGCGCACAGCTGACATAGCCGAGCGCGCCGGTCGGATTCGAGCCGCCGCCGGGGATCACGTAGGGCTTGTGCCCCTCGCCGCGCAGCTCCTCGGCCAGCGCCTCGCACTCGGCATTCATGTCCAGGCCGGCCGGGCGAAACGCGATCTCGGCACCGTAGAGCCGGTCGAGGAAGACATTGCCCGTGGTCTCGTAGTCCGCCCCGACGTCGGGCACGCGGCGCTCGAGCAGGATACGGCAGGCGAGGCCGAGCCTGGCGGCGGCGGCGGCGGTCTGGCGGACGTGGTTGGATTGGACCGCACCCTGGGTGATCACCAGATCAGCACCCTCGGCCAGGGCAGCGCCCATCAGGAAGTCCAGCTTGCGGGTCTTGTTGCCGCCGGTCGCGAGGCCGGTGCAGTCGTCACGCTTGATGAAGAGGCGCGGGCCACCGAGCACCGCGCCCAGGCGCTCCATCGGCTCGAGCGGCGTCGGGCCGTGGCAGAGCCGAACGCGGGGGAAGCGCGACAGCAGCATGGCTCGCCGACCCTTCGAGACACGATTTGTTACCGTTGCAAGACGATAGCCGAGATATGACCGCTTCGCTAATGCCAATGCGCAATGATTCTATGCAAGGCTTGCATAGTCTGGCTCAAGAAACGACCAGAGCGTGGCGGCCTCGGGCCGTGTCGTGGCGGCGGCCTTGTAGAGCCTGACCTCCAGCGGCAGCGCCCAATCCGGCCCGCCGGCAAGGACCAGGCGTCGGCGCTCGAGATCGGGCTCGGCCAGGCTTTCCGGCAGCCAGGCGACGCCGTGCCCGGCCATGGCCATCGCCTTCAATGCGTCAGCCAGGGCGTTCTCGTGGCGGAGCTGCAAGGCGGGCCGCGGATCGTTCCGCTCGAGGACGTGGTCGACCGCCCGGCGGAGAAACGAGCCCGCGGCATAGCCGAGATAGGGCAGTGGCGTGGCCTCGCTGCCGGGCAAGCGGAACCGGGCCTTGCCGCCGCTCACACCGGCGGCAACGGGGATCAAGCGGTCCTGGCCGAGTACCCGATAGGGATAGCGATCCGGCTCCAGCACGATCGGCATCGCCGGATGCGCATAGCAAAGCAGGAAGTCGCAATTGCCGTCGATCAGCTGTTGGACGCAGTTGTGCATGTTGTCGGCGGTCACCCGGCTGTTGAGCGGGCCGAGTGTGGGCTCGAGGCGGCGCAGCCAGTGCGGAAAGAACGCGACCGCGATGCTGTGCATGGCGGAGAAGCTGAGGAAATCGCGGGGCGCCGACGCGGCGCCGCGCAGCTCGTCCCGCACCGCGTAGACCAACCGCAAGGCGTCCGCGGCGGTATCGCGGAACAGTCGTCCTGCCGGCGTCAGCCTGGTCGGATAGCTGCTCCGGTCGATGAGCGTTACCCCCAATGCCAGCTCGAGAGCGCGGATGCGGCGGCTGAACGCCGGCTGGGTCAGCGACCGTTCCTCGGCCGAACGGGAGAAGCTGCCGGTCCGGGCAACGCTCAAAAAGTCCTCGAACCACTCGAGCTCCATGGCCGGCTCCGCGGCTTGCTGCGCCCCGCCCAACTCTATGCGAACAAGCACCCGCAAGGCGAACCAAACCGGCATCACCCGCTCGGCAACGCCGGCCATGCCGCGGGGCTCCGACCCTGGCCAACCGGGTCGCCTGCCGACCATCGGCCCCAGCCGTCCGCCGTCGACGCCGACATCGGGGCGCAACAGCGCGCTACAGGCGCTGCCGGCAGCGAGGCCGGAAAGACGCAAGCGGGCTGGTCAGTCAGAATTCGGACGCTATTGTCCGTGTCCAACTGGGCGTCTCGGTCGCGGGTCGTCTTCGTTGAAGACCCATCATTTGGAGCAGGCTCGACGATGCCCCTCGATCCCAACATCCGTCTCCTCGACCAGGCGCGGCAAGCGCTCGCGGCCGACAAGCTCGATCGCCGTGCGTTCGTTCGCCTTGCCACCTTCTTCGGCGTCTCCGCCGCCGGCGCCTATGCGTTGGCGGGTCTCGCGGAGCCGGCTGCGGCGCAGACCGAGGCCGATCTGCCGTTTCCGCCGGCCGACGCCGATGCCAAGCCCGGCGGCGTCCTCAGGATCGGGATGGGTGTGCAAAAACTCGACGATCCGGCGCTTTTTTCCTGGGGCGAGATGGCCAACCAGGCCCGTCACGTCCTCGATTACGTGGCGATGGCCGGTCCCGACAACATCACCCGGCCGATGCTGGCATCCGGCTGGCGACCGTCGGACGACCTGAAGACCTGGGACATCACGCTCCGCGACGGCATCACCTGGCACAACGGCGATCCGTTCACCGCCGAAGACGTTGCCTGGAACATCCGCCGCTGGCTCGAGCCGACGCTGGGCTCCGCGATTGTCGGCCTCTCCACCTTCAGTGCCCTGGTGGCCGAGACCGGCGAGACCGACGCCGACGGCAATCCGATCCGCCGGCCGGTCGACGGTGCGATCGAGGTGGTCGATCCGCTGACGCTGCGCCTGCATCTCACCAAGCCAGTGCTGTCGGTGCCGGAAGACTTCACCAATTTCGCCTGTGCGATCGCCCACCCGGCGTTCACCGCACCCTGGTCGGCCAACCCGATCGGCACCGGCGCCTACACCTTGAAGGAATTCGCGGTCGGCGAACGCTGCATCCTCGAGCGCATCACCGAACGCACCGACGGCCAACCCTTCACCTATTGGGGTGGCGAGGTGTTTCTCGACGCGATCCATTACTTCAACTTTTCCGTCGAGAACCAGCTGGTGGCGATGGCCGGCGGCGACGTCGACGCGATCTTCGAATTCGGCCCCGAGCAGCTGCCCCTGGCCGAAAGCCTGCCGGGCAAGATCCTGCCGGTCCGCACCGCCTACTGCCTGGTCTGCCGCATGCAGGTCGACGTCGCCCCCTTCGACGACCAGCGGGTGAGGAATGCGGTGCAGCTCGCGGTCGACAATCAGGCGGTGGCGGCTCTCGTCTTCGGCGACGCCGGGGACCCGGGCGAGGACCATCACGTGTCGCCGATCCATCCAGAATATTTCGAGCTGCCGCGGCGGCCGCGCGACGTCGAGGCGGCGAAAGCCCTCCTCGCCGAGGCCGGCTATCCGGATGGCATCGAGCTGACCATCGATGTCGGCAACACTGACGGGGTCTGGCAGCAATCGGTCTGCGAGGCGCTGCGCGATCAGCTGGGCGAAGCCGGCATCCGGCTCAACATCAATCTCATGCCGGCGACCAAGTATTGGGAGATCTGGACGGCGACACCGTTCGGCGCCACCTCCTGGGCACACCGGCCGCTCGGAACGATGGTCCTCTCCCAGGCCTACCGCAGCGGGGTTCCCTGGAACGAGAGTCATTTTGCCGACGCCGCCTTCGATGCGGCATTGGACGCGGCCGAAGCCACCTTTGACCCGGACGAGCGTCGCGAGAAGATGGCCGTCGTGGAGGAATTGCTGCAATCGAGCGGTGCCATCGTCCAGCCGCTCTGGCGACCGATCTACACCATGACCGCCGAGCAGGTAATGGCCTTCCCGGCCCACCCGTCCAAATACCACGTGCTCAACAAGACCTGGCTCAGCACCTGAAGCCGAAGCCGACTGTTGTCGTGCCGGGAAGATCGGCAGCCGCTTTCTTCTCCAAGGGCCCGCGCCAGGGCTTGCCCGCTCCCTGCTGACGAGGAAGCTTTCGGCTCGGCTCGATGCCCGGCACTTGGCCCTGCCGACGAGCCGCGGATGACCATGGTCGGCTGCACCACGCGCTCGATCCGACCACACCCGGCGCCCCTGTCGATCAACCGGCTCGGCTAGCCGGCGACCGGCAGGGCGGTCGCCGGCTACCGAAGGCGATCCCCCAGAGCGTCCATCCTGGGCTTCGTGGCAGCCGCCGCTAGACATGGCACCGGCGGCACCATCACCGGCTTCAAACCAAGGCGCGCGCGGTGCGATTTGCGCCACCGGGCGGGTCTCGCGCAGCGTCGCCGGTGCAAAGCGGCCGGTTGCCGTCGGCCATGGCGGTCGCGGCTTGTTCAGCAGCCTGCTAGAGCGTTGCTGGCGGTCCGCCCTTTGCGCGTGTCAGCAATGCCCCTTCGCGACCAACGAGGCTCGCCATGCCAGCCCATGCGCCCAAGCCGGGTTCGGCTCGATTCGTTGTCCTGATCGCCGCCATCCTCACCATGTCGGCGATGACCATCGACATCAACCTGCCGGCCATCCCGGCGACCGCGCTGGCCTTCGGCGCCTCCCAGACCAAGGCGCAGCTCTCGGTCGCGGTGTTCTTTGTCGGCTTCGCCCTGGGCCAGGCCTTCTTCGGTCCGCTGTCGGACCGCTTCGGCCGGAAGCCCGTCCTGGTCTCGGGCATTCTCGGCTATCTCGCCGCCACCGTCGGCTGTGCCCTCGCCCCCTCGATCGACGCCTTGCTCGCGGCCCGGCTGGCCCAGGGTCTGGCCGCCGCGAGCGGCCCCATTCTCGGGCGCGCGATCATCCGCGATCGGTTCGAGGGCGCGCAGATGGCCCGTATCATGTCGTTCGTGCTGGCCGCGTTCATTACCGCGCCCCTGATCGCGCCCTCGATCGGCGCGGTCATTCTCGGGCTCGGCAGCTGGCGCTGGATTTTTTGGTTTCTTGCCGGCTACGGAGCAATCCTGCTGCTGCTGGTGGTGCGTCGTCTCGAGGAGAGCCTGGCTCGCCCCGATCCGCAGGCACTCTCCCCGGGGCGCCTGATCGGCGCCTATCGCGTCGTGCTCGGCGACCCGCAATCGCGGCGCTACGGCGCTGCCGCGGTGATCGGCCTCGCCATGCTGCTCTCCTACCTGGTCAGCGCGGCGCCGATCTTCATGACCGGCTATGGGCTCTCGGCCACGGCGTTCGGTATCGTGTTCGCGCTGATCGCCCTCTGCTCGGCACTCGGCAGCCTCGTCAACACCCGCCTGGTGCGGCGGCTGGCTCTGGAAGCGGTGACGCGAGCCGCGTTCATCGTTGCCGCCCTGGCGATGCTGGCGGGCCTCCTGCTCGTGGCCGTCGATCAGGCGATGCCATGGGTCCTGATCCTGCCCTTTGGCGCCTTCTTCTTCGCCTTCAACATCATCGTCGCCAACGCGACCACGCTGGCCATGCGGGCGCATGGCAGCATTGCCGGTGCCGCGGCCTCGGTTCTGGGGGTCCTGCAGAGTCTGATCCCGGCCGGCGTGGCGATTTTGGTCGCGAGCCTGGATGACGGCACGCCGCTGCCGACCATGCTCGTCATGCTGGGCCTGGCGATCCTCGGCCTCTGGCTGACGCGGCCGGGCCTCGTTCAGGCGCATGGTGCACCCTCGTGACGCAGCAGCCATGCCTTGCGCTCGAGCCCGCCGCCGTAACCGGTGAGCCTGCCGTCGGCACCGATCACCCGATGGCAGGGCAACACCAGCGACAGCGGGTTCCTGCCGTTCGCGGCGCCCACCGCTCTGACCGCCGCGGGGCGGCCGACGGCCTGGGCGAGCTGCCGGTAGCTCCATGTCTGGCCCGGCGGGATCTGCCGCAGCGCGAGCCAGACCATCGTCTGAAAGGCGGTGCCGCGGGCGACGACGGGCAGCCGGTCCAGCGCCCGCACATCGCCGGCAAAATAGGCCCGGACGGCGGCGGCAAACGCGGAGCTGCCGGGAGCCTGCGCCGCGGCCGACGACGCATCGTCGACGAAATCCAGGCGATGCAGCAGCAGCCCGTCGTGCCGCAGCAGCACCGTGCCGATCGGCGTCGGCACGGCCTCGATCCGCAAGTCCCGGTCCTCCGTCATGGCAGCCTTATGGCAAGTGCGCCCTAGCTGCACTAGACAACCAGCATGAGTCCAAGCAAGCGATAGCCGGATGTCTCTCCTCGACGCGACCGCCAAGGGGGTCTTCATCATCGCCGCCACCCCGTTCACCGAGACGGGTGCGCTCGACCTCGCCGCCACCGACCGGCTGATCGCATTCTACCTCGACCGCGGCGTCGACGGGCTCACCATCCTCGGCATGATGGGCGAGGCGCCGAAGCTCACCGAGGCCGAGGCCAAGAGCTTTGCCCGCCACGTCCTCGCCCGGGTCGCCGGACGGGTGCCGGTGGTCGTCGGCGTCTCCGCCCCGGGCTTCGCTGCCATGGCAGCCCTCGCCGAGGCGGTGATGGAGGCCGGTGCCGCCGGGGTGATGATCCAGCCACCGGCGACCGCCGCTCGGGGCGACGCTGC
>CAZNWE010000029.1:0-46256 GCA_964576715.1 uncultured Geminicoccaceae bacterium | reverse complement strand
GCCAAGGACCTCGCTTCCCGCGACGTCGTCAGCCGGGCGATGACCATCGAGATCAACGAGGGCCGCGGGGTCGGGCCCAACAAGGACCACATCAACCTGCACCTCGAGCATCTCGATGCCGACCTCCTGCACAAGCGGCTGCCCGGTATCTCGGAGACCGCCAAGATCTTCGCCGGGGTCGACGTCACCAAGGAGCCCATCCCGGTGGTCCCCACCTGCCACTACAACATGGGCGGGATCCCGACCAACCACCTGACCGAGGTCGTCGATCTCAGGAACGGCAAGCACGACACCGTGGTGCCGGGTCTGATGGCGGTCGGCGAGGCGGCCTGCGCTTCGGTGCACGGCGCCAATCGGCTGGGCGGCAACTCGCTGATCGACCTCGTCGTCTTCGGCCGGGCGGCGGCGCATCGCGCGGCCGACACCATCCAGGCCGGCAGCGCCCACAAGCCGCTGCCCGGCAATGCCGAGGAGGCGTGTCTCGGCAGGCTCGACGCCGTGCGCCACGCCAACGGCAGCGAGGCCACCGGGGCGATCCGCGAGGCGATGCAGAAGACCATGCAGAAGCATGCTACCGTCTTCCGCGACGGGCCGCTGCTCGAGGCCGGCATCAAGGCGATGGGCGACATCACGCAAGTGCTGCCGGAACTCAAGATCTCCGATCGCTCGATGGTCTGGAACAGCGACCTGATCGAAGCCCTCGAGCTGCAAAACCTGATGGCCCAGGCCGTTGCCACCGTGCACTCGGCGCACTATCGGACCGAGAGCCGGGGGGCGCATGCCCGCGAGGACTATCCGGAGCGCGACGACGAGAACTGGATGAAGCACACCCTGGTCTGGGTCGGCGACAAGTACGACGTGACCCTGGAGCCGCGTCCGGTTCACTACTTCACGCTCTCGAATGAGGTGGAAGTCATCCCGCCGAGCAAGCGCGTCTACTGACGGCCGCTGGACCGGCGCAACGCCCGATTAAGGAAAGCAGGACAGTCGATGGTCGAGCTCTCGCTACCGAAGAACTCCCGGCTTCAAGGCGGCCGCACCCATCCGGCACCGGCCGCCGCCAAGCGCCCGAAAACCTTCAAGATCTACCGCTACGAGCCGGAAGACGGCAAGAATCCGCGGCTCGACACGTTTCAGGTCGACCTCGACGATTGCGGGCCGATGGTGCTCGACGCGCTGATCAAGATCAAGTCCGAGACGGACAGCTCGCTGACCTTCCGCCGCTCCTGTCGCGAGGGGATTTGCGGCTCGTGCTCGATGAATATCGACGGCGAGAACACGCTCGCCTGCACCAAGGCGATCGATGACATCGGCGGCGACGTCGCCGTCTACCCGTTGCCGCACATGTCGGTGATCAAGGACCTCGTCGTCGATCTGAACCACTTCTGGGCGCAGTACGAATCGATCGAGCCCTGGCTCAAGACCTACACCACCAGCCCGGCCAAGGAGCGGCGACAGGCGATCGAGGATCGTGATCAGCTCGACGGCCTCTACGAGTGCATTCTCTGCGGCTGTTGCTCGGCCGGATGCCCGTCCTACTGGTGGAACAGCGAAAAGTATCTCGGCCCGGCGGTGCTGCTCCAGGCCTATCGTTGGCTCGCCGACAGCCGCGACGAAGCCACGGCCGAGCGGCTCGAAGATCTCGAGGATCCGTTCAAGCTGTACCGTTGCCACACGATTCTCAACTGCACCAATACCTGCCCGAAGGGCCTCAACCCGGCCTTGGCCATTGCCGAGATAAAAAAACTATTAGTTGAAAAGCACATGTAATTTTCACCATTTTATAATCTTGCTTCGACATGTAGATTGGTTAACCTGTGTTCATAAAACGAGGCGCAAGCCCATACACGCAGGTCCGATCTCAAAAGGGGGGCGTTCACGCCTCCTTTTTTTTGTCTATGCAGCGAGGTCCGGGCGAATTGGCGCGATGCTGCTCTCTGTCGACCACGACGGAATCCCGCCAGGCTCCAAGCCAAGCCGCAATGCCTGGCGCATTTCCGGGCCGAGGACCTTGCGGCTGGTGACGGCCCAGGAAAGGACCGGCTCGCCGAATACCACCTCGACGACGCAGCCATCCTGCTGCAGCGCCGCCCAAAGGTGCGGCGCGAGGTCGGCATCGCCATACCACGCGTAGCGGTGACAATTGCCGGCATGGATCGGGGTGCCGTCCCGCAGCTGCCGGTATGCCAAGGTGACCGGCTGGACCGCGATCGGCCGGTCGAGCAGCCATGGCTCGGCGACGCTCAACAGTGACGTCTTGAGCGGCAGGACGTCGAGGCCGTTGCTGCTCGTCCCCTCGGCGAACAGGATGAAGCTCTCGCCGGCCCGCAGCCGCGCCGCCAGCGTATTGCGCTGGATCAGCGCATCACGCCAGCGCCTTCGAATGAAGAAGGTGCCCGCCGCCTGGCCGATGGTCCCGAACAGCGGCCATGTCGCGACCTCCGCCTTGGCGATGAACGTCGCATCGGTCCGTGCCCCGAGCAGCGCGATGTCGAGATAGGAGACGTGGTTGGCGAGAAAAAGCGTGGCGCAGACGCTCACCGGCTCGCCCCGGTAGTGCACCTCGAGGCCGAGCAGCCAGAGGCAGAACCGGCACCAGAGCCGCCGGATCGCGTTGCGGGGCGCTGCCGCCTTGCCGACCAGCATGAAGAGCGGGAGCAAACTGAGCGTGACCAGCAGGAAGGCGAGGGCGCGCGAGACCGCTCGCGCCGTGCGTCGCCGGCGCCGCCAGATCGCCGGCGCCATCGCGCCTGGCGCTTCAGGCAGCGACCGCATGGCCCGGTGACGGAGCCGCCAAATGGCGCAGATAGCGGTCTTTCAGCCGTTCGGTCGGGAGCACCAGACAGACATCCACGGTGTTGAACTGACGATCGACCACCGCCCCGTCGCCGATCAACCCGCCCATCCGCAAATAGGCCTTCAACAGCGGCGGCAGCATCGCCTTGCCCCGCTCGAGCTCGATCGCGGTGAAGCGGTCGGGCGCCGGCAACGGCACATGCCGTTCCTGCACCGGCCGCGGCCGCAGCTCGACCGGTGCCAGGTGGCGAGCACCGAGATAGGCCAGGGAAGGTGCCAGGGCATCGACGTCGGTGCCTGGCAGGCTCGCACAACCGAGCATGACCTCGAGCTTGTGCCGCTCGAGGTACTGCGCGATGCCGCGCCACAGCAACTGCATCACCGAGCCGTTGCGGTAGTCGGCATGAACGCAGGAGCGGCCGAGCTCGACCAGGCGATCGAGCTGCGGTGCGAAGATGCCGAGGTCGAACTCGCTCGACGAGTAGAACCGGTCATGGGCGCCCGCCACCGTGCCGCGCAGCAGTCGGTAGCAGCCGACGACGCGATCGTTCGGCGTGGTGGAGCGGTCGCGGTCGATCACCACGAGATGGTCGGCGATCGCATCGAACGCATCCGCATCGCGGCCAGTGCCGCAGGTCAGCGGATCGGCCAGCGCACCCATCTCCTCGTAGAACACCCGATAACGCAGTGCTTGCGCGGCGGCGACGAGTTGCGGATCCTGGGTCGGGCAGAGTTCGAGCGTCGGGGCGATCGAGCTGGCGAGCATGGTCGTTCACTTTCGCAATCATCAACTGATAGTTGATGACATAGACACCCGGAACCTAGGTCGCGATGAAGACATAATGACGATCATCGCGTGACAGTTGAACGACACGAAGGCGGCATCCGGCCGGCGTGGTGCCGTTGCATCACCCGCCGATGTGATCGAGCGAGGGAGGGGCAACCATGCGACTGACCAATGGCCTTCGGCAGCGGGCCATCGACGGCAACCCGATCGGCGTCGGCGTCATCGGCTGCGGCAAGTTCGCCATCATGTACCTCGCCCAGGCCGCGCGCACGCCCGGCATCGCCATCCGCTGCATCGCCGATCTCGATCCCGCCGCGGCGCGTGCCAGGGTCGCGGCGTCGACCGGCCTCGATCCCGACGCCATCCGCTTCGTCGACCAGGCCTCGGCCGTGATCACCGACGATGCGGTCGATCTCGTCATCGAGGCGACCGGCGATCCGCTCCAAGGCACCCTCCACGCCTTGGCGGCGATCGAGGGGCGCCGCCACGTGCTCATGGTCACGGTCGAGGCCGACGTGCTCTGCGGCCCGGCGCTCGCCGCCCGTGCCCGGCACCGTGACGTCGTCTACAGCATGGCCTATGGCGACCAGCCCGCCCTGGTCGTGGAACTGGTCGACTGGGCGCATGCTTGTGGCCTCGAGATCGTTGCCGCCGGCAAGGGCACCAAGCACCGGCCGGACTACCGCCGCTCGACCCCGGATACCGTCTGGGACCATTACGGCCTGACCCGAGAGCGTGCCGCCGCCGCCGGGATGAACCCCAAGATGTTCAATTCCTTCCTCGACGGCACCAAGTCGGCGATCGAGATGGCGGCGATCGCCAACGCCACCGACCTCGAGGTGGCCGGGGACGGTCTCGCCTTCCCGCCGGCCGCCAGCCACGCCCTGCCGGCCGTGCTCGCCGCCCGGGCCGCCGCGGCCGGCATGGCTGGCATACCGATGGTCGAGACCGTCTCCTGTCTTGACGACGAGGGCCGGCCGCTGGCCGACGATCTCCGCTGGGGCGTTTACGTCGTCTTCAAGGCGTCCTCCGACTACGTCGCCGGCTGTTTTCGCGATTACGGCCTCGCCACCGACCCGACCGGCGGGTACGCCGCACTCTGGCGGCCCTGCCACTTGATCGGTCTCGAACTCGGCGTCTCGGTCGCCGACATGGCGCTGCGCGCCGAGCCCACCGGGGCCCCCTGGCGTTGGGCCGGCGACGTTGCCGCGACCGCCAAGGTCGACCTCGCCGCCGGCGCGATGCTGGACGGCGAGGGCGGCTACACGGTCTATGGCCGCTGCGTTTCGGCTTCGACCGCCGCCCGCGAGGGCCTGCTGCCGATCGGGCTGGCCCAGCAGGTCCGCCTCAAGCGAGCCATCCCGGCCGACGCCATGCTGACCGTCGACGACGTCGACCTGGATCGCAGCAGCCTCGTCTGGGAGCTGCGCCAGGAGATCGTCAAGCTGGCGAGCGACAATAGCTTCTGACGTCGCCAGCGACCGGGGCTTCTGACGTCGCCAGCAACCGGCGCGGTGGTGCCGCACTGGGCCCTGATTGGCGCCCGACGCACTCGAATACCCAAGCCGCCTCTTGCCCTCGAGCGCCCGGTAGTGCTTCATGAAGGTGACGGGGGCGAACACCCTTCGCCACCGTCGGCAGGCCTGTGGCGACCATGCCGGTCGCCGCCAAGAGGGGCTGATCGAGGCCCGCGGAGGAACGCTAGGCGCCATGCTACGGCCGCATCCATCTGATCTGCGACGTCCTCTGGTCATCAGACGGGCGGGCCCTGCCGATGCCGCCGCCATCGCCAGGGTCTATGTCGACAGCTGGCGTGAATCCTACCAGGAGCACCTGCCGGCGAGCTACCTGGCCAATCTCAGCTACGCGGCTTTCGAGCATCACTGGCGGCGGACATTCGCGGCGCGCGGCTGGGGCTTCGTCGCCACGGTGGACGGCGAGATCGTCGGCATCGCGAGTGGCGGCCGAGCCCGCCGGCAGCAGCTTGCCGGCGGCGAGATCTACGTACTTTACGTGCTGGCCCGGCACCAAGGCCGCGGCATCGGCCGCTCGCTGTTCGATGCCTGTCACTTCGAGCTGGCGCGGCGTGGCCTCGCCGGGACCCTCGTCTGGGTCCTCGCGAGCAATCCGGCACGGGCCTTCTACGAGCATCTCGGCGGCAAGCGCGTCGCCGAGAGCAGCCTCGCCATGGCCGGCACCAAGCTGCGCGAGGTCGGCTATCTGTGGCGCGATTGATTGCCGGCCGGCCACCGCAGCGGACCGGCCGTTAACCCTATCTTAGGGTGCGGTGCCTAGGATCGGCAGGCAACCGCCTTGCGAGAGCCCTTGCCGATGCCCGATCAGCTCGCCTTGCTCATCATCGAGGACAGTGCCGCCGAGCGCGCCCTGGTCGATGCCGCCCTCGCGGATTTCCCGGCCATCGAGCGCCGCTCGGCCGATAGCCTGTCGGCGGCGCAGCGGGCGCTCGACAGCCGTCCGGCGGACGTCGTCCTGCTCGATCTCGAGTTGCCCGACGCGCGCGGCCTCGAGGGGGTCGCCTGGCTGCAGCGACGCAACCCGGCACTGGCCATCGTCGTGCTCTCCGGCTTCGCCGCCGACGATCTCCTGATGGCCAGCGAGGCGGTGGCCATGGGTGCCCAGGACTATCTCGGCAAGGCGCGGCTCGACGGTGCCGAGATCGCCCGCGCGCTCTATTTGGCCCGGGCGCGCAAGCACCGGGAGGTGGCGGCGCTCGCGGCGGCGCTGCGCGACCCGCTGACCGGCCTGCCACGTCCGGCCTTGCTGCAGGAACGTGCGCTGCGCAGTCTCGCCCGCAGCCGTCGCAGCGGCTCCGGCCTGGCGTTGCTGCACCTCGACGTCGACGGCTTCGCCGCGTTCGCCGAGGCTGCCGGCGGCGACGTCGCCGAGCGCAAGCTGGTCGAGATCGCCCGGCGGCTCCGCCGGGAGGTCCGCGGCACCGACTGCCTGGCCCGCCTCGACGGTGCCGCCTTTCTCGTCATGCTCGACGGGATGAAGCACGACAGCGACGCCTATGTCGTCGCGCGCAAGCTGCTCGCGACGATGCGGCGGCCGTTACCGCCGGCACTGGCCGGCCGGGTGGGCGGCGGGCCCGACGCCGTCTCGCCGGTCGCGGCGCTGCGCCTCAGCATCGGGGTCGCCAGGTGGCGGGCCGATGCCGAGCCGGACGGCGACGGTGCGGCCGGCTTCGCCCGCCAGCGCGCCCGGGCCGAGGCCGCGATGTACGAAGCCCGACGCCAGGGCGGCGACCGCTACATCACCACCGTCGACCTGACAATCGCCGCCGAGTAGGCCGCCGAGAGCGGCCGGCCAAGCTCGCGGGTCGTGAATGGCAGGGGCCGAGCGGCGCCGGCCCTGGCCCGCCGATCCGGTCGCCCAGGCCCAAGCCCGAGTCCAAGGCGAGGTACGGTGCTGGCCGACGCGCGTGCGTGGAGACCGCTTTGCTGGCGAGGGGCAGGGGGGCGCGAAGCGGTGCACCGGCCGGGGCCAGCGCCCGCCAGCGACGCCCCGATGACCGAGTGCTGAAGAGCGGTGCCTGCTTTTCGGGCAGCATTCCGGTGTACGCGGACGGCACCGGCCGCTTCGAGACCTCGATGCCATGCCGCCATCGTTCCGGACGTCCTTGCGCCAACCCGACGCTCGGTGGCGCCGGTCTCGAACGGCAGCTGCCGGCCGCGGCCGCCGGGCGGCATGGACCCGGCGGCTCGCGAGGGCCAGTGCCGCACCACGATCGGCCGGCATGCCGCAGCGGCCGGCCGCCGGTCCGCGCGCCGGGTTGCAAAGCGCGGGACCGCGACGGTCATTTCGCGCCCGCCATCGTCGCGGGCGACGGACCGGCGCTCGCCAACCCGGAGCGCGTCTCGAGGTGGCGGAACACCAAGCCTGCCGGGACGACGGCGGCGAACAGCAGCATGCCGAGCACGAGCGGGGCCAGGGGATGGCCCGTGGCGTCGAAGATCGCACCGGCAACCGGCGGTGCCGCCGTCATGCTCGCGTGGTAGACCATGAAGAACACGCCCATGCCGAAGGCGCGCCGCGCAGGCGCCACCGCGGCGCCGGCCATGGCCATGATCACCCCGGCCGGTGCCATCCCGACCAGACCGAAGAGGAGGCTCGCCGGCAGTCCCGCCCCCGGCACCGCGAGCAGGGCCAGGGCCATGATCGCGCCGGCCATGCAGACCACGAGGATGGTCTCGCGGCGGCCGAAGCGATCCGCGAGCTGGCCGCAGAGCGCGCCGGAGAGGATCATCAGCCAGCTGGCGATGCTGAGAATGCCGGCGGCACCGGTGAGGGAGTGACCGTGCGCTGCCAGCATTGTCGGCCCGAAGCCGAGATAGACGACGTAGCCCGCGTTGAAGGCTCCCCAGGCGGCGCCGGCACAGAGCACGAGCCGCCATTCCTTGCCCGACAAGCGCAGCGGCGCGCTGCTGGAAGCAGCCGCCGGCAGATCGGCCGGTGGGCGATAGAGGAGAAAGACGGCGAGTGCTGCCCCGGCACAGTAGCCGGCGGCGACCAGGAACGGCAGTCGCCAGCCATAGGCGTCGGCGAGCCAGGCATGGCCGACCTGGCCCATGGCGATGCCGAACGGCCAGCTCATGACGAGGACGGCCATGGCTGTTGCGATCTCGCGGCCGACGAACCAGTCGGCGAGCATCTTGGTGCAGTAGAGCGTCGTGAAGAGGAAGCCGGCACCCGCCAGAACTCGACCGAGTCCGATCGTCCAGCCATCCGCGGCGGTGCCCGAAACGATCCCGCCGATTGCCAGTGCGAAAAGGCCGAGGCTGGCCAGAACGCGATCCGCTGCGTGGCGCCCGGCAAATCCCGCGGGTATGGCCAGGAAGAGACCGGGCGCCATGAACAGACCGATCAAGAGGCCGATCCCGGCATAGTCGAACTCGAAGGCGACGACGAGGTTGTCGCCGACGGCGCCCAGGGTCTGGAACTGCAAGCCGAGCCCGACGCGCGCCAGGAACAAGAGCGCCAGGATGCGCCAGCGCATTCAGGCCCAGCCGAGCGCCCGCAAGGCGTAGGCGTCGTTCCAGATCTTGGTCATGTGGCTGATCTTCTCGCCATCGAAGACGATGACGTAGACATAATCGGACGCCACGGTCTTGCCCGTCGGCGGGACCGGGCCGCCCTCGCCCGTTTGGGTGCCGTGGAACACCGCGGCCGCCACCACCGTGCCCCGCTCCGAATCCATGGCGAACGCGCTGAGCTCGTAGCGGCCATCCGGGATCGGGCCCAGGAGACCCTTCATCCACTCGGTATAGGCGGCCAGGGTCGTGGTGTCGGCGAGGGCGTCGGCCTGACAGGAGAAGGTGGCGCCCTCATGGCACCAGCTACCGCAAACCTCCCAGCCCTTGCCTGTTTCACAGGCTTCGAAGAATGCACGCGCGGTCTGTTCCCTGGTCATGAAGAACGCCTCCCGGTAGTGCCGACGCCGGACGGTCGGCATCGACCGAGGCTAGCTGCATCGCGCCACGGCGTGATATCGTGCAACTGCAGTAAATTGCCGGCGGTGAGTGCCGTAATTTCCTACTGCATTTGCGTGATCGCGCGGTGGGCGGGCGATCCGCAGACTTCCAGGCCACAACGTCAGAGCGCGGGATGAGCCGGTGGCGAACAATGGTGCTCTCAGTCCGCGCGAGCTGGAAATCGCCGAGGCCTATGCGCGTGGCGCCACCTACCAGGCGATCGCGGCACGGCTGTGCATCGCTCCATCCACCGTGCGCACCCATCTGGCCACGATCTACCGCAAGCTCGCGGTCACCTCGAAGCTGGAGCTGAGCACCCGGCTCGAAGGCCGCACCTCCCGGCCAATGGCGCCCACCGATCATGCCGCCGTGATCGCGGAGCTGGCGCTCGGCCTCGAAGAGGCGCTGAGCCGCGAAAGGGCGCTGGCTGCCGTGCTCGGGATCATCGGCCGCTCCGGAGGCGACCTGGAGGCGGTCATGGCCGCGATCCTCGGCCATGCACTGGAACTCTGCGACGCCGAGTTCGGCATCCTGTTCGAGCATGAGGCGCCCGCCCGTTTTCGCGCCACCTTCGATCGCGGCATTCCCACCGCCTTTCGGCGATGGCTCGACGAACAGGGCTGGTTTGCCGCTGGCCCGGACACCGGCCTCGGCCGCATGGCGGCGGGGCGGGCGGTCATGAACATCATCGATGTCAGGGCCGAGGCGGTCTATCGCAGCGGCGACCCGCTGCGCCTGGCGACCGCTGACCTCGGCGGGGCCCGATCCTTCGCGGCCATTCCGATGCTGGCCGGCGATCGGCTGGTCGGCGCCTTCACGATCTACCGCCAACAGGTGCGGCCCTTCAACGACGCCGCGATGGCCCTGGCCCGGACCTTCGCGGACCAGAGCGTGATCGCCATCGAGAACGCCCGACTGATGAGCCGGCAACGGCCCAGGAGAGCGGTGTCGCCCGCTACGCCTAGCGCCTGAAGGTGCCGCCGCGGCGCGGTTCCTCGCCGACCGCAGCTAGCCGGTTCGCTCCAGCAATCGCCAGTGGCGCCGACGCCCGTGCTGTGTCGGCAACAGAACAGGTTGCGCACAGCGGAGCCGATGCGCGTCGCTCGGTAGGGCGGTTGCGCCGAAGGCAAGAAGCAGGGGGGGCGCTCCTGGCGCCCCCCTGCTGCGCTGCGGAGGCGAAGGTCAGGCCGCGGCGAGCAGGACCTTCTCGAGCTTCTTGGTGGCCTCGGACTCGTCGACCGAATCGATGGCAGCCACCTCGCGGGCCAGCCGCTCGAGCGCGGCCCGGTACATCTGCCGCTCGCTGTAGGACTGGTCGGTGTCGTCGGCCCGGTGCAACTCGCGCACCACCTCGGCGATCGAGACCGGATCGCCGGAATTGATCTTCGCTTCGTACTCTTGTGCGCGGCGGCTCCACATGATGTTGCGCCGCGGCCGCGTCCTGATCTTCAATGCATCAAGGGCCGACTGGATCTTCTCGCGGCTGCTGAGCTTGCGCATGCCGGAATTGGGTGCCTTCTCGACCGGCACGCGCAGGATCAGTTTTTCGTTCTCGAACGACACCACGTACATCTCGAGGTTGATGCCGGCGATCGTCTGCTTCTCGATATTGGTGATCTGGCCTACCCCGTGGCTGGGGTAGACAATGTAGTCCCCGACATCGTATGCCAGTTCCTTTGCCATCGGGCCGGTTCTCCGCAAAGCTGATGTTGCCTCAAGTTGGATGGATGAAGCCACCCCCCAGAAAAGCCCTCAGCAAACCACGCCGATGCGCATCACTCACTTGGGAATGCGTCCGAGCAGTGGGTTCCGGCTGAGTTCATGGGCGGCCGCGGGTCTTGGAACCTCTTGATCCATCACAGCCCGTAGGAGATAACACGAATTTGCCTCAAAAGCCACACGCGCGTTGCAGGCTGACCGCGCCGGCGCATGACCGCGGCGTGAAAAAGCAGCAACTCAGGCCGGCATCGCACGCCGGCCGGTGGCGCGAGCAGTCGGTGGCTCAGCCGCCGCCGGGATTGGGAGAAAAAAATTTCTCGAACTTGTTCGGCATGCCGTCGTACTCGGCGGCGTCGGCTGGCTGCTCCCCCTTGCGGGTGATGTTCGGCCACTTGCCGGTCGAGTAGTCACGGTTGAGCTCGAGCCAGCGCTCCGCCTCGGGCTCGGTATCCGGGAGGATCGCCTCGGCCGGGCATTCCGGCTCACAAACGCCGCAATCGATGCACTCGTCGGGGTTGATCACCAGCATCGTCTCGCCCTCGTAGAAGCAATCGACGGGGCAAACTTCGACGCAGTCCATGTACTTGCACTTGATGCAGGCTTCGGTAACGACGTAGGTCATCTGGGCTCCGTTGGGCGACGTTTCCGACCGATGAGGTAGCGCAGCCGCCTACCCCGAACCAGCCTTTTCCGCGTTCAGCGGCGGCCGAACAGGCGCTCGATATCGGCCCTCGCCAACTTTATGTAGGTGGGTCTGCCGTGGATGCACTGCCCGGAATAGGCCGTCGCCTCCATCTCCCGCAAGAGCGCGTCCATCTCGTCGTGGCCAAGCCGCCGACCGGCCCTGACACTGCCGTGACAGGCCATCGAGGCCAGCACCCTGAGCAGCGCCTCCTCGAGCGGCAGGGCCGCATCGAGCCGCGCGAGGTCGGCCGCGACATCGTCGAGCAGCCGGGCCACGGCCGGGTTGCCGAGAACGGCCGGTGTCTCGCGGACGACCACCGCGGCATCGCCGAACGGCTCGATCGTCAGGCCGAGCCGGGCGAGGCTGGCGGCGTGCTCGAGCAGCTCGGCCCGGGCGCGGGCGTCGACCTCGACCACCTCGGGGATCAGCAGGGCCTGTCGCTTGACCTCGCCCGTGGCAAAGGCGGCCTTGAAGCGCTCGTAGACGAGCCGCTCGTGCGCCGCGTGCTGATCGACGATGACCAGCCCGTCCGCGCTCTGCGCCACGATGAAGGTGTCGTGCAGCTGTGCACAAGGCGCACCGAGCGGATAGTCGGCGACCGCCGCGTCGACGGCTGGCGGTGCACCGCTGGGCGGTGGTGCCGCCTGGCGCACGCTCGGCGGGCCGAGATCGAGACCGCAGCCGTCGCCAGGGGGAGGTGCCTGCCAGGCCTGCGCTGCCTCCGCGAGGCCCGGGCTTGGCGGCGCGCCGGCGGGTTGGCCGGGAACCGCCCGGCGCCCGGCTGGTGCGGTGCCGCTCGTGAACCGCCCGAGCGCTGCCGCGCCGACGCTGCCCGACGCCCGGTGGCCGTGCTCGGCCAGGGCCCGCTTCAAC
This sequence comes from uncultured Geminicoccaceae bacterium, assembly GCA_964576715.1. Taxonomy (GTDB): domain Bacteria; phylum Pseudomonadota; class Alphaproteobacteria; order Geminicoccales; family Geminicoccaceae; genus SLRI01. The sequence continues at coordinate 33,904 of CAZNWE010000029.1, read as the reverse complement.
CCGCCGACGATCAGCCCTCTGATCTCGCCTGCGTCCTTGAACCGCACCTCCGCCTTGGCCGGGTGAACGTTGACGTCCACCGCCGCCACCGGAACGTCGAGGAAGAGGGCGGCGATCGGCTGGCGGTCGTGCGGGATCAGATCGGCATAGGCCGCCCGCAGTGCGCCTTTCAGCAGCCGGTCCTGGACCGGCCGGTTGTTGACGAAGAGAAACTGGTGGCGGGCGTGGTTGCGGCTCAGCGTCGGCAGGCAGGCGAGCCCAGCGAGCCGCGCCGAACGGCCTTCACCGTCATCCCGCTCGGCCGCGAGCTCGATGCCGTTGGCCACCGCCTCGCGGCCGAGGAGTGCGGCGAGCCGTTCGGCTCGAGCCGCCGGCGGCAGCAGCAACAGCCGCTTGCCATCGGCGTCGAGCGTGAAGCCGATCGTGGCGTGCGCCATCGCCAGCCGCTCGACGACGTCGCGCACCAGCTCGAGCTCGCGGCGGTCGCTTTTCAGGAATTTGAGCCGGGCCGGGGTGTTGAAGAACAGATCCTGGACCTCGATCCGGGTCCCCGGCGGGGCCGCCGCCGGGGCCGGCGGCTGGGCTCGGCCGGCGGTGCAAACGAGCTGCCAGCCATGCGCCGCCGCGGCTGCCCGGCTGGTCAGCGTCAGGCGGCTGACCGAGCCGACGGACGGCAGCGCCTCGCCGCGAAAGCCGAGCGTGCGGATGTCGATCAGCTTGTCGTCGGTGAGCTTCGACGTCGCGTGCCGTTCGATCGCCAGGGTCAGCTCGTCGCGGCTCATGCCCCGGCCGTCATCCTCGACCAGGATCAGCCGTCGCCCGGCCGCCTCCAGACTGATCCGGATGCGCCGGGCGCCGGCATCGATGGCATTCTCGACCAGCTCCTTGACCGCCGAGGCCGGCCGTTCCACCACCTCGCCGGCAGCGATTCGATTGACCAATGCCTCGGGCAGACGACGGATGCGCGCGAACGCCGGCCGGTCGGCGGCGCTCCCGTCAGTGGTCGACCCGGCCTCAGCCTTCGCCGTCGACATGGTCTGGCGCGGCATCGTCGCCGGACGGCGGGGGGGCTGCCGTGGCGGTGACGCCGACCGGGTCGCCGACGATCGACACCAGGAGTTCACCGGCGAACAGCCGGGCGCTGACCCGCTTGAGGTCGTCCAGGCTCACCGCCTCGATGTAGCTGTTGCGCCGATCGAGAAAATCGATGCCGAGGTCCTGCGTCTGCATGCCGACCAGCATCCGGGCCACGTTCTCGTTGCTGGTGAAGCGCAACGGGAACGACCCGGTCAGGTAGGTCTTGGCATTGGCGAGGTCGGTGGGCGACAGGTCGCCTGCGGCCATGCGCGCGAGCTCTCCTCGGATCACCTCGATCGACTGGGCCACCTGGTCGTTCCTGGTGGCGACCCCGCCCATCCAAAGCGGTGCGAGGTCGGTGTCCATCAGGTAGGAATAGACCGAATAGGCGAGGCCGCGCTTCTCGCGGACCTCTTCGATCAGCCGCGACGCGAAGCCGCCGCCGCCGAGGATGTAGTTTGCCACATAGGCCGCATAGTAGTCCGGGTCGTCACGGTCGATGCCGGGCAGGCCGAAGCTGACCACGCTCTGCGGCACGTCGATCCGGGTGACCAGCGTGTCGCCGGTGCGCGAGGTGACGGTCGGCAACCGGGGCAGCGCCGCCTCGACGGGCAGATGCATGAACGCCTGGTCGAGCAGCGGTGCGAGCTCCTCGGCGGTGATATCGCCGGCGACCCCGATCACCAGGTTGTCGCGGCCGAGCCGCTCGGCGACGTAGGCCCTGAGCTCGGCCACCTCGATCGCCTGGATCGCTTCGGGCGTGCCCTGCGCGGTCCGCCCGTAAGGGTGGTCGGGAAAGGCATGATTGAACCAGGCGAGCGCCGCCATGGTGTTGGGGTCGCTGCGCCGGCGCTGGATGTCGGCGAGCAGTTGGTTCCTGATTCGCTCGACCGGCTCCGCGTCGAAGCGCGGCTCGGCCAGCGCCAGGCGCAGCAGGTCGAACGCCTGCTCGCGGTTCTCGGTCAGCGTCAGCAGCCGGCCCGCGAAGGCGTCGCGCTCGTGGCTGAAGCCGAGGCGGATCGCCTGATCCTCGAGGATGGTGCGAAAGGCCAGGCTGTCGAGCTCGCCAGCCCCCTCGTCGAGCAGCCCCGCGACCATTCGGGACAGTCCCTCGCGGCCTGCCGGATCCGCCGACGCACCGCCCTTCCACTCGAAGGTGACGGCAACCAGCGGTACGGCCGGCTCGTTGACCAGCCAGGCCTTGATGCCCGACGCGGTGACCACTTCCTCGACCACGGTTTCGGCCTGGGCCGGCGTGCTGATGAGCTGGACCGCCATCAGCAGACCCGCGGCGCGCGCGACGAAGCGGGGCAAAAGGTGGGTGACGTCATTGAATACTGCACGCTGCATCATCCTGCTGATCCGTTGGTCACCACCGACCCCGCGGCCGACGGGCCGGCCGGGACGAGGCGGCCGGTCACCGACTGGCGGCGGTCGAAGACGATCCGGGCGGCGTCGAGCACGGCCTCCGGAGTCACCGCTGCGATCCGCTCGGGCCAGGCCTCGACATCCTCGATGGTCGAGCCGGTGGTCAGGGCACTGCCGAAGACGCGGGCCGCCGTGGTCAGGCTGTCCCGGGCGTAGACCGCCTCGGCGATCATCCGCTTTTGCACCCGGGCCACCTCCTCGGCGGTCACGCCGCCCTCGAGCAGCTTCTCGATCTCGGCGTCGATGGCGGCCTCCAGCGCATCGAGATCGCCGCCGGGGCGCGGGCTGGCATAGAGCCGGAAGGTGGTGAGATCGAGGCTCGAGCCACGGTAGAAGGCGCCGGCACTGGTCGCCAGCCCTTGCTCGACGACCAGCGAGCGGTAGAGCCGGCTAGTCCCACTACTGCCGAACAGCCCGGCCAGCACCTCCAGGGCATAGGCTTCGCCGCCTTCAGCCGTGGCGAAACTGGGGGCGAGGTAGGAGCGCATCAGGCTCGGCTGCTCGACCCGCTCGTGCGCCAGCTCGATGCGCCGTTCGACGAGCTGCGGCGGCTCGGCCAGCCGGATGCGCTCCGGCACCTCGCGCGGCGGCAGCTGGCCATAGGTGCGCTCGGCGATCGGCTTCAGCTCCTCGGCGGTGACCGCACCGGCGACCACCAGGATGGCATTGTTGGGCGCGTACCAGGCATCGTAGAAGGCCAGTGCGTCGTCCTTGGTGTAGCTCTCGATCTCATGATACCAGCCGATGATCGGCAGGCGGTAGGGGTGGTTGAGGTACTGGGCGGCGCTGAGCTGCTCGGCCCAGAGGGCGGAGGGCTGGTTGTCGACGCGCGACCGCCGCTCCTCGAGGACCACGTCGCGCTCGGCCAGCACATGGTCGAGCTCGAGGCGGAGATTGGCCATCCGGTCGGCTTCCATGCCCATCACCATCTCGAGCCGGTCGCGGGCGATGTTCTGGAAATAGGCGGTGAAGTCGGAAGACGTCATCGCATTGTCGTTGCCGCCGTGCCGGGCGACGATCTTCGAGAAATCGCCGGGCGCGATCTCCTCGGTACCCTTGAACATCAGATGCTCGAGGAAATGCGGCAGGCCGGACTTGCCGATCGGGCTGTCGGCGGTGCCGACCTTGTACCAGACCCAGTGCGAGACGACCGGGGCGCGGTGGTTCTCGATCACCACCACCTGCATGCCGTTGTCCAGACTGAAGCTGTCCGGGTTGAACATCCCAGTGGCCGAGGCGGCCAGCGCATCGACGTTAAGCCCGAGGGCCACGGCACCCGCAATCGTCGCCAATCTCATGCTCCTCACCAGAGTTGTCCCATGCCTGCGTCGTCCCCCGCGGTCGAGGCGCCGGGCGATCGCCGCCCCGAGCCTGCTCCCGAGCTTACTATTGCACGATGGTCGTGCCGACCCGCCGGGTAACCACCCGGGCACTGCGCCCCTCCTCCTCGAGCCGCGCCGCCTCGGCGGGCGCGTCGAGCGGCGTCTCCAGCCCCCGCCCCGCAGTCATGTTGCGGCGCTGGAAATCGAGGATGAACAAGAAGCGGCTCTCGTCGAGCTGGGTCAGCTCGGTATTCTCGGCCAGGATGAGATCGCGGATCCCAGGTTCGACCTCGCCCGGCACCGCTTCCAGGAGCACCACTTCGCCCTGGCTCGGGCCGCTCTCCCGGGGTGCGGGGAGCCCACCGAACAGGGTGGCCTGCACGTCGTCGGACGGTGCCCGATCCTGTTGCGCCGGAGTCTCGGTCCCCGGGACCGGCAAACGATAATCGGGCGGGATCACCAAGGGCTGGCGCCGGACCACCTGAAACTCGTCCGGTGCTCGCCGGCTCATGCCGAGCCGCTCCTGCACCGTGCCACTGCAGGCGCTCATCGCCAGGCAAGCCAGGCCGAGCACCAGAGCACCGATCGCGCGTCCAACCGTCCATCGCCCTTGTGCCTGCACCGTCCTCGCTTGCGGCCCGCCCGAGAGCGGTTGCCACGTTGTCGTCACTTTCCGTTCCCCCCCCGACCTAGCGCCCGCGAGCCCACGAACAAGCTGTCGATGATCAGGATCGCGGCACCCGCGACGATCATGCTGTCGGCCACGTTGAAGGCTGGCCAGTGATAGCCGAACGCATGAAAATCGAGAAAATCGACCACGGCACCGAAGCGGATCCGGTCCACCACATTGCCCAGGGCGCCAGCCAGTATCAACCAGATAGCGATCTTTGGCCAGAATCGTTGCTCCCAGCGCAACCAGAAGACGAGGATGATGGAGATCGCCAACGCCAGGGCGACCAGGAACCAGCGGCCGAGCTCGCCACTCGCCTTGAACATCCCGAAGCTGATCCCGGGGTTCCAGACGAGCACGAGGTTGAAGAAACCGGTGACCTCGACCACGCCCTGCCCGGAAAGTGTGGCGAGCGCCCATTGCTTGGTCAGCCAGTCGACGGCGAGCACGACCGTGAACAGGACCGGCCCGAGCCAACGGGCCAGCGCCAGAGCCGGGCTCAGCGGCGCGCTCTTCATCAAGCGGCGTGCGCCGTCACGGCGGCGGCACAGCGCCGGCACAGCCCGCCGGCCGTCTCCACCTCGGGCAGTACCTGCCAGCAGCGGCCGCACTTGGCACCGGCGGCCAGGGCCGGCACGACGCCGACGCCGGGGACCTCGTCCATGGTAAAGGCATGCGGCGGCGCCGCGCCGACCTCGACCTCGATGCCGCTGGTGATGCTGAGCTCGGCCAGGTCCAGCTCACCGATCGCCGCCCGGTCCTCTGGCGTCACGTAGACCACGGGTGCCGCCTGCAGGCTCGCCCCGATCCGCTTCTGGCTACGTTCGACCTCGAGCGCCCCGGTGATCACCCGACGGACGCGCCGCACCCGCTCCCAGCGTGCCGCCAGCGCCGGATCGCGCCAGGCCTCGGGCAGGTCGGGGAAGAGCTCGAGATGCACGCTGCCCTCGGTCGACGGAAAACGTGCCTGCCAAGCCTCCTCGGCGGTGAACGCGAGGACCGGGGCGAGCCAGCGCACCAGGCAATGGAACAGCTGATCGAGCACGGTCCGGGCCGCCCGGCGCCGGGTGCTGTCCAGGGGGTCACAGTAGAGGCTGTCCTTCCTGACATCGAAATAGAAGGCCGAGAGATCGAGCGCGCAGAAATGGTGCAGCGCCGAATACAGCCTGGGGAAGTCGTAGGCCGCGTTGCCATCCTTCACCAGCGCGTCGAGCTCCTTCAGCCGATGCAGCACCCAGCGCTCGAGCTCCGGCATTTGCGTGTGCGGCAGTCGCTCGGTGTCGCGAAACCCGTCGAGATTGCCGAGGATGTAGCGCAGCGTGTTCCTGAGCCGGCGGTAATTATCGCCGATGCCGTCCAGCACCTCCTTGCCGATACGGATGTCCTCGGCATAGTCGGCCGAGACGGTCCACAAGCGGAGAATGTCCGCGCCATGGGTCTTCATGAGGTCGATCGGCGAGACGACGTTGCCCTTCGACTTCGCCATCTTCTCGCCCTTGCCGTCGACGACGAAGCCGTGGGTGAGGACCGCATCGTAAGGGGCGCGGCCGCGGGTGCCACAGCTCTCCAGCAAGGACGAGTGGAACCAGCCGCGATGCTGGTCCGAGCCCTCGAGGTAGAGATCGGCCGGCCACTTCAGCTCCGGCCGCTGCTCGAGCACGAAGGCGTGGGTCGAGCCGGATTCGAACCAGACGTCGAGGATGTCGTCGACCTTCTCGAAATCGGCGGGGTCGCGGTCGGGACCGAGGAACTCGGCCGGATCGCGGGTCCACCAGGCATCCGCTCCCTCGCCCTCGAAGGCCCGAGCGATGCGCTCGCAGACCGCGGGGTCGCGCAAGGGCTCGCCCGTCTTCTTGTCGACGAAGACCGCGATCGGCACGCCCCAGGCGCGCTGCCGGCTGATGCACCAGTCGGGCCGGGTCTCGATCATCGAGCGCAGCCGGTTCTGCCCCCTGGCCGGCACGAAGGTGGTCTCGTCGATAGCGGCGAGGGCCTTGTCGCGAAGCTTGAGCTCGCCCGCCATGGGGATGAACCACTGGGCGGTGGCGCGGAAGATCAAGGGTGCCTTCGAGCGCCAGGAATGCGGGTAGGAATGGACCAGGCTGCCATGCGCCAAAAGCGCCCCCGTCGCGTTCAGCGCCTCGAGAACGGGCCCCGCCGCCTTGAACACGTGCAACCCCTCGAAGCCCGGCACCTGATCGGTGTAGCTGCCGTCCTCGGCCACCGTGTCTGGCACCTCGAGGCCGTGGCGCTGGCCGAGCTCGAAGTCGTCCGCCCCGTGGCTCGGGGCGATGTGGACGAGGCCGGTACCCTCCTCGTCGCTGACGAAATCGGCCGGCAGCAGTGGCACCTCGAAGCCATAGGCACCGGCGTGGCCGCTCAGCGGATGCGCGGCGATCGAGCCTTCGAGTGCCTCGCCCTTGAAGGTCTCGAGCAGCTTCCAGCCAGGGATGCCGGCGCGCGCCATGGTCTCCTCGACCAGGCTTTCGGCCATGACCAGCCGGCGGCCACCGGTCTCGACGAGGGCGTAGTCGATCATCGGCCCGAAGGCGACCGCACGGTTGGCCGGGATGGTCCAGGGGGTCGTGGTCCAGATGACGACCGCGGCCCCCTCGAGCCAGGGCTGGCTTGGCCGGGTGAGCGGGAAGGCGACCCAGATCGTGGTCGAGGTATGGTCGTGATATTCGACCTCGGCCTCGGCGAGCGCGGTCTTCTCGACCGGCGACCACATCACCGATTTCTTGCCGCGATAGAGCGAGCCGTTGAGCAGGAATTTCGCCGCCTCGCGATAGATGTCGGCTTCCGACTTCAGGTGCATGGTCGAATAGGGGTTCTGCCAGTCGCCGGTCACGCCCAGCCGCTTGAACTCGGCTTTTTGGATCTCGATCCACTTGGCGGCGAACTCGCGGCACTCCCGCCGGAAGTCGATGATCGGCACGTCGTCCTTGTTCTTGCCCTGCTTTCTGTACTCCTGCTCGACCTGCCATTCGATCGGCAGGCCGTGGCAGTCCCAGCCCGGCACGTAGGCGGCATCCTTGCCCAGCATCTGCTGGTTCTTGTTGATGACGTCCTTCAAGATCTTGTTGAGGGCGGTGCCCATGTGCAGGTGGCCGTTGGCATAAGGCGGGCCGTCGTGGAGGATGAAGGGTCGGCGATCGGCGGCGGCGTGCCGCAAGCGGCGATAGAGATCGAGCGCCTCCCAGCGTTTCAGCCACTCGGGCTCGCGCTGCGGCAGGTTGGCTTTCATGCCGAAGCTGGTTCGCGGCAGAAAGACGGTATCGCGATAGTCCTGCGTCATCAGCTGGTGATCCGGTAAGCCGAGCGAGCCATGGGGTTGGGGTCCGACCGGTCAGGTCAGGACGAGGCCGTGCAGACGCCGGGCGTGGGCACAATCGCTGGCGATCTGCGTCCGCAATGCATCGATGCCGGGGAATTTCATCTCGCCCCGCAGCCGCTCCAGAAAGGCGACATCGAGACGCTGGCCGTAGAGATCGAGCTGGGTATCGAACAGATGCACCTCGAGCAACAACCGGTCGCCGTGAAATGTGGGGCGGCGCCCCAGATTCGCAACGCCCGGGTGCCAGACCGTCCCGCCGGCGGCGCGCAGCCCGGCGCGCACCGCATAGACCCCGTTGGCAGGCAGCGCGTGGCGGTCGGGATCCGGGGCGAGGTTGGCGGTGGGAAAGCCGATGGTGCGGCCGCGCCGGTCGCCGCGGCGGACCACGCCGCTGCTGGTGAACGGGTAGCCGAGCAACCGGTTGGCGGTGGCGAGATCGCCGGCATCGAGGGCGCCACGAATCCGGGTCGAGGAACAGGGGGCGCCGTCGTCGAGGAGCGGCGGCACTGCGCGAAAGGCAAAGCCGTGCCGCCGGGCCGCCGCGGCCAGGCATGCCGTGTCACCCTGGCGCTTGTTGCCGAAGCGAAAGCTCTCGCCGCAGGCAAGCGCGGCGACGCCGAGCCCGCCGACCAGGATGTCGTCGACGAAACGGTCCGCCGGCATCGCCATCAGGGCCCGGTCGAAGCGGAGCAGGAAGAGGTGGGCACAACCGAGCTCGCGCAGCAGCTCGACCTTGCGGCGCAGGGGGGTGAGGCGCTTGGGTGCCGTTGCCGGGTTGACGACTTCCTTGGGGTGCGGCTCGAAGGTGAGCACGGCCAGGGGCAGGTCGTCGCCGGTCAGCCGACGCGCCGCCTCGATCACCGCCCGGTGGCCGCGATGCACGCCGTCGAAGTTGCCGATGGCAACCGCCGCGCCGCGTGCCGTGGCCGGCAGGCTCTGCAATGCCCGATGCACCCTCATGCGCCGCCTTGTTCCACGCAACCCTCGTCCCTGTAAAGACCGGCCGACATCGGCCGTGGGGCGCCGACCGCGCTGCCGTGCCGGATGCTGACCTGCCGCCGACCTGGCATTGAGCCTGAGGCAATGATGAATAAATCGGCGCGGTCGTCGTCCACAGCAGAACACCGGAGAACCTTCAACCAGCGCGAGAAATTCTGTCCTGATTTCGCCTTCAGCGTGTAATTTCGACGCGGAGGTTGTTAAACCTTTGCTAGCCTTGTACAAAACCGGTTGGTCGTTCTCTACCGACGGCGCCGCCTCACACCACAAAGAACAGCACATGGCCGATTCAGCTTTGTCCCGCGGGCTTCTGGCGTTTGCCGTCGGCGCAGTATTTCTGGTCGCCGCTTGCGACTTGCCGACCGAGGGCGAGGGCGCGGTCAGCGCCCACATGCGCGGCGTCGACCTGTCGACCCCGACCGAGGCGGGGCAACCGGGGGCACCCCGGCCGGTTGCCCCGGGGGCGCCGTCCGGCGGCGGCCGGGCGGCAGCACCGCAGGCCCAGCTGTTCTTCGGCACCGACCCGGTCGAGACGCCCGGGCGCGGTGTCGCGGTCGATCCGGCCGGCGGTGCCAGGCTGAACTTCGACGGTGCCTCTCTGCGCGAGGTCGTGGACGTCATTCTCGGCGAGGTTCTGGGGGTCAACTACACCATCGACCCCGCCGTCGACGGCACCGTGGTCCTGTCGTCGACGTCGGCGCTCTCCGAGGCCGACATGCTCACGGTGCTCGAGACCATCCTGCAGATGCACGGTGCGACGCTCGTCGACCTCGGCGGCACCTATGCGGTGCTCGCCAACCAGCCGATGGTCGGGGCGTCGCAGATCACCCCGGTCGGCGGCGACGCCCCGCCGCCGTTGATCGTCGGCACCGGGGTGACCATCGTGCCGCTGCGCTACATCAACGCCAGTGCCGCGGCGCAGTTCATCCAGCCGCTCGTCTCGCTGCCCGAGCAAGTGCGGGTCGACGACAGCCGCAATCTGCTGCTGTTCGTCGGCAGTGCCGCCGAACGGCAGAACGTCGTGCGCACCTTGGCCGAGATCGACGTCGATTGGATGGCCGGCCGATCGGTCGGCATCTTCCCGTTGCAGACGGCGACCCCGGAAACGGTGATCCCCGAGCTCGAGGGCCTGTTCACCCCGCTCGACCAGTTCGCCACCCAGGCCGCGGGCGTGCGTTTCCTGCCGATGTCACGGCTCAACGCCGTTCTCGCCATCGCCAGCCAGCCCGACCAGCTGGTCGAGATCGAGCGCTGGGTGCAACGGCTCGACCGCGGCAGCGGCTCGAGTCTCCAGTTCTTCGTCTACCAGTTGCAGCACACCCCGGCTACCGAGATGGCGGAGGTCTTGAACGAAAGCTTCGGCGACGCCACCACGCAGGGGCCGGCGGCCGCCCTGGCGCCGGTCGGCTTCGATGCCGGCTTCGATGCCGGCTTCGATCCCGGCCAGGGAGCGGACTTCCCGGACGATGGCGGCCTGCCGGCCGATGGCGGTCTGCCGGCGCCGTTCACCGGGCTTTCGCCGAGTGCGCAGAGCGACCTCTTCGGCAATGTTCGGGTGGTGGCGGACACCACTGCCAACGCCTTGGTCATTCGCGCCACCCCGCAGGCCTACGATCTGATCGAGCAGACCGTGCGGCGGCTCGACCGGGCGCCGCTGCAGGTGCTGATCGAGGCGACCATCGCCGAGGTGGTGCTCAACGACCTGCTGCGCTTCGGGGTCCAGTACTTCTTCGATGCCGGCGGTGTACAGGGCGGCTTCAACACCTCGGGCGCCGGTCCGGCCCGGGCCGGCAACGGGCTGCTGGAGCCGCTGGCCCAGCTGCCCGGGTTCAACTTCATCATCAGCGGTGGCAACTCCAACTTCACCCTCGATGCGCTTTCCCGCATCACCGACGTGCAGGTGCTCTCCTCGCCCTCGCTCGTCGTCCAGGACAACAGCGAGGCTGTCCTCACGGTCGGCGACGAGGTGCCGCTGATCACCAGGACCGCCCAGGGCGTTGAGGACCCCGACGCGCCGATCGTTGCCAATATCGAGTATCGGGAGACCGGCGTGATCCTCGAGGTCAAGCCGCGGATCAACACCAACAACGTGGTCACGCTGGAGATCGCGCAGGAGGTCAGCCGGGTCGAGCAGCCCGAGCGGGTCCGCAACGACGAAAACCCGATCATTGCCCAGCGGCGCATTTCCAGCAGGGTCAATGTCACCAGCGGTCAGACCGTGGTGCTCGGCGGGCTGATCCAGGACAGCACCACCCAGTCGACCGAGAAGGTGCCGCTGCTCGGCGACATCCCGGTGCTCGGCAACCTCTTCCGCGGCCAGAGCGACGAGAACGTGCGCACCGAGCTGATCGTGTTCATCACGCCGCGCGTCATCCGCAGTGCCGAGGACGCCCGCGATATCAGCGAGGAGCTGCGCTCGCGGATGCGATCGGCACAGCCGGTGCCGGGCGATCCCAGGATGCCGCCGCCGGCCGCCATGCCGCCGCCGCCGGACGCGCCGACCAACGCGCCGATCGAGCCGCCGATCGTCGAGCCGCGGCCGTTGACCACGAGCCGGCTCGAGGCCGAGACCGGCGGGCCGCCGCGCCAACCGGCGGCGCCGATCGGGCCCGCCGCGGTGGCCCGCGACCCCGCCGACGATCAGCCGGCCGCGCCGCTGCCGACCGGGCTGCCGAACGCGCTACCGGAGGTCGCGACCATCGGCTTTGCCGAGGCCGACGCTGCCGACGAAGGCGGCGGCGACGCGGTGCCGCGGCCCTTGGCGCGGCCGGTGCCCGGCGATCTCGGCCGCCCGGCCGCCCGGCCGAGCCGGCCGGCTATCGACACCTAGGCGGCACTGCTGGATCTGCTGGTCGCCGCGGCTGCCGGGCTCGTCGGGCTCGCTGTCGGCTCGTTCCTGGGCGCCTTGGCGTCGCGCTGGCCGACGTTCGACCGCAGCTTCATCCTCGGCCGATCGCGCTGCGCCGTCTGCGCCGCCGGCCTCGGCTGGCGCGACACCGTGCCGGTCTGGTCCTGGCTCCGCAGACGCGGTCGCTGTGCGCATTGTGGTGCGGCGATCGGCTGGCAGCCGCTCTTGGCCGAGCTCACCGCTGCGGCAATCGCGGCCGCGGTCTGGCTCATCCTGCCCGTCGGCGAGGCGGTGCTGGCGACCCTGTGCGGCTGGTGGCTACTGCTGCTGGCGTTGATCGATGCCGAGCACGGCCGGCTGCCCGATGTGTTGACCCTGCCGCTGCTGGCCACGGGCCTCGCCGGCGCCGGGCTGGCATCGCTTCCCGGCACCGTGTCGCCGCTCGAGAGCGCGCTCGGTGCCGGCTTCGGGTTCGGCCTGTTCTATCTCGTCGGCCGGCTCTACGAAGCCTGGCGCGGCCGGGCCGGGCTCGGCCTCGGCGATGCCAAGTTGCTGGCCGGGCTCGGCGCCTGGCTGGGCGTCGGCAGCCTCGCGGCGCTGATCCTCACGGCGGCGCTGGCAGCCCTCGCCTTCGCCGTGGTCAGCGGCAAGCGGCGAGCCGAGGACGTCGTCGCCTTCGGCCCGTTCTTGGCCTTCGCCGGCTTCACCCTGCTCTGCTGGCAGCTGGCCACTGTCGGCTGAAGCAATCGGCACCGCCGAACAAGGCGGCCCGGAACGCCGCCGCCCCGACGCTGCTGATGTTTGCCAAGCATCGCAGCGTAGCGGAGTGCGATTTGGCGAGTTCGCCGATTGAGCGGTGATGCCATCGGCGCAAAGCTGTTGGCATGACGACGGCTCTGGGGGTCGTCGTGTCGAACTGCCCGGAACAGCAGCCATGGCCGAGACACCTGCCGCCCCGTCGGCAGCCGCAGCAACCGAGGCTCGGCATGCGGCGACGATCATCGCGGTGGGCAATCTCAAGGGCGGCACCGGCAAGAGCACGATCGCCGTCAACCTCGCCTGCGCGCTCGCCAGCGGCGGGCGCAACACCGTGGTGATCGATGCCGACCCACAGCTGACGGCGACCCAGTGGCTGCGCCGCCGCTCGCTGCCGGCGACCCTGCATGAAGCGCCGGTGACCGATCCGGCGGAGGCGCCGCGCTGGCTCGACCAGCTGCCGCTGCTCGCCAGGCACAACCAGCACATTGTCATCGACTTGCCGGCGGTTCTCGGCGCCACCATGGCCGCCGCCTTCCTGCTGGCCGACCTGATCTTGATCCCGACCTCGGTCTCTGCCGTCGACCTCGCGGCCACCACCCGCACCCTGCATCGGGTCGCCAAGGCCGAGGCCGAGCGCCGGGGTGGTGCCCCCGCCGTGCTGCTCGTGCCGAGCCGCTACGATGGCGGCTGGTTTCGCGACGGTGGTCTCAGGGAATTGAAGAACTGGTCCAATCGCAGCGAGCGCGCGACGCGGGTTCGTGCCACCTTGGCACCGCCCATCCGGCGGGTGACGAGCTTCGCCGAAGCGTTCGCGGCAGGCGATTGGATCGGCGGCTACGCGCCCCGCTCACGCGGCCATCGCGACATCCGCCGGCTCGCCAAAGCGGTCCTGCAGGCCTTGCCACGCCAGACCACGCAGCCGGCCGGTACGAAAACGGCACTCAGCAAGGTCGCAGCCGCCCGGCTCACCACCTGACGGTGGCGGTGCGCCAGTCGTCGCCGCTCGCACCGGTCGCCGACTAGATCTGCGACAGGCCGAAATTCTCGATGCCGATCCGCTCGATCAACTCGAGTTCGGTCTTGTTCTGGTCCTGGTGCTCCTCCTCGTCCTCGAGGATGTGGAGGAATAGGTCGCGGGTGACGAAGTCGTGGTGCTGCTCCGCAATCTTGATCGCCGCGCGATAGTGCTCGATGCCTTCGAGCTCCAGCCGCAGATCGCATTCGATCAGGTTCTTCAAGTCCTCGCCGATGTAAAGTTTGCCGAGATCTTGAAGGTTGGGCAGGCCGCCAAGCAACAGAATGCGCTGGATCAGCTTGTCGGCGTGCTGCATTTCCTCGATCGATTCGTCGTACTCTGCCTTGCCACGCTTCTTGAAGCCCCAGTCGTCGAGCATCCTGGCGTGCAAAAAGTACTGGTTGATCGCGGTGAGCTCGCCTCTCAACGCCTTGTTCAACGCTGCGATGACCTCGGGATGCCCTTTGACGTCGGTCGCCATGCTTGATCCGCTCCGATAATCGAGGTGGGGGTCAGGTCTACCGGCGCAGACGCGTTTAAGTCTGATCCCCGCCATCAGCGATGGGTGGAACGATCAAGCTGAGCGCGAGGTGACATGCCGCGTGCGCCGCACCCGACTGGTTTGGGCTATTTTACGTCAGCTGCCGCGGCAAGGATCAGCCCGGTGCCGTCGGCTGCAGCGGTCGGCTCCGGCGGGACGGCAAATTCGCCCTGCAATTCCTCGACGATCGCCTGCATCGTGGCCACGCAGGCGCCGCAACGCACGCGACAGCCGAGCTGCCGATAAACGCAACCGGCGCGGCGGACGCCCGGCGCTTTCGCAGCCGCGCGACAGTCGCGCTCCCGCAGCGCGTTGCAAACACAGACGATCATCGCAGGTCCTCGATATGACTTTCGCTGATAGACATGGCGGAAGCACGCGGTCAATTCATCGGGGTTTAGAGCCTGTCCAAACAGAACGACCATTGAGCTGAACCAGTGGCGGAGGCCTGTCGTCGCAGCGGCGCCGTTCACGTTTCGACCCTGACCGACCCGACGGTGATGCCGCGGCGTTGCAACAGCCAGAGCAGCAGCAGCGCAGGCAGGGCGAACAGGGTCGAGGTGATGAAGAACGCCTCCCAGCCGAGCGCATCGGCGAAGAAGCCCGACGACGGCACGATCACGAACTTGCCCAGAAGCTGCATGAACGAGGTCAACAACGCGTATTGAACGGCCGTGTAGTGGATGTTGCACAGCGACGACAGGTAGGCGACGAAGACCGTCGTGCCGAGCCCACCCGACACGTTCTCGACCAAGATGACGAGGTGGAACAAGACGATGTCGGCCCCGCTCAGCGACAAGAGCAGGAACATCAGATTCGAGGTTGCCATCAGCAGCACCGATACGGTGAGCGAGCGCATCAGCCCGAGCCGGTAGACCAGCAAGCCGCCGACGACCCCGCCCAAGAGGGTCATCCACAGGCCGAACGTGCCGGAGACCCAGGCGATTTCGGCGCGGCTGAAACCGAGGTCGATGTAGAACGGGTTGGCCATCAGGGTCAGCAGCACGTCCGAGGCCTTGTAGACCGAAATGAAGGCGAGGATGGTGACGGCAATGCCGAGACCGTTGCGCTTGACGAAGTCATAGAACGGCTCGATCACGGCGCGCCGCATCCAGAGATGGATCCGGGATTCCTCGGCGATCGGCACCAGCCCGAAATTGGCCTGGGCGCGACGGCTGAAATAGGTGAAGCCGTAGAGCGTGATGAGGGCCAGCAATTCGACCCAGAAGCCGACGATGGTGAGCCAGGTCGGCGCGAGGAAGGCCTCGGTGCCGAACCGGGCGGCGCCGAACGCCGCCAAGACCAGGTTGCTCGCGCCATAGAGCACGGCGAGGACCACCGCCCCGTGCAGCGTCGGGATGAATGGGCTCCAGGGACCGATCGTGTACCACAGCGTCTTCAGCACCAGCCAGCCCATGGCGAGCAGCGCGAAGCTCTTGGCGCGGCCGAGGGCGCCGGGCTCGCGCCGGTACAACTGCCAGGCGAGCTTCATGCCGAGGCCGGTGACGACGAGATTGCCCAGCAGCACGATTCCCTGCGCCACCGTCCAGTCGCCGGCCAACGGGGAGAGCCCGCCGAACAGCGTCGAGACCGGGAGCCAGGCGCCGTAGAACAGGATGATCGCCAGCAGCAGGCCGCCGATGCCCTCCAGGGCGCGGAGCTGCGCGCTCGGCACCTGGCGCAGCAGGCGGTCCTCTTCGAGCACCTGCTGATCGATCAGCGCCGTCGAGGATTGCGCCGGCTCGCCGATGGAAAGCACGGTGCCGACGCCGATCAGGACGAGGAGCGCCATCACGCTATAGGCTGCTGACCAGCCGGCGGCCTCGGCGATCAAGAGGGCACCGGCGGTCGCCACCCACATGGCGATGCGGTAGCCGAGGACCACGACGCCGGCACCGGCACCGAGCTTCTCCGTGGGCAGGATCTCGACGCGGTAGGCATCGATGACGATGTCCTGGCTGGCCGAGAAGAAGGCGACAAGGACGGCAAAGCAGGCGGTCCACCAGAGATCGATGCCGGGCTGGGTCTGGCCGAGGGCGAAGATCGAGGCGATCAGCCCGATCTGGCTTACCAGCATCCAGCCGCGCCGACGGCCGAACAGGGTCGTGAACGGCGGCAGGGGCAGCCGATCCATCAACGGCGCCCAGGCGAACTTGAAGGTGTAGGGGGCGAAGGCGAAGCCGAACAGGCCGATTGCCGCCCTGGTGACGTCCTCCTCGCGCAGCCAGGTGCTCAGCGTCGAGGCGATCAGCATGATCGGCAGACCGCTCGAGAAGCCGAGGAAGAGGACGCCGACAACGCGCGGATCCCGGTAGATCGCCAACGATGCGAACCAGCCGCGCATGTCGAGCCATCGCTGCATCCCGTCCACCTTCAGCTCTTGCCAACCGGCGTTCGGCTATAGCGAGTGGCTCGACCGGTTGACCAGCCCAGACTGCAACTTGTGGTAGCAATCAACGGGCAGTGTGGCGCAGCGATGGGTGAAGCGCCGCTTCGTCCGGCGATCGACGAGCGCCGGCCGCGACCGCCACGGCTGCACGGCCTCAGAAGAAGCGCTCGGGCACCCGCACGATGTCGCCTGGCAGGATCGGCGTATCCGGGGTCACGACCACCTGCGGCGCGCCGGAACCGCCGCGCTGCACGGAGATCGCGTTCTCCTTGGCGCGGAAGGTGAAGCCGCCGGCCAGGGCCACGGCGTTGATCACGCTCATGCCGGAGGCGTAGGGGTACTGCCCTGGCTGGTTGACCTCGCCAAGGATGAAGAAGGGTCGATAGTTCAGCACCTCGATGCTGACCTGCGGATCGACGAGATAGCCGTCGCGCAGCCGCTCGGCGATCCGCTCCTCGAGTTGGCGGGTGCTCAGCCCGGCCGCTTCGACCTGGCCGATCAGCGGCATCGCGAACGTGCCGGTGCCGTCCACCTCAAACTCGCCGGACAGATCCTCGTGACGGAAGACCACGACGCGCAGGCGATCGCCGCTGTCGAGCGTGTAGGCCGGGGCAGCGAGGCGGGTCGCCGTTGCCTCGCCCTCGGCACCGCCAGTGGCCGCCGAACCGGCGAGATCGCCCGGGCTCGTGCCGCCACCACAGCCGGCGAGGCTCATGCCCGCGGCAACGAGACTTGCGGCGAGGAATTTGCGGCTCAGCCCGATCATCGTCTTCTCTCCACCAGTCCGTCGCGACCCGCGCCGAGCGATCCGGCCTGACCGTCCGATCTCACCCGAAGCCCCACAGTTCTACCCTGCATATCCTAAATAAAAACTAAGCCCGGGCGCTGCAAGCGACGCACCACGCGGGCCAGCCGCGGCCCTCGACTGGCCAACTCATCGCCGATCCCGCTGTTCAAAGCCGGGCCGTGAGCCCGAGACGGATGATGCTGCGATCGAACTCCTCGTTGTTGGCATCCGAATCGCGCGTGTCGAAGCGATAGGTGGCATCGACCGAAAAGTTGCGGTTGATCAGGTAGGTGACACCGGCGCCGACGCGGAAGGTGTTGTCGACGCGGCTGGTGCCCTGGAAGTCACTCCGGTCGTAGCTGGCGTTGGCGTTGAGGCGGATGTTGCGCCGCAGATCGTGATCGACGCGGACGCCGATCCCGGTGTTGAGATCGCTGGAGGCGCGATCGCCCTCGAAGACCACGGTCGTTTCCTCGAACCCGGCCTGGCCGGTGAAATTGACGGTGGTCAACTCGGTCGGGGTCCAGGTGATGCCGAGATCGCCGGAAAGGCCGCCCTCGTTGTTGAAGTCCTTGTTCTGGCGGTAGGCGTAGCCGAGCGACGCCTCACCGACGATCAGCCGGGTCACGTCGATCTCGAAACCGCCCCGCGCATTGCCGCCCTGGCTGTCGTCGTCGCTGCCGGCATCGTCATAGCGGACCGCGTCGCCGTTGACCTCGCCGAAGACGTTGATCCGCGGCGAGAGGATGACACCGGCGCGAAAACCGACGCCGTAGACGTTGCGATCGCGATCGGCGTTGTCGACGTTGCCGGCATTCTCGAAATTCAGACGGCGGGCGAAGGTCGAGGGTTGAACGAACAGGCGCACGAACTCGTGGCGGTGTGCCAGCCTGGCCTCCGACAGCCAGAACTGGGTCACGTCCTGCTGGCCCTGATCGTCGGCCGATTCAGCATCTTCGTGCAGGCGAGAGATGCCGACCGTGCCGGTGGTGCGGCTGTTGCGCAAGACGTCCAGCCGGCCGGTCAGCGCCGCGCCGAAATCCTGGTAGTTTCTATCGGTCTCCTGCTCGTAGAAGCCGAAATCACCGAACGTGGTGGCGGCGAGCGCGTGCCGCGACCATTGCGATTCGGCCCGGACCTCCGGTCGCACGTTGAAGATGAAATCGTCGTCCTCGTCCGTGTTCGTGGCGAGGACGTTGTCATCGTAGGCAATACCGGTGTCCAGGGTGGGATAGACGAGGAAGGCGCCGGTGCGAATGCCGAGTGGCTCGTACGGGTTGTCCTGCGCCGTGCCCAGCGTCGGCACGAGCATGGCCGTTGCGGCGACGACGCCTCCGAGCAGCCTTTTCTTGGTCATCGGATCACTCCATGGAAATGCGTGCGCCCAGCCAGTGCGGACAGGTCTGCCCTTTGGCCGACCCGGGATGGGCCATCCTCATCCGCCCTGCCCGAGCTGTCGTTCGGCGGCGCCGGCCCGGCTCGACGGCTGGCGCTGACGTCGCTCGCCCGACCGACCGCAGACGATCGCCTATCAACCAGCGGTGGTCGTACCGACTTTACCGCAACCTGACAACCTCACAGACGGCGCCAACAGCGAGGCATACGCCGTTGCCGCCGCTATCCGTTCGCAGTGTAGCGCGCTGGCCACGACCGCCTATATAGCCTTTGAGAAGGCTCTGCAGTCATCTACTAGAAGTTGAGGTCGTCCTGCTCAACCGTCTGTTCCAGCGTCCTCGCCCGCCGGGCGACGAAGTACCGAGCGTTGCCGGTCGGCCGCCGCGCGTGCCCGACGGGGTGCGGGTCTACGCGATCGGCGACATCCATGGCCGTCTCGATCTGCTTCGCGAGCTGGAAGACCGGATCGTCGCGGATGCCGCCGAGCAGCCCGAGGCATGCCAGAACCTGCTCGTCTATCTCGGCGACTACGTCGATCGCGGCTTCGACAGTCGACAGGTGATCGAGCATCTGACCGGCGCCCCGCCCGATCGCTTCGAGCGGGTGCTGCTGCTCGGCAATCATGACCAATGGTTGCGGGATTTTCTTGCCGGCGAGCCGGTCGGCGAGAGTTGGCTGCGCTTCGGCGGCGATGCCACGCTGTTGAGCTACGGCGTGCCGCTCGCCTTCGACGAGCCCGAAGAAACGCGGCTCACCGTTGCCCAGGCCGCACTCGCGGCAAAGATGCCCGAGCGTCATCGCACGCTGCTCGATTCGCTGGAGCTCATGGTGGCGATGGGCGACTACCTGTTCGTCCATGCCGGCGTCCGGCCGGGCGTGCCGTTGGACCGGCAGGTCGAGCAGGACGTCATCTGGATTCGCGAGCCGTTCCTGAGCTGGACCGGCGACTTCGGCAAGATCGTGGTGCACGGCCACACGGTCGAGGAGGTGCCGGCCGTGCGTCGCAACCGGATCGGCATCGACACCGGCGCCTGCTACAACGGCACCCTGACCTGCCTCGTCCTGCAAGGTGTTGGGCGCCGGTTCATCGCCACCGGCGATGCGCTGCGGACAGCGGCCGAGGTTTTCTGAGCGGTCGTATCCAGCTATGCGCTTGGCCAAGTTCCGTTGACAAAGGCGGGGTTGGCAGGCGTTATCTTATGACTGGCGAATCCGGACGCGCGCCCCTGGTGATCGCAGGGGTCTCGACCGCTCGGTGTCTCCCGCCCCCGCCGACCCGAATGACGGGTGCTGCCGACCGGCGTTCGGCAGCCCGCCCAGCCGAGGACGATCGATGACGCAAGCGAGCCACAGCCGCCGTATTCTCGTCACCGGCGGTGCCGGCTATATCGGCAGCCACATCGTCCGCGACCTGGCCGCCGCCGGTCATCAGGTGACCGTCTACGACAACCTCTATTCGGGGCATCGCTGGGCGGTCCTCGACGCCGAACTGGTCGAGGGCGATCTCGGCGATCGGGCGCGGCTCGAGCGGGTGCTCGAGCGGTGCAGCTTCGATGCGGTGGTGCATTGTGCCGGGCACATCTGGGTCGGCGAATCGATGGCGAACCCCGGCAAGTACTACTTCAACAACGCCGCCAACGCCTTCCGCCTGTTCGATCTCTGTGCGCAATACGCCATTCGCCACATCGTGTTCTCCTCGACCGCCGCAGTCTACGGCCAGCCGGCGGTCGAGCTGATCGACGAGGATCAGGTCCTCGCACCGATCAACCCCTACGGTGCCTCGAAGCTGATGGCCGAGCGCGCCCTGCAGGACATCGCGGCGGCGAGCGGGCTGAGCTTTGCGATCCTGCGCTACTTCAACGTCGCCGGCGCCGATGCCGGCGCCAGGATCGGCGAGGCGACCCCGCACAACAGCCATCTGATCAAAGTGGCGCTGGAGACGGCCGCCGGGCTGCGGCCCGAGCTGCAGGTCAACGGCGTCGACTATCCGACGCCCGACGGCACCTGCATCCGCGACTACGTCCATGTCGACGATCTCGCTGCCGCGCATGTCCAGGCCCTCGACCAACTGGCCGTGGGAGGCGATTCGCTGATTGCCAATTGCGGCTACGGCCGGGGCTACAGCGTGCGCGAGGTACTCGATGCGGTCGAGCGGGTGACCGGCACCACGCTGCCGATCCGCGAGGGCGAGCGCCGGCCGGGCGATCCGGCGATCCTGGTCGCCGACAATCGGCGCATCCGCGAGCGGCTCGGCTGGCAGCCACGCCGGGACGATCTCGAGAGCATCGTCGCCTCGGCCTGGCGGTTCGAGCAGACGCTCGGGCGGCTGCGCGGCGATCTTGCGAAATCCGCCTGACCTTCTACCCTGTCACGCCGGTTGAACCGACTGACCGAATGCCGGCTCGTGCCCATCCGGACGATCGGCGGCGACCCGGCCGGCCGGCCTGCCCCGATCGCCGCCGCTGGGAAGCACGATCATCCGTCCCGAAGCCCCCCATCCATCGGCATTGCCGTGCCTGCCGCTCCTGCTGAGCTTGGTGATCGGGCTCCTGTTCACGCTCGCCGCGCTGCCGCTCGCCGAGGCGCAGGTCGCCCTGCAGCCGACGCCGCTGGCGACCGACCCGGCGGCCGAAGCGGCAGCCGAGAAGCCGCCGTCGGCGTCGCGGGAGCTCGATGCGCTGATCACGGCGATCGAGGATCCGGAGGCCCGTGCCGCCCTGCTTGACCGGCTGCGGGCAGCGCAGGCAACGGCCGCTCAGCCGGCCGACGGCGCGACGGCGGCCGCCAAGCCGGACCAGGTCGCCGCCGATGTGATCGATGAACTCTCGACCGAGTTTCAGCGGCGCACGGACGGCCTCTTCGCGATCCTCGGCGATGTTGCGCATTCGCTCGACCAATTGCCGGTCCTGGCGAACTGGGTAGCCGCTCAGGTCGGCGACCGCGAGCAGCGAACCGTCTGGGTCAGCGTCACCAGCGCCGTCCTGCTGATCATCTCCACCGGTCTGGTCGCCCGCTGGCTGGTCCTGCGGCTTCGCCCGCGCCTCGATTCCCGGCAGCCGCGCCGCAGCTGCCTGCGCCGCTCGGCGGTCGAGATCGCGGCCGCCATCGTCTTTGCCGTGCTGACACTGGGCGTGATCTCGCTCGCCAGCCTCGTCGCCGCCCGCTATCGGTTCGAGCTGGAGCCGGTGACCAACGCCTCGTTGGTGCTGGTCGCCTTTCTGTTCGCGGCGATGCTGTGGCGGGCGGTGGTCCGCCTGCTGTTCGGCGACGCGCAGCCGGCGATCCGCCTGTGGCCGGTCGGCGAGCAGACGGCCGAGGTCGCCCGGACCGGCCTGATCCGGATCGGCCGCCTGAGCTTCATCGGCACCGGTCTCTTGATCGCGATGGGACAGCTCGGCCTACCCAATTCGCTGTTCCAGTTCGTGCTGCACGGCCTGTACATCGTCGTCGCCGGCCTCGCCATTATCCTGGTCTTGCGGCTGACCGAGACGGTTGCCGAGGCGATACGCCTCTGGAGCGACGAAAGCCGGTCGGCGCTGGCCCGATTCGTGCCGAGCCGCTTTCTCGCGCGGACCTGGCAATACATTGCCATCCTCTTGATCATGCTGCACTATCTCGTCTGGGCACTGAAAGTGCCGGGCGGTATCGGCTTTCTCAGCCGGGCGACGATCGCCACCCTCGCCATCCTGGCGATCGCCCGCTTCGCGAGCCTCGGCATCGACCGGCTGGCGGCACACGGCGTGCCGCGCGCCGTCGAGGGGCAGGAGCTTTCGCCGGAACTCCAGGAGCGCGCCAATCGCTATGTCACGCCGCTGCTCCTCGTCCTGCGTGGCGCCGTGCTCCTCCTCGCCTTCATCGCTATTGCCACGGCCTGGAACACAGGCATTCTCGAATGGCTGAAATCGGCGAGCGGCCTCGCGTTCGTCGGGCTCGTGGCACGCCTCGTTCTGGTGGTCGGCATCGCCGCGGTGGCGATCGAGGTCACCGGGATCGTCGCCCACCGCATCGTCGACGCGACGAACGAGCAGGGCAAGCCGCTGCACAGCAATCGGGTGCGCACGCTGGCCACCATTTTCGCCAACGTTCTCTACTTCATCTTCGGCCTGACCGGCCTCTTCCTGTCACTCAGCACGCTCGGGGTCGAGACCGCGCCGCTCCTGGCCGGTGCGGGCGTTGTCGGCCTCGCCGTCGGCTTCGGCAGCCAGGCCCTGGTCAAAGACCTGATCACCGGGCTGTTCATTCTGCTCGGCGACACCCTCCGGGTCGGCGATGTCGTCGAAATCACCGGCCGCAGCGGGGTGGTGGAGAGCATGTCGATGCGCACGATCACCTTGCGCGGCTACGACGGCAACGTCCACACCGTTCCCTACGGCTCGATCGACGTCGTCACCAACATGACCAAGGACTATTCCTACGCCCTGTTCGACATCGAGATCGCCTACAAGGAGAACACTGACGAGGTGGTCCGGGTGATCCGCGAGCTCGACGACCGGCTGCGCAAGGAATGGCCGTGGCGCCGCTTGATCCTCGAGCCGATCGATGTCGCCGGTGTCGACAATTTCGGCAACTCGGCGGTAGCCATCCGGATGCGCTCGAAGACTCGACCGGGCGAGCAATGGGGCGTCCGCCGCGAGCTGCTGCGCCGCATCAAGCTGCGTTTCGACGAGCTCGGCATCGAGATCCCCTATCCGCACCAGACGCTCTATTTCGGCCGCAACAAGGACGGCAGCGCACCGCCGCTGCAGATCGAGGCTGCGAGCCGCGAGCTCCGCCTGGCGACGGATGATGCGGCACCCGAGCCTGCGATACCGGCGGCGAGCCTACCCTTGACAGCGGTTGCGGCCAATCGAGGGCGGGTCGGCGGCGACTGATGCCGGCGCGCGACCTGCTCGATCGGTTCGCCGGCATTGGCGACGCATGCCGAAAGGCCAGGGGCACCTGCCTGATCCTCGGGCTCTGGCTTTGCGGCTGCGGCGTCAACGGCTCGTCCCTGCTCGCCGAGGACGAAAGCGAAAGCGGGCCGCGCGTGCCCTACGCCGTGCAGTTCGAAGGGTTCGACGCAGCTGAGGATCCCGGGCTCGAGGCGTTCCTGCGCAGCACCTCGAATGCCGCGCAGAGCACCGATCGCCCGCCGCCGAACCTGCTCATCCTGCGCAATCGTGCCCGCAATGACATATCCCGGCTGGTCACCGCGCTGCAGGCCCGCGGCTTCTACGATGGCACGGTCACCTTCCGCATCGATCAAAACGAGACGGCCGGGGACCGGCAACGGGAGAACGGGCGCTCCGGCATCCTGGACGAGTTTCTCGGCACGGCCGCGACCCGGATCGTGTTCGTCGTCGACCCGGGCGAGGTCTACCGGTTCGGGCAACGCTCGATCAGGGTCGAGGGCGAGCCGGTGCGCTACGACCCGCCGCGGCTCGCCGAGCTCGGCATCAAGGAGGGCGAGCCAGCGCTGGCCGAGCGCGTGCTCGAGGCCGAGGACAAGCTGCTGCGCCATGCCCGGATTCGCGGTCATGCCATGGCGGCGCTCGGCGAGCGCCGGGCCATCATCGACCGGGAGACCCGGCGGATGGATGTCGAACTCGCCATCCGCCCGGGCCCACGGTTCGCGTTCGCCGCACCCGAAGTCGTCGGCCAGCGCGACGTCGACACCGATTTCCTCCTGCAGCGCCTGTTGATCGAGCCCGGTGCTCGCTACAACATTCGCGCTGTGGAGCGGGCCCGGCGCCGGCTCGTCGACACCAACCTGTTCGCCACCGTTCGCGTTTTCGAAGGGCCGGAGCCGGACGCCGCCGGAAACTGGCCGGTGACGTTCGAGGTGACCGAGCGGCTGCCCCGGACGGTCGGCGCCGGCGTCGGCTTCGTCAGCGACGAGGGGCCCCTGGTGCAGACCTTCTGGGAGCACCGCAACATCTTCGGTGCCGGCGAGCGGCTGCGCTTCGAGGCGGAGGTGGGCGAGAGCCGGCAGCGGGTCGAAGGGCAGATCAGAAAACCCGATATCTTCATCCCGGATCTCGATCTGGTGGGCGGCGGCAGCCTGCGACAGGAAGATACGGACGCCTTCGAAAGCACCTCGATCCGCGCCAATCTCGGGGTCGAGCGGCGCTTCAGCCGCAAGTTGACCGGCAACGCTGGCGTTGCCTACCGCCTCGCCAAGGTCGAGGGTAGTGACGAGGACGATGAGCTGTTCGGCCTGTTCTCGGTACCGGTCGGCCTGCGGTACGATGCCAGCGACGACCTGCTCGATCCGAGCAAAGGCTTTCGCATCAGCGTCGAGACGGCACCGACCTGGGACTTGCTCAATCCCGGCACCAACTTCGTCAAGAATCGGCTGATCGCTACCCGCTATTTCCGCATCCACAACGACCCGCGGCTGGTCTTGGCGTTTCGCGCCGCGGCCGGGGCGATCGTCGGCGCCGAGATCGACGACATCCCGGCGGACGAGCGGTTCTACGCCGGCGGTGGCGGCTCGATCCGCGGCATCCCGTTCCAGTCGGCCGGCCCGCTCGACGGCGACAACGACCCAACCGGCGGGCGGTCGCTGCTGGAGGCCAATGCCGAGGTGCGCTACCAGATCGTCGGTAATGTCGAGGCGGTGCTTTTCCTCGACGGCGGCACGGCATACGAGAGCCAGGTGCCGGAGTTCAACGAGGCCTGGCAGTTCGGCACCGGGCTCGGGGTCCGCTACCTGACCCCGGTCGGCCCGATCCGCCTCGATGTCGGTATCCCAGTCGACCGCCGCGACGACGTCGACGACGCGTGGCAGCTCTACATCTCGATCGGCCAGGCATTCTAGCCGACTGCTATGCCGGTCGGGGTCGCCTTTGCCGCCGGCGTCCCCACATGATGCGTCACGCGTCAACCCGACGAAGGCCCGCTCATGCTGCGCAAGCTCCTTATCACGCTCGCCGGCTTCTTGGTCGTCACCATCCTGCTCTTCGGCGCTGCCCTCGCGCTGGCCCAGACGCGGCTCGGCAAGGACCAGCTGTCGGGCCTCGTCGCGAGCAGCCTGACGACCGAGACCCGGACGGCTGAGGTCGAGGACCTCGGCGGCTTTCTGCCGTTCGACGTGCGGCTCGGCCGGTTCAGTCTCGCCGATGAGAGCGGCACCTGGCTCGAGGTCGACGAGGCTCGGGTCAAGGTCAGCCCGTCCCGCCTGCTCGCGGGGGAGGTTTATGTCGAGCAGGCCGGTGCTGTCCGCGTCGCCGTACATCGCGCCCCCGACCTGCCGGAAGACCCGGAGCCCGGGCCGAGCGACGAACCGTTCAGCCTGCCGCAGCCGCCGCGCTTGCCCGACAGCCTGCCGCGCGTCGTCGTCGAGCGGCTGCACCTCGACCGCATCGAACTCGGCGAGCCGCTGCTCGGCGAAGCCGCCGTCTTCGATCTCGAGGGCAGTGCCACGACCGGCCCGGCAGGGCGGCGGGCCGAAGCCCGCCTCGATCTCTCACGCATCGACGAACCGACGGCATCGCTCGGGCTCGGGGCGGTGCTCGATCTCGAGGCGCAACGGATCGGTGTCGATCTGCAGGGCAGCGAGAGCGGCGGCCTGATGGCGGCCCTGACCGGCATCGACGAGGCCGGCGATCTGACGCTCAGCCTCACCGGCGACGGCCCGCTCGACGACTGGCAGGCCGATCTGCGGTTGGCGATCGACGGTCTGGTGACCGCCGCTGCCGACTTGGACCTCGCCTACGGCGACAATCCGTCGATCGATCTCAACCTCGACGTCACGCCGGTCGAAGGCGCTCTGCCCGCCGACATCGCGGCCCTGCTCGGCCCGCGACTGGCGCTGGCGGTCAATGGCGGGCAGCGTGCCCCCGGGCACTTCGCGCTCGACCGGCTGAGCTTGCAGAGTGGTCTGGTGACGGCCACGGGCGAGTTCGAGGCGCGGCTGGAGGACGACCGGCTGGACGGGCAGATTCAGGTCGTCGCTGCCGATCTGGCCAAGGCGAGCGGGCTCGCCGGCCTCGATCTCGGCGGCCGGGTCGCGCTCACCCTCGAGGCCGGCGGCAGCTTCAACGAGCCCGGCTTCACGCTCGCCCTCGACGCCGAGGCGATCAGCGCCGCCGCGCTCGGGATGGCGGACGCTGCACTGACCTTCACCGGCGAGCTGCTCGGCCCGCTCGACCAGCCGTTCGCCGGGGTCGCGATCGAAGGCGGTGGCAGCGTCGCTGGCCTGACCCAGGACGGACAGCCCTTGCGGCCGGAGAACGGCCTGACGCTCGATCTCGCGGCGGTGGTGCCGATGGCCGGCGAGGCGCGGGTCGACCGGCTGGCCGTCACGGGCGAGCATGTCGCCCTCGACGGCACGGCCGCGGTCACGATGCCCGAGCTCGCCGGGACCGCCCAGCTGACCGGCCGGGTTCCGTCGCTCGAAGCGCTGATCACCGCGCTCGGGCCCGACCTGGCGCCGGACCAGGCGTCGGGCCTGGCAGCGACGAG
Organism: uncultured Geminicoccaceae bacterium; assembly: GCA_964576715.1. Taxonomy (GTDB): domain Bacteria; phylum Pseudomonadota; class Alphaproteobacteria; order Geminicoccales; family Geminicoccaceae; genus SLRI01. The sequence goes on along the minus strand of CAZNWE010000029.1, from coordinate 6,892 downwards.
CGGGGCCGTCGATCTGGTCGCCGATATCGACCTTGCAGCCGAGCTCGAGCGGATCACTGTCGATCTCGCGCTGCGCGGTGAAGATCTGGGCGGTCTGCCGCAAGATCTGGATGCGCTGGTCGGGCCGACCCCGCAGCTCACCGGCCGCGCGGTGCTGCGCCCGGCCGAGCGTCTCGAGGTCGAGGGGCTCGAGCTGGCGACGGCCGCCGTCGACCTGACCGGCGATCTCGGACTCGGGCTCGACGAGGCGCAAGGCCTGAGCGGGCAGCTCGAACTCGGCCCGTTCGACCTCGCGACCCTCGAGGGCGTGGTCGGGCGACCGATCGCTGGCGAGGTCCAGAGCTCGGTCGAGCTCGGCGGCTCGCTCCGGGAGCCCGGGCTCGATGCCACGCTGCGCGTCGACGATCTCCGCATCGCCGAGCGCCGCTTCGATCGGGTGGCCCTCACCGCCGCGGCGGGCCAAACCGCCGGGCGCTACGGTGGCAACCTCGTGCTGGGCGTCGAGCAGGCTGGCGACACCGTTCAGCTGCAGAGCGATTTCGCGCTCGATCAGCCGACCCTCAGCCTGTCGAACCTGCGGCTGAGCGGCCCTGCCACCGCCATCGCGGGTGGCGCCGAGATCGACCTCGACCAGCTGCTCGCCACCGGGAGCCTGGCCGGGCGGATCGGCGATCTGGCCGCGCTCGAGCCCTGGATCGGCGAGGCGCTTCGCGGCTCGATCGACCTCGACGCGCGCCTCGACGGCAGCACTGGCCGGCAGGACGTGTCACTGCAGCTCGGCGCCGACGATGTCGCCGGCGCTTTCGGCGCACTCCGCCGGGCGCGGGTCGAGGCTGCGGTCGAGGATGTGATGGACCGCCTCGTGGTCGATGCGGCGATCACCGCTGGCGGCTTCACCCAGCCGGAGCCGGGCGGGGTGACCCTCGACCAGGCGACCGTGCGGGTCACCGGCGACCGCGATCTGTTCAATCTTACGGCCGACGCCGAGGGCGAGATGGAGGGGCCCTTCAACCTGCGCGCCCGGGCCCGGGCGGACGTCTTGGGCGAGGCCCAGGCGGTCTTTCTCGACGAGCTCGACGGGGTGTTCCAGGCGCAGCGCATCAGCCTCCTCAGTCCGGCCACGATGCGCCTGGACGCCGGCGTGCTCGACATCGACCAGCTCGATCTCAAGATCGGCGACGCCCGCATCCAGGGCAATCTGAACCTCGACCAGCCGCGCGACCGGGCCCGCGCCGGGCTCGTCATCGACGCCTTTCCGATGGCCATGCTGGCCGAGTTCGGCGGCCCGGAGCTTGCCGGCGACCTCGAGGGGAGGCTCGATCTCACCGGCCCGCTCGCGGCCCCGGTGATCGAGGGCGACCTGGCGATCGCCGGGCTGCAGCTCGCCGATCCCGACCAAGGCGCCGATCCCGAGCAAAGCACCGGTCGGCCCGCCGACGTCAGCGTCGAGCTCCAACTGGACGCTGCCGGTCTCGTCACCGCGACCCGCATCGAAGGGCTCGGTGACGGGCCGCTCACGGCCGATTTCGCCGTGCCGATGCGTCTGTCGCTGCAGCCTTTCGCCATCGATCTGGCCGAAAGTGCACCGCTCGACGGCCGGCTGGCCGGGCAGAGCAGGCTGGCGCCCCTGGTGGCGTTCGCCGCACTCGATGGCCAGGAGATCGAGGGTGCCCTCGATCTCGACCTTAGGCTCAGCGGTACCGTCGCGAACCCGGTGGCGAGTGGGGCGCTCGAGATCACCGACGGCCGGTTCGCCGATGCGCTCAGCGGCATCATCCTGACCGATCTGGCGGTCAGGCTCGTCGGTGACGGCGAGCGACTGGCGATCGAGCGGTTCAGGGCGCGCGACCGGGCCGGGGGCCGGCTGGACCTTTCGGGTGGCGTGGCGATCGACCCGGACGCGGCCTTTCCCTATCGCTTCGAGCTCGCCACCCGCGAGCTGCGGGTGCTCGACAACGATCTCGGCCGGGCAGCGATGACCGTCGACATCCTGATGGAGGGCTCGGCCCTGGGCGGCAAGACGAGCGGCACGATCACCGTGCCGCGGGCGGATCTGCGCATCCCGTCGGGCGGCGCCGTCCAGCCGCCCAAGCTCGATGTCGAGGTTCGCGGCGCGCCACCACCGCCGCCGCCGCCACCGCCCGGGATCGTCGAGCGCTATGTCATGCGGCTCGATCTCGCGGTCGCAATGCCGTCCCGCATTTTCGTGCGCGGCCGCGGCCTCGACAGCGAATGGGGCGGCAACCTCCAGATCACGGGCTCGACCCGCGAGCCGGCGATCGAGGGCTCGATCGATTACCGTCGCGGTTTTCTCGATTTCCTCGATCGTCGCTTCGAAATCCGCAACGGCAGTGTGACCTTCACTGGTGCCACGCCCCCCGATCCCACGGTCGATCTGGAGGCCGCGGCCACCACCCGAACGATGACCGGGATCGTGCGGGTGACGGGTCCCGTCGACGATCTGGTGTTCGAGCTGGCGAGCGAGCCCGAGCTGCCGCAGGACGAGGTGCTCTCGCAGCTCCTCTTCGACCGTGACACGTCGGGGCTGACCCCGGTCCAGGGGCTTCGCCTGGCCAATGCGATCTCCACCCTGGAGGGCGGCGGGGTCGATGCCATGGGGGCGCTGCGCGACATCACCGGTCTCGACGTGATCGATCTCGGCAACGCCGAGTTCGGCGACGAGGAAGCCGAGACCACGGCGACGGCCGGCCAGTACGTCGCCGACAACGTGTTCGTCGCCGTCGACCAGGGCATGTCGACCGGGACCACACGCGCCCGGGTCGAGATCGAGGTGCTGCGCAATATCACCGTACGTGGCGCGGTCGACAGCCAGTCGCGCAGCGGCGTCGGCGTCGAGTGGCGCATGGACTATTGAGCGGCGGGCGGCTTCGGCTCGCTCCTCGACCCTGGTCGAGCCGCATGCCGGTCGTCGCTGGTCGGCGACCGCAGCCGCCCGCGGCCCCGAGCGTTTCGTTGCCGCGCTGTGTCGCCCCGCGCACGCTGCGCAACCGATCGCCGCGCGGCTTTGCGGGCTCGCTTGCGCGCCGCCCGGCTGATGCTACCTAGGGGGCACTTTTGGCCCAACCTTCGGGCCGTCCTGCCAACGGTCGAACGATGTCGACACTCTTGATCCTGGGCTCGAAGCCCGAACCCGCCTTGCCGCCGCCGGGCATGATCGATGCCGTCGCCTGCGCCAACGCCTCTGGCCGCTCGGCCGTGCAGCACGGTCTGCCGGAGCCGGTCTTCACGGTCATGTCGACGGTCTTGACCTCCGGCCACAAGGCCGCCAACGACTTGGCGCTCGAGGCGTTGCGCGGGCTCGGCACGACGACCCTCTACCTCTACCCGCGGCCCGAATCGGCGGGTCATCTGCTGAAGCGCCTGGTCCGCGAGGTCAAGCGCTACAACATCAAGCCCTGGTACTTCAAGCGCCGCCTCGGCGCGCTCGGCTACCGCTTCGAGACCGTCGAGGCGTGGCATCGCGACCGCTATCACGACCTGGTCATCGGGCTTTGCGGCGGCGATCCGGCGGTGGCGGCGCTGATCGCCAAGAAGCAGCCGTCGACCGGGGTGATGGCGGTGGCCCTGGGCCTCGCCGATCCACGCTTCGACCGGCTGATCATGAGCGGCTTCAGCTTCGAGATCACCCACGCCTATGCCCACAATCCGCTGATCGACAAGCTGGGCTCGACCGTGAGCAAGCATACCGAGACGGATGTCGGCATCCTCAGCCGCCTGGCCGCCCGCTATTCGCGGCTGATGACCACCGAGCCAACCGTGCACGAGCGCGCCGGGCTGCCGCTGCTCGAGCCGGCACCCGGCAGCGCGGCCGCGGTCGAGAAGCGGCTGGCCGCGGTCGCATCCCCGGGCTGATCACCAGGCCGCCATCCGACGACACCTTCGCCAGCGGCCCGACCGGCCGCCCAACGCTCGAGACGGACCCCGATGTTCTCTTATGCCAATCTCGCCCTCCGCTACGACCCCTTCCCGATCGGCCTCGCCAAACCGCTGGTGGATGCCGCCGTCTACGACGAGATGGTGGCCGCCTATCCCGATCGCGAGCTCTTCGAATACCTCGCCAAGGTCGGCCACAAGTATTCGCTGTCGGAGAAGAGCAACCCCAAGGGTTATCACGATTTCATCCAGGCGAAGCCGGTCTGGCGCGACTTCCACAGCTTCGTGAAGAGCAAGACGTTCATCAAGGACGTGGTGGACGAGCTGGCCGAACGGCACATCGACCTCGGCTACAAGAAGCTGCCGACCCCGGCCAAGCGCTGGTGGAAGCTGGTTCGCAACCTTTCCCGCGGCACGCTCGATGCCGGCCGCCCGTCCCTCTCCGCCCGCTTCGAGTACTCGATGCTGCCGGCGGCCGGCGGCTACGTCATCCCGCACACCGATTCGCCGGGCAAGATCATCACCATGGTGGTCTCCATGGTGGCCGAGGGCGAATGGGACCCTGGCATCGGCGGCGGCACCGACGTCAACAAGCCCAAGGACCCGAAGCTCACCTACAACGAACTCAACCGCCAGGCCGAGTTCGACGAGATGGAGGTCCTCGACACCTTCGCGTTCACGCCGAACCAGGGGGTGATCTTCATCAAGACCTTCAATTCCTGGCATTCGGTCCGGCCGATGACCGGCACGGACCCGAACGCCATGCGCAAGACGCTGACCATCAACATCGAGGCCGACGTCTGATGCGCGAGCAGCGATGGCGGGCCCGGCCAGCGTCGGCGGGCATGGCGACTCGCCGCGCGCGCGACGCGGGCGGACCGGCGGCTTGCCGCCGCTCGACGAGCCGCTCGATGAGGTTCCACCGCTACGCGGATCATTGCCGCAAGGCATCGCCGACCCTGCCGATGCTGGCCTCTTGGATCGCTGGCTGAACGTCGCAGTCCATTGGGGGTGAGCATGTTCGATCGAAAGATCAAGAAGCTGGTCAGGAAGCTCGGCATCCGCGAGCCCGGCAAGCCCGCGAAGAGCCGCGACAGCGAGATCACCCCCTACAATGCCGCCGTGCTGGCGCTGGCGAGTGTCAAGCCAAAGCTGACCATCGCCGTCATCGGCGCCAATGACGGCAAGATCAATGATCCGATTTTCCCTTTGGTCGACGGGCCGCTGCGCCAGCGGGTCGAGATGATCCTGGTCGAGCCACAGTCCTTCCTGATCGAGACGATCAAGGAAAACTACGCGTTCGTGGAGAAGGCGCATGTTTTCAATGTCGCGATCGGCGACCAGCCGACCTTGCGGATGTACCGCGTCAAGGAGCAGTTCTGGGAGCGGGCGGCATCCGGGAGCAAGCGGGCGTGGCCGACCTATCGCTCGGCCACCGGCGTCACCTCGCTGCAGCGCGAGAATGTGCTGGCGTGGGCACGCAAGCACCTGACGTCGACGGCCGATCTGGACGATGCCATCGAGGAATTCGACGTCCCGGGCTGCCGCCTCGGCCAGCTTCTTTCAGCCAACCAGTTGCCCGTGGCGATCGACGTCCTGCAGGTCGACGCCGAAGGCGAGGACGATACCGTCATCTACTGCTGCGATCTCGAGCAGACCAGACCGCGCCTTCTGTTCTTCGAGAACAAGAACCTTTCCGAACAGCGCACGGCCGCTCTCTCGTCCTACCTGGTCGGGCTAGGCTATGACGTTTTCAAGCTCGGAAAGGACACGCTAGGCTTTGGCATCGTCGAATGACGGCTGCCGGCGGCACGATCACTGCGTCAGGTACGACGGTCGCCGCTCGACCGCGGTGCGATGCCGAGCGAGCCGGCGCCTCGCACGCCCTGCTCGGTGCTGTTCATGGACGCACCATCCTTGGATTTCGATTCTTCTTCTAAACATCAGTCCACATTGAAAGATCTCTGCCCAGGAGTTTTCCCAACGCGTGTACATCACTCGCAAAATACGATTGCAGATATCTCTTCATCTCATGGTCGATCGATGGTCGTCGTGCCCGGCCATAGGTTGCCCGTACGGCGGCTTTGTGCGCTGCGGTTACGTGAGCTTGCAAGCGCTCGCGTAGATTCCTGAAGGGGACGAGCTTCGGCAGCTTCCAAATATTGATGGGTGGGTGATCGACGAACTGCGTCAGTCGCGGATACAGGACGCTGACGGCTTCGTTCCTCGCCTCATACTTCTGCAACGGCAGCTCCGCTAGGCCCAAAAATCGCAGCAGTTGCAAATGAGCGGTCATCGGATCATTTTTAAACTCGTCAAACACAATAACAAAAATATTTTTTTGGTCGACCAAGGCATTTACCCGCTCGATTTGATTGAACAGCATGAATACGTCGGCATATTGTAAGCCTTGCGGAAAATGCGCCCTTCTTGGAATATGTCGGCCTTGTTTGCGTTCGTCTTGTAATAACCAAGCCTTCTCGAACTCAATGACATTTTCATTGCCGCTGCGGAGGAATTGGCCGTGCAAAGAATAAGCCGCGTCGGCTGGATTGCGGAGCATGATGATGATTTTTGCATTCGGATTATGCGCCAGGATGTTTTTGACCGCGGTGCGAGAATACAGATACCAGACCGATGCCTCTCCGGTTATTTGGTCTTCACGGGCCCGTTCGAATAGCGCCATGTAGTCGGCGAAGTTGCGGGCCCGCTTGGCGTGGTCGAGGTCGGTGGCGAAGTACAGGGGCTCCTTGCGCCGGGAAAAGCAGATCGACGGGTGCTCGCTCAGGTATGCGACGAGCGATGTCGTGCCGCATTTGGGCGCGCCAACGATGAAAAAGTCGACCTTGTCGACGGCCATCACCGAAACCCTCGTTTGTCTGCGCCTGCCGATGGGCGCTGCTGCGGGAAGTGCAGAAGCGGCATCGCTGTCGGATGCGCTGCGCCCATTCTCGCTGGGTCGCGGGAGCGCCCCATCTGGCGCGGCCATTCAGGTGCG
>CAZNWE010000028.1:0-47662 GCA_964576715.1 uncultured Geminicoccaceae bacterium | reverse complement strand
AAGTGCCCCCAAAGCTGGCGGAGACACTGGCAGCACAAGCACGCGAGGAAGCAGCCTGACGGCCGCTGGGGAAGAACGCAGGGAGGCTCGCCTCCCTGCACCCACCATGACTTTTTCGGCGGAAGATGGTAGGGTCTCGACGTGCCGCAGATCGAGTTTGCCTGGGATCCGGCCAATGCCACATCGAACGTCGCCAAGCACGGGGTGACCTTCGCGCAGGCCGCTACCGTGCTGCTCGATCCATTGGCACTGACGGTGCTCGACACCGAGCATGGCGCGCGCGAGGAACGTTGGTTGACGCTGGGTATATCGAGAGAAGGCAAGCTTCTGGCCGTGTCGCACACCTACACGTCGACAGGCCCGGACTCGGCCACCGTGCGAATCATCTCCGCCCGCGAACCAACCCGCCACGAGCGCCGGAAGTACGAGAGTGAGCCGACCTAAACGAATGACGGAAAAGACGAGCAGAATGACAACCACACCGAGACCAGAAGCCGACGACATGCCCGCTGAGATCGACTTCTCCAAGGGTACCCGCGGCAAGTTCTTCAAGCCCGGCACCACACTGAAGCTCCCCGTCTACCTCGACCCCGCGGTCGAAGCCTACCTGACGGCGCGAGCGACAGCACGCGGCATCGACGTCGACCAACTCGTCAACGAGCTTCTCAAAAAGGACATCGAGCTCATCGAGACAACGAGCTGATCGACGAGCACCTGGAAGATCAACCATGTCCAACCGCATCCTGCCCGTCGAAGCCCCGATGCACACCCCGCCCCACCCCGGCCGCATCGTCCGCCAGGACTGCATCGAAGCCCTCGGCCTCACCATCGGCGAAGCCGCCGAACCCCTCGGCGTCACCCGCCAGACCCTCGACCGCCTCGTCAACGAACGCGGCGGCATCTCCCCCGAAATGGCCCTGCGCCTCGCCAAAGCCTTCGGCGGCAGCGCCGAAATGTGGATGCGACTGCAGGCCACCTTCGACCTCGCCGCGGCCCGCAGGCGCAAGGCCGACGACATCGCCGCCATCCGCCGGGTCGAGAGGTTGGGGGAGCGAGCTTAGGACAATCACCAAGGAAGGCCCCCTGACCTCGAAGAAGCCGCTCACGAACATGATGAATATACGGCCCTTGGTTTATTATTGTAAAATTTGCACCTAAAACCCCCTAAAAGTTTCTATCGGATACTGTCGCCTAACTGACTTCAATGGTCTCCGCTTGTCATGGGCAAAGCAGTGTCATGTCCACCTCGTTGATAAAATCTTCTCCGCCATTGAGAAGCAATCGACATTGCTGCTCCTCGCCATTCAGCAAAAGAAACATTCCCGGACGAATCGTTTCCTTTTCCCCATCTAAGTAAAAACTGTAGAAGCCGCCACTATATCCATGATAGGCGATAAGATTAGCTGTCTTTTCAATAAAATAGCCAGTCGTCTTATCCAGAGTGAATTGATCTCCCTGCAAAACATAGTTGCTGAATGGAGCAGTCTTTGCGATCTCGGTGATACCTTCGGCGAGTCGCTGCGAACCTGATTGGCTTGCGTCAAGCTGGCCCGAATCAAGAAGACTGGAAATAAGTTGCTGAAGCTCGCCTAACAATTCCCGTTGGAGATCATTGTCCAGTGAAGACTTGCTACCGTCGATCGTAACATTAAAGGTCGTGATGGTCGCCTGATCGCCCATCTCACCAACGGCGACTCCGCCTTCTCGACCTTCCTGTTGCGCCCACCCTGAAGTCAGGCTCGCGGATGTCACCACGGCCACCACAAAAGCCGTGGTGATATCCCAAATGCGCTGCCCGATCATTCGTTGGCGCCATTTATATTGACATTATTGGTAATGATGGTGGGATTGTCTCCCGTTCTCCCTACAACTACGCCGCCCTTTTCTGCTACCGCAGGGCGCTCGTCTTGTTGCGGAGATCGAACTTCATCCCTTGCTTGCCAGTAGGAGAGCCAAGTCGCAACCGCCGCGACGATAGCCACAAACAAACCTGCTACAGCAATCTGTCGTTGGGAAGGCCACATGAATCGTGTCGCCTGTTTGAGATGACAATTCCGTCGCTGCGTGCGGATTCCACAAAACCGGGAATGGAGGCTAACGGCTCAAACATAACTTTGCAACGCGTGCTAAGCGACTCACGCTCTTTTTTCTCTCCAACCCCTCGTGCCATGGCCCACGCTCCGAAGAGCGCCGGGCGGCTAACCCGACTTATCAAATTCGGAAATTTTGCTATGAAAGATACGTCCTTTTTTGCCCGTTCCCGCCAGATCGTGCACCGTGCCGCTAACCACCATCATCCCAAAAACCGGTGGGGTGCGGGGCCGATCGTCGGACGCTGTGAGGCGGCCTGGACCGGCCGCGCTGTGAGAGGCCGTCTTCGAGGCGGCGGATTATTGGAGGAGCGGTTGGCGCGACATGCCGTTGCGCGGTCGATGCCGAAGCCCTGGGCGCTTGCCGATGCGCTGGCTCCGCCGGCGGCCCGCGAGCCGTCAGCTTGACCGTGCCGCCGGGTCGCGGCCGAGCAGCTCGGCCAGCAGGGGGTTGGGGAAGCGGCGGTCGAGGGTGACGGCGAGGAAGGTCTCGACGATGCCGGCCAAAGGCCAGGCCTCGACGAGGCGACCGGCGGCGAGCTCGTCCTGGACGACGATCGGCGGAATGACGGCGAGCCCGGCATCCTCGCGGGCGAGCAGGCGGAGCATCGCCATGTCGTCGACCTCGGCGGCGATGCCCGGGCTGACGCCGAGCCGGTCGCACAGCGCGTCGAAGGCACCGCGGATCGCCGTCTCGGGGGTCGGCAGCAGCAGCGGCTGGCGCGCCAGCAGAGCGGCGAGCGGCAGGCACTCGGCGAGCCGGGCCGGCGTGCCGATCAGGCCGACGGGCTGCTCGGCCAGGCGATGGACCCGATAGCGGCTGGCGGCGTCGCGCGGCGGCGCGAGATTGCTCAGCATCACGTCCAGGGCCATGGCCTCGAGCCCGCGCAGCAGCTCCGCCTGCGAGCCCGAGCGCAGCACCACCTCGACATCGGCGAGCCCCAGGACCGGCCGCAGGAACTGCACCTGGAAGTTGCGCGACAGGGTGGCGAGCGCCCCGACCCTGAGCGCCCGGCGCGGATGGCCGAGCCCGCCGAGCGTGGCGGTGAGATCGGCTGCGGTGCGGAAGATCGCATCGGCATGGTCGAGGGCGATGCGCCCTGCCTCGGTCAGGACGAGGCCACGGCCGCGCCGCTCGAAGAGCGCATGGCCGAGCGTCGCCTCGAGGGCCTTGAGCTGCGCCGAAAGCGCCGATTGCGACAGGTTGAGCTGCCGCGCCGCGCCGGTCAGCGTGCCCTCGTGCGCAATCGCCCGAAACAAGCGCAGATGGTGCAGGTTCACGTTCATCGTTCTATTTCATAGAATAGTTTGAGCAAGAATATGTAATTTTATCGAAGGAAGACCAGGGGTATCAGCCTGTGCAGTCCTGGTTCTGGCCTCGGCCATCCGCGCCTCGGAGACCGCCATGTCCCTCGCCACCCTCGCCCCGCTGGTCCTCATCGCCGCCGCCGCCCTCGCCTTCGCCCGCCCGGGGCGCCGTCCGGCGGCGGTGCCGCGGCTCGCCGAGGCCGCCGCACTCGTTGCCCTGGCCCTCGCGGCAGCCGGTGCCGTGCAGCTGGCGCTCGGCGGGCCCGGCACGCTCGCCATCGGCTCCGGCGCGCTGCGCCTCGCCCTCGGACACGACGTCATCAGCGCCACGATGGTGCTGCTCGTCGCCTTCGTCGGCTGGATCGTCGTCCGCTATGCGCGCAGCTATCTCGACGGCGAGGCCCGCGAGGGTGCTTTTCACGGGCTGCTGCTCGCCACTATCGCGGCGGTGCTGCTGTTGGTGCAGGCCGGCAGCCTCGCCGTTCTGGTGCTGGCGTTCATCGCGGTCGGGCTGGGCCTCGAGCGGCTCCTGCTGTTCTACCCCGAGCGTGCGGAAGCCAGGCGGGCGGCGACCAAGTTCGCCCTGGTCTGGCGGGCCGGCGACGTGGCGGTGCTGCTCGCCGCCCTCTTGCTGTGGACGGCGTTCGGCACGGCCGAGCTCGCCGCACTCCGAACGGCGGCCGCCGACGGGCTGCCGGGCACGGCCCAGCTCGCGGTCGGGCTGCTGATCCTGGCGGCGCTCTTGAAGACCGCCGCGTTCCCGCTGCACGGCTGGCTCACCGAGGTGATGGAGGCGCCGACCCCGGTCTCGGCCCTGCTCCATGCCGGCATCATCAACGCCGGCGGCTTTCTCTTGATCCGTCTCGCCGATCTCGTGCAGGCGAGCCCCGGTGCCATGGCGGCCCTGGTCATGCTCGGCGGCTTCACGGCGGTTTTCGGCGCCCTGGTCATGCTGACCCAGAGTGCCGTCAAGACCGCACTGGCCTGGTCGACCGTGGCGCAGATGGGCTTCATGCTGCTGCAGTGCGGGCTCGGGCTCTGGCCCTTGGCCCTGCTCCATCTGGTCGCCCATTCGCTCTACAAGGCGCACGCCTTTCTCGGCTCGGGCGCGGCGGTCGCAGCCGTGCTCGCCGCCCGCCGGCCAGGGCCGGTCGCGACCCCGGGGGCAGCGGCCGTCGCCCGGGCTTTCGTCCTGGCCCTGGTGCTCTATGGCCTGGTGGCGATGGCTGCAGGACTGATCACCGGCCCGAAGTCGGCGCAGGCTTTGGCCCTGGGCGCCATTCTGATCTTCGGCGTCGCCTATCTCGTGGCGCAAGGGCTCGCCGATACGGCCCCGGCCGCGCTCACCCAACGGACCACGACGGCCTCGGCCGCGGCGGCCATCGCCTATTTCGGCTTTCACTGGCTAGCCCAGCTGCTCGCCGGCCCCGCCCTGCCCACGGCCCCGGTGCCGGGTCAGCTCGAATGGGCGTTGATCACCCTCATCGTGACCTCGTTCGGCGCCGTCGCGGTGGCGCAAGCCCTCTTTCCGCACTGGGCGCATCACCCGGCGTCCGCCGGGCTGCGGGTCCATCTGGTGAACGGGCTCTACCTCAACGCCGCCTTCGACCGGCTGATCGGCGGCTACCGAACGCTGCAGCCCCGCTGACCGCGCCCGCCCGCCGCGTGGGCTGTTGCCCATCGAGTCCCTGACAGACGGAGTCTTCCCGTGTTCCTGATGCAACCAGAGATCGCCCCCACCCGAGTGACGGCTATCCTCGAGGCTGCCGAGGCCGCCGGCCGTGCGGTACCGCCTGCCTTCCCGCTCGATGCCACCGTCGCCGTCAACCCCTTTCTCGGCCAAAGCGAGACCGACCTCGCCGCGACCGCCGCCCGGCTCGCCCGGGTCGCCGGCGTGCGGGTCACCCGCGAGCGCTCCGCCTATGCCGCAGCGATCGCCGCGGGCCGGATCGACGACGCCGATCTCGCCCTTGCCCTCGGCGCCAGCAGCGCCCCCGACAAGCCGGCCGACGTCGCCGCACTGAGGGCCGCCCTCGGCAGCGCCGGTGCTGCCCCTGCTGCCTTGCCGACCGTGGCCGATCTCGCCGCCGCCGCCACCGGCACCGACTGGCCGGAAGTCATCACCAACACGTTCGGGCTCTGGGCCGCCGGCCACTTCGATCGTGGCCAGGCACTCTGGACCCCGGCGCCGGGGCAACGGGCGTTCGCCGCCTGGCGGGCCTGGGCGGTGCACGATCTGACGCCCGAACTCGCCGGTCTCAGCGGCTTCAGCGCGCATGTCGCGGCCTGCCCGGATACGCCCGAACGGGCCATCGTCCGGGCTGCGGATGCGCTCGGCCTGACGCCGGAAGCCGCCGAGACGGCGTTTCACCGGCTGTTCATGGATCTCGGCGGCTGGGCGCAGCACGCCCGCTGGCTGCTCTGGCAGGCCGAACTCGAGGGCAAGACCGAGGCGACCCTGACCGACCTTTTGGCGATCCGGCTGGTCTGGGAAGAGGCGTTGCTCGGCCATGCCGAAGCGGCGGTCGGCGGCGATTGGCAGGCGACCGTGGCGGCGCATGCCGAGCCGCCGGTGGCGACGGCCGATCAGGTGATCGACGCGATCCTCCAGGAGGCGGCCGAGCGTGCGCATCAGCGGCGCCTCGCTGCAGAGCTGTCCGCCACCGCCGCCACGCCGAGCGCCGACGCCAGCCGACCGGTGCTGCAGGCTGCCTTCTGCATCGACGTGCGCTCGGAAGTGTTTCGCCGCGCACTCGAAGCCCAGGACCGGGCGATCGAGACGATCGGCTTTGCCGGCTTCTTCGGTCTGCCGGTGGCGCACTGCCGACACGGCTCAGACCTGGTCGAACCGCTGTTGCCCGTTCTCTTGACCCCCGGTCTCAGCACGACCAGCCACCTGGAAGCGAAGGCCGAAGCCGCGGCCCGGATCGGTGCCCGCACCGCCCGAGCCTGGGGCCGTTTCCGCCAGGCCGCCGTCTCGTCCTTCGCCTTCGTCGAGGCGGTCGGACCGCTCTACGGCGGCAAGCTGCTGCGCGACGCCCTGGGACTGGAGTCCGCGACGAGCCGCCGCGAACCGACGCCGCGGTTCGACCCCGCACTAGCGGCCGAGGCCAAGGCCGCGACGGCAGCCGCCGTGTTGAAGGCCATGTCGCTGACCGAGGGGCACGCCCGGCTGGTGCTGCTGCTCGGCCACGGCGCCAGCGTCCGCAACAACCCGCACGAGAGCGCCTATCACTGCGGTGCCTGCGCCGGCTACACGGGCGAGGTCTCGGCCCGGCTCCTGGCCCAGCTCCTGAACGATCCGGAGACCCGCGTTGGCCTGCCGGCTTTGGGCATCGACCTGCCGGCCGACACCCATTTCGTGGCGGGGCTGCACGACACCACGACCGACTCGGTGACACTGTTCGAGGATGTCCCGGCGCCCGGGCACGCGCCGGACATCAAGCGGGCGAAGCAGTGGCTCGCCGCAGCCGGCGTCAGTGCCCGCACCGAGCGAGCACTGAAGCTACCCGGGGCCAGCCCGCAATCGATCGCCGAGCGGGCGCGCAACTGGGCGGAGATCCGCCCGGAATGGGGTCTTGCCGGCTGTGCCGCCTTCGTCGCCGCCCCGCGCGGCGTGACGCGGGACCTCGATCTGGGCGGCCGGACGTTCCTGCATTCCTACGACTGGCGCGCCGATCAAGGCTTCGGCACGCTCGAGCTGATCATCACCGCCCCGGTGGTCGTCGCCAGCTGGATCAGCCTGCAATATTACGGCTCGGCGGTGGCGCCCGAGGTCTTCGGCGGCGGCAACAAGCTGATCCACAACGTGGTCGGCGGCATCGGCGTGGTCGAGGGCAATGGCGGGCAGCTGCGCCCGGGGCTGCCCTGGCAGACGGTCCATGACGGCACGCAGCTGGTCCACGAGCCGCTCCGCCTCACTGTGCTGATCGAGGCCCCACCCGAGGCCATCCTCGACATCCTGGCCAAGCACGACGCGGTGCGCGCGCTCTTCGACCATGGCTGGCTGCACCTTCTGGCCCTCGAGAACGGCCGGATCGCCGCCCGCTACCGCCCGGGTCTCGCCTGGCAGACGACGCTGCCGGCCGAGCGCGCCGCCGCTGCCGCCTGAGGCAGCGGCCCGTGATCCCAGTGAAGACCGGCCTATGCCGGGGCGCCGGTCAGGGTTCGGCCACGCCCCCGCGACGGTCGATCAGAAGCTGCCGGCCGAGCTTGATCAGCGCTGCGGCCACCGCGATGCCGAGCACCAGGATCAAGAGTTCGGCGAGGTTCGGCCGGAATTGCTGCATCGCCCCGAACCAGCTGGCTTTCGGCCCGAGCGAGACCAGCTGGCCGGTGATGATGAAGCTGTAGTGCACCCCGAGCGTGCCAATCAGCGCCAGCGCGGCGAGCGACCGCGGTGCATGGTCCATGCCGACGGCGACCACGAGGAAGAGGGCAGGCATCCAAATGCTGGCCCAGCCGACCAGGCCGGTGGTGCTGCTGAGCAGTTCCTCGGTGTAGCGGGCGGCCAGCAGCACGGCAAAGAGTATGGTCACGATACGCAGGAACTTGCCGGCGGCCTCGCTCAGCGCCGCTTCCGGCCGCAACAGCACGAGCATCGCACTGCCGCCGACCAGGGCCGAGATCAGGGTCATCACGGACGAGAAGGCACCGCGGAAGTCGGCGCGCCCGTCGACCGTGCCGAAGACGGCGCCGATGGTGGTGGCGGCGGCCCCGGCGACGATCAGGGTCGCCCAGGCGAGGGGTTCGTCGAAGCGGCCGTGCCGGCCGGCCAGGTCCAAGGCCAGCTTGCCGAGCAGCAGCACGAGCTCGATCGCGTAGAGCGTGCCCATCCACCAGATCGGCGAGCTGGTGTTGGGCGAGAGCAACAGCCAGATCATGTTGAGGAGCGAGCCGAGTTCGGTCGCGAGCGCGGTGAAGGCGCCGAACAACAGGCCGATCGCGATGATCAGGAGGGTGCGCGTCTGCGCCACGATGACCGGCGTTCGGCTGATCAGCCCGTAAGCCAGAATCAGCGACACGCCGGTGCTGGTCAGGGCCAGGAACACATAGGTGACCAGCGGCAGGGTCCAGACCATGGCGTCGTTGGTGGCAAAGAGATGGCCCGCGAAGACCTCGTAGAGGCCGACCCCACCGCCCAAGACCAGGCCGAGGCCGATCAAGAGCCAGGCCGGGGTCACGAAATCACGGACGTCGATAGGCATGACGGCTCCCCTCAGGCCACGCGCTCTGGCGCATACTGGCGGATGTAGATGACCCTGGGCCTGGTCCCGAGTTCCTCGCGCAGGCCCTTGCCGCCGTGCTCGGCGATCAGCCGGTTGACCTCGCTCGCCGGGTCGTCGAGGTCGCCCACGATGCGCGCCCGGGACGGGCAGGCCTCGACGCAGGCCGGCTCCAGGCCCTGCTTCAGCCGGTGGTCGCAGAAGGTGCACTTCTCGACCGTGCCGGACGAGCGCATCACCGGATAGGTCTGGGCGCGCTCGGGGTTCGCGTGTGGCGAGCCCTCGCCGCCCACCAGCTCGAGCAGGCTCAGCGGCGAGTACGTGCCGCCGTCGACCAGCGCCTCGTCGTCGCGCCAGGCCTCGTGCGGCTGCTCCCAGTTGAAGCTGATGACGCCATAGGGACAATTGATGATGCAGGCCTTGCAGCCGATGCATTTTTTCGGGTCGTGCAGGGTCAGGCCATTCTCGTCCTTGTGCATCGCCTGGGTCGGGCAGGCCTTGACGCAGGGCGCGTTGTCGCAATGATTGCACATCGTCGAGATGTACTCGAATTTCACGTCCGGGAACTTGCCCGTGGTGCGGGTGATCTTGTCACACCAATTGATGTCGCCCGGCGTGTTGTTCTCGGCCTTGCAGGCGAGCGTGCAGCCGCCACAGCCGACGCAGAGCTGCTGGTCGATGACCATGCCGTACTTCATGCCGGCTCTCCCGCCTTCTCGACCCTGACCCCGATCTGGCCGTAATAGACCGAGGCGCCGGACAGGCGATCGTAGTCGAGCGGCATCAGGTCGTTGTTGTTGCCGCCGCGGGCGGTGCGGCCGAAAACCTCGGCCGAGTTGCGGCCGTAGGCCCAGTGACCCTGGCCGAACGACTTGATGATCGTGCCGGGTCGAGCCCCCTCCCAGAGTGCGGCCTCGCAGGTGATCGAGCCGGCCACGGTGGTCAGGCGGATGCGATCGCCGTCACGGATGCCGAAGCGCTCGGCGTCGATGGGGTTGAGCTTGGCGACGTCCGCCCATTTGCGCTCGCCCATGTCGATGTCCTTGTTGGCCTGGAACCAGATGGTGTTGCTGCTCCGGCCCTCGCGCGCGAGGCGCGATTTGTGGTCGACGAAGAGCAGGGGATACGCTTCCTCGCTGCCGTAGCGGTAGGGCTCCTCCCAGTGCGGGACGAAGGCGCGCTCGCCCCTGGCGTCGTAGTTGCAGACCTCGAGCACCCGATCGATCGTCACGCCGTGTTTCTCGGCATGGGCGGTGAGCGCTGCCTTCAGCGTCTCGCTGTAGAACTCGAACGTCCCGGTCTTCGTTCCCATCTCGCCCCAGGTCGAGCGGAAGGCGAACTTGTCGCTGTTCCAGACGCCGACCTCCGCGAACTGCTGCCAGCCGTCGAACCGGTCGCCGCTCTTGTGCTGGGCCGGATCCCAGAGTGGCTGGGAGGCCCGCTTGACCGCAAAGAGGCCGAACTCCGTCGCATCGGTCGGCTCGGCACCCGTTTCCGGGTCCTTGAACTCGGTGCGGAGATAGTCGGCAAGGGCGGTGAAGCCCTTCTTCGCCAGGGCCTCGCCGAGCAACCAAGGAATGCCGGTCTCGTCCATGACGCCACCGTTCAAGGGCTCGATCATCGGTGTCTGCAGGCCCATGTGGCCGTAGCCGTTGCCGGCGCTGTCGCTCAGGCCCCACCGCTCGTACATGTGGTGGGGGGCCGGCAGGATGAGGTCGGCGAACCAGCTGATCTCGCTGATGTTGGTGGTCACGTGCGCCACGAACGGCACCTTGGCCATCGCCCGCTCCCAGCGCTCGGGATTGGGGCAGGAGAAGGCGAAGTTCGACCAGTAGGCGAGCAGCACCTCGATGTCGTAGGGGTCGCCCTCGAGGATCGAATCGGCGGGCTGGTTGGAGACGACCCCGCCCCCCGACTTGCCCTCCTTCAAGGCCGGCAGCTCGAGCCGGCCGCGCCGGTCGATCTTCTCCATCGTCACGCCGGCCTCGGCGATCTCGTCCTGATAGGCGTCGACCGCCGGTGCCGACTGCCGCGGCACCTTATTGTAGCGCAGCGTGCCACCCTCGTTGTCCGCGGTCCCCAAGAGACCGGAAAGCGCGTGCGCGCACATCGAGGCATAGCATCCCCGCCGGGTCATATCGATGCCGCGCGACGTCCAGACGGCGACGTGCGGTGCGGCGTCGGCGAGCTTCAGCGCCACGCGGCGGATCTGCGCTTCGGAAAGCTCGGTGAGCGATGCCGCCCAGGCGGGGGTGCGGTCCTTGAGCTCGAGGTTCCACCAGCTGACCAGGCCATGGCTGTGCCGGTCCTCGAACGAGGCTTCGTCGACCGTCTCGCCAGCGAAGAAGCGGTTCTCGCCGTCGGTGAAGTCGCCGACGAACGGCCGATGCCAGCGCCCCTCGGTGAGCAGCACGTGTGCTAAGGCGAGGGCCAGGGCGCTGTCGGTGCCGGGCTTGATCGGCAGCCATTCGTCGGCCTTGGCAGCGGTGGCCGAGAAGCGCGGATCGACCACCGCGACCCCGCCCCGGTCGAGTGCCTGGCCCCAGACCTTGGTCGCGAACGACACTTGCCGGTTGACCGAGATCGGATCGGTGCCGAAGCAGATCTGGTAGCGGGTGTTCTCGAGATCGTACTGCCGATAGCCCCAGTTGCCCTCCATGTAGTAGGGCCCGAAATTGTCGGCCTCGGCACAGATCGAGCTGTGGCTGATCGCATTGGGCGAGCCGATGATCGCCGGCACGCGGTTCATCAGGATCTCGGCGAGCCGCGAGTAGCGGCCCTGCAGCGTCATGAACTTGTACGGCTCGCCCCTCTGGCGGAGCGTAATCAACCGGTCGGCCAGCATGTCGATGGCCTCGTCCCAGCCGATCGGCACGAAACCCGGGTCCTGGTCGCGGCCCTTTTCCGGGTTGGTCCGCTTGAGCGGGGTCTTGACCCGGTCCGGGTCGTAGACCTCGCCCAGCGACAGAAACTGGCGCACGCAGCCCGAGGTGCCGGTGGTCTTGGAGTGCTCGTTGCCGCGGATGTTCAGCACCCGGCCGTCCTGGACGTAGATCTGCTTGGCACAGAAGGTGGTGCAGCCGGCGCAGACCGTCGGCCGCCACACGCCGCTGCCGGGCAGCGGCACGGCATCGTGCGCCAGGGCTGGCGCCAGCAGGGTATTGCCCACGGAGCGGAGCTGCAGCGACATCAGCGCCCCCAGCCCTGCCCCACCGGCCAAGGCTGCCCGGCGGCTGACCCTGGTCGTCTCCTTTTGCCAAGACATGCAAGCTCCCCCGGCTGCTCGGCTCATGGCCCATCGCCGTTCTGTCGCAGTTCCGGCAGCTTTACGTTGACTCAGGTCAAAAGGCGCTGTGTCGTCCGGCAAGCGTCGCCGGTCCGCCACCGGCAAGCCGGGCCAAGATCGCGCTGTGGATCAGGTGGATTGCCCGGCGCCTGGTGGCCTCGCCGTGAACGCCATCGTCCATTGCCGACGCCCGCGCGGATTGTTGCTGAGCCTTGTTTGGCGACGGCTCGGTTCGCTTCGCCGGCGAGCGCCAGACCGATCAGTGAAGCCGCGGCACGATCGCGGCTGGTCAGGCTTCGCCGAGCGGGGTGATCCGCTGGCCCTCGACCTGGATGCCGGCCATCAGCCCGGCTTGGCCGTAGACGAAGACGACGACCGGGGCCTGCAGCGTCGAGGTGTTGATCTGGCCGGCCGCGCCGACCGTGGCGACGGCGACGCTGACCCCTGCCCCCACCTCCCAGCCGGCCATGTCGCGAAAGGTCTGCAAGGCCTCCTCGGTAGTGAAGAAATAGGCCTGGGCGAAGCTCTGCGCCCCGGCCTGCAGGCCGAACGAGCCGCCGGCGACGCGATAGAAGCCGACCGCCTCACCGTTCTCGAACATCACCCCGTCACCGAGCTGCCCGCCGATCATCAAGCCGCCGCGGACGATGGTCGGGAAGACCAGCACCGCCGCCGATCCCTCGCCGAGGCTGCGCGCCGCCGGCACGGTGCGATAAAGCTCGTTGAGCGACGCCCGCGCAGCCTCCTCGCGGCTCAGGCGCTGCTCCGCCGTGGTCGTGCAGCCGCCGAGACCAGCCGCCACCAGCGTCGCCGAAAGCGTGCCGAGCACCAAACGCCTGTCGATCATTGATCGTTTCCTCGTCGCGATCCGCCGCCCCCATGGCAGCCAGAGCTTTTTCGTGGGGGCCTCTAGCACGACGACAGGGCGGCGGACAGGAGCCAGTTCCGTCGCATCCTGCCCAGCTTCGGCGCGGGCGTATTCGTCGCCAACCGGAGCGCCGAGCGTCGTCACCGGCAACCGCTCTCGAAGTGCGGCTGAACCGTCGACGGCGGTCGCGCCGACCGGGTCGTTCACCCCGGACGCGATGATGGAAAACCGGCGCCCGGCGGGGCCCGCGACAATGCGGGGATGGCGAGCGACAGCGCGGCCGGCCAGGGTACGGTACAGCGGCGACTCGTGGAGCACGATGAGGCGGCCGCCGCCCACGCCCTGAAAGCGGCATACGCGGTGATGGACGAAAAACGCCGGCGACGGGTGGGTCATACCCATCGCCGACCCGGTCCACGGTCGTCGCCAGGGTGGCGTGCGCCCGGCGCACCGGCAGCCATCTCGGCCATGTCGGGGTTACTGACGGCGGCCGCTTCGGCGGCGGCGTCACCATTGCGGCCGGCTGGTCGGGCCCCGCCGAGTGGGGTGGCCCGCCGACCCCCAACTCGGATGTCGGCCATCAGCCCGGTCCGGCCGTGGACCGAGACGACGACCTGCATCCCGACCGCTCGCGAGGTGGACCATGGTGACGCGCTTGCTCGCCTCGGCAGTCCGCCAGCCGCTCGCGCGACGCTGCAGCATCGCCCTGGTACCCCTTGCCGGCGCGCAAGGCCAAGGTCGAGCGCCGCCAGCCCGGCGGTGCCTGGTCGCTCGAAGGCACCCGCTCGACCACCATTGCCCAGCCTTCGCCGTCGCCCAGCCTTCGCCGCTGCCCAGCCTTCGCGAAGAAGTCGTCGACGTCGATCGCCGCAGCCAGCCTGCCGGTTTTAGCGCCGAGATCGGCTGTTCGGCGGTCGCGGCTAGGGTTGTGGCGCTGGAGGACATGACGCCCGAGTTGGCGCGCTGCGCGAGGCGACCCTGGCTGGCAAATGGCCTGGAAACCGCGCTCTTACAGCGTTATGTTTCGGGCATGCACGCGCTCGCCAATCCACTGCGGTTCCAAAAGGTGACCGACGCCGTTCTGCCGTTCGTGGCGTGGCCGGCGACCATCCTGGCGCCGTTGGCCCTCTTCTGGGCGCTGTTCATCGCCCCCGCCGACTACCAGCAGGGCGATGCCTATCGGATCATCTACGTGCACGTGCCGGCCGCCTGGATGGCGAGCTTCGCCTATCTCGGCATCGCCGTGGCGAGCTTCGTGGCCCTCGTCTGGCGCCACCCGGTCGCCGAGGTTTCGGCCCGGGCGATGGCCCCGGTGGGCGCCGTCTTCACCGCCATCGCCCTGGTCACCGGGGCGATCTGGGGCAAGCCGATGTGGGGGACCTGGTGGGTCTGGGATGCGCGGCTGACCTCCGTCCTGATCCTGTTCTTCCTCTACCTCGGCTACATGGCGCTCTATGACGCGTTCGAGGATCCGGCACGCGGTGCCCGCGCCGCCTCGATCTTGGCGCTGGTCGGTGCGATCAACCTGCCGATCATCCGCTTCTCGGTCGACTGGTGGAACACCCTGCACCAGCCGGCGACCATCCTGCGCCGCGACGGCCCGGCCATGGATGCGGCCATGCTCTACCCGCTGCTCGCGATGATCCTGGTGTTCAAGCTCTACCTCGTCTGGGTCACTATCCTGCGCATCCGGGTGCACCTCACCGATCGCAAGATCGCCAATCTGCGCCTCGCCGCCGAGGCGCGCGGTTGATCAGGCCGGCTCGGCCTCGCCGGTGATCCGGCCGAGAACGTCGCCGAGGCGCTGCCACGGCTCGTCATCCTCGAGGCTGGTCTCGATCGCCGCCAGGGCCTCGCAATCCAGCGGCTCGTCGAAGATCTCCGCATCGATTTCCCACTCGCTCTCCTTGACCGTTCTCTGGGCAGGATTCCGGGGCGCGTGCCGCATCGTCATTCCTCGGTTGTTGACCATGCGCGCAAGCTTAACGCGAGGCTCCTTGCCAATCGGTTAAGGCTGCTCGATCGATGCCCGCCCTTGCCAGGGGCATCGGTGCTGTCTAGGTATTGTCATGCGACTCAACGGGGTGTCCCTGGCGCGGGACTGAGAGTGCGGGCAGACCGCTAAACCCGTCGAACCTGATCCGGATGATGCCGGCGTAGGGATTGAGCGGCTGTTTCGACCGTCCTCCGTCCCCACTACCGTTGCTGGTCCGGCAATGACCTGGGGGGCGGACGTGGCGACCATCTCACATGGCGATATCGTGGACCGGGCCGCAGCCGGCCTGGCCGGCCTGCGGGCCGAGCGACCGCGCGTCCATTGCCTCACCAATTTCGTCGCCATGCAGCTCTCGGCGAACCTCCTGCTCGCGGTCGGTGCAGTACCCTCGATGACCATGGAGCCGGCCGCCATGGCGGATTTCGTGGGCTCCAGCGCCGCTCTCCTCGTCAATCTGGGCCAGCTCGATCCGTGGCGCCGGGAAGCCGCACCCGAAGCGATCCAGGCGGCCCAGACGCTCGGCAGGCCCTGGGTGCTCGACCCGGTCAAGGTCGACCGCAGCACCGAGCGGCGAGCCTTCGCGCAGGGACTCGTCGCCCGCGGGCCCGCCGTGCTGCGCTGCAATCAGGCCGAGCGGCCCTTGCTCGAGGTCGGTGCCCGGACGGTCGTGGCCAGCACCGGGGCGATCGACCGGATCGTTCGGGGCGACCGCACTGTCGAGGTGATGGGCGGCAGCCCGCTCATGGACCGGGTGACCGCGATGGGCTGCGCCGGCTCGGCCCTTCTTGCGGCCTTTCTCGCGGTCGAGGACGATCCCTTCAGCGCAGCCGCCTCGACGATGCTGGTGATGAAGGTCGCGGGTGGCCTCGCTGCGAAGCGCTGTCGAGGCCCCGGCAGCTTCGTTCCGGCCTTCCTCGACGCCGTCTACACCCTCGATGCCGAGGCCTTGCAGTGCCAGGCGAGGCTGGCATGAAGCCCTCGCTCGACCTTCGCCTCTACGGCGTCCTCGACCCGGCTCGCACGCACGGCCGCGATCCCGCGGCCCTGGTCGCAGCAGCGGCAAGCGGCGGCATCACGCTCCTGCAGCTCCGCGACAAGACGTCCGGGACCCGCGACCTCGTGGCCCTCGCCAGAGCCGTGCGCGCCGTCCTCGCCCCACACGCCATCCCACTTTTGGTCAACGACCGGGTCGACGTGGCGCTGGCCGCCGGTGCCGCCGGCGTGCATGTCGGCCTCACCGACATGGCACCCGACGATGCCAGACGGCTGCTCGGCGCGGCCGCGATCCTCGGCATCACCATCCACCATGCCCACGAAGCCGCCGCCGTGCAACCGGGGCTCGCCGACTATGCCGGGCTCGGTCCCGTCTACGCCACGGCGAGCAAGGACCCGGGCGATCCGCCGCTCGGGCCAGCTGGCCTCGCCCGGCTGATCGATGCTGTGCACGGGTATCACCCGGACCTCCCGGTCTGCGGCATCGCCGGCATCGACCACGCCAACGCCGCCGCCGTGATCGCGGCCGGGGCCGATGGCGTTGCCGTCATCAGCGACATCTTCATGGCCGACGACGTCGCGGCCGCCGCCAGGCGGCTGCGCGCCGTGGTCGACGAGGCCACCCGAAAGAGGCAGGCATGACGCCAACCGCCCTGACCATCGCCGGCTCGGACAGTGGCGGCGGCGCCGGCATCCAGGCCGACCTCAAAACCTTCTCGGCCTTGGGCGTCTACGGCATGTCGGCGATCACCGCCCTTACCGCCCAGAACACCCAGGCGGTCACCGGCATCATGCCGGTCGATCCCGACTTCGTCGCCCGGCAGATCGACGCCGTCTTCGCCGATATCCGGGTCGACGCGGTCAAGCTCGGCATGCTGGGGGGGCCCGAGGTGATCCGCGCCGTGGCCGACCGGCTGCGCCACTGGCGGCCGCGCTGGATCGTCCTCGACCCCGTCATGGTGGCAAAATCGGGCGACAAGCTGCTGCCCGACGATGCCGTCCACGCCCTCAAGCAGGAGCTGCTGCCGCTGGCCTCGATCATCACGCCGAACCTGCCCGAAGCCGCGGTGCTGCTCGGCGAGGCGCCGAGCACCGAGCGGCGGCAGCTGCCGGGGGTGGCAGCCCGGCTGCAGGGCCTGGGCGTGGCCAATGTCCTGCTCAAGGGCGGCCATCTGGACAACGGTGACAGCGCCGATGTGTTGCTGCACGGCGGCGAACTGCTCTGGCAGCGGGCCGAGCGCATCGCCACCAACAACACCCACGGCACCGGCTGCACGCTCTCGGCCGCCATCGCCGCCGGTCTCGCCGCCGGGCGGCCGCTCCCCGACGCGGTCGGCCGGGCGAAGCGCTACATCACCGGTGCCATCGCGGCGGCGGACCGGTTGGCCATCGGCCACGGCCACGGGCCGGTGCACCACTTCTTCCAGACGTGGCCGAACGGAGGAGACGACGCATGAACGCAACCCGGCGCAACGCCATCCTGGCCGGTGCCGGGGTCATCGCCGCCCCGGCCACGCTCGGCGCCGAGACGGCCCAGCGCTGGCGGATGGTGACCTCCTGGCCGCGCGACCTGCCGGGGCCCGGCATGACCGCGACCCGGCTCGCGGAACGCATCAATGCCATGAGCGGCGGACGGATCGAGGTCCAGCTCTTTGCCGCCGGTGAGATCGTCCCGGCCTTCGAGGTGCTCGATGCGGTGAGCGAAGGCGTCGCCGAGTTGGCGCATACCGCCGCCGTCTTCTGGGCCGGCAAGATGCCGGTTTCGCAGCTTTTCCTCGCCGCCCCCTTCGGCCTCACGCCGCTCGAGCATGTCTCCTGGATCGAGCATGGCGGTGGCCAGGCGCTCTGGGACGAGCTCTACGGCGATTTCGGCGTCAAGCCGTTCATGGCCGGCAATACCGGCATGTCGATGGGTGGCTGGTTCCGCCGGGAGATCCATGGCTTGAGCGACCTGCAGGGCCTGCGCTTTCGCATGCCGGGCCTCGGCGGCGATCTCTACAAGCCGTTCGGCATCGTCCAGGTCTCGCTGCCGCCGGGCGAGACCCTGCCGGCCTTGCAGAGCGGGGCCATCGACGCCGCCGAGTTCGCCGGACCGTTCAGCGACCTCGCCTTGGGCTTCCATCAGGCAGCGCCCTTCTATTATGGCCCCGGCCTGCACGAGCCGAACGGGACGGGCGAGTGCATCGTCAACCGGGCCGTCTTCGAGGCGCTGCCGACGGAACTCAAGGCCGTCGTCACCGAGGCCTGCCGGGCCGAGAACGCCTATGCGCTGGCCGAAGCCGAGCGAATGAACGCCGAGGCGCTGCGCTCACTGGTCGAGGACCACGGCGTTCAACTGCGCACCTTTCCGCCGGAGATCATCGAGGCGCTCAGAACCCGGGCACCCGAGGTATTGGGCCAGTTCGCGGAAAATGACGGCCTCGACAGGCGCATCCACGACAGCTACGTCGCGATGCTCGATCTGTTGCGGCCATGGTCGCGCGAGTCGACGGCCGCCTTTCTCACCGCTCGGGCCGCAGTCTGACCCCGATGGCGATCGAGGCGGTCAAGCGGCCGGTCGAGCGCGGGCCCGTCGGGGCACCGTCGCTCGTCGGCGTCCGGCCGGTGGTCACACTCCTCGGCCTCGTCGCCGTCTGGCAACTGGTGGTAACGCTCTCGGGCGTGCCGCCCTTCATCCTGCCCGGGCCGGTGCCGGTGCTCGCC
Source organism: uncultured Geminicoccaceae bacterium (assembly GCA_964576715.1). Classification (GTDB taxonomy): domain Bacteria; phylum Pseudomonadota; class Alphaproteobacteria; order Geminicoccales; family Geminicoccaceae; genus SLRI01. The sequence goes on along the minus strand of CAZNWE010000028.1, from coordinate 29,193 downwards.
ACGCTGGTCGAGCGCTGGCCCTTGATCCTCGGCCACGCCTGGATCACCGCCAGCGAAATCCTCATCGGTTTCTTCCTGGGGGCGATCCTCGGCACCATTTCCGGGCTCTTGCTGGCGAGCTTCGCCACCGCCCGGCGCTGGCTGCTGCCGGTCTTCGTCGTCAGCCAGGCCCTGCCGGTCTTCGCCCTCGCCCCGCTGCTCGTCCTCTGGCTCGGCTACGGCATGGCGTCAAAGGTCGCGATGGCGGTCTTGATCATCTACTTCCCGATCACCGCCGCCTTCTATGACGGCTTGAAACGCGCCGACCCGGAGATGCTCGACCTCGTCCGCCTCCTCGGGGCGAGCCGCTTCGACATGATCCGCCTCATCCGCCTGCCCGCTGCCCTGCCGTCGCTCGCCTCGGGGCTCCGGGTCGCGGCCTCGGTGGCGCCGATCGGTGCCGTGGTCGGTGAGTGGGTCGGCTCATCGGGCGGGCTCGGCTACCTCATGCTGCACGCCAATGCGCGCATGCAGATCGACCTCATGTTCGCGGCGCTGCTCGTCCTCGCCGCCATGGCGCTCGCCCTCTACCTCGCCGTCGACCGGCTCGGCCGCCGGGTGGCCCCCTGGCAGGCCGAAACCTTGAACCAACGATGACACTTGGGAGACTCGCCTCGATGCTGCGCCTCGCCGCCTTCGCCCTGACGCTGCTCCTCGCCCTGCCGGCCGCTGCGCAGGACCGGCTCACCGTCCTGCTCGACTGGTTCGTCAACCCGGACCACGCGCCGCTGATCATCGCCGCTGAACGGGGCATCTTCGCCGCGCACGGGCTCGAGGTCGAGCTCGTCGCCCCCGCCGATCCCAACGATCCGCCGAAGCTGGTGGCGGCGGGCCAGGCCGAGATCGCGGTCAGCTACCAGCCGCAGCTGCACCTGCAGGTCGCCGAGGGCCTGCCGCTGCGGCGCATCGGCACGGTCGTGGCGACACCGCTGAACAGCCTCGTCGTGCTCGCCGACGGCCCGATCGAGAGCATCGCCGACCTGGAAGGCAAGAAGGTGGGCTTCTCGGTCGGCGGCTTCGAGGATGCGCTCCTGGGTGCGATGCTGAGCCGGCACGGGCTCGACCTCGACGCCATCGAGCTGGTGAACGTGAACTTCGCCCTCTCGCCGTCCCTGGTGACCGGCCAGGTCGATGCGGTGATCGGCGCCTTTAGGAACTTCGAGCTCAACCAGATGGACATCATCGAGCGGCCCGGCCGCGCTTTCTTCCCCGAGGAAGAGGGGGTGCCGGCCTATGACGAGCTGATCTACGTGGCGCACGCCGACAATCTCGGCGATCCCAGGCTGCAGCGCTTCATCGAGGCCGTCGAGGAAGCGACGCACTGGCTGCTGAACCATCCGGACGAGGCCTGGGCGCTGTTCGCCGGCTACGATCCCGAGCTCGACGACGAGCTCAACCGCCGGGCCTGGGCCGCCACCCTGCCGCGGCTGGCGCTGAGCCCGGCGGCACTGGACCACCGACGCTATGCCCGCTTCGCCGACTTCCTGGTCGAGCAAGGCCTGATCGAGAAGGCGCTGCCGGTGGCCGACTACGCCGTCGACCTGTTCGCTGGAGATTGAGCCCGCTCAGCGTCCGCCCGCGACGTCGAACACCGTGCCGGTGACATAGGCCGCCTCGGCGGAGAGCAGCCAGAGCACCGCTTGCGCCACTTCCATGGCGGTGCCGGCGCGGCCGATCGGCACCGTACCGCCGAACTGCTCGATGCGGTTGGCGATGCCGGTATCCGATTGCATATCGGTGTCGATCAGCCCGGGCCTGACGGCGTTGACCCGAACACCGTCTGCTGCCACCTCGCGGCCGAGCCCCTGGGTCAGGACGTCGATGCCGCCCTTGGCCGCACCGTAGGGGATGAAGCCGCCCGCACCGAACAGCGTCGCCGCCTTCGACGAGATATTGACGATGGCGCCGCCCTCACCGCCGCGCGAGCGCGCCATCCGGCGCACCGCCGCGCGGTTGCAGATCAGGTGTGCCGTGAGATCGATCTCGATGATCCGGCGGATCTCCTCGACCGGGATGTCGGCCAATGCGGCCGTCTGGTTGATCACCCCGGCATTGCTGACGAACGCGGTCACCGCGCCGAGTTCGGCCGCCGTTTGCTCGAACATCGCCTCGACCGCGGCGGCGTCGCTGATGTCGGCCCTAATGGTGATCGCTCGCCGGCCGGCGGCCCGGACTTCACCCGCCACCTGCTCCGCTGCCGCCGCGTTGCCGGCATAGTTCACCGCCACGTCGTAGCCGCGCGTCGCGGCGAGCCTGCAGCAGGCGGCACCGATGCCGCGGCTGCCGCCAGTGACCAGCATGACCTCGCGCATGCGCCCCTCCCGTGATTGATCGTCGCTGCGCTCGCTCGTCGATGAGCGGGCACCGTCAGCCGCGGCCGTAGGAATCCTCGAAGCGGACGATGTCGTTCTCGTCCAGCCGGTCGCCGGTCTGCACCTCGATGAAGACGACCGTCGCCGCACCGCGGTTTTCGATTCGGTGCTTGATGCCGAGCGGCAGGTAGACGTGGCTGTCGGGGCCGAGCTCGAGGATCTCCTCGCCGCGCGTCACCTGTGCCGTGCCGGCGACGATCACCCAGTGCTCGGCCCGGTGATGGTGCAGCTGCAGCGACAGACAGCCGCCCGGCTCGACGGTTATCCGCTTGACGCAGAAGCCGGGGCCCACGTCGAGGACCTCCCAGCGGCCCCAGGGCCGCTCGTCCGCCTCGCCCCGGCGATAGAGCACCTCGGGCATCGTTGTCACCTCCGTATGGGTGTCTTGGGCATTCTCGCGACGTCGGCGGCGCCGTCAGCCGGCGTCGGCGGTCTGCGTGACGCCCTCGCCGGCGCTGCCGTCATCGTTGCGATCGACGATGAGCCCGGCCCGCGCATAGCCGACGACGGTGAGCTCGACGATCAACAGGCCCGAGCTGTGGCCGATATCCTCGTTGCGCAGGGCGATTTGCTCGACCGTCATTACCGGCTCGGCCTCCTCGATGCGATGCAGGAACGTGCGCAGGCCGGGCAGGTCGATGACCCCGCGAAGGCGGACCGGAATGCGCAGCAACGGCTCGTCGAGTACCGGATCGAGCACCTGGGTGCTGTCGAGCCACCCGCCGGCGGCTTGCAGCTGCTCGCCCAGCCGGCCGGCGAGCGTAGCGCCGGCGACACCGAGCGTATCCGCCGCGAGCAAGCGCGAGTCGAGCTCGGTCCGACGCTCGAGCTGGCGCAATTCGGCCAGCACCTGCTCGCGGGTGGCGAGGCGCTGCTCCAGCCGCCCGATATGCCCCTCGAGCTCGGCCAGGGACGCCTCGTGGCGCTCGGCGAGGCGCACCGGCACGACCACGAGCGCGGCGCTCGCGACCACCGGCAAGAGCAGGAGCAGCACGGCGATAGCGCGGCGCAGCGCTGGCGAGCGGCCGGCCATCATGGCTCGAACCTGACGTTCGGTCGCACCTCGGCCTCGAGCGAGAAGCGGTCGACCTCGACGATTTCATCCGGCCCCCTCGGCATCGCCAGGCGCTCGCTCGACGCGGTGAAACCGGCGGCGAAGAATGCCTGGTGACTCTCCAGGAGCGACGGCAACTGCGCCGCGTCGCTGCTGTAGCCGCTCAGCTGCAGCCGCCCGTCCGCCAGGGTCAGGCTCTCGAGCCAGACACTGTCGGGCAGCAGCCGGCTCAGGGTCTCGATGGTCAAGAGCGCCGACGGGCGGGCCAAGTGGCGCTCGAGCACCGCCCGGCCCTCGCTCTCGAGATCGGCGATCCGCGTTCTGAGCTCGGGCAGGTCGTCGAGCCGCTGCTCGAGCAGCGCCGCGTAATCGCGCCGTCGATCGAGTGCTGCCTCGCGCGCGCGGGCGTCGAAGAAGGCGAAGACCCCGACCGCGAGCGCGGCGAACAGCACGACGCCGGCGGTGACCGGGATGAAGCGCGGCAATTGGCGACGGCGCCCGTCGCGCCCCAAGTCATGGCTCGGCGCGGCCACGCCGTCACCATCGTCGAGGTCGATCACATCCTGGTGAATGCCCAAATGTTCCAGAATCGCAACGGCACAGCCGACGATTCGGCGCGGTGCGACGGCGAGCGCCACGTCGAGCATGCCGTCGTCGGCAGGGGTCGTTGCGACGATAGCGAAGACGGCGGTCTCGGCACTCCAGGGGGTCAGGCCATCGAGACGATTGGCAACAATTTGCCGCAGCTCGCGGCTCGCCGCCCGGGGCAGGCGGTCGGCGGTTTCCAGACCCAGCTCCGGGGCCAGCCGGAGGACCACCGGCAGGCCGCTCTGGCGCACCTGCTCGGCCAGGAGATGGGCATTGCGATCGAGGTCGCGCCCGCTGTTCGGGCAATCGACGACACCCAGCTCCTCGATCCCGCGGCGGGTCACCGCGGCGAGCTGGAGTACCGTGCCGTCGAACCGGGCGACGATGAACTGGTCGCGCGGCAATCCGCCATTGCGGGCCGGCAGGAGCTGGGCGAGCTCGCCGGACCACCAGGCGAACAGACCGTCGCTCCGGGCCGGGGTGCGGCTTTCGCTATCGAACAGGACCCCGTCCAGCGGGCGCGGTGGCGCCGCTTCGAGCGGTGTGGCGAGGTCCGGCATTGGTTGCCTGCTCATCGGCCTGGCCACGGGCTGGGCCCGTCAGCGGCCAGGTCGAGCAAGGTCGGGGACAGGACGATCGAGCGGCTCTCCAAGACGGCGTGGCGTGCAGTGCCGAGCGGCGGGTCGATCCAAATCACCGTTTGTTGCCTGAAGCTGGGTCCATTGTCGTGCTTAAGCTCGATATCGAGAGTGTAGAGCCCGGCCGGGTCGGCCACGAATAGCGGTGCAGCCCCGCTCTCGGCGCGCGCCTCGCCTTCCTCTAGCGGTTGCGCGTCGAGATCGAAAGAGCTTTCCCCATCGCCCATGCCAAGTCCGAGTCCCTGCAGCCGATCGAGGGCGTCTCGGACCAGCGGTGCGGCGGGCTCGATCGACGGCTCGGCAGCCCCATGATGCACGGTGACCGCCGGCCCCAGCACCGCCTCGAGCGCCTGATCCACCCCCAGCACACCACGCAGCTCGGCGACGAACCGAAACGGCCCGTCATGCGGCCGACCGACCCGCGCCGCCTCGGCATACGCCGCGGCCTCGGCACCGGCGAGCCGCTGCTCTCCATCCGGATCGCGCCAATCGAGGATCGCGTCGGCGAGGCGCGTGGCCTCCACCGGATCCCGGTCGAGGCTCTCGACCGCGACCGTGGCCAGCGCCTCGATGAGCTCGTCACTGGCGGCGTTGAGGTCGATCTTGCCGCTCTCCGGCACGACGCTGACCGTCATGGCGAGCGGGCCCTGCCGCCAGGCCAGCCTGCCGTCGATCGGCAGCAGCCCGCGCCACAGCGTCGCGGCGGCGATGTCGACCGCACTGGCCATCGCGGCGCGCGTCTCGATCGCCCGGACCGCGTTGCGGCCGGCATAGGCGGTAGCCCGGCCGAGCTCGGCCAAGCCGACGGCGAGCCCGCTCATCGCGACCAGGAACCAGAGCACGGTCAACAGCGCCACGCCGGCATCGGGCACCGCCGGCCGGTCCGACGGCAGCCGGTGTTCGCCGCTCACGGCGCGGCGCATTCGGGGCCACCTTCCGGCGTCGGACAGAGCGTACCGACCGTCTGCCGGATCGGCACGATCAGCGGTGGCAGGGCGAGCTGCGCATGACCGAGCTGCAGGCGCACGGCCTGCGGCACGACCGGCTGGTTACGCCACTCGCCGTGCCAGCTGGCGGCAGCCGTACCGGCCTTGCGTCCGAAATAGGCGAGCTCGAGGCTGGTCACGCCGGCTGCGAGCCGACGCCGCACCGCCCGATCTGGATCATCGAAGGCGGCAAGGGCCGCCGCCGCGGCCAGCTCCAGCCGCGCTAGGACCAGGCCAGCCTCGGCATCCAGCGCCAGTTCCAGCGCCACCAGCGGCTCGCCCGGCTCGATCGGCAAGGCCAGGGTCAAGAACCGGACCCGCTCCGGGCTGCCGTCGAAAGCCGCCACCTGCCGGCCGGCCGGCCCGACGGCAACCATAACCGCGTCACCCAGCCGGGTCTGCATGAGGTCGCTGACCAGCACCACCTCGGCCATCGCAGCACTGCGTTCGGCGAGCCGGTCACCGGTGCCGCGCAGCAGCGTCGCCCCACTCGCCAGGAGCGTCATGATCAGGGCGAGCACCACCAGCGCCACGATCATCTCGATCAAGGTGAAGCCGCGGTCGCTCGCCATCCTCGGTCGAGCCGCGCCACTCATGGTCGCGGTCGGCCGACCGCCCCCTCGAGGGTGAAGCTGCGGCCATCGCCGTCGATCACCAGGACGCGCAGCCAATCGAGATCGTCGGCCAGAGCACCGGCCAGATCGTCCAGCCCGGCCAGTCGCTCGGCAGTCGCCAGCGCTTGGCGCTCGACCGCCACGCTGAGCCCCTCCGGCCAGGCGTAGTCGGCAGCACTGCCGGGCTCGAGCCGTTCCGCCGTGAAGGCAGCCTCGGCGGCGAGCGCCAGGGTCAAGCGCCCCTCGCGGCCGCGATACTGGACGAGCGTGTCGCCGGCGAGCCGAAAGAGGGTGACCAGAACGACGCCGAGGACGGCTAGCGCGACCAGCGTCTCCAGCAGGGTGAAGCCATGCTCGGCCGGCGTCTCGCCGACACTTCGGCAGCCGGGACGGCGATCAGCGCGCATGAATGGCGATCCCGCCGGTCAGCCAGTCGACCTCGAGATCATAAGCCCGCCCCGCGGCGGCGAGCCGCCAGACGGCGCCATTGGCCATGCCGTTTGGCAGGAAGACGATCTCCGCCGGGGCAGCGTCGGCGAGACTGATGCCGTCGGGCAGGATCGCCGCCAGGGCGCTGCCCGAGACGCGCTGGACGGTGCCGGTACCGATCGCCGCCTCGCGCAGGCGGGCGAGATCGGCGGCGATGGCACTTGCCTGCCGCTCCAGGGTGGGCGGCCGCTCGGCGGCGAAGCGCGGCAGGGCGAAGGCGGCGATCGCCGCCATCAGGACGAGGGTGACGAGCAGCTCGAGCAGCGTGAAGCCGGCATCCGTCACGCCGCCGGGCGAAGCTGCTGCAAGCTCAGGGGGCGCCACGGCCGATCGGGGCATTCTCGCCGGTACCACCAGGGCGGTTGTCGGCACCCAGGGTGTAAAGGTCATAAGCGCCGTCCGCGCCGGGCATGCGATAGACATAAGGGTTGCCCCAGGGATCGGCCGGCACCGTCTCGCCATCGAGATACGGGCCATTCCAGCCGTCGGCTCCGGCTGGCTGGGTCAAGAGCGCGCGCAGCCCCTCCTCGGTCGACGGGTAGCCGCCGACATCGAGGCGGTAGAGATCGAGCGCCTGCTCCAAGGCGGCGAGCTGGATGCTCGCGGTGTCGCTGCGCGCGCCGCCGAGATAGCCGACCACCCGAGGGCCGGCGACCGCCGCCAGGAGGCCGAGGATCACCAGCACCACCAAAAGCTCGATCAGGGTGAAGCCGGCCTCGCGGCCGCGGTCCCGGTCCGTTCGCCGGGCATTGGTGACCGTCGCGCTCTGGTTCATTGGAAAATCGTCAGCTCGATCTCGTGCTCGCCGACGCCGAGGGTCAGTCGCCGGTCCTCGACACGGCGGACCTCCCAGCCGTCCACTTCCTCGCCGATCACCAGACTGCGGACGTTGAAGCCGTCGCTGACGAAGGCCCGCAGCTGCCCGTCCTCGTCGATGCTGCCGATGAAGCGAAAGGTCGGCACGGCCGGCCCGGCTTCCGGCGCGGCCTCGCCCCAGTCCACGTCGGGCAGGGCGGCGAACGCGATTGCCGGGTCGTGCGGCTGGCGATCCGGTGCAAAGAGCGGACGGCTGACCATCGCCGCGAGGCTCGCCTCCGGTGGCAGCAACCGTGCCTCCAAGGAGCCATCGTCCGTCCCCGGCACGGCCATGCCCGACGGCGCCGGGGACGCGCCGGGGACGGCCGCGGCGCTGCTGTCGTCGGCTGCCTGTGCGGCACCGCTGACCGCACGCGGCTCCGGTGGACCGCTTCGCTCGGTCCACCAGATCCAGCCGAGCCCGATGAGGCCGAGGCCGACGACGAGTTTGCTGAGGGGATGCCAGCGCTGCACTGGAACCTTGACGGATCGGGGAGGGTGACCGAGGGATCTTCTCGACGACGGGCTATAGCCGATCGAGCGAGCCAAGCCAAGCGACGTTTCTCCGAGCAGTTGCGGCTCAGAACGCCAGCTCGTTGACGCTCAGGACCGCCGTCAGGATGGCGATGACGATGCCGCCAACGATGCCGCCTAGGGCAATGACCAGGACCGGCTCGAGCAGGGTGACGAAGCGCTGCATGCGCGTCGCCATGCGCTGCTCGAACCGCTCGGCGACGTAGCGCGACAAGGGCTGAAGCCGGCCACTTTCCTCGGCGGTGCGCAACAGCTTGAGACCCATCGGCTGGAGGATGTTCTCCTCGGCCAGCGCGTCGGCCAGGCGCCGCCCCTGGCGCACGTTCGACGCCGCCCGGTTCAGCGCTTCGCCGACCGCGAGATTGCTCACCATCTCGCGCAGCATCAACAGCGCCTGCGGCAGATCGAGACCGCCGTTGAGCAGGGTCGCGAGGCCGCGGGCGATCTCGGCGGTCGCCCGTTCCCTGGCGAAGCTGGCGATCCCCGGCAGCCGCAAGGCGAGGCGATGCGCGGCGAGCCGCAGCCGCGGCAGCTGGCGGGCGAGGACCAGCAGCAACAGCATGGCGGCCGCAACGATGCCGATCGTCGAGGCTTCGGCCTTGAGCCAGTCGGCGACGGCGAGAATGGTCAGGGTCGCCACCGGCAGCCGATCCTCGGCACCGGCGAAGACCGGCGCGAACTGCGGCACCACGTAGAGCAGCAGGACGGCGATGGCGCCGATCGCGGTGAGTACCAGGATGGTCGGGTAGACCAGTGCCGAGGTGAGCTGCCGGCGCAGCGTCTCCTGTCGCTCGCGCAGCTCGGCGAGCTCGGTCAGCACCGGCCCCAGTCGCCCGGTGGCCTCGGCCGCCCGCACCATGCCGACATACAGGCGGGAAAAGACCGTGGGATGGTCGGCCAGCGCTTCGCTCAACGCAGCACCGCCGCGCACCTTGTTGAGCACCGCCGCGAACAGCCCCCGCAGCGTGGCGTCGTCGAGCTCCTCGGCAACCAGCGCCAGCGCATTCTCCAGCGTCTCGCCCGCCTCGATCAGGGTCGCGAGCTCGCGGGTCGCGATGGTCAGTGCCGCAGCGCGCCTCGCGCCACCGAGGCTCGGTGGACCGCTCTCGGGGAGGATCGGCGCCGTTCGCGTCGGCCGGGCCTCGATCGGGATCAGGCCTTGCGCCTGCAGCCGTTGCAGGGCGCCGCGCTGGTCGCCGGCCTCGATCTCACCCGCAACCCGCTCGCCGGCGGCGGTCAGCGCCCGATAGGCGAACTGCGGCACCCGCTACCACTCCTCGGTGACGCGACAGACCTCCTCGAGCGTGGTCGTGCCGGACAATGCCTTCAACAGCCCGTCCTGGAACATGCTGGTCATGCCGTTCGCCAGGGCGTGCGCCTGCAGCGCCTGGCTCGGCGCCCGCTCGCGGATCAGCTCGCGCAACGGCTCGTCGATCTCGAGCAGCTCGAAGATGCCGATCCGCCCGGTGAAGCCGAGCTCGTTGCAGGCTCGGCAACCGGCCGGCCGGTAGAGCCGGAGCGGGGTCGGCAGGGCGATCCCGCGCTTCTCGAAGAGCGGCCGCTCGTCGACCGACGGCACATAGGCCTCCTTGCACTGCTCGCACAGCACGCCGACCAGCCGCTGGCCGATCACGCAGCGCAGCACGGACGCCAGCAGGTAGGGCTCGACCCCCATGTCGAGCAGCCGGGCGACCGCCCCCGCGGCGCTGTTGGTGTGCAGGGTCGTCAGCAGCAGGTGCCCGGTCAGGGCCGCGTGCACCGCGATCTCGGCGGTCTCGGCGTCGCGCGTCTCGCCGACCATGACGACGTCCGGGTCGTGACGGACCACCGAGCGCAGGACCCGGGCGAAGCTGAGCTCGATCTCCGGCTTCACCTGGATCTGCGTCACCCCGTTGATCTGGTACTCGATCGGATCCTCGATCGAGATGATCTTGTCGGTCGCCGCATCGAGGGTGCGCAAGGCGCCGTAGAGCGTGGTCGTCTTGCCGCTGCCGGTGGGGCCGGTGACCAGGACCATGCCGTGCGGCGTCGCCAGCTGCCGGCGCAGCGCCGTCTCGTTCTCCGGCCGGAGCCCCACCTGGTCGAGCTGCACCGAGCCCGCCGCCTGGTCGAGCAGCCGGATGACCAGGCTCTCGCCGTGGATCGTCGGCATGGTGGCGACACGCAGATCGATCGGCCGGTCGAGCAGGCGAAGCTGGCTGCGGCCGTCCTGCGGCAGGCGGCGCTCGGCGATGTCGAGCTTGGCGAGGATCTTGATCCGCGAGACCACCGCTGCCGCCAGCTTGGCCGGCGGGGCGCCGATCTCCTTGAGCCGGCCGTGGATGCGGTAGCGGACCGACAGCCGGTCGGGATAGGGCTCGATGTGGATGTCGGAGGCGGCCATCCGCAGCGCGTCGGTCAACAACTGGTTGACCAGCCGGACCACCGGCGCCTCCTTGGCGAGGTCGATCAGCTGCTCGACATTGGCCGGATCCTCGAGCCCGGGCAGCGCCAGATCGTCGACGATCTCCTGCAGCGCCCGGCTGCCGCTGTCGAACAGCCGGGCAAAGGCCTCGGTCAGGTCCTCGACGGCCACCACCACCGGCACGACGTTGCGCTCGGCGGCGAGCCTGACGGCCTTGATCGACGCCTCGTCGGCCGGGTCGGCCATGCCGAGCCAAAGGGTCGTCTCGTCGACCGCCAACGGCAGCACCCAGGCCTGCCGCAGGAACCGGGCGGTGAACGTCTCGGCGAGAATCGGCGCGTCCGGGATCTCGGCCGCGCCGGCCCGCTCGAGGCCGTAGCGCTCGCTCATCAGCGTCGCCCAGTCGTATCCCGACAACAGATCGAGATCGACCAGCACCACGGGCAATGGCTGGCGCGTCGCCGCGGCCCGGGCGCACGCCCGCTCGACGGCCTCGGCACGGAGCAGCTGCCGCTCGGTCAGGATCGCCAGCCCCGGATGGTTGGCCGGCGCCAGAACCGGATCGCTCCGGCGTGCCTCGCGCCGCGCGCGCTGCGGTCGAAATAGCTGCAGCATCGGCTTTCCTGGTCAGCTCTCGTCCAGGCGGTAGAACGCCCGGGCATTCTCCAGCCAGAAGTAGCGCAAGTCGTCCGCCGATGCACCGGCCAACGCATCGTCGAGGATCGCAACCCATTGCGGCAGCCCGCCAGCCAGGGTCAAGACCGGCCAATCGCTGCCGAAGACCAGTCGATCGAAGCCGAACGCATCGACCACGCAGTCGATATAGGGCCGCAGATCGGCCGGCTGCCAGCTGGCGTGATCGGCCTCGGTGATCAGACCGGACAGCTTGCACATGACGTTCGGCAGGGCGGCAAGCTCGGCCATCCGGGTGCGCCAGGGCTCCAGCCCACCGGCCTTGATGGGCGGCTTGGCGATGTGGTCGAGCATGAAGGTGACGTTGGGCAGGCGGCGCACGAGATCGACGATCGCCCCGAGTTGATGATGATAGACGCAGATCTCGAAATGCAGGTTGTAGCGTGGCAGCAGGTTGAGCGCGGCGGCGAAGTCGTCGTTGAGCACCGCCGGCAGGTCCGCTTCGCCCTGCAGCAATCGACGGATGCCGCGCAACAGCGGAAAGCGGGCGAGCGCGTCGAGATCCGCCGCCACCGCCTCGCCCTTTTCCAGCGGGGCATGGGCCACCATGGCCTTGAGCCTGGGCTCGCCAGCGGCGATCTCGGCGACCATCGCCGCCTCGTCGAGATGCCGGCCGACGGCGACGTCGCATTCGAGAAAGACCATGGCCTCGACCGCGACATCGCCGCGCGCCGCGTCGTAGTCGGCGATCAGATGGGGCCGGTTGAGGGTCGGCACGTCGGCCCCAAAGCGCAACGGGATCCGCTTCGGGTCCCAGAGATGAACATGGCTGTCGACGATCGGAAAGGCCGGCATGGCAATCGCCTGCGCTGGGGTTGAGGTTCGCCCGGCTGGTCGCGACCACGCCGTTCGGCCGTGCAGCATAACCACCTCGGCGTCGATGACCAGCCGGCTTCCGCAGCGGCCGCCGGCCGGCATCGCAGCTGGCACCGCACCGGGCCGCAACACCGCGGTCACGCCCTGGTTCACCCGCATGGCGGTCGGGGCGAGGCCAAGGGTCGCAGCGCCGACGACGAGGCTCGGCAGCACGGCCGACGCCACCACCATGCGATGGCGCGTCGACGGCTGGCCGCTTGACGCCGCGGAGCCTCGTGCCTAGGCGGGAGCTTGCTGAGCGGGGGGCGCGACCAACCCTAATCTGACACAACGTTGCGGGGGTGCCAGCGATGGCGGGGAGACTGGCCGGCAAGAAGGCGCTGATCACGGCGGCTGGGCAGGGTATCGGCCGTGCTTCGGCCGAGTTGTTCGCCGCGGAAGGTGCGGTGGTGCTGGCAACCGACCGGGACACCGGCTTGCTCGCCGGCCTCGCGGGCTGCACGACGCAACAACTCGACGTGACCGACAAGGCGGCGATCGAGGCACTGGCCGGCGAGTTGGGTGCCATCGACGTGCTCTTCAACTGCGCTGGCTACGTTCACAACGGCACCATCCTGGACTGCGACGAGGCCGACTGGGCGTTTTCCCACGACCTCAACGTGACCGCCATGTACCGCATCTGCAAAGCCTTCCTGCCGGCGATGCTGGCCGCAGGCCGCGGCAGCATCGTCAACATGGCGTCGGTCGCGTCGAGCGTGAAGGGCGTCGTCAACCGCTTCGCCTACGGCACCACCAAGGCCGCGGTGATCGGGCTTTCCAAGGCGATCGCCGCCGATTTCGTGACCCGCGGCATTCGGTGCAATGCGATCTGCCCGGGCACGGTCGAGACGCCGTCGCTGGAGGAGCGCCTCAAGGCCCAGAATGACTATGCCAAGGCCAGGGCCGCCTTCATCGCCAGGCAGCCGATGGGCCGGCTCGGCCAGCCCGATGAAATCGCCAAGCTGGCGCTCTATCTGGCCAGTGACGAAAGTGCCTATACGACGGGCCAGGTGCACATCATCGACGGCGGCATGGTGCTGTGACGGCAAGGTTCGCCGCCCGGCCGAGCGCCGTCAGCTGACAGTGCCGCCGTCCTGATCTTGGAGAACCATGTGGCCACCAGCAACGGTGCCGATCTGAGCATCCCCAGCATGTACGCCGAGGCGTGGCGGCTGCTCAACGGCGATCCGGGCAAGTTCGCGGCATTGAGCGCCATCGGCTTGGCCCCGTCATGGATCGCGAGCCTGCTCAGCGGCTCGCTCGTGGTCTCGCTGATCGTCCTGGTCGTCAGCCTGCCGATCGTGGCCCTCGCCAACGGCGCGCTCGTCGTGCTGGTGACGGCGCTCGGCAGTGGCGGCACCGTGCCGAGCCTCAAGGAGCTGCTCTCGGGGCCGCGCGACGGCTTCGTTCGACTGACCCTGGCCTACGTCATCTTGAGCCTGATCCTCGGCGTCGGCTTCGTGCTTCTGGTCGTGCCGGGGCTGGTCGCCCTCACCTTCTTGTGGGTCGCCTGGCCGCTGGTCGTGCTCGAGGAGGCGAACGGCATCGACGCGATCAAGCGGAGTGCTGCCATCGTCGACGGCTACAAGCTGAAGATCACCGCATTGGTGATGGTGCTGATCGCGGTCTATATCGGCCTCGGCGTCATTCAGGTGACCCTCACGGCAATTCTCGGCGGCGTTGTCGGCGTCGTCGCCGGCGCCTTGATCGGCATCTTCATCAATGCCCTGGCGCTCACCCTCGTCACCCTCAGCTACCACCGCCTGAAGAGCGCCGCGACCGGCCTCGTCGCCGCGACCTGACGTCCGGCAGGCGCCCGCCATCGACATGTTGTGGTGCGGCGTTAACGGTTTTTTTCCTTTGCATCGGCATTCTCGCGGGCGTGCACAGCGTCACGCGATGGTCGATCGATGCAGCAACCGCCGATGATCCCACGGTCGAAATGGCAGCCGGCGACGTTCGCCGAGCGCGGTGTCACCGTGCCGTTCACCTCACCCGCCGTGGCAATGGCGCGGCTGCGGCCGAATGACAGCGGCGCCGGCGAACTGATCGTCGCCAATCCGTCGGGCGGTGACGGCAGCTATGTCTTTCCGTTGCGGGCGCTGCCGGATTTCACCACGCCCTCGATGCACGACCGGCTGTTGCTCGATCTCCTGCTCGAGTTGCCGGCGGTCACCCCGAGCGATATCCGGCGCGCCGCGCGCGCGGCGGCGAGCACCGGCGCTGCCGGCCGAGGTGCGGCGCGGTCGGCCAAGGCGGCCGTCCGGCGCGAAGCTCAGGAGCATTTGTTGACCAATCTCTTGCTGATCACCCACCTGCTGCGCCGAGCCGGCTTCGCCGACGTCGATTGGCGACGGCTCGATCTTGGGGATCGCGCGACACGGGCGACCACGCGCCGCTACCTGACCCGCTACGAGAGCGAGCTGGCGATGAAGCCGGAGACCATGCTGGCGCTGGTCGAGGAACTGTGCCCGCTCGTGGCACCGATCGGGGTGGCGGGCGAGGCGTTCAAGGCGGCACACGAGGTGACGATCGAACGGCTGGCCAACCTGTCGGCGAACCTGCGCCAGTGGGCCAGGGGCGAGGCGCTCGATCAGGCGAAGGGTGTCGAGCTGATTGCGCGCTGCGCCGACTTCACGGTCGATCGCGCTCGGGCCGCGCTCGCGGCTGCCCGGGGGCGGACCGACGACATGGTCGCCCTGCTGCGCGCGTGGCGGGCGAAGGACAAGGCGCTGCTGCGCGAGCTGACCCGGCCCGACTGGCTGCTCGACGGCTGGGCGGAGATCGCCGCACTCTGGGAGGCGGTGATCGAGGACGAGCGCGAAACGCAGCGTGCGGTGCTGGCGCGGATCGAAACCCTGGTGCCGGTGCTGCCCAAGGAGGCGCTGGGCGACAGCGGGCTGGACGGCCTGCCGCAGCGGCAGCTGAGCCAGCGCCGCTGGGTTCGCCTGAACGAGGATTGGCGGTCGGGCTCGCTGCTGCTCGACGACGGCGCACGGGTCGAGAACGCCAAGGGACTGGCCGCATGACCCGCGAGCCCTGGGCCGATCGACCGCCGGCGGCGAGCCGCACGGCGACCGGCGGCGAGCGGCGTCGATGAGCGTCCACAGTGCCGCCGGGCTCGCCGGGCTGTTCGCCGAGGTCACCGACAAAAAGCTCCTGCAGACCGTTGCCTTGATCGACCGGCTGGCGCAACGCGGGGCGGTCGACGACCTGCTCGCCCCGTTGCGGCCGCGGTTGCAGCGTCTGAAGCCGCCGCGACCGCTGACCATCCGCCGCGTCCTCACCTACCCGCTCGAGGAGCTCCTGGTCCCGGCGGCTGCCTGGCGGCCCGGTGCGCCGCGGCTGTCGCGCGACCTGCTCGGCACCATTCACGACATCGTGCTCGGCGCCCTCGAGCCCGAGCTGCAGGCCAGGCTCAGCCGTGCCGTTGCCGCCCAGACGATGCACGACACTGCGGCGCTGCATCGAGCCGGCAAGGAGCTCTGGCCGGTCGCCGCGGCGCGCCTCCGCGACACCCTGCCGCCGGAAGTGGCGAACGGGGACAACCGGGGCCGCAATCGACGCCAGCAACTGGCGCTCGCCGCCGACCTCCTGAGCATCGGTGAGCCGCTTGCCGGCGTCTTTCTCGACTTGCCGGCGAAACCGGTCAGAAAGCTCGACGGCGACCAGCAGCAGCGCCTCGGCAAGCTGTTGCAACGGCTGGAGGAGATCGGCGGGCGCGCCCTGGCGCTGGGCAGCGAGGCGCTCGGCGAGCGGCTCGGCGATCCGGGCGTGCTGCTCGAGGTGCTGCAGCATGCCGGCGAGGGCGAGCCCACCGGCATGCGGGTCGCCGTCGCGAGCGAGGCCGGTCGACGGGTGGTGGCCGAGCTCGACGATAGCGCCGATCGGCTGCGCCGCGCCGGCCGCCGGCCGGCGGTCGCCGTGGCCGACGAGGTCGTGCAGCTCGTCGGCACGCTGAGTGCCCTGGAAGCGGCCCCGGCCGATCTGCCGGTCGATCGGGCCCAGCTCAAGCAGGTCGCGCGCAAGGCGGCCAAGGCGGTCGAGGGTCACTTGCAAAGCGTCGTCTTCGGCGAGGTGCTCGACGGGTTCAGGGCGCTGGCCCGGCCGGAGGTCGACGACGCCAGCATCGGCGCGGCGGAAGCGGCGGCCAGGGCGGCGCGCCGGCTTGGTGCCGCAGGCCGGCGGCTCGGTGCCGGCGGCCCGGTCGATCTCGTGATCAAATCGGCCCTCGCGGCCTATAGCGGCGCTCTCGCTCGGCCAGGCGCCAACGCGAGCGAAGCGCTGCAGCTGATGGACCAGCTGCGCATCATCGAGATCGTCTTCGGCGCGGATGTCGCCGCCGAGCTGCTGGCCACGTTGCGGCGTCCCGCTGCCGGCCCCGAGTACCAAGCGCTGGAACCTCGGGGATTGCGGCGAATGTCCGGCGAGATGGCAGCCGTCGAGCCGGCACCGGTCGGCGCCGGCGTCGCCGCGACGACACCCGGTCATGCGCAGCATGCCGTGCAGGCAGTGATCCGCGGGCAGTAGGGTCGGCCGTCGCCCGACCGTGTCGCGGCGGCGCGACGAGCGGCAAACGGCGGCGAGGTGTGCCACGCCATGTCGAGCCGCGAAGCGGCGCGGCGAACGGCGTCGGGCGGCGAGCGAACTGGGCGAGCCGGGCGGTGCGGCGATCAGGCCGGCCCGGTGCGGCAGGGCAAGCCACCCGGCCGGTTGCGTCAACGGCTTTCGGCTGATGCCGGGAGCGTCTGCAGCACCGTGTCGTGCAACGGCGAGGCCCGATGAACCCGGCGCGGTGCTTGCGGCCTGCCCCCCTCAAGTCGATCGATCGAACAGGCGCTGGACGAGGGTAAGGGCCAGAAACGTGGCGACCGCCCAGATGAGCAGATCGAGCGGGGCGGCCGGCGTGCCGCGCAGCCAGCCCCGGAGCAGGTCGCCGCCGGGCGGCAGCGCCGACCAACCGAACAGCCCCGGGCGGTCCCAGAGCTCGAGGAACCAGAACCGCGAGCTGTACCAGAGCCCGAGGCCGACAGCGAGAACGACAAGGATCCGAAGCCCGTGCCGCACCGTCAAAGGGCCCCGATCGTCGCCGGATCGATCTGCATCACCAGGAGATCGCCACGCCGCTCGAGCTCGGCCTCGACGGCGATGTAGAGCCCGACATGGTGGTAGAGATCGCGCGGCAGCGGACCGCCATCCGGGCCGGCGACGAGCAGGAACTCGGCCCCCTCGACCGGCTGGCTCGCGACGAAGACCGGCGGGATGTCGCCGGTCAGGCAGAGATTGGCGCAGGCCTTGTGCGCGAGGCCGGTCCCCGGCCGCATCGCCCCGGCGAGGCACTTGCCGTCGCAGATCTCACCTGCCAGGCGCCAGCGGCCGAGCGGTTCCGCTGGCGGCGCCTGGGCCTCGCCGGCGGCAGCGCTCAAACCCGCCTCGCCGCCCTGCAGCTGCAGCATCTCGAGATCGCCGCGCGCCAGGACGACCCCCGACGCCGTCACCATGCCGCCACCGAGCGGGAGGGCGCGGTCGGCCACCCCCCGCTTGCCGATCCCCGTGAGCATCAGCACCCGCCCGGGCGCGATGCGCTCGTTGCCCGCGGTGACGTGCAGGATGGGATAGGGCCGCAACTCCAGGACACCGGTCACCGTCTGCGGGCCATAGTCGAAGCGAAAGGCGCCGGGCCCCGGGTCGTCCTGGTTGGCGCCGATCAGCCAGGCCAAAGCGAGAAAGCCTGTCAGCAGCACCAGGCTCACACCGATGAGGAACGGCAAGAGCCGGCGCGGAACCTCGAGATAGCCGACGAAGAAGGGCTTCGCCCGCTCGTCCTTCGCCTCGCTCATGACGCTCTCCGGTCAGCGCCGTTCGGCAGCGGCACGGGCTCGACGAAGGTGCCCGGCGGTTTGGCCCGGCGATCCACCTGCACGATGCCGTCACGAAGGCGCAGGGCATAGGTCGGCACCATCTCGGTGAAGGGGGCGGGCGAGCGGCCGTCGGTGACGTTGTATTGAAAGCCGTGCCAGGGGCAGGTGACGAGGCAGTCGATGATCCGGCCCTCGCCGAGCGGCCCGTTCTGGTGCGCGCAGGCATTCGAGATCGCCGAGAGCCGGTCCTGGTGGCGAAAGACGGCGACCCGGTCACCGGTCGAGAGGATCGCCACCCGGGCGAAGCCGTCCCGGATCTCGGCCGGGGCGCAGACCGTCTCCCAGTCGCCGTCGTCCGCAAGCGAGCGGGTGTCGCCGGTACGGGCCTCGTACCGGGCGGCCGCAAGGTGCAGGCCGACGACGCCGGCGGCGGCGAGGCCGACCACCCAGGCGAAGGTCCGGTTCTCCAAGTCCTGCAGGACACCGAGGCCGACATGCGCCACCACCGCCGCATAAGCCGGATAAACGAGGTAGTGCAGCCCCTTCCAGAGGCGCGGGGTGAAGAACTTCAGCCAGAAATCGTGGCTCGTCGTCGCCAGGATCAAGAGGCAGAGAAGGGCGAAGATGCCGAAGGCCTCGAAGGGAAAGCCCAAAAGCTGGCTGTAGCTGGTGTTCGAGAAGAGCAGCGCCTCGTACTTGTCCCAGGGCGAGAAGGCGAAATACCAGTCGACCACGTAGGCGGCATGGGTCAGGGCGACGAACAGCGTCATCACCCCGAAATGCCGGCGGTTGTAGAGCAGCGGCAGGAAGCGGCGGTCGAGCCGGGCGAGCGGCCCGATGCACAAGATCACCGTCAGCATGAGAAAGGCACAAGCACCGAAGGCGCGGGCATTGTGGATCTGCGGGTTGATCGGGCGCTCGTGGCCGAGCAGTCCTGGGGTCAGCTCGATGAAGACGACAAGAAAGCCGACGACCGCGGCCAGCATGACGGCGTCGTAGCGCCACTTGTTGGGATTCCACTGGACCGGTGTGTACTTGACACTCAAGACCCTGCCTCCGGCGGTGGGGCGAGGCGCTCGGGGGCGATCTCCGCCGGCCAGTGCTGGCGGATCGCGAGGGCACCGAAGAAGGTGATCGGGATGACGATCGCCAGCGCCCAGGCGGCAACGCCATGCGCGCGCCGCGGCGGGGCATGGCGCAGCGGCCAACGGTCGCGGCCGGTCTCGAGCACCCACCAGCGCCAGAGCACCAGCGGCCAGAGCAGCACGACGCCCGGCGCGATCAACAGGCGAAAGACGTGGGCGCCCCGGGCGTCCGCGTCGACCCGGTCGATACCGACGGTCAAAAAGACGAGCGCGACCAGGGCGCCGACGCCACCCCAGAGCAGCACCGCATCGAGGATGAGCGCCGCCGCCGTCATCCGACACCGCCAAAGCGCACGCCCGAGAGGTCGGCCATCTCGCGCCTCCAGGTGGTGAGGTCGTCGATCGAGAAGGACGAGAGGTGACGATGGCCGCAGGCCCGGGCCATCACCTGCATGAGCTCGGTCGAGGCCGAGAAGAAGTTCTGCAGCCGCGCCGCGGATTTTTCGATCACCAGCCGGCTGACCAGATGCGGCTTCTGGGTGGCGATGCCGACCGGGCAGTTGTTGCTGTGGCAGGCGCGCATGGCGATGCAGCCGATCGCCTGCATGGCCGCATTGGCAAGCGCGATGGCGTCGGCGCCGAGCGCCAGGGCCTTGACGAAGTCGGCGGGCGTGCGCAGGCCGCCGGTGATCACCAGGCTGACGTCACGCCGGCCGCGGCGGTCCAGGTGCCGCCGGGCCCGGGCCAAGGCCGGGATGGTCGGCACCGAGATGTTGTCGCGGAAGATCAGCGGCGCGGCCCCGGTGCCGCCGCCGCGGCCGTCGAGGATGAGGTAGTCGACACCGACCTCGAGGGCGGCGTCGATGTCCTTCTCGATGTGCTGGGCCGAGAGCTTGTAGCCGATCGGGATGCCGCCGGTCCGGTCGCGCACCTGATCGGCGAAGTCGCGGATCTGCGAGGTATCGGTCCAGTCCGGAAAGCGCGACGGCGAGACCGCGTCCGCCCCCTCGGCGAGGCCGCGGACCAGGGCGATCTTGCCCTTGACCTTGGCGCCCGGCAAATGGCCGCCGGTCCCGGTCTTCGCCCCCTGCCCGCCCTTGAAGTGGAACGCCTGCACCTTCTCGAGCTTGTCCCAGGCGAAACCGAAGCGAGCGGAGGCGAGCTCGTAGAAATAGCGGCTGTTCTCCTCCTGCTCCTCCGCCAGCATGCCGCCCTCGCCCGAGCAGATCCCGGTGCCGGCGAGCTCCGCCCCCCGAGCGAGCGCGCGCTTGGCGGGCTCCGACAGCGCCCCGAAGCTCATGTCAGAGACGAGGATCGGGATCGCCAGCGTCAGCGGCTTTTGCGCATTCGGGCCGATCACGACATCGGTGCCGACCGGCTCGTCGTCGAGAAGCGGCGGGCGGGCGAGCTGGGCGGTCAGGATCTGGATGTCGTCCCAGCTCGGCAGCTCGCTGCGCGGCACGCCCATCGAGGCGACCTGGCCGTGATGCCCGACCTTGCCGAGCCCGTGGGCCGCATAATGCTGGATCAGCCAGTTGTGCGGCTCCTCCGCGGTGCCGTGGCCGCTGTCGGCATAGAGCCCCAGATAGGCGTCGCGGTCGAACGGCTGGGGGTTGGCCGCCGCCCAGGCATGGATCTCGTCGGCGTCGGTCCAGACCTCGCCGTCCTCGACCCAGCCAGTGAACCGCTTCAACTGCTCGGAATTGGCGTATTCGGAAACGCCGGTGTCCAAGCGGTAGTCCCAGTTGTGCACCCCGCAGATCAGGTTCCGGCCACTGACATGGCCGTCCGCCATCAGGGCACCGCGATGCAGGCAGCGCCCGTACATCACCGACACCTCGTCGTCGAAGCGAACGACCACGAGATCGACCTCGCCGACCAGCGCATAGGCCGGCTCTCGATCCAGCAGGTCGACCCAGCGCGCCACGGAAACCCTTTTCATCGCTGCCATGCTTTCCGTCGTGTCGGCGTCGGGCGCCAGGAACAAGTGAGCGTCGAATACCGCTCTGCAGTACGGCACTGACGAGCAGAATCAAGGGGACCCTCGCGCCGGACGCTTCATAACGTCGCAAGTGGACAGCGACATCCCGGGGGGGGGGGCGGCGGCTCGAGACCGTCACTCGGCCCCATCTTTGGATTGCCCGCGGCGGCATACTCGGCTTTGCTCGCGTTCGGCAGTGCCGTGGACGGGAGGGCGAGATGAGCGAGTCTGCAATGTCGACCGTGCTCGATTGGATCCCGGTCGGCCACGTCGACGACCTGCCCGAGCGCCGGGTCAAGACCGTGACCGCCCGAACCACCTCGCTCTGCCTGGTGCATTTCGATGGCCAGTGGGCGGCGATGGACAATCGCTGTCCGCACCAGGGCGGACCCTTGGGCGAGGGCTCCATCGAGGCAGGGGTCGATGGCCAGTGTTGGGTCCGTTGTCCCTGGCACGGCTGGGACTTCGACCCGCTGACCGGCCAGCCGCCGGGCGGCCACGCGGATACCGGCCAGCAGCTGTTCCCGATCGAGATCCGGGATGGCGAGATCTTCGTCGGTCTCGAGCCAGAGCCGCCGCATCAACGGACCACCACCGACGTGGTCGCCGAGACACTGGTCAATTGGGGCATCAAATCGGTGTTCGGCATGGTCGGCCACTCCAATCTCGGGCTCGCCGATGCCATCCGCCGCCGAACGAGTGCGGGCGAGATGCGCTACTACGGCATTCGCCACGAGGGGGCTGCCGCCTTTGCGTGTTCGGCCTACGGCAAGCTCACCGGCCAGCCGGCCGCGTGTCTGACCATCGCCGGCCCCGGTGCAACCAACCTGCTGACCGGGCTGTGGGACGCCAAGGTCGATCGGGCCCCGGTCCTGGCGCTGACCGGTCAGGTGCAGACGCAGGTGTTCGGGCCGGGGGCTTTTCAGGACATCGATCTTGCCTCGGCGTTTCAAGCGGTTGCCGCGTTCTCGCAGCCGGTGCTCACGACCTCCAATCATGCCGAGCTCGCCTCGCTCGCCTGCAAGACGGCGATCGTCGAGCAGAATGTGGCGCACCTGATCTTCCCGGACGATGTACAGACGATCCCGTCCGCGGCCAAGGCCATGGGGCCCGAGGGTCGGCTAGGCCGTCCGGTGGTCCGCCCGGCGGCCGAGGAGCTCGACCGCGCCGTCGAGCTGATCGCAGCGGCACGACGGCCGTTCATCGTCCTCGGCCACGGGGCCAAGGACGTGCGTGGCGACGTGATCGCGCTCGCCGAGGCGCTGCGCGCCCCGGTCGCCACCACCTTCAAGGGCAAGGGGCTGATCCCGGACGACCATCCGCTCGCCGCCGGCGTGCTCGGCCGATCCGGGACACCGATCGCCAGCTGGTTCATGAACGAGTGCGATCTGGTGATCGCGCTCGGCTCGTCGTTCGCCAACCACACCGGGATCGCGTCATACAAGCCGATCATCCAGGTCGACTACGAACGGATGCAGCTCGGCAAGTTCCATCCCGTGACCCTGCCGATCTGGGGCGAGATCGGCAGGTTCTGCCGCGAGCTGATCCCGGTCCTGCCCGCCCGGCCGGCAGGTGTCGATCATCGCCCCGAGATCGTCGAACGCTGGCGCATCTGGCGCGAGGAGAAAGCAAGCCGGCTCGCCGACGATCGTGGCCAGGGTATCGGTGCTGCCGCGATCTTCGCCGCCCTTACCCGGCAGTGCCCGAAGGACGCGATCATCGCCGTCGATGTCGGCAACAACACCTATTCCTTCGGCCGCTATTTCGAGCCCTCGGGCCAGCGGGTATTGATGTCCGGCTATCTGGGCTCGATCGGCTTCGCCCTGCCGGCCGCCATGGGGGCCTGGGCGGCAACCCGGGACCACGGCAGCCTCGCCGGCCGCAAGGTGGTCTCGATCTCGGGCGATGGCGGCTTCGGCCAGTACGCCATGGAGCTGACGACGGCGGTCAAGTACGGCATGGATATCACCCACATCCTGCTCAACAATGCCGAGCTCGGCAAGATCACCAAGGAGCAGCGCGCCGGCGACTTCGCGGTCTGGCAGACGGACCTGCACAACCCGTCCTTCGCGGCCTTTGCGAAGCTCTGCGGAGCGCACGGCTCACGCGTCACCGATCCGGCAAAGCTCGACGAGGCGATCGAGACGGCGATCGCCATCGAGGGTCCCGCGCTGGTCGAGATCGTCTCCGACATGGAGCTGATCTGAGCGGCGCTCAGCCGATCGGCGCGTTGCCGAAGCCCATCAGCCGTTGGCCTGAATCGACGACAAGCGTGTGGCCGGTGACGTGCTCGGCGCGCACCAGATAGCGGACGGCATCGACGATGTGCGCCGGCCCGAGGCCGGGGCCGAGCGGCGTCAACGCCTGGCGCTGGGCAAATTCCTCGGCCGTCTGGGCGCTTTGCAGGACGAGGCCGGGGGCGATGGCGTTGACCCTCAGCCCCTTGCCGGCGAGCTCCATGGCGGCGAGGCGGGTGGCACCGTCGAGGGCGAACTTGCCGCAGAAATAGCTGAAGCGCTCGGGCGAGGCCGAGGTCAGCTGGGTATCGAGGATATTGACGATCGAGCCGCCCACGGGTGTCGGCTCCTGCCCGGCGAAGGCCTGCATCAGGAAGACCGGAGCCGCGACATTGACGTCGGTGAGCTTGCGCCAGCTCGCCACCGTCAGCGTCGCCAGGCTGTCGGTATCGAAGGCCGAGGCCGAGTTGACCAGGACCGCGACGGGCCCGCCCAGGGCCCGGGCGGCCTTGCCGATCAGCTCGCCGGCGGTCTCGGGGGCGCGCAGATCCTGCTGCAGCGGTGCGGCCCGGCCGCCCGCCTCTTCGATCTCCCGGGCGAGTGCCGTGGCCCCCTCGGCCGAGGCATTGTAGTGCAGGGCCAAGGCGAAGCCGTCCGCGGCCAGGCCCTCGGCGATGGCGTAGCCGAGACGGGTGCCGGCCCCGGTGACCAGGGCGACGCGCGGTTCAGGCATCGAAGCCTTGAAAATCGAGCAGCTTGATCACCGGCTGCACCTTCGGCACCTCGTGGCTGCGCAAGAGGTTCGCCCTTGAGATCGCGGCCAGGGTCGCGGCACTCACCGCCCCGACCCTTACCTCGTCGCGAAACAGCCAGACCGAGCCCGTCATCTGCACGGCAACCGGCCAGCCGAGGACGCGCAGCCGAAACGACTGCAGGATGCTCTCGGTCTGGTAGCGAATCCGCTCGGGGCCGTCGGGCAGGTTCAAGGCGAAGCCGAAGCCGGGATCGAGCCAGATGCGCTCGACCCCCTGCGCCTGCACGAGTTCCAGTCGCTCGCGGAAGAAGTCGATCTGGGCATCCAGGATCGCCTCGGGCGGCGGCAGCAAGGCACTCGAGCGGGCATTCTCGCCCGGCGTGTAGCAGAGCACGAGCCCGGCCTCGTGGCGGGCGATCGCCCGGTAGAGATCGGGATCGTCGACCCGGCCGGTGAGGTTGACGACGCCGGCCCCGGCCTCGAGCATCGCGATCGCGACCTCGGGGTGGTAGGTCTCGACCGAGCAGAGGATCCCCTCGGCCGCGAGTGGTGTGATCACCGGCCGCATGCGCTCGATCTGGCGCTCGTTCGAGACGAGATCAGCCATCTCGCCGGTCGATTCGGCGCCGATATCGACCATGGCCGCCCCCTCGAGCGTCATCCGCCGGCCGCGATAAAGGGCGGCCTCGACGGTATGGCAGACCGATTCCCGGTAGCTGCTGTCGGGCGACAGGTTCAACACCCCCATCTGGTAGGTCTGGTCGTCGAACCGCTTGTTGAACCGGGGCAAATCGAAGCTGCGCACCGGTGCCTCGAAGGCGTCCCGGTAGCGGGTCCAGAGCGAGAGCAGGCGGGGCCCCTGGATCATCCTGCCGCTGCCACAGGCTGGAGCGCCGGTGCGGTGACGAGTTCCGACCAGTCGGTGGCGAAGGGTGTCAGATCGCCGGGCTCGACCGGCAGCCGGGCGAGCAGCAGGGCCATGGTCAGGCCGAGGCGGGGGTGTTGCAGGGCTGGCTGCAGGTCGCAGACCGGAACCATGACGAAGCGACGCTGATGCATGCGCGGGTGCGGCAGCAGTAGGTCCGGCTGGTCGCTGAGCGTATCGCCGTGGATCAAGAGGTCGAGATCGAGGGTGCGCGCCGCCCAGCGGATCACCCGCTCGCGGCCTGCCGTTCGCTCGATGGCGTGCAGGCTGGCGAGCACTGCCGCGGCCGGCAAATCGGTCTCCAGCAAGGCTGCAGCATTCAGGAAGGGGCCCTGGTTGTCGGGCCCGCCGACCGGTGCTGTCTCGTAGATCGCCGAGAGACCGCCAACGGTGGTTCCGGGCAGGCGCCTCAGGCCGGCCAGGGCGTGAGCCAGATTGCCCTGGCGATCGCCGAGGTTGGAGCCGATGGCGACGAGGGCTTTGACCATCGGCTCAGCCCCGGCGCCGGACGATGCGGATGCCGACGCCGCCGGCCCGCGCGAAGATCTCGGTCTTCAGCACGCTCACCGTCACCTGGGCGACCAGCGGGTTCTCGAGGACGAAGTCGGCGACGCTCGCCGCCCATTCCTCGACCAGGCGAACATGACCGCCACGTTCGGCCTTGGCCTCGATGAAGGCCACGACATCGGCATAGGACACATAGGCGTCGGTCTCCATCGCCTGATCCAGATAGCCCGAAACGGTCTCGATCGCGACGTCGAAGCGAACGCTCTGCGGCCGTTCGCGCTCGACATCGTGCACGCCGATCCGCGCCTGGACACGCAGATCGTCGACCAGAATAACGTCGGCTGCAGCCTCGACGGCCCGGCGTTCCGGCATTCGCTCCGCTCCTCTGCGAATTTGCTGCGAGAGACCTAGATCGGGCGGCGGCGAAGGAAAGCTGTCGGCGGTGTGGCGGGCGGCCGAGATGCGGTCGCCAGGTGGCGCCTGCTCGAGCATGCGCACGGCGATCCGGTCGCGCCGCTGCCGGCGCCCTGTCGTGATAGCGAAACCTACCCTCACGCCATAAGAAATAAGGGTGGGGCGCGGGGAGGGGCTGCCTCCCCGATCGCCTGCTCGTCTACAGTTCTTGCCTGACCCGGCTCGCCCGATCATCAAGTTCCATGGTCGCCAAGCCGTCGACCATGCTGACCATCGGCGGCATGGCGTGGGGCCGGGCGGACTCCGACTGACCGATCGCGCGAGCCGGGCGTCGCCGCTGCGCGTAGCACCGGTAAATTTTCGGCGCGAACCCGGGGCACGCTTTACCGCGCGCTTCTCATCATTACCTCACCTCACAGTCGACGACATCGCGCGTTGCCGCGCCGCTGCTCTCGGCAGCCCGTTGCGGCAGCGCGTGGCGCCCGCCACAGCGACGAGGAGAGATCACGATGACCAGAGCCTTGCAGAGCCGCCGCGGCCTGCTGCTGGCCGGTGCCGCCACGGCCGGCGCAGCACTTTTCACGGGTGCCCCCAGCCTGCTGCTCCCGGCGCGGGCCGATGGCCTCGCCCCCACGCCGACGATGCGCGGTGGGGCGAACAACTATCGGCCGGGCGCACCCATCGTCGAGCGGATCGGCGGCGGTGGCTTCAGGATGACGGGCACGGTACGGCGCGCGGGCGACGGAGCGCCGCTCCCCGGCATCCGCATCCAGATCTGGGCGCACACGACGGAGGGCCACGAGCGTGACCCACACAGCCACGGGGCGACGCTGACCGACGCGGATGGCGTCTTTCGGATGGACATGCCGCAGATCGTCCCGGCCTTCGGCCAGCCGCACGGCCACCTCGCCTACGACGCCGAGCACGACGGCAACGGCTTCGAAACCGTCTTTCTCCGCCCCATTATGGCGAGCGCCAGCGAGACGAGCCTGAGCGCCGATTTCGTGCTGCAGCCGGCTTGACCCTGGCGCGCACAACCCTGATCCGGGGGGGCCTGATCTGGGGGGGCCTGATTTGGACGGCCCTGGCCGCCGCCCTCGTCCTCCCGCTGGCCGTTGCGGCCACGAGCCCGCTGCTCGCCTGGCGCGAGCCGGTCTACATCGCGGCGGGCTTCGCGGGCGTGGTGGGCCTGGCCCTTCTTCTCCTCCAGCCGCTCCTGGCCGGTGGCTACCTGCCCGGCCTTACCGCCCGCCGCAGCCGACACCTCCATGCCTGGATCGGCGCCGCGCTGCTCACGGCAGTGGTGGCCCACGTCGCGGGCTTGTGGCTGACCAGCCCGCCGGACGTGATCGACGCGCTCCTCTTCCGCTCGCCCACCCCCTTCTCCGCCTGGGGCGTGATCGCCATGTGGGCGGTTATCGCCACAGCCCTCCTCGCCACCCTCCGCCGCCGGCTACGCCTGAAGCCAACGGTCTGGCGCACCTGTCACCTGACCCTGGCGACCGTGATCGTCACCGGCAGCGTCGTCCACGCGATGCTGATCGAGGGGACGATGGGCACGCTGTCGAAGGCGGCGCTTTGTGTGCTGGTGCTGGCAGCGGCCGTGAAGGTCGTGGTGGAGCGGCGACCGTGGAGGGTGGTGATGCGGCTGCGGGCTTGAGGCGGAAGCAAGCTTTCGCTCGAGGGCAGCTTCGTTACCAGAGCGGACGTGAGCCCGCGTCATCACTCGCGGTCCAAAACGGTCGTTTTTGGGAGGCGGCAAACCGTAATTCGTGGGCATAAACCTACCTATTTCCAGACCGGCGTCTTGAAAGCGATTCCCAAGAATGGGAACGTTTGCGAACGGGATTGTGTCGAAAGGAGTGGTTATGGCGTTATCCATCGCATCGATCATTCGAATGCTTGCTTTCTCTTTCAGCATGGTTTCGGCCTCTTCCGTGGTCGCTCAGATAGATGACGAAGAGGGAGGCGATGGAGTTTCAGTCCAGCACGAACTGACCGCACCCGGCCTTGAAGGCCCTCTCGCGGGCACCTTGACTTTGCCAGTTGGCGACGTCGAAATCTCGGAAGAAGCGCCTGTAGTATTGATTGTGCCCGGATCAGGGCCAACAGACCGCGACGGCAATTCTCCCCTCGGCGTCTCGGCTGCGCCCTATGCGTTGCTCGCCGAAGCATTGGCCGAGCGAGGAATTCTTTCAGTGCGCATCGACAAGCGCGGCATGTTCGGGTCGGCAGACGCTGTTGCCGATGCCAACGATGTGACGATTGCGGCCTATGGCGACGATCTTCTGGCCTGGGCCGAAACCATTCGAGCGCGGTTGCCGACCCGGAATGGCGAGCGTTGCGTCGTGCCCCTAGGTCATAGCGAAGGCGGCTTGGTCGTGCTGGCTGCAATAGAGCGCCTGCCAGATACGTGCGGGCTTATTCTGGTGAGCACACCCGGTCGGCCATTGGGAGACGTCATGCGCCAGCAACTGCGCGACAACCCGGCCAATACCCCGCTCCTGGAAGAGGCGGAAACGGCAATCACGTCGCTGGAGCGTGGCGAGAGGGTGGACACAAGCGCGCTTAATCCCGCCCTACAACAGGTGTTCGCACCCGAGGTGCAGGGCTTTCTGATGGACGCGTTCGCCTACGATCCTGCCGCACTGATGGCCGCGACCCGCGTTCCCGTCCTTGTCGTTCAAGGCCTGCGTGACCTTCAGGTGGGTGAGGCGGATGCCCGTAGGCTCGCGGATGCCGCGCCAGAAGCTGCCCTTTCACTGATCCCGGATGTTAACCATGTCTTGAAGGTAGTTTCATCCGATGACACGGCCAGTAACTTAGCTACCTATGCGGATCAAGACTTGCCAATCGCTCTGGATCTAGTGGAAGTGGTCACTCAGTTCCTTGCACAGATCTACGACTAGAAGTCGTCCAAAAGATCACTAACTACCCTCCTTTTCGGATCGGGTTGATAGGGGTAGTTTTTGCGCTGCCATAAACACTACTCAATACCCAAGCCTTTGTTGAAAATTTTGCGCGTTCACGCGTTGCCGCGCTTTGCGCGCTTTGGGGACACCGCCCATGTTAATCATGAACCTGCGGCGACGCGCTAAATTCGTCTCGTGAGGGCTTAGGGGACACCTCCCTTTTTAACCCTTCCCGTCCCTATGTCGCCGCTTCCTTCACCAGCAAGGTCGTTGCTAACACGCACGGGGCTCAGCAGGCAGCAGCAGATTGACAAGAATTGCCAAACTATGTCATTTGGACCCCTGAAAGGAGGTGCCTATGGCAACGATGAACGTATCCCTGCCCGATCCCATGAA
>CAZNWE010000027.1:12290-47791 GCA_964576715.1 uncultured Geminicoccaceae bacterium | reverse complement strand
CACTGTTCAGGTTGCCGACCAGGAGCCCGATGTTCTCGCGGCCACTGCCGCCGCCGCTATTGCCGTTGCCGACGACGATGCCGAGGTTCTCGCGGCCACTGCCGTTGCCGGCATTGAGGTTGGCGACCACGGCACCGGTACTCTCGCGGCCGCTGCCGTCGCCGACATTGCCGTTGGCGACCACGATGCCGATGCTCTCGCGGCCGCTGCCATT
Source organism: uncultured Geminicoccaceae bacterium (assembly GCA_964576715.1). Taxonomy (GTDB): domain Bacteria; phylum Pseudomonadota; class Alphaproteobacteria; order Geminicoccales; family Geminicoccaceae; genus SLRI01. The sequence continues at coordinate 47,577 of CAZNWE010000027.1, read as the reverse complement.
GCCGGGATTGCCGTTGCCGACCACCACGCCGAGATTGTCGCGTCCCGCACCAGCCCCGGCATTGTTGTTGCCGACCAATACCCCGACGTTGCCCTGCCCGGCCCCGTCACCGCTATTGTTGTTGCCGGCAAGCACGCCGGTGTTGTCGCTGCCGGCACCTTCGCCAGTATTGCCGTAGCCGTTGAGCACCCCGGTATTGCCGGTGCCGCTGTTCAGAACGCCGACATTGCCGGTGCCGCTGTTGAGGATGCCGTAATTGCCGTTCTTGCCGAGATTGATGACGTCGTCGATGCTGAGGAGTCCGGCATTGGCGCTGTCGAGCGCCGCCGTATCGAGCCGCACCGCCTCGGCCGCTGCAGCCGTCGCGAGGGCACAGCAACCGGCGGTCAGCAACCATAGCTTGCGCATCCGACTCTCCTCCCACACTGCGGCCCATAGCGGAGCCTTGTCACGACACCCTAACGCATCGTTCACCATAACCGCGACTGGTGACGCCAGCAACCGTCCGGCCGCCGTCTGGCACGAAGCGAGCAGCGGGGTGCGCACATGGCCGTGGCGAGGCGACGGCAAGGCCCGCCATCCGCCGACCGCATCGGCGGGCCGGCGCTCAGCGCGGGACCCGGTTGAGCGGGGGCACCGGGATCCGGCCCCAGCCGCCGCGCGCGGGGTCGAGCGGGCCGCCGGCGTCGGCCTGGGCCAAGGCCTTGACCTCGGCTTGCGTCGCCGCGGTCCCGGTGGCAGCCGCGTTGGCGACGACACGGGCGAGTTCGGCGGCGGCGACGCTCGTCCCGGTGAAGGCCACCATCGAGCCGCTCGCCGTGCCCGCCGCGAGGACGCCGACCTGGGCCTTGGAATCGTCGCTCGGCAGCACCGCGTCGGGCTTGCGCGTGCCGGCCGCCACGACGCCGGCCGCAGGCGCGGTCACCGGCTCGCCCGGCGAATAGGCTGCCACCGGCCCGAGCCTTCCCTCGAAGCTGCGGCGAAAGCCACCGGCGACCAGCACGTTCCGACTGGTGGCGATCGCATTGAGTGAGCCCGCCCGCTTGACCGGACACTCGCCCGCGGCCGCCTGCTCCGGGCTGTCGTCCGCGACGAGCGGCCGGCCGAGCCGATCGAACCGGGCGTAGGCCGGATGATCGAGATAGGGCTGCCGACCGCGGATCGGGTAGCCGTACGGCGCATCGTCGCGCTGCAGCCGCACGTCGACCGGGCCCTTGAACGTGGCGTCGACGCGCTTCAGCCGAAGGGTCCAGACGCCGGCAGGGGCGACGCCGGGGCTTGCATCCTCCGGCCGCAGCCGCAGTGTCGGCTGTAGTGCTATCGCGAAGACGCCGCGCCCGGTCGGCGCCGGCACGAACCGGTAGCAGGCGCGCGCCACCACGGCCCCAGCCAAGTCGGTGACGGTCAGCGCGGCACCGTGCTGCTCGCCGAGCAACGGTGGCGGGGCGGTGCCACCGAGGCCATGTGGCGGGATCAGGGCGAGCTTGACGCGGCTCGCCAGCTGCGCCTGAAACTCGGCATGCGGCAGCCAGACCTCCGCGAAGCTCCGCGTCCGGTCGTCGGGCTGCAGGCGGAGCGGCAGGTCGACCACCTCGCCGTGCACGTCGAAATCGACGATGGCGTGGCCGCGCGCGAGATGATGATTGCCGGCCGGCAGGACGATGCGCAGCGATCCGGGATAGCTCGCGATGTACTGCTCGAAGGCGGCCTCGAGCGGATGGCTGCCGTCATGCGGCCCGGCATGCAGCGCATAGCTGAGGCAGATCACCAGGGGCAGCGGCGGCCCGTCGCCGGCCAGCTGCAAGGCGCGGGTGACGATGTAGTCGAGGGCGGCGTCGATCACCGGGGCGAGCAGCCGAAACGAGGTGTCGGCGACCGCCGCGGACGGCAGCTCGACCCCGATGATCGGCCGTCGGGCCTGATCCGCCGCCCTGTCGGCACCGGCGGCGAGATCGAGCACATGGGTGCCGTGCGCCGCCCGCCAGGCCGCCGCCTTGTGCCCCGGCCGCGCGAAATCGGCGAGGCCGGCCTCGGCGTAGAGCCCGGCCTCGTCGACCCCACCGGCCCGGGTCCAGCGCTGCACGAGCTGGTCGATCTCGGCCTGCAGCAGCTCCTTGCCGAACGGCACGGTGGGCGAGGGCGGGCCGACCCCCTGCTGCCAGAAGCACGCCACCCGCGAGCTGCCGTCCTGCCGACGGAAGCGCTCGTGGGCAAAGGCGATGCCGTCGTCGATCACCGCCATCAGCACCGTCTCCTTCGGCCAGCCGCCCTTGGGCGGGCCGATGTCCGGCAGCTCGGGCGGCGGTGGCGGCGGGTCGCCGAAGCCCCAGCGAGGCAGGGCGGCACCGTCGATCGGCGAGCCCAGGGCCACGGCCTTTTTGACGTCTTTCAGTCCCCGATAGGCCCCGGCATCCTTCAGCAGCAGATCGAACAACGCCAGGGGTGCAAACGCCGAAAGCACCGTGCCGGGCCGCAGCTTCGTGGCTTTCCGTCCGCACCGGCGGACCAGCATCGCGCGTTCGAGATCGGCAAGGTCGACCGCCTCGTCGAACCGATAGAGACAAGGTATCAGCGGCTCGCGCTGCGGCCCGAGAAAGTCGCCGGCACCCGGGCCGAGCAGCCAGTCGGCGAGCGGGTCCATGCCGGCAATCGCGGCATAGGGGCAGCCCTTGGGGTCGATGGTCGTCTGCAGCATCGGCTACTCCCGTGCCCAGCGTTCAGGCCCATTCCGCCTTCGCCTTGCCCCAGAGCCAAGCGACCAGCGGCGCATGGTCTTCGGCGGTCAGTGCCACCGCCCCGAGATCGGCGACGAAGGCCGGGAGTGGGGCAACGAGCGTCGGCGGCGTGGTGTCGGCATCGATCATGTCGGACCAGACGAAATCGCCGTGCTCGGGGTGTGCCGGGCCGTCGAATTGCCAGGCCCGGTAGCTCACGGCCGCAGGCGCTGCCGGCGGTGGTGCGGCCCGGGCGGTGAGGTATTGCGCAAGCGTGAAGCCGAGCAGCGCCCCGGCGGCGCTGTCGACCGGGAAGTGCACACCCCCCACCGTCCGGTTGACGGCGATCCGCGCGGCCAGCCGCATCAGCTGCCGTGCGATGGTCGTGCCGGGATAATCCAGCTGACCGCTGTCGCGCAGCAGGTTCAAGAGCACGGCTGCCGTGGTGAACGCCTCGGTCGCATGGCCGCTCGGCAACGACCCGTGGCCGGGCGTCTGGATGAACGGCTGGAGCTGTGCCGAGAGCTCGACCGGTCGGCGGACGGCGAGCGCGTGCTTGAGGCGAAAATGCACGAACCGGCAAAGCCGGTAGGCGACGTCCAAAAGCTCCAGGGTCCAGCGCGTCCGGATCGGGTGCAGATAGGTCAGCGCCCCGAGGAAGGCCGCCGGCGAGCCGGTCTGGGTCAACACCTCCGCGGCGCGATCGGGACGCACATCGCAATACTCGTGCACCAGATCCAGCTGGGCGAGAAAGATCGCCTCGGTCGGCCGAACCATCGCCACCAGCGGCCGATAGCTCAGGCTCGGCGGATCCGCGGCGGCAGACGAATCGACCGACAGATGCCAGACCTTCATCGCCGGCGGCCCGGCCGCAACCGGCTGGCTGGCGGCAAAGCCGAGGCGCGAGAACAGCTCGAAGTCGAGCACGGCCAGCCGCACGTCGGGCTGCCAGCGCTCGAGCTGGTCGGGGTCCTCGAGCGGCAGCTGCCACGCTGCCGCCGGGGCCGGCGCCCAGGGCTGCCAGCTGCCGGCGATCGCGTCACGGGTGCGGATCAGAGCCTCGGCGAGCAGCGGGTCGTCGGTCATCCCCCCAGCCCCGCCGACCCCGCTGACGCCACTGACCCCGCTGACCCCGCTGACGCCGCTGACCCCGCTGACGCCACTGACCCCGCTGACGCCACTGACCCCGCTGACACCACTCACCCCGCTGACCCCGCTCATCGGCCGGGGCCGGCAAAGGCGGTTGCCTGGCTGCAAAACGCTCGATCAACCATCAGTGACTCCTCTCTGCCAGAAGAAAGTCCTGCCATAGCCGTTGCAACCCCGGCCTCACGCCGGCACGCCGGCAGCGGCGAGCGCGCGCGCCCAGGCCTTGCCGGTGACGAAGCCGGCAGCCGGCGAGCGCTCGAGAAAACCCCGCACGGTCAAGGTCGGCTCGAGATGCAGAAGGGCTGCGACGGTGCGCCGCGCCGCGTCGTCCCGGCCGAGATGCCATTCCGCCACGGCCTTGGCGCGCAGGGTCGAGGTGTGGCTGCGATTGGCCAGCAGCGACCGGTCGGCGAGCGCCAGGGCGCGCTCGTAACGCCCGGCCGACAAGGCCGCCGCCGCCGCCAGTGAATCGTAGTAGTAGCGATGCGGGTCGAGGGGCGAGAGCTTGAGCGCGCGCGTGGTTTCGGCGACCGCGCGCTTGCCCTGATCGGTGAAGGCGAGCAGCGTGCCGCGCAGCAGCCAGCCGAGCGCGTCGTTGGGATTGCGCGCGAGTGCGCTGTCGTAGCGCTGCAGCGCGAGGTCCAGCCGCTTGGTCAGGTGCACGTGGACCAGCCCGTCCATGGTCAGCGCCAGGCTGCAATCGGGATCGGTGTCCAGGGCCCGCCGGGTGAGCGCCAAGGCCTGTGCGGCGTCGCGTTCCTGGTCGTCCGACCAGCCCTGCTGCACCCGCAGCACATGCCACTTGGCGAGCCAGGCCTGCGGTACGCACTGCCGCGGCGCCCGTTCGATCAGTGCTTCGAGCATCGCTCGTGCCTGCGCGAAATCGGCGGGGGAGAGCCGATGCATCAGGGCAACCGCACCCAAGAGCAGCGTGTAGCTCTGCAAGGTCGACAGCGGCCGGCAGCGCGCCCGCTCGAGCTCGCGGTCGATCACCGCGAGACCGACCCCGGCGACCAGTTGGCCGGTGATCTCGCTCTCCCGTGCCACCACCCCGCGTACCGGCTCGGCGAGCTGTCGGGTCCACACCGCCTCGAGCGAGCGCGCCTCGGTCAGCTCGGCCGCGACAGCGACCCGCCCGCCGGCGACCCGGTAGCGGCCGGCGAGAACGTAGTCGGCGCCCAGACTACGGTGCAAGGCAGCCGGATCGAGCGCCCGGCGGTGCAGCTGGAACGTCGATAGACCGGCGATGACGTTGAGCTCGGCGGCCCGGGAGAGTTCGCCGAGCACCCGGTCGGCCACGACCTCGCCGATCACCTGATGGGCGCAGTGCTCGTCCTCGTTGACGAACGGCAGCACCGCCAGCGTCGGGCGCAGCTCGGTTGACGGCATGGCCGGCGCGAGGCCCGTCCGGGTCCCCGGCGGCCCGATCCGAAACGCCCGAACCGGCTCCCGGCGATGCTTGAGATAGCAGGGCCCGAGGTCCTCGATCTCGGCGTCCAGCGACGGGATCAACCGATCGCGGACTGCGGCGGAAACCACGATCTCGCCGGGGCCGGCGAGCGCTGCCAGCCTGGCTGCGAGATTGACACCGGAGCCGTGCAGATCGGCGAAGTCGACGACTACCAGCGCGTGCTCGATGCCGATGCGCAAGCGCAGCTGCCGATCCGGCGGCAGCCCGACATTACGCTCGCGCGCCAGGGTGCGGATGGCAATGGCGCTGGCCACCGCCGCCGGCACCTCGTGCGCCTCGATCAGCAGGCCGTCGCCGAGCTGCTTGACCAGTCGGGCGCCGTGGGCCGGCAGGATCTCACAGGCGATGACATCGACGAGGCCGAACCAGTGGGTCACGGTGGCCAGCTCGTCGAGGTCGGTGAGTCGGCCGAACTCGACGACATCGACGAAGAGGATCGTCCGCTCGGCCCGCTCCAGCCCGCCACGGCCACCCGGTCGCTGGCGCGTTTCGCGTCCTGGCAAGAAAGTCGTCGTGGAGCTGCTCATCCGATCGACCACCCACGCTGCCGGCCGAAAGGCCGGCTCGTTCGACCAACTGGCCGTCGATCGCCACCATGCAGGTTCACCCCCGCACCGGGCATCGGCCGACCAGAATTTTTGTGGTTGGATAGAACTCGGGCTCCACGTTGTGGATAGCAGAACAACGCCTGAATGTCGACCGCCTTGCGGACCACGCTGGCGACGCCGTCCATCGGCTGACCGGTCGCTTTGCGTCGGCTTTGCAGCTAGGCTCGCTCTCGATCAGTCAGTGCAAGAGGGCAGCAGCAACGATGACCACCTGTCTCTGCTTCGGCGACAGCAACACCCACGGCACCAAGCCCATCCCCGACCAGGACATGGTCGACCGGCACGGGCCGGAGGTGCGCTGGCCCGGTGTCATGGCGGCCGAACTCGGCCCCGGCTATCGGGTCATCGAGGAGGGCCTGCCGGGGCGGACCACGGTCCACGACGACCCGATCGAAGGGGCGCACATGAATGGTCTGGCCGCCCTGCCGATGCTCGTCGGTTCGCACTCGCCGCTCGACATCGTCGTCATCATGCTCGGCACCAACGACCTCAAGGGCCGCTTCTCCGTCACCCCGTCCGACATCGCCGCGTCGCTCGAGCGCCTCGTCGCCAATCTCCGCTTCCTCTGCACCGCCCCGGGGCGCACCCAGCCCAAGGTCCTCGTCATCGCTCCGCCACCGATCCAGGAGGTCGACTGGCTCGCCGAGAAGTTCGTCGGCGGGGCGGCGAAGTCGAAAGGCCTCGGTGCCGCCATCCGCCGCTCCACCGAGCGCCTCGGCGTGGCCTTCCTCGATGCCGGCGAGCATATCGCCGTCAGCCCGATCGACGGCCTGCACTACGACGCGGAGACGCACGCCAGGCTCGGCCGCGTCGTCGCGGCGGCCGTGCGGCAGCTCGCGGGAGCATGAAGGAAACTGATGCGGATTCGGCTGGGTTGCGCGTTCACCTACGATTTTCAGTTCCCGACGCCGATGATCGTGATGCTCAACGTCCATTATTCACGCTTCGCCGATCTCGAACGGCCGGATCATCTGATGACCACGCCGGCGGTGTCGACCGAGAGCTACCGCGACGGTTACGGCAACTGGTGTTCGCGGCTGGTCGCCCCGGCCGGCCGCTTCGGGCTCGGCACCGACACGGTGATCCGCGATTCCGGCGCACCCGATTCGACGCTGCCGAGCGCCGTCCAGCACCCGGTGGAGGACCTGCCGGCCGATACCCTCCTCTTCCTCCTGCCCAGCCGCTATTGCGAGACCGACAGCCTCGCCGACGAGGCCTGGCGGCTGTTCGGCCAGACGCCGCCCGGCTGGCCGCGCGTCCAGGCCGTCTGCGACTTCGTCCACCGGCACGTCAGCTTCGGCTACGCCCATTCGCGGCCGACCCGGACCGCCGTCGAGACCTATCGCGAGGGGGTAGGGGTATGCCGCGACTTCGCGCACCTGGCGGCCGCCTTCTGCCGCTGCCTCAACATCCCGGCCCGCTACTGCACCGGCTACATCAGCGATATCGGCCAGCCGCCGCCCTACGCGCCCATGGATTTCGCCGCCTGGATCGAGGTCTGGCTCGGCGGTGCCTGGCACGTCTTCGATCCCCGCAACAACACGCCGCGCATCGGCCGCGTCCTGATCGCCACCGGCCGGGATGCCGCCGACGTGCCGCTGACCCACACCTTCGGCCCCAACATCCTCGAAGGCTTTCGCGTCTGGACCGAAGCACTCGAAGGCTGAAGGCGCCAAGCCGACCGACGCTTGATGCACGTCGATGCGCAACGCGGCCGGAGCCGGCCCACTCGTACGCCGCGCCTGTCGGCAAAGGGGGGGCGGTTCAACCAACACCATCGTCGTCGTCGGTCTCGACGGGTTCAATCCGACGATGCGGCGCGACCTGCCCGATGCCGGGGCCCGCACGTCCTTGACCGTGCTCGGCGACGACGAACTGGTGCGGCCGGACTGCCACGACCTGCCGACCCTGCTCGAGTTGGCCGACGGCCATTCGCACCATCAGGCAAGGATCGACATCGCTCTCGCCCGCGGCGATTGGCAAGTGCGCTCGACCAGCCGCATGATGCTCACGTCGACTCCCTGGGGCTTGTCCATCCAGGCCGATCGCGACGCCTTCGCGGGCGACAAGCGGGTCGACGCGCCAAGCCGGGCCGAGCGCATGCTGCGCGACGTCGGCTGAGCCGGCATGACGGATTCGCCCCCATTGTCATGGTGAACCTTGCCGCGACGGTCGCACGCCGTCAGCTTGGCGTGAACCCTTGTCGCCCGATGTGAGCAGAGGTGACCGATGAGCAACGAGCCCCATCTCGGCGAGGAGGAACGCGAGAAGGCGCACCAGCTCGAGGATGTGCCGACCTCGGTCATCTTCGAGGCGATCCGCCGCGCCGGCGAGCGCGAGCTGTCCCGTACCGTCCGGGCGCTCTGGTGGTCGGGCGTGGCAGCCGGTCTCGCGATCAGCACCTCGGTGCTCTCGAAGGGCTTCCTCGTCGCCGTACTGCCCGAAGCCGAATGGACGCCGGCGATCGCCAACCTCGGCTATACCGTGGGCTTCCTGATCGTCATTCTCGGCCGGCTGCAGCTCTTCACCGAGAACACCATCACCCCGATCCTGCCGCTGTTCCTGTCGCCCACCCGCGCCTACGTGGCCCGGACGGCACGCCTGTGGTCGGTCGTCTTCCTCGCCAACATGGTCGGCTGCCTCGCCGCCGCCGCGGTGCTGGTCACCGGTAACCTGGTGCCGGAGGCGCAGTTCGAGGGCATCCTCGCGGTGTCGCGGCACTACGCCGAGGCGACGGCGATGGAGCATTTGACCTGGGGTATCCCGGCCGGCTTCCTGATCGCCTCGCTGGTCTGGGTGCTGCCGCGCCTCGATGGTACCGGCGAAGTGCTGATGATCGTCATCCTCACCTACATGATCGGCCTCGGCGGGCTGTCGCACGTGGTGGCCGGGGCGACCGAGCTCTTCGTTCTCATGCTCAGGGGCGAGATAAGTGTCGGCGATGCGCTTCTGGGTGGGGTGCTGCCGTCCTTCGTCGGCAATGTGATCGGCGGTACCGGCATCTTCGCCGCACTGGCCTATGCGCAGGTCCGTGACGAGATCTGAGGCCACCAATCGAGAATCCGCAGGGAGAAAGGATGGGCACGTTCCGCGACGTCAAGCAACGCCTCGAGCGCGCGGCCGAGATCCTGGGGGTCCACCGGGACGTGATCGAGGTGCTCAGCTATCCCCAGGAGACGTTCTCGGCGAGCCTGCCCATTCGCATGGACGACGGCTCGATCAAGGCCTTGAAGGCCTTTCGTTGCCGCTACAGCGAAGTGCGAGGCCCGACCAAGGGCGGCGTCCGCTTCCACCCCTCGGTCTCCATCGACGAGATCATGGCCCTGGCCTTCTGGATGACCATGAAGACCGCCGTGGTCGATTTGCCCTATGGCGGAGCGAAAGGCGGCGTCGCCGTCGATTCCAAGAAGCTGAGCCCGACCGAGCTCGAGCGGGTCGCCCGCAGCTATGTCCGGGCGTTCGCCGAGATGATCGACGAGCACCGCGACATCCCCGCCCCCGACATGTACACCGGTGGCATCGTCATCGCCTGGATGGCGGACGAGATCGCCACCCTCAAGCGCCGGCCGATGCCGGGTGCTATCACCGGCAAGCCCTTGCAGCTCGGCGGCTCGCTCGGTCGCGACACCGCCACCGGCGATGGCGCCTTCATCTGCCTCGAGGCGCTGCGCGACCGGCTCGGCCTCGGCGCCGGGGCGACGGTCGCCATCCAGGGCTATGGCAACGCCGCCCGCGTCTTCGCCGAGCGGGCCGCCGCCGCCGGCCTCGCGGTGATCGCCGTCTCCGACAGTAGCGGTGCCGCCTGTGACCCGGACGGCCTCGACCTCGAGGCGCTCGGCCGGCACAAGGACGAGGCCGGCAGTGTCGGCGGCTTTGCGGGCGAGCTGGACCCTGCCGAGCTGCTCACCACGCCCTGCGACCTCCTGGTCCCCGCCGCGCTGGACGGCGTCATCGACGCCGCCGTCGCCAGGGACCTGCAGTGCAAGGCCATCCTCGAGATCGCGAACGGCCCGGTGACCCCGGATGCGGACCCGGTTCTCGTCGAACGCGGCATCGACGCCGTCCCCGACATCCTCGCCAATGCCGGCGGGGTCACCGTCTCCTATCTCGAATGGGTGCAGAACAAGACCGGCGACTACTGGCCGGCCGAGGCGATCGAGAAGCGCCTCACCCAGCGCATGCAGGCCGCCACCAAAGCCGTCCTCGCCAAGGCCGAGGCGCACGATACCAACCTCCGCGACGCCGCCTACCTCCTGGCACTCCAACGCCTCTGCGACGCCATCTCCGCCACCGGCACCCAGGCCTACTACAACGGCAAGAGCTGAGCTGACGAAGTCCGGAGAAGCGATTGGTCCGTCTCGATTTCGATAGCGAGAACAATCGCTTATCGAGAATCGACAACTGGCGGATCGCCTCCCGCCGGGAGCTCGCGGGTTTCCACCAGACCGGTGATCCGCCATGCTTGTCGGGCACCACAACAACGGAGGAAACCATGCGTAGCGCCACCCTTGCCACCGCCGCCGTCGTCATCGCCGGCCTTGCCGCCCCCGCAACCGCCAACGAGGTGATCAGCACGCCCAACGCCCCCGCCGCCATCGGCCCCTACAGCCAGGCGATCATGGCCGGCGACACGCTCTATCTCGCCGGCCAGATCGCCATCGACCCGGCGACGGGCGAGCTCACCCCCGGCACAATCGAGGAAGAGACCACGCTGGTGCTCGAAAACCTGAGCGCCGTGCTCGAGGCCGCCGGCATGTCCCTGGCCAATGTCGTCTCGACCACCGTCTTCATGGCCGATCTCGCCGAGTTCGGGGCGATGAACGAGGTCTACGCCACCTTCTTCCCGGAGAACCCGCCGGCCCGCGCCACCGTCCAGGCCGCCCGCCTGCCGCGCGACGTCAAGATCGAGATCGCCGCCATCGCGGTCCGCTGAAACGGTGCGGCCGGTCCATGCGGGCCGGCCGCTATTCCGCCGCGTCCGGCATCCGTCGCTGGTTGCGGTTGCCGGGTGAGCCCTTGGGCGGCCAGTCGAGCGTGCTCGCGAGCTCGAAGCGGAAGCCGGCCTCGTGCTCGGGGAACGGCAGCCGGTTCTCCTCGCGCCAGCGTTTGACCAGGCTCTCGGCCTTCTCGATGGCCTCGGGTGCCAGGCCCTGGCCGCGCTCCATGTAGAGCGTCTGCGACGGGAACGCGAAGCCGGTGCCGCAGCCCTCGACGATGTCCTTGATCCTGAGGTTGAGGTCTTCCTGGACGGCCATGAACTCGTCCCAGTCGCGGGTGTTGACGAAGGCGAAGAGCTCGACCTTCAAGGCGAAATCGCCATAGCCGACAAAGCGCACCCGGGCCGGGTCCATCGAGACCATCGGGTGGCGGAGCAAGAGTTCGCGCAGCCGCACCAGCACCAGCCGCAGCTGGTCGGCGGTGGTCTCGTAGCGCAGGCCCAGCGTGGTGGTGAAGAGATTGGAATCCCGCCGCGAAAAGTTGGTGATCTGCATCATGGAGAATTCGGCATTGGGCAGGCTGATCACGGTCCGGTCGAGGCCGCGGATCTTGACCGACCTGAGGCCGATGCTCTCGACCGTGCCGAGCTTGTCGCCGAACATGCAGAATTCGCCGACCTTGACCGGCTGATCGGCAAAGAGCACGAAGCCGGCGACCACGTTCTCGAGCGTCGGCCGCACCGCCAGCGCCACGGCGAGGCCGCCGACACCGAGGCCGGCGATCAGCGGGGCGATCGGGACGCCGATCTGGTCGGCGAGATTGACGACGACGAGCATGCCGAGCACGACGCCGATGATCTTGCTGACCAGCCGCACGAGCTGGGTGTCGAGCTGCTGCACTCCCATGTCGCGGATGCGGATGACCGCATCGGCCACCCGCTGGGTGATCAGGAAGAGCAGCCAGATCAGCACCGCGTGCATCAAGATCGCGATGACGGCAGAGGCGACCCCGAGTTGCGGGCCGGTCAACTGGACGATGTCGACGGCGACGTATTGAAGGAACGCCAAGCCGCCGCTGACGAAAACCAGCATCAGCGGCCGCGCCCAGACGGCGCGTTCCGGCTTGGCCTCGCTGCCGCCCTCGACCAGCCCGGCGACACGGTAGCCGAGGTAGAAAATGCCCGCCACGATCAGGAGTGCGACGATGAGCGTCGCCCATTTCCAAAGCGCTTCGCCTGCGATATTCCTGAATGCGATGGGCGGCAGCGCCGTGACGGCGCCGACGAAAAAGGCAGGGGCGCCGAGCCCGGGCCGGCTCTGAAAGCGTTCGAGCAACCCGGCATATCGGCGGAACTCGGGCTGCGGCGGCAAATCCTTGATCTGCAGATAGAAGGTCGGCAGCCGATCGATCGTCGCCTCATCGAAGCGATAGCCGATCAAGCCACCCTCGTCCGTCTCGCGGCGGGCGAGGGTCAGGGCGGTGTCGGGGATGGTCCAGGCAACGAGTTCGGTCTCAGCCACCTCTTCGGCACCGGGGATCATTTCAGCCGGCGGCAAGGCCACTCGGATGAGCACCTCGAACAGCTGGAGCGACGTGAGCGCTCCCTGGACAAAGCCGCTCTCGGTCGGCGGAAATTCGCTATCATAGGTTTCGTACGCACGCTCGATGTGCCGGCGCAGCTCCGGGATGTTGCCGAAGTTGTATTGCGCGACGCCGCTCCTCACCTCCTGGAGGAAGGTTTCGATCGTCGCCCGGGGCGACGAGATATCGGGCGGGGCCAGGGGGGCCCGCTCGGTGGTCGCGGCTTGGGCGTGGACCAGTTGCGGGACAGCCAGAACGAAACCACAGCAGAGAACGATCAACAAGCGACGCAAGCGAGTCACGAACCAAATCTCCCGGCGGCGGTCACCATGCGCGGTGTGTGTCGGAGGCGCTGCGCCATGACAACCCCGGATGTGGCCCGGATGTGGTAGCGGCCGTCTGATGCAAGATGTTCCATGAGCATTCACCAATCGGCACTTTTCTGTCGACGGGTGGCGCTGGGCGCAGAGCAGCAAACTGCCGGCGAGCGTGCCAAGGCCGATGCCCGGGACCAGCGGCAAAGCGAACCACAGCATCGCGATCGGTTTTCGCATCACGCGGCCGCTTTCTGTCGTAATGGCTGATCTCAATCAAGCTGCAAGGACCGGGCGCGGTTGACAACCCTGACGTGGAGACCGGCTGCCGGCAGGAAGAGAGGGGGTGACGCCATGGTGACCGATCAGCCCCCCTGGCAACATGCCGACCGACCTCTCCGTCTCGACCTCAAGGTCGTCCCCAACGCCAAGACCGACAGGGTCGACGGCATCGTCCACGACGCCGACGGCCGGCAGCACTTGGCATTGCGCCTCAAGGCTCCGCCGGTCGACGGCAAGGCCAACGCCGCCGTCATCGCCTTTCTCGCCAAGGCCCTTGACTGTCCGCGTTCGGCCCTCGCCATCACCAAGGGCCAGACCTCGCGGCAAAAGCGCGTCACCTGGACCGACCCGCCCCCCGATGCCGCGGCTCGGCTCCAGCGGCTCGCCGAAGAGCAGAAGTAACGGGGAGGCAGTGCCTCCCCGCGCCCCACCATTTTTCGAGTATCGAGGGGGTGCGGGGGAAATCATTTCCCCCGCCCTTCTCTTTTCTCATCCCAACGGATGCCCCTCACGCCATACCGCCTCGACCTGACCATCGGTGCCGAGGGCCACGACATCGGCCCGGCAGCCGGGCACCAGCCGGCCGCGATCCTCGAGCCCGAGATAGCCGGCGGCGATGGTGCTGGTCCGCCGCACGGCCTCGACCGCGTCCAGCCCCAGCGCCAGCCAGTTCGCGAACGCCCGGTCCATGGTCAAGACACTGCCGGCGAGCGTGCCGTCGGCGAGCCGCACCGTGGGCCCGCGCTTCTCGATGGCGTGCGTGCCGAGCCGATACGGCCCGTCCGGCATCCCCACCGCCGCCACCGCGTCGGTGACCGCATAGAGCCCCGGGATCGCCCGACGTGCCGCCAGCACCGCCCCAGCCGCCACGTGCTGGAAATCGAGGATCACCTCGGCATGCAGCCCATGCGCCAGCGCACAGCCGACCACCCCCGGTGCCCGGTGATGCAGCCCGGTCATCGCGTTGCCCAAATGGGTGAAGCCCGCCATCCCGCGTTGGAGTGCCGCCTTCGCCGCCGCGTAGTCGCAGCGCGTATGCCCGAGCTGTGCCCGCACCCCATGCGTGACGAACCAGGCAACGAGCCCGCCGTCCGGATCGATTTCGGGCGCCATCGTGGCGACGCGGATCGGCGCCGTCTCATGCAGTGCTGCGACCAGGTCGAGATCGGGCGGAATGGCGAAGGGGGGCTGGGCACCCAGGGCCTCGGGGCTGATGAACGGCCCCTCGAGATGGACACCCAGCACCTCGGCAGCGTCCGTTGCGGGTGCGGCCATGGCATCGCGAATCCCGGCGAAGGCCGCCGTCAGGGCAGGGCGCTCATGGGTCACCGTGGTGGCCAGCAGCGTCGTGGTCCCGTGCCGGCCATGGAACCGCGCCATGGTCCGCACGGCCTCGGCCCCTTCCATGACATCCGCCCCGCCACCGCCATGCACGTGGAGATCGACGAAGCCCGGCACCAGCAGCCGCTCGGCCGTGACCCCCTCGTCGGGCTCGATCGCCAGGATCGCAGCCGAGAACACCAGGCGCCCCCGGACAACGCCGTCGGGGGTCACGATCCGCCCCTCGAGGCACGCGCTCATCCCTGGCCCAGCCGCATCTCGGCCACGAAATCGTAGCGGTCCGCCCGGTAGATCGACCGCGTGAACTCGATCGGCCGGTCGTCGGCGAGAAAGCCCTGGCGCACCGTCGCCATCACCGGTGTCCCGGCCGGCAGGTCGAGATGCACGGCATCCGTGGGCGAGAGTGCCGCCGCCCGCAAATGCTGGAGCGCGCGCACGGGCTCGAGGCCCCGCTCCCGGAGCGCTGCATAGAGCGACTGGTCGACCACCGTCGGGTCCGGCAGATAGCGCGCCGGAATGACCGCGCGCTCGATGCACATCGGCTCGCCATCGGCGAAGCGCAGCCGCACGAAGCGGCAGACATCGTCGCCGGGCCCGAGATTGAGCGCCATGGTCTCCTCCGGCGAGGCCCGGCCGCGGCCGCGCTCGAGCCACCTGAAGCTCGAGGTCCGACCTCTGGCCGCCATGTCGTCGGTGAAGCCCGACAGCCGTGCCAAAGGCTGCTCGAAGCGGGCGGCGATGAAGTTGCCGGAGCCATGCCGGGAGACCACGCGCCCCCGCCGGATCAGCTCGTCCAAGGCCTTGCGCACGGTCGTCCGCGAGACGTCGAGGCTCTCGGCCAGCACCCGTTCCGGCGGCAGGCTGTCGCCATCCTTGTAGAGCCCGCTGGTGATCGCGGCCTCCAGCCGGTCGACCAGCTGGAGGTAGAGGGGACCAGCACCCGCCGGCTCGGGCTGGAGTGCCCGAAGCCGGCCGTCGTCGAGAGTCGTCGCCATCGAAACCCTCAAGCAGCCAGCCGCTGCTCAGAGGCCGCATCGAAGAGATGCGCCGCCTTGGGCTTGAGGTCGAGCCCGACCACCTCGTCGAGCCTTACCTCGTTTTCCGCCGGCACCTCGACGACGATCCGGCTGCCCTCCTCGAGCTCGAGATGGAGATAGGATTCGCGCCCGAGATATTCGTTCAAGACGACCTTGCCCCGGACCGGTGCGGTCTCGTTCGAGCCCAGGGCGAAGCCGTCCGGGCGGACCCCCAGCACCACCTCGCCAGCCGGCCGCTCGAGCTCGGCCACCGGCAAGGCCCCGCCACGGGCGAGATCGACCCGCCCGGCCCCGGCCGCCCGGCCCTTGAGGAAGTTCATCTTGGGCGAGCCGATGAAGCCGGCGACGAACAGGTTGGCCGGCCGCCGGTAGAGGTCGGCGGGCGAGCCCACCTGCTGCACCACCCCCTGGTGCATGACGACGATCCGGTCGGCGAGCGTCATCGCCTCGACCTGGTCGTGGGTCACATAGACCATGGTCGCACCCAGATCCTTGTGCAGCCGGCCGATCTCGAAGCGCACCTGGGCGCGCAAGGCCGCGTCGAGGTTCGAGAGCGGCTCGTCGAACAGGAACACGCCCGGATGCCGCACGATCGCCCGGCCGATCGCGACGCGCTGGCGCTGTCCCCCGGAAAGCTCCGAGGGCCGCCGGTCGAGGAGGGGGCCGAGCTCGAGAATCCGCGCCGCCTCCTTGATCCGTTCGTCGATCACCTCCCTGGCCGTGCCGGCCTGCTTGAGGCCCAAGGCCCAGTTCCCGGCCACATCCAGGTGCGGGTAGAGCGCATAGGATTGGAACACCATGGCGATGCCGCGCCTCGCCGGCGGCAGGTGGTCGATCACCTGGCCGCCGATGCTGATGGTGCCCGCGGTCTGGTCCTCGAGCCCGGCGATGATGCGGAGCAGCGTGGACTTGCCGCAGCCGGACGGCCCGAGGAGCACGATGAATTCGCCATCGGCGATATCGAGGTCGACGCCCTTCAAGACATCCACCTTGCCGAAGGACTTCCTGACGTTGTCGATCTTGAGCTGTGCCATGTGATGCTTCCTTCGTCGCGGCCGATTACTTCACCGCACCAGAGGTGATGCCGCGGATGAGCTGCTTGGAGAAGACGAGGTAGAGGACCAGCACCGGCAGGATCGCCAGTGAGAGCCCCGCCAGGACCGCGTTCCAGTTGGTCACGAACTGGCCGATGAAGACCTGGGTCCCGAGCGTGATGGTCTTGACCGCCTCGCCCGGCGCCAGGATCAGGGGGAACCAGAGGTCGTTCCAGATCGGGATCATGGTGAAGACCGCGACCGTCGCCATGGCCGGGCGCACCAGCGGCAGCACGATGCGAAAGAAGATCGTGTACTCGGAAAGCCCGTCGATCCGGGCCGCGTCCTTCAAGTCCTTCGACACGCCGCGCATGAACTCGGTCAGGATGAACACACAAAGCGGCAGGCCGTTGGCGGTATAGACCAGGACCAGGGCCGTTCGCGTGTTGACGAGGTTGGTCGCCACCATCAGCTCGAGAATGCCGACCGTGCCCAGCCGGATCGGGATCATGATGCCGATGGCGAGATAGAGGCCCATGATCGGGTTGAACGGAAACCGGTACTCGGCAAGGGCAAAGGCGGCCATGGCGCCCAACAGCAGCACCAGCAGCAGTGCCACGACGGTGACGACGAAGCTGTTGAAGAAGTAGAGGGTGAAGTTGCCCTGCTCGAGCACGGTGGCATAGCCGAGCAGCGAAAAACTCTCGACACTCGGCAACGCCAACGGCGACTGGAAGATGGCCCGCCGGTCCTTGAACGAGTTGATCAGGATCAGGAGCACCGGGAACAGGGCGATGATGGTGTAGGCGATCAGAATGCCGTGCGCGGCCAATTCCGAGCCCATCGAGCGGCGAGCGCTGTTCATACCTTTCACTTTCTTTCGATTAAGAAAGATGTGGGGAGGATGATCCTCTCCACGCCCCACCAAAATTTCGAGGGTCAAATTTTGGATGGATTGGGGGGAATCATTTCCCCCACATCTTCTTCCCTAGAACTGATACCGGCGCATCCGACGCTGCACGCCCCAGAGGTAAGCCATGACCCCGACCAGGATGATCAGGAACATCGCGGTCGCCACGGTCGCCCCCATATGCGGGTCACCAAGCTCGAGCTGGTGGCCGAAGAAGGTTCGATAGAGGAACGTGCCGAGGATGTCGGTGGCGTAGTCGGGCCCGGCCAGGGCCCCCTGAACCGCGTAGATCAGGTCGAAGGCGTTGAAGTTGCCGATGAAAGTGAGGATCGAGATGATCCCGATCGTCGGCCAGATCAGCGGCAGCTTGACCTTGAAGAAGAGCGAGACGCCGGTCACCCCATCGAGATTGGCGGCCTCGCCGATGTCCTCCGGGATCGAGAGGAGTGCCGCATAGATCAGCATCATCGGAATGCCGACATATTGCCAGACCGAGATCAGGGCGAGCGTGGTGAGGGCGGTGTCCTCCTTGCCGAGCCAGGGGCCGAAGAGGAAATCGAGGCCGATGAGGCCCAGGAGCGTTTCGGCAACCCCCCAGATCGGGCTCAAGATGAGCTTCCAGGCAAAGCCGATGATCACCACCGAGAGCATCGCCGGCACGAAGATCGCCGTCCGGTAAAAGGTCCGCCCGGGCAGATGCGTCATCGAGAGGAGCGCTGCGAGCAGGATGCCGATCGGGTTCTGCACCAGCATGTGAACGACGAAGAAATAGAAGTTGTTGCCGAGCGCGTTCCAGAACTGCTCGGCCCAGCGCGCATCGACGAACAGCCGCTCGAAATTGGCGAACCCGACCCAGAACCGCACACCCTCGTCCGTCCGGTCGAAGAACGACAGACGCAGCGTCTCGGCCAAGGGATAGATCATCACCGCCGTGTAGAGCAGCACAGCTGGGGCCAGGAACACGACGATGTGCCAGGGAAAGGGCTTGCGTTTGCCTGGCGTGGCGACGGCCATCTCGCCCGGCGGGGTGCCGGCGGCGACATGGACCGCCGCAGCTGAGCGCTGCTGCTGCATGGTTCGAGACCTTCGGTTTGGTGCTGCGGCGGGTGCTCGACCCGCCGCCGCCGCGGCGGGGCTCAGTTCGCTTGCGGCTCGTACCAGGAGGCGAGGCCCTCCTGCAGGCGGGCCGCGGCGTCCTCGGGCGCGGTCGTGCCGTTGATCACGTTGGCCGAGAGCACCCACATGTCGTTCCACAGATTGGGCGTGCCGCGGCTCAGGATCTGGTGCGCCAGGCGGATCGAGGACGCGCACTCGCCGCGCCAGTCGATGAACTCCTGGGCCAAGGGGTCCTCGAGCGTGATCTCGTGGTCGGCAAGCGAGAAGAAGCCCGGCAGCGCATTGGAGTAGAGCTCGGCGAACTCCGCCGATCCCACCCACTCGATGAAGGTCCGGGCAGCCTCCTGGTTCTCGCTCGCCGCATTGATCCCCATGCCGATGTCGACATGGTCGCTGATAAAGCAGGGATCACCGGCGTTGGCGACCGGCGGCTTGAACGCACCCATCTCGAAGAAGGCATCCCGCTGGAAGGGCGAGATTTCCCACGACCCGGTCGGATAGATCGCCGCCCGGCCCAGGGTGAAGAGGTTCTGGCTGTCCGGGTAGGACTGCGCCTCGAAGCCGGACGGCAAATAGTCCGCCCACCGTGCCAGCGTGCGGAACGGTGCCACATAGGCCTCGTCGGTGAGCTTCGCCTCGCCCTCGATCAGTGCCAGGCGGCCGGCCTCGCCCTGCCAGTAGGTGGAGCCGATATTGGTGTAGCCCATGGTCGCCGCCTCCCACTGGTCGGCCGTGCCCATGGCCATCGGCTCGTAAGTGCCGTCCGCCTTGATCGCGTCGAGGACGGCGAAGAACTCCTCTTCCGTCGTCGGCACCTCGAGGCCGAGCTCGGCAAAGGCGTCCTTGTTGTACATGAAGCCATGAATCACCGACGCCATCGGCATGCAAAAGGTCGCACTGCCGTCATCCGTGCTCCAGGCGGCGGTCGCGGTCTCCGGGAAGTTGCCCAATTCCTCGAGCCCGGTGAGATCGACCAGGTGCCCGCGGTTGAAGAGCTCGAGCGAGGCGTCGAACGGCCGGCAGGTGATCAGGTCGCCGGCGGTGCCGCCGTCGAGCTTGGCGTTCAAGGCGGCGTTGTACTCGGCCGGGGCCGTCGGCTGGAAGCGGACGGTGATCTCCGGGTGCCGGGCATTGAACGCCGGGATGATCGTCTGCTGCCAGATGGTGATGTCGTCGTTGCGCCAACTCTCGATGACGAGTTCCTGGGCAAGGGCGGGCCCGGCAGCGGCGATGCCGGCGGCAAGGGCGATGATGGCGGTCGATGTCTTGCGCATGGATGTGCCTCCTCAGGTTTCGTGAATGGGGTCGGGCTCGATCTCGCGGGCGCGACGGAGATTGCCCTCGGCCCGGGCCAGGCAGACCCGCGCCTCGTTTGGCGACAGGCCGTCCGCGAGCAGGACGGCCGTCTTGACGTCGTGGCCGGCCGCCTCGTGGGCGTCTCGGGCTTCCGCCTCGCTGCAGCCGGTGATCGTCTGGACCATCCGTCGGCCGCGCTCGACGAGCTTGGCATTCGACGCCACCACATTGACCATCAGCCCGTCATGGACGCGGCCGAGTTCGGTCATGGTCTGGGTCGAGAAGAGGTTGAGGGCGATCTTCTGCGCCGTGCCCGCGGTCAGCCGGGTCGATCCGGCGAGGAACTCGGGGCCGGTCGCCAGGAGCAGGCCATGCTCGGCTTCGCTCAGGAGTGGGGCCTCGGGATTGTTGGCCATGCCGATCGTCAGGGCACCCAGCCCACGGGCGGCGGCGATCGCGGCCCTGGTGAAAGCGGTGGTCCCGGACGCCGCCACGCCGACGACGACATCGGCCGCGCCGATCCCGTGCTGCTCGATCAGCGCCCGCCCGGCGGCCGCATCGTCCTCGGCCCCCTCGCGCGATTCGACCAGCGCTGCCTCGCCGCCGGCCATGAGATAGAGCAGCCGGCCGTGTGGCCAGCCGAAGGTCGGGTAGAGCTCGACCCCGTCCTGCACGGCGAGCCGCCCCGAGGCGCCGGCACCGACATAGACCAGCCGACCGTCGCCCTGCCGCAGCCGCTCGGCCGCGGCCCGCACCGCCCGGGTCAGCGCCGGCAGCGCTTGCCGTACGGCGAAGAATGCCCCGAGCTGGTTGTCGAGCATCCCGGCTAGCGCCTCTTCGGTCGGCCACTGGTCGGCGCCGCGATAGCGTTCCAGACGTCGTTCGGTGTCCATGCATGCCTCCGTTGCTGGGCATGACAATACCAAAAAGAAACCACTTGGCAACTGGTTTTTTGCCTGCTCGACCATCGTCGCGACCATTCGCAAGCAGCTCATTGATTCAAGGCGCTCGTACCGGCACCATTTTGGCTCTTGCCGAATCTGGTATCTTTTTGGTATGAGTAGCGCATGGCCAGGATCGACTTCGTCCTCGCTGTCGACGGCGGCGGCACCAAGACCCGGGCGGCGCTCGGCCGCAGCGACGGCACGTTGCTGGCCGAGCGCCGCGGCGGGCCGTGCAACCTCTACCAGGACCCGGATGCCGGGCTCGCCGAGATCAGGGCGCTCTGGCGCGATCTCGCCGCTGCCGCCGGCCTCGACCCCGAGGCCACCGCCGGGGTCACGCTCAGCGCCGGCCTCGCCGGCGCCAACGCCCCGGGCAGCCTCGCCCGCTTCCGCCAGGCTTTCCCCGACTTCGCCGCCAGCCACCTCTCCACCGACGGCTACACCACGCTGCTGGGGGCCACCGGTGGCCGCCCCGGCGGCCTCCTCGCCATCGGCACCGGCGTCGTCGGCTACCGCCTCGCGGCCACAGGCGAGGTGCAAAAGCTCAGCGGCTGGGGCTTTCCGATCGGCGACCGCGGCAGCGGTGCCTGGCTCGGCTGGCGCGCCATCGGCGACTGGCTGGAATGGCGCGACGGCTATGCCGATCAACCGGCGAGCCGCCTGTGGCCGGCGCTCGAGGCCGTGCTCGGCGCCACCACCGCGAGCATCCTCGGCTGGCTCAAGGCTGCCCGGCCGGCCGACTTCGCGGCCCTGGCGCCCGAGGTTCTGGCCGCCGCCGCGGCCGGCGACGGCAAAGGCGGGGCGCTGGTCGCCGAGGCGGCCGAACATCACCTCCGCCTCGCCCGGGCGATGGCGCCGACCGAAAGGGAGCCCCTGGTCCTCGCCGGCGGCCTCGCCCCGGTCTTTCGCCCGAGGCTGGAGCAGGCTCTCGGTGGCGCCCTTGCCGACGCCACCCGCCCGGCCTCGCCGCTCGATGGGGCACTGCTCATCGCCCAGGGCCGCAATCCCGCCGAGTTCACGGATTAACAGGAAGGGCCTGGAAAGCCATGCCGATGTCGCAGATGCTGACCGAAGTCCGGGAGGCGCCGGCCAGGGTCGCCGCCATGCTGGCCCGCGACCACGCCGCTTTCGCCGCCCTCACCGCTAGGCTCGAGGCTCGTCCACCGGTCTTCGCCGCCAGCATCGCCCGTGGCAGTTCGGACCACGCCGCGGCCTACGGCGCCTGGCTCGTCGGCCTCGGCGCCGGCCTCGTCACCGCCTCGCTGCCGCCCTCGCTGGTCAGCCGCTATGCCGCCCGCCCGAGCCTGGCACAGGCGCTCGTCCTCGCCCTGTCGCAATCCGGCGCCAGCCCCGACATCGTCGCCAGCCTCGAAGCCGCCAGTGCCGGCGGTGCCACGACCGTCGCCATCGTCAACCAGCCGGCCTCGCCACTCGCCGCTGTCGCCGGCCACGTGCTGCCGCAGAACGCCGGCGCGGAGCAGAGCGTCGCCGCCACCAAGAGCTTCATCCTCAGCTGCACCGTGCTCGCCCGCCTGCTCGCGACGTGGCGCCAGGACCGGGCGCTGAGCGACGCCCTCCACCACCTCCCCGAACGCCTCGACCAGGCCGTCGCCACCGACTGGGGCCGCACCGTCGACCTCCTCAAAGACGCGACCAGCCTCTATGTCCTGGGCAGGGGGCCCACCCACGCGATCGCCGGCGAGGCGGCCCTCAAGCTCAAGGAGACCTGCTACCTGCACGCCGAGGCGTTCAGCTCGGCCGAGGTCCAGCACGGGCCCAAGGCCGTCATCGACCGGGACTTTCCGCTCCTGGCGCTGGCCACCGCCGATTCCGGCGGTGCCGACACCATCGCCTTTGCCGCCGAACGGGCGGCCATGGGCGGCACGGTGGTCACGGTGAGCCCGGCCGCCACCGCCCCCGGCCTGCATGTCCGTCTGCCGCCGCCGCTGCACCCGCTGCTCGACCCGATCACGGCGATTGCCGCCTGTTATCCCATGGCCGAAGCCCTCGCCCGCGTCCGCGGTCACGACCCCGACAACCCACGCGGCCTGAAGAAGGTGACGACGACGGTCTAGCCGCTGAAACCGCCGCCGCCCGCCTCTTGGCGGTTCCTGGTGACTTAAATAATTCTCCAGCGTCTTGGCCGAAATAAGGCCTTACGTTCTGCGTGTCATAAATACTTTACATGGGTCTGCGGCGAGCTGTCGCGCCCATCCGCCGATCTATTTGCTGAATTCGACGTAATACTGCGTAGGGGGATCACGCGAATAAGGGTGATCAAGATGACGACAGGCGTTTTTATCATTGCGCGCTGGGTTTTGACCTTCGGTGTGCCGCTCGCCATTGCCGCTCATCAGCTGGCGCTGGTGCGCAAGGCGCAAGAGAACGACCGCAAGCTGGCTGCTGCCGCCGTTCCCGCCGAGTAGCAGAATCTCGCCCCGCCCAGGACAGCCGACGCCCCTGGGCGGGGCGGCCGCCAATGGCATTGTCAGCCGATCCTCTGCAACGAAGTCACGAGCTTGGCGGCCCAGTCGTTGCGGCTGCGCCACGCTATTCGGGTCGAGCATTGCCAGTTCGTCGGGGATCTCGAAAAGGCGATAGTAATTTTTACGTCAACGGTCCTTTCAGGGGACTGAACAACCGCCGCTGACTTGCGGGGATCGTCACGCGGTTGCGAAACATTCCGTCACGTGTTCCGTCGCAAAACCGAGGGTGTCAACACTCGACCGTGCGGCGGTAGAGATGCCAGGTCGCGTGGCCGAGGATCGGCAGGGCCACGATGAGGCCGACAAGCACCGGCAGGGCGCCAATGAACAGGGTGATGCCAACGATGATCCCCCAGGCGAGCATCGGCACCGGGTTGCGAGCAAACACGCGGAGCGACGTCGCAACCGCGGTCGAGACGTCGACCTGGCGATCGACCAGCATCGGAAAGGCGATGGCCGTGCCGGCCAGGATGGCGAGCGCGAAGCCGGCACCGATGGCGTTGCCGAGGAGAACTAGTGTCCAACCGTGGCTGGTCGTGAACAATTCGGCCAGGAACGTGCCGGTGCCAAGATCGGCCTCGCCAAAGGTCGAGCGGAACAGTGCTATAGCCACCCACTGCCAGACCAGGAAGAGCAGGGCAACCCCCAGGCCAAGCCGGAGAATGGCACCACGATTGGGCGCCTGGCGGACGGCGAACATGTGCCAGAAGCGAGCCTCCTGGCCCGCCTCGCGCCGCCGGCTGAGCTCGTAGAGCCCGAGGGCTGCGAACGGGCCGAGCAGTGCAAAGCCGCCGACCAGCGGAAAAACCAGCGGCAACAGGCTATAGTGAAAGCTCCAGCGGATGATCACCAGGCCGAGCACAGCATAGACAATGCCGACGAAAAACGCGTGGGTCGGGATCGCGCGAAAGTCGTCGAGCCCCTTTGCCAAAACCTCCTTGAGATCCGCGACCGCGATCTTCTTGACCACAATCGCCTCGTCGCTGGCCTGCCCGGCATCGGTGGCCATCGCCCCGCCAATTCGTTCCGACATGACGCCTCCCGCGTGCTGGTGAGTCGAGGACGGAAGTGTCGAGGCAAATGCCCCTCGGACGCAAGTCGCCTTGCGCTCACGATCCTGTGCTGCCGGCGAGTGTACGCGCCGGGGCCGCCGTTGCACCGCATCGCAAACCGTGCAATCACCCGGCGAGATTGTTGTCCAGCAGTCGACACTTTGGGCACGAGAAGACCCCAGGAGTCGAATTGGCATCACTCATCACACCCCGCCTGCGCCTCCGCCCCTGGCGAAACGAGGACCTGCCGACCTTCGCGGCACTCAACGCTGATCCGCGCGTGATGGCGCATTTCCCGGAGACGCTGGACCGGGCGGCGAGCGACGCCAAGGCGGCCTGCGTCCGCGCGCACCTGGCGACGCACGGGTTCGGCTTCTGGGCCGTGGAGGTGCCGGGCGAGGCCAGCTTCATCGGGTCGGTTGGCCTGGCCGTGGTCGGTTTCAAGGCACCCTTTACCCCGGCCATCGAGATCGGCTGGCGGCTGGCGGCCGAGCACTGGGGCAAGGGCTATGCCACCGAGGCCGCCGCGGCCTGCCTCGACCACGCGTTCGGCCCGCTCGGGCTTGCCGAGGTCATTGCCTTCACCGTGCCGGCCAACCAGCGCTCGCGCCAGGTGATGGAGCGCCTGGGCATGACCCGCCGAGCTGTGGACGATTTCGAGCACCCGGGCGTGCCGGCAGGCCATCCGCTTCGCCCGCACGTGCTCTATCGGCTGCCGCGCGCGGCCTGGCTCGCGTCACGGCCCGGCACCGGCGGCTAGAGGCCAAGGGGCCGCCGTTGCGCGGCAACGCAAACCGTGCGATCACCCGCCCAGATTTCGCCCAACAGTCGAGACCCTGATGCGCCTTTCCCGCTACTTTCTCCCCGTGCTCAAGGAAACCCCGGCCGAGGCCCAGATCGTGAGCCACCAGCTCATGCTCCGGGCCGGCATGATCCAGCAGCTCTCGGCCGGCATCTATGACTGGCTGCCCTTGGGCTACAACGTGCTCCGGAAGGTCGAGGCCATCGTCCACGACGAGATGCAGCGGGCCGGCGCCATCCCGATCCTGATGCCGACCATCCAGCCGGCCGATCTCTGGCGCGAGAGCGGTCGCTACGACGACTACGGCAAGGAAATGCTGCGCATCCAGGACCGCCACGAGCGCGACATGCTCTACGGGCCGACCAACGAGGAGAACGTCACCGACATCTTCCGCCGGCACGTCAAAAGCTTCAAGCAGCTGCCGTTGAACCTCTACCACATCCAGTGGAAGTTCCGCGACGAGGTCCGCCCCCGCTTCGGCGTGATGCGCGGCCGCGAGTTCCTGATGAAAGACGCCTACAGTTTCGATGTCGACCAGGCCGCTGCCGAGGCAGCGTACAACAACATGTTCATAGCATACCTCAAGACCTTCAAGCGGATGGGCCTCACCGCCATTCCGATGCAGGCCGAGACCGGCCCGATCGGCGGCAATCTCAGCCACGAGTTCCAGATCCTGGCGTCGACCGGCGAGAGTGCCGTCTATTTCGACGCCGCCTTCGAGGTCGTCGACTTTTCCGCCGAGACCTTCGACGTCGAGGGCCTGAAGAGCCTCTATGCCGCCGCCGACGACAAGCACGACCCGGCATCCTGCCCGGTGCCGCCCGACCGCTTGCGCAGCGGCCGCGGCATCGAGGTCGGCCACATCTTCTATTTCGGCACCAAGTACGCCGAGCCGATGGGGGCGACGGTGATCGGCGCCGACGGCGAGACCCGTCCCGTTCACATGGGCTCCTACGGCATCGGCGTGTCGCGCCTCGTCGGCGCCCTGATCGAGGCCAATCACGACGACAAGGGTATCGTCTGGCCCGAGCCCGTGGCCCCGTTCCGGGTCGGCCTCGTCGATCTCCGCCCCGACGATGCCACCGCGCACGGCCTCGCCATGGACCTCTACGGCCGGCTCGAGCGGGCCGGCATCGAAACCCTGATCGACGACCGTGAGGAACGCGCCGGGGCCAAATTCGCCACCATGGAACTGATCGGCCTGCCCTGGCAGGTGACCGTGGGCCCGCGCGGCGCCAAGGAGGGCAAGGTCGAGCTCAAGTCGAGGCGGACGGGCGAGACCGTCGAGCTCACACCCGACGCCCTCCTCGACCGGCTCGCCGGCTGATGCGTCAGGCCGAGCGCCTGATCGCCTGGCGCTACCTCAAGCCGACCAGGGGCGAAGGCTTCATCTCGGTGATCGCCGCCTTCGCGCTCGTCGGCATCGCCCTCGGCGTCGGCACGCTGATCGTCGTGCTCGCGGTGATGAACGGCTTCAGGAGCGAACTCCTCGACCGGGTCCTGGGTGTCAACGGCCACGCCACCGTCATCGCCGGGCCAGAGGGGCTCGCCGACGATGCCGCCATGGTCGAGCGGCTCAGGGCGATCGAGGGGGTGGTCGATGCCATGGCCTATGTCGAGGGTCAGGTCATGGCCTCGGCGGGCGAGATCGCCTCCGGCGCCATCGTCCGCGGCGTCCGGCCCGAGGATCTGGCCCGGCGGAGCATCTTCGCCGACAACATCGTGGCCGGCTCGCTGCAAGCCCTGGAAGAACCCGACAGCATCCTCGTCGGCACCCGCATGGCGCAGCGCATGGGCCTCGGGGTGGGCAGCCAGATCAGCCTGATCTCGCCCAAGGGTGCAGCCACCGCCTTCGGCACCATCCCGAGGATCAAGAGCTTTCGCGTCGCCGGCCTGTTCGAGGTCGGGATGTACGAATACGACAACAATTTCGCCTATATCGGCCGCGAGGACGCGCAAGCGTACTTCCAGCTCGACGACCGGGTCACCGCCGTCGAGGTGCTGGTCGACCAGCCCGAAGCGGTCCAGCGCTGGCGCACCCCCATCGCCGCGGCAGCCCAGGGGCAGGGCCGGGTGGTCGACTGGCAACAGCTCAATTCACACTTTTTCAACGCGCTCGAGGTCGAGCGCAACGTCATGTTCCTGATCTTGACGCTGATCATCATCGTCGCCGCCTTCAACATCATCACCGGCATCACCATGCTGGTGAAATCCAAGGGCCGCGACATCGCCATCCTCAGGAGCATGGGCGCCACTCAAGGGGCGGTGATGCGCATCTTCTTCCTGGCGGGTGCGAGCATCGGCATCGTCGGCACCATCGTCGGCTTCAGCCTCGGCATCGCCTTCGCGCTCAACATCGATTCCATCCGCCTCTTCCTCGAGGGCCTGACCGGGGCCGAGCTCTGGTCGGAAGAGATCCGCTTCCTCTCCCGGCTGCCCGCCGAGGTGAGGGTCGACGATGTGCTCAGAATCGTCGGCATGGGCCTCGGGCTCTCCTTCGTTGCCACCCTCTACCCGGCCTGGCGGGCCGCCCGCGTCGATCCGGTGGAAGCGCTCCGCTATGAGTGAGACCGTGCTGACCCTCACCGGCATCGAGCGTCGCTTCCACCAGGGCACGGCCGAGCTCCTGATCCTCAAGGGTGCCGACCTCACCCTCGAGACGGGCGAACTCGTCGCCCTGGTCGGCCCCTCGGGCTCGGGCAAGTCGACATTGCTGCACATCGCGGCGTTGCTCGAGCGACCCTCGGCCGGCGAGGTCACGATCGACGGCCGCGCCTGCTCGAAGCTCGCCGATGCCGAGCGCACCGGCCTCCGGCGCAACCGCATCGGCTTCGTCTACCAGTTCCACCACCTGCTCGCCGACTTCACCGCCGAAGAGAACGTCATGCTGCCCCAGCTCCTCGCCGGCACGGGCCGGGCCGCGGCCGCCGACCGCGCCAAGGGACTGCTCGCCCGCCTCGGCCTCGCCGAGCGCCTCGACCACCGCCCCGGCCGCCTCTCCGGCGGCGAGCAGCA
Source organism: uncultured Geminicoccaceae bacterium (assembly GCA_964576715.1). GTDB lineage: Bacteria > Pseudomonadota > Alphaproteobacteria > Geminicoccales > Geminicoccaceae > SLRI01. Next base: position 19,487 of record CAZNWE010000027.1, on the reverse strand, counting down.
GCGCGTCGCCATCGCCCGGGCCCTCGCCAACCGCCCGGGCCTGCTGCTCGCCGACGAGCCCACCGGCAATCTCGACCCCAAGACCTCGGCCCAGGTCCTCGACCTCCTCGTCGAGGTCGCCCGCGAGACCGACACCGCCGTGTTCATCGCCACGCACAACCCCGCCATCGCCGCCTCGATGGACCGCACCCTCGAGCTCCACGACGGCAAGCTCAGGCGATGGGTGGCGGCCACGACGGCCGGCGCGACACGGTCCGCGACCCAGCCGTCCCTGGCCTGAACGGCAGCAAGCAGACGTGGCGGGCGTCGCCCACGCAGCGCCGCCAGAGACGCACCATTACGAGCGCAACGGCACCAGCACGCTCTTTGCCGCGCTCGACCTGTTCCACGGCAGGGCCATTCCGCCATTCTCGACGCCGATGGTCAGCTGACCATCGCTCCCGCTCCTCGAATCAGGCGTCGGCAGCAAGCCGACGACAGCAGCCGTGCACCAGCACTCCCAGGTCAAAACCTGGCTCGCCCGCTTCCCGCGCTGGACCTCCACTTCACCCCCACCTCCGCCTCGCCGCTGCGAAACGTGGGCACCGAACGTTGGAGACTATCCACTAGGGCCGGCGGCGCATGATCGTGTGGCGGTGGTAGAAGCCGTCGCCCGACGGCTCGTCGGCAAAGCTGACGAGCGTGGTCTGGGCCAGCTCGGCCTCGAAGATCGACTGGAGAAAGGCCCGCCGGTCGGCATCGAGGGCACTCAGCGCCTCGTCCATCACCACCGCCCGTGGCCGGTGCAGCAGCAGCCGGGCGATGACCAGGCGCTGCTGGTCCTCGAGCCCGAGTTCCTGATCCCAGCGGCGCTCGTCGTCGAGTTCGTCCACGAGATGACCGAGCCCGACCCGCTCGAGGCTGGCGGCGACGGCGTGGTCGCCGGTCGCGGCATGGTCGGCGGGATAGGCGACGGCGCCACGCAGCGTGCCGAGCGGCAGATAGGGGCGCTGCGGCACGAACATCACCCGCTCGGGCGCCGGCATCAGGATCCGCCCGGCGCCATAGGGCCAGAGCCCGGCCAGGGCGTTGAAGAGCGAGCTCTTGCCGATGCCGCGGCGGCCGACGATCAGAAGCCGCTCGCCCGGCCGTAGCTCGACCCGCGGCTCGTCGAGCACGATCTCGCCGCCATTGGCGGCGATCACCAGGCCCTCGAGGACGATCCGGTCGTCATCATCCACAGCGTAGTCGATCAGCGCCCTCCCGCCCGGCGGCGCGTCCAGCGTCGGCAGCAGCTCGCGGAAGCTGGCGACGCGCAAAAGCGTCGCCCGCCAATCCGCGATCACCGGAAAATACTCGACGAACCAGCGCAGCGCCGCCTGCACCTGGTTGAAGGCGCCCACCGCCATCATCAGCCCGCCGAAGCTCAGGCTGCCCTGGAAGTAGCCGGGAGCCGCCGCGAGCACCGGCACGATCAGCCCGAGCCAGCCATAGCCCGAGGTGATCCAGGTCAGCCGCGCCAGCGCGTTGGCCAGCCGCCGGGTGACCTCGACGACCGAATCGACCGGCCGTTCGAGAGAGCGCCGCTCGTCGGGCGCGCCGTCGGACAGGGCGATCACCTCGGCATGCTCGTTGATCCGCACCAGCGCGAAGCGCAGCTCGGCCTCCCGCGCATAGCGCTCGGCATTGATCCCGATCAGCGGCCGGCCGACCCGCCAGGTCAGCCACGAGCCGCTGATCGCATAGGCCAGGGCACACCAGACGAGGTAGCCCGGGATGCGCACCGCGTCGCCGCCGATCAGGAACGTCGTCTCGGCCGAGAGCGCCCAGAGCACGCCCAGGAAGCTCAACAGCTGCAGTACCGAGCGCAGCAGGCCGATGCCCAGGCTGATCGAGAGCTCGGTCAGCTTCAAGGCATCCGCCTGCATCCGCTGGTCCGGGTTGGCCGCCATCTCGCCGGCAAAAGACAGCATGAACGGCCGCCGGCCGGCGACCCACTGATCGAGCAGATCGCGGGTCAGCCACTCGCGCAGCCGCACCTCCAAGAGCTCGCGAAACCAGGTCTCGCCGACGACCAGCGTCAACAGCACTGCGATGATCGCAAAGAAGACCAGCGATTCGGCCAGCAGCACGTCGAGCTGCCGCTCGGCCAGCGCGTTGAAGAAGTCACCCTGCCAGGTGTTGAGCCGCACCTGCCCAGCCATGTTGAGCGCGACCGCCACGAGGATGCCGAGCGCCAGGAGCCCACAGGGCTTGAAGAAGCGGGAGTGGCGCAACGCGGCGAGCAGCACCCGGAGCTGACGGAGGGCTGCGGCAAAGCCAGTGCCGGGGTCGCCCACGGGCGGCCGCAGCGCCGCCCCGCCCGGCTCAGCGGGCGCCATGTCGGGCGGTAAGGATCTGCGGCCGGCTCGGGATCATCGAAGCAACCGGGTTGGTCGACTGAACGCGGGCGTGCCTTTGGGACCTAGTGATAGCGGGCGCTGCTGTCGACGTTGTAACAACCTGTGCGCGAATTTCACCCGTCTGCTAAGGAGGCACGGACACACTCGCCGACCACGGGAGCAGCAGCGCCATGCCGACCGATGCCAGGCCAGAAGACGACGGCGACGCGCGGATCGAGAGCCTCATCGCGGCGATGACGCTCGCGGAGAAGCTCGGCCAGCTGACCCTGCGCACCGCCGACCTGGTGAGCGGGCCCAAGGCTTGCGACGTTGGCACCGACGATATCCGCGCCGGCCGCGTCGGCAGCCTCCTGCACCTCCGCGACGCCGGCCGTGCCCTCGAAATCCAAAGGATCGCCGTCGAGGAGAGCCGGCTCGCGATCCCCGTGCTCTTCACCGGCGACGTGCTGCACGGCCAGCGTACCGTCTTTCCGATCCCGCTCGGCGAGGCCGCCGCCTTCGACCCGGACCTCTGGCAGCGCACCGCCCGCGCCGCCGCCATCGAGGCCACGGCCGACGGCATGGCCCTCACCTTCGCACCGATGCTGGACGTTGCCCGCGACCCGCGCTGGGGGCGGATCGCGGAGAGCCCCGGCGAGGACCCCTGGGTCGCCGCGCGCTTCGCCGCGGCCAAGGTCGAGGGTTTCCAGACTGCTGGCCTCGCCGACCGGCGAAGCGTCGCCGCCACCGCCAAGCATCTCGCCGGCTACGGCCTCGTCCTGGCCGGCCGCGACTACGCCCCGGTCGAGGTCTCCGACCGCAGCTTCCACGAGGTCTACTTGGCCCCGTTCAAGGCCGCGGTCGAGGCCGGCACCGCCTGCCTGATGCCCGCCTTCACCGACCAGGCCGGCGTGCCGATGCACGGCAACATCGAGATTCTCCGCGATGTCGTCCGCACCGCCTGGGGCTTCACCGGCGTGATCGTCAGCGATTATGGCGGCATCGACGAGCTGGTGCAGCACGGCATCGCCGAAGACCTGGCCGAGGCGGCGGCGATCGGGCTCGAGGCCGGCATCGACATCGACCTCATGGGCGAGGCCTATCCCAAGGGGCTGCCCGGGGCCCTGAAGCGTGGTCTGGTCGCCGAGGCCGCCATCGACAACGCTGTCCGCCGCGTGCTCCGGCTGAAGACGGCGCTCGGCCTCTTCGACGACCCTTACGGCCGCGGCGATCCGGCCTTCTTCGCCCAGGGACCGATCCCGGCACACCGCACCCTCGCCCGCGAGGCGGCGCAAAAATCGATCGTGCTGCTCACCAACCGGAACGACGTCCTGCCGCTCGACCCGAAACCGGCGAGCCTCGCGGTGATCGGCCCGCTCGCCGACGCGGCACCCGAGATGCTCGGCCCCTGGGCGATGTACGCCGCCCCCGACCACGCCGTCTCGCTGCTCGCCGGGCTCGAGGCGGCGTTCGCCGGCAGCCGCATCCACCACGCCCGGGGTTGTGCCATCGAAGGCGGTGACGCTGACGGCATCGCTGCCGCCGTCGCTTCTGCCCGCGAGGCCGACCGCGTGATCCTCTGTCTCGGCGAGGCGCTCACCATGAGCGGCGAGGCCAACAGCCGCGGCGCGCCCGGCCTGCCCGGCCACCAGGCCGCCCTGGCGAGCACCGTCATCGAGGTCGGCAAGCCGGTCGTCGTCGTCCTCAGCTCGGGCCGGCCGATCCTCGAGCCCTGGCTGTTCGAAGCGGCCGACGCCGTCCTCGCCACCTGGTTCCTCGGCAGCGAGGCGGGCCATGCCGTGGCCGACATCCTCGTCGGCCGCTGTAATCCCTCCGGCCGCCTGCCGGTCACCTGGCCCGTGGCGCTCGGCCAGGTGCCGATCTTCATGAGCCGCCTGCCGACCGGCCGCCCACCACGCGAGGACGAGCACTACACCGCCAAATACCAGGACCTCCCGGTCGACCCGCTCTTCCCCTTTGCCCACGGCCTCTCTTACAGCCGCTTCGAGCCCACAAACCTGCGGGTCTCGCGCTCGACCATCGCCCCGGGCCAGAAACTGGAGATCACGGTCGACGTCACCAACCACGGGCCCCGCCCGGGCGAGACCACACTCTTCCTCTTCAGCCGCGACCCCGTGGCCTCGATCAGCCGCCCCCTGCTCGAGCTCCGCGGCATCGCCAAGGCAATGCTCGAGCCCGACGAAACGACCACGCTCGCCTTCGAGCTCGCGGCCGACGACCTCGCCTTCCTCGGCCCCGACCTCCAACCTCGCCTCGAGTTCGGCGCCATCGACCTCTTCGTCGGCCCCGCGGCCGATCCGAAGCAGCTGCTGACCACGCGCATCCGGCTCGAGGGGGGCTGAACCCTCGGTCCTGTCCTTGGCAGCCGGCGCTGGCGCGGCTGGGCCGGTGCATGCCGATCGCGTCCGACGGGGCGCAGGTGCGGTCCCAGGTCGGGCGCGTCGCCGGCGCGGTGGTCCCGAGCTGGCCTGACCCGGCGCCAAAGCTGGGAGACGGGTCGCGTTGCTTGCATCAACGGTTGCATTGCTCGGTCGTTGGCGACACCAGCTTTCTGTCGGTTTGCAATCACTTGGCTTCTCCAGGCGTGCATAATATTGTGATCGCTCCGTGGCCAGAGGAATTGTGCATAGAGCAAGTTGACCAAAAAGAGCCAATGGTGTAATAAATAAAGTGTAGTCTATCACATTGGATTTGCCCGCTTCGCGACTGAGGCGGCGTTGCGTTGCGGGGTGATGCCCCGCTGTTAACTGTGCTCCTCGAGTTTTCAAGCAAGCCACGCGCCAGCGACTGGCGGACGACGCCAAGACGATCGGCGTCGAGTGCGCGTCGTGGGCAGGCGATCTGTCGACAACATCACGCGAAGGGAGCGTTTTGATGACCAATGATCAGATGCCGTCCGGCGGGATGCAGCAGGGTAGCGGCAGCGACATGCCCTTGAGCTCCAGCATGGGCCAGGACGATATGCCCCGTGCCGGGATGGGCGGCGATGGTGCCGAGGGAGCGTTCGGCGGCATGCCGGCCGGCGAGATGGCCGGCCAGGGTGGTGCCGCGGCGACGAGCGGCGAGCGGGTGCTGATCGAGTTGCGGGCGCCGGCAGGCGAGGGCGCCGACGTCTCGGCGCAGGCGGCGAGCCTGCCCGGGGTGATCGTCGATCCCACCTTCGCACCGATGCCGATGCACCCCGGTGGCGGCAGCGACGAGGGCCCCGCCGGGCAATCGCTCGATTCCGGCGAGAGCACGGTCGTCATCCGGGCAACCATCGACCCCGCCCGCAAGGCCGAGATCGAAGCACAGCCGAACGTCGTGAAGGTTTGGAGCGACGGCCGGATCGCGCCTTTCGGCGGCCTCGCCGAGGAAGCAGCCGAGTTCGGCCTCGAGACCCCGGTGGCCCGGCACGTCGCCCCCTTCGAGGTGGTCGAAGGCATGGCGGCCTGCCCGATCGGTACCTGCGACTGCTCGCCCGGAACCCCGCGCGGCACGATCGCCGACGTCGCCGGCTATCTCGGCGTCAACCAGATCTGGGCGGCCGGCTACAAGGGCGACGGCCTCGTCGTCGGCGTCGTCGACGGCGGCATCCGCGCGGTCGGCCGGACCATCAAGCCTGGCGAAGGTGGGGCCAAGCTGAACCGGGTCATCGGCGGCTGGCCCACCGCGAGTTGGGGGACCACGGCCGCCGCCTGGGGCGACCACGGCATGATGTGCGGCACCGATGTGCTCGGCATGGCGCCGAACGCCAAGCTCTATGATCTGCGGATTTCCGACGGCGACGCGCTGTCGACCGCTCTTCAGGCCTTCCAGTGGGCGATCGACAGGCATCGCAGCGACGGCACGCCGCAGATCCTGTCCAATAGCTGGGGCATGTTCCAGGAGAGCTGGGCGCCGGACTACACGAAGAACCCGAACCACCCCTTCACCCGCAAGGTGCTGGAGGCGATCGACGAGGGGATCATCGTGCTGTTTGCCGCCGGCAATTGCGGCGGCACCTGTCCGGACGGGCGGTGTGGCGGCGACTCCGGCCCCGGGCGGAGCATCTGGGGCGCGAACGGGCACGCCCGGGTGATCACAGTGGGCGCGGTGAACAAGAACGAGCAGTTCGTCGGCTACAGCAGTCAGGGGCCGGCCGCGTTGTCGCCGAACAAGCCGGACTTCTGCTCGATCACCCATTTCACCGGCTATTTCAACAGCGACAGCGGCACCTCGGCGGCCACGCCGATCGCCGCCGGCGTCTTGGCCCTGCTCAAGCAGCGCAAGCCGTCGCTGTCCCAGAGCGAGGCGCAGACCCTGCTCAAGTCCACGGCCAAGGACATCGGCCCCGCCGGCTTCGACCAGCACTCCGGGGCTGGCATCGTCCGCGCCAAGGCGGCGTTCGACCAACTCCAGCCGGCGGCGTGGCATGGCTGGGAGAGCCTCGGCGGGTTCTGCACCGACGGGGTCGGCGTGTCGTCCTGGGCCTCGGCCCGCCTCGATACGTTTGTTGTCGGCAACAACCGCCATCTCTACCACAAATGGTTCAGTGGTGGCTGGAGCGGCTGGGAATCGCTCGGCGGCAACCTCTACTCGAACCCGGCGGCGGTGTCCTGGGGACCGAACCGGATCGACGTATTCGCGCTCGGCGGCGACCATGCGATGTGGCATCGCTGGTGGGACGGTGCCAGCTGGAAGGGCTGGGAGAGCCTCGGCGGGTTCTGCACCGACGGCGTCGGCGTGTCGTCCTGGGCGCCCGGCCGGCTGGATTGCTTCGTCGTCGGCAACAACCGGCAGCTCTACCACAAATGGTTCAGTGGTGGCTGGAGCGGCTGGGAATCGCTCGGCGGCA
>CAZNWE010000027.1:0-12190 GCA_964576715.1 uncultured Geminicoccaceae bacterium | reverse complement strand
ACCTCTACTCGAACCCGGCGGCGGTGTCCTGGGGGCCGAACCGGATCGACGTGTTCGGGCTCGGCGGCGACCGTGCGATGTGGCATCGCTGGTTCACCTGATCGTCGTCATCGGCAGCGGCATTGCCGCCGTTGCGATCTGCCCTGCCGGCATTTCGGGGGCTCGGCAGGGCGGCCAGGTCGAAAGCGGGGGAGACCAGTGATCTCCCCCACGCCCCCTCGTTCCTTTGCCTCGGTCAAGCTCGGCGGGTCGCGGTCACTCGCCTTTCCAGGCGGTCCGTGTCGCCGCTGCCTTCATCGTCGAGCGATTGGCGTCGGTCGGCGGCGGCTCGCTCTCGCCGAAGATCGCGGCCATCCAGTGCCCGTCGGTCGGGTTCGGGAAAACGATGTACTGCGTGCCGAACAGCGCCCGGTCGGCCTCCATCTCGGCCAGCCGCCCGTCGACGTCACCCTTGAGATAATATTTGCGGCGAAAATCGTTCAGATTGTCACCGAGGAAGACGACGACCTCGAAGTCTTCCATGATCTCGTCCTGCCGCGTCTCCTTGTTGGAGGTGTCGCGCAGCACGGTCAGATGGTCGTCATCGGCAAAGGGGTAGCCGAGATGCTGCAGGTGCCCCATCGCATAGGCATAGGTCTCTTCGCCCTGATCGCGGCTGGTGACGTAGAAAATCTCGACCCCGTTCGCCGCACAGAACTCGAGGAATTCCTCGGCCCCCGGTGCCGCGACCACCCCGTTGGTCGGAATCCAGCGATCCCAGATCGGATCATCGAAATAATCGAGATTGCTCTCGATCAGATGTCCCCAGTACTCGAGCGGCAACAGCACCGTGTCGTCCACGTCGGTCACCACGGCGAGCGGCTTGTCACCCGGCTGACGGTCGGCCAGTGCCGCCTCGACATGCATCCGCGCGACATTGAACCCCTGGTGATAGAGGGCGCGATACTCGGCCGCCGTCTGCTTCCAGGCAACCGCATGCAGCAGGGCATTGTCCACCCCGTCCCCGGTCGGCCCGCGCGTGTTCGCCTCCTCGGCCGCGGCCCCCGCCACGAGCGCGAGTGCGATGGCCGATCCGGCCAAAAGCTTCCCGAAATGTCGCATAACCGTGTCCCCGTTCGGTTGTCGTCCCTGCACAGCACCTCGGCCATAGTCGAGGGCGACGACACGACAGTGACAATAGGCGAACCTCGGTAAGGCAGCGGTGGGACAGGGTGCGTGCGCCGCAACCCCGCTACTCGTCCGTCCAGTAGGCGACGCCCGCCGCCTCGTGCACGAACAAGTGCCGCGCATGCGGGCCGCGCATCGGGCCGCCGCCGCCGGTGACGAAGCCGATCTTGCCGCTGTCCGGATACTCGAACACGTCCGTGCCGTTCAGTCCCGACATCGCCATGTAGCGCAGCGGCTGGTCGCTCCTGTTCTGGAGCTGGAAGGGAATGCCGGTGCCGGGCGGCACGCAGACGATCTCGCCGGGCCCGAGGACGCGCTCGGTCTCACCGTAGCGCAGCGTCGCCGTCCCGGCGAGGATCCAGAACACCTCCTCGTTGACATGGTGGAAATGGCGCGGCCAGGCGGCCTTGCCGGGGGCCACCTCGGTCAGGGTCAAGCCGATCTGGCAGGTGCCGAGGGCCCGGCCCACCGCACCGAGCCGCGCCTCGAACCGCTCGCCGTGCCGGTTGCGATCGGCATGGGCCGGATCGTCGAGGATGTCGTCGATCTGGACGACCCGCGGCTCGGGCATGGCTCGCTTTCTTCCCTCAGCTCAGCCCCATCTTGCCCTTCACGTGGGCCAGGACCGCGGCCATCTCGGCCGCCGGGCTGAATTCGACATAGGTCGTGTCTTCGACGAATTTTACCACATGGCCGGGCGGCCAGTAATAGAGCTCGCCCGAGCGGATGGTCTCCATGCTGCCGTCCTCGTAGCGGACCTCGATCGCCCCCTCCATCACATAGCCCCAATGTGGGCATTGACAGTGGTCGTTCGGCAGACCGGCGAGGATCGGGGCAAGATCGGACCCCTTGGCCAGCTTGAGCTCACCGGCGATCATGTCGCCGAACACCGTGCCGCGCACGGTAACACCCTCGACGTCGATCTCGGCAGGCAGATCCTCGGCTTTTGAATGCATGGCGTTCTTCCCTGGCTGTACGACTGCCCGGTTGATGCCACAGCCCGCGTTCCGCGCCTCGTGCCGAGATGCGTTCCAAAAGCGTTCCGCGCGCGACTGGACGGCACGCACCTGCATGCCACCTTGCGCCTATGAGCTACGACCTGACCCTGTTCGGCGGGTTCTTGCTGCGCGATGCGGCGCGGCGGGTCGTCCCGCTGTCCGCCCGCCGCGCCGATGCGCTGCTCGCCTGTCTCGTGCTGCAGCCAGGCGAACCCATGCCCCGGCGCCGGCTCGCAGCACTAATCTGGCCGGATCGCGACCCGGCCGGGGCGGCGATGGCGCTGCGGCAGGCCGTGCACGTGCTCGGGCGTGCCACGACGCCGACACTGCTGCGGCGCGACGGGCCATGCCTCGGCTTGACCGAAGGCATGATCGTCAGCGATCTCGACCGGCTCGGTGCGGCCGACACCTCGCTTGCCGACCTGCGCACGCTGCGCGACCGGGTGGCGACCGGCGGTTTCCTCGCCGGGCTTCGTGCCGCCGGCCCCGATCACGCGATCTGGCTCGCCCATCACCGCAGCGCCGCCGAGCAGCGGGCGGCCGTCGCCCTCGGCGCCCTGAGCGAGCGCGAGCGTCGCGACGGCGCGCCGACGGACGCGGCACTGGCGGCGCGCGCCCGGCTGGCGCTGACCCCGCTCTCGGAACCGGCGGTGCGCGCCCTGGTCGAGATCCTGATCGAGCTGCACGAGCCCGCCGCGGCACGGCAAGTGGTCGGGCGCTATGCCGAGCGGCTGGCCGCGGCGCATCCGGGCGGCCGCCCTCCGGCGGCCGACCTGCGCGCCATCCTGAAGGGCCACAGCCGCCGGGCGGCAGCACCCACCGCCGACCACGACGCCGAGCTCGTGCCGACCATCGTCATCGGCATCGTTCTCGACGAGGCGACCGACGCGGCGGCGCTCGAGCAGCGCGTCATCGGCCTCGGGGCCACCGGCATCACCTGCCGGCAGAACACCCTGGCGGCGATCACCGCCACGGGCGGGCTGCGCGCCGCCGCCGTCGCCGCCGCCTTCGCCGCGGCGTGGACGCTACGGCAGAGCGTTCGCGGCGCGCGCTTCGGGCTTGCCATGGCAAGCCTGCGCCGCGGCGGTGACGGTGCCATTCGACTGCGCGAGGCGGATCGGGCCCGTGCCGTGGCACTGGCGGCGCAGGCCGAACCGGCGACGGTCAGGGTCGACCCGTCGCTCGCCGCACTCGGCCGAACCCAGGGGTTCCGCCTCGATCGTGCAGCGGACGGCACGCTGGTCCTGGCCGCTGGACCATCGACAGCCGGCGGCGTGCCGTTCGTCGGGCGGGAGGTCGAATGCGCGCAGATCGCCGCGGCCTGTGCCGCGGTCGTCGCCGGGGGGCCGGCACGGCTGCTGCTGGTGCACGGGGCGGCCGGGATCGGCAAGTCACGGCTGATCGCCGAGGCGCTGGCGCTGCAGCCGTCGCTCGTGGTGCGGCGCGTGCCCTTGACCCCCGGCCCGCAGGGCAAGGTCGACGTGCTCGAGAGACTGGTCGCCCTGCTGGCGCCGGCGACCTCCGGGCAGGCGGCAGCCGTCTCCGAGGTCCAGCCCAGCGTCGACCGCGCCGCGCACGCCATCGCCGCACGCCAGGCCGCGACGGCCCTGGTCATCGAGGATCTCGAGCTCGCGGCGAGCGAGGACCTGGCCCGGCTGGTCACCCTGATCGAGCGGCTTCGCGACCGGCCGGTGCTCTGGCTGCTCGCCGCGCGGCCCGAGCTGCCGGCGACCCACGGCGCGCTCGAGTCGCTGGCCGGGTTAATACCGATCACCACCCTGACGCTCGGGCCGCTGGCACCGCAGGGTGCCCAGCGCATCGCCGCCGCCCACGCCCTGCCGGAACCGGTTCGCGCGGATTGCATCGCCCGGGCCAGGGGCAACCCGCTCTTTCTTAACCAGTTGCTGTTGCACCGGGCCGAGGGGTGCCGGGAAGCGGTGCCGGCCTCGATCCAGGAGGCGGTGCTCGCCCGCTTCGCCATGCTGGACCGCTCGGCGATCACCGCACTGCGCCTCGCGGCGGTGCTCGGCGAGGCGGCACCCGAGGCGGCGGTTTGCCAGCTCGGCGCGCTCGATGCCCGGGTTCTGGAGACGCTCGCGGCGCGCCGTCTGGTCCGCCGCGAGGCCGGGCTGGTCGAGATCGATCATGGCCTGATCCGCGAGTCGATTCTCGGCGCGCTGCCGGCCGAGACCCTGCGCGGGTTGCACGGGCGGGCCGCATCCTGGTTTCGCGAGCGCGATCCCGTGCGCTTCGCCCGCCATCTCCTGGCGGCCGGGGACCGGCGGGCGGCCGAGGCGCTGCTGGTCGCGGCGCGCTCGGCGAGCGCTGCCGGGCGGCATGGCGATGCCGCCGAGCTGGCCGCCGCCGGTGCTGGCGAAGCGCGGGCCGGGCGGCTGCGCGGCAGGCTCTCGATCGAAGCCGGGCGGGCGTTGACCGCGCTTGGCCGATTGCCGGCGGCGGCGCAGGCCTTCGCCGCGGCCGAAGAGGCCACGCTCGATCCTGCCACCCGCGCCGATGCCCTCATCGGTGCCGCCAATGCCGACCGGTTGCAGGATCGCGCCGCCGCGGGCCTCGCCCTGCTCGCCGAGGCGGAGGGGCGGATAGCGCCCGACGACCAGGCGCGGCGCGCCCGGCTGCTCGTCACCCGTGGCCGGCTGCTCTACGCCTCGGGTGCGGTCGCCCCGAGCCGTGCCGCCTACCTCGCCGCCCGCGCCGCGGCCCGCGCCGGGGCGCATGCCGCAACCGAGGTCGACGCGCTGAGCGGGCTTGCCGATGCCGCCTATGCGGCGGGCGACATGGTCGCGGCGGACCGCCTCGCCGCCGCCGCCGTCGCCGCCTGCCGCGGCGCTGGCCTGGCGGCGCTCGAGACCGTGCAATGGTCGTTTCGGGCGCATGTGATGATCTATCTGGGCGAGCTGGCGCCGGGTCGGCAGGCCGCCGAGCGGGCGGCGGCCGAGGCCCTGGCGCGGGCGGACTGGCGGGCGGAGATCAACGCCCGGCTCGGCATCGCCTCGGCAGCGATCTGCCAGGGCGACCTCGAGGCCTGTGCCAGGGAGGCGGAGCTTGTCGCCACGCTCGCGGCGCGCAGCGGTGCCAGGCGCTTCGACCTCGTCGCCGGCCTCTACCGGGCGCGCGTCGCCATCGCCGCCGGCCGGATGGCGGATGCGCGAACCATCGTGGCCGCCCTGCGGGCACCGCTCGGCGACACCAATGCGCGGGTGCACGGCGCCCAGCTCGAGCTCCTCGCGGCCTTCGCCGCGACCACCGCCGCCGACCGGGCGGAGCGGCTCCATGCGGCCGAGGCATTGCTCCGCGACCGCTCGCTCGCCCACAACGACCTCAGGGTGCTGCCCGGCGCCGCCCTCCTCTGGCATCACCTGGGCGAGCCGGCCCGGGCGGCAGCCAGCCTCGACGCCTTGTCGGGCCTCGCCGGTCGCGGCGCGCCGGGCTGGGCCACGCTCCACGCCGACGCTGTTCGCGCCGCCTTGGCGGGCTCGGCCAGCGACCGCAAGGCTGCCGCCGACGCTGCCGCCCGACAGGGCTTCCACCGGCTGGCGGCACTGCTTCGCGGCAGCACGCCAGAACCCCCAGCCCTGCTCGTCTGCTGAGCGCGGCCCGACTCAGTGCCCGGACCGCGGCTCCTCCGCACCCCTGGGCCGGCGCGCTACTCGGCCGCGCTGACCGCCGGGGCGGTGGGCTCGGGCTCGGGCTCGGCCTTGGTGATCGTCCAGCCCATCATGCCGAAGACGATCGTCACGATCGGCGACAGCCAGCAGAAGAAGTTGAACGGCAGATAGGCGATCGTCGCCACGCCCAGGGTCGCCGCCTGAAAGGCGCCGCCGGAGTTCCAGGGGACGAGATTGGCGGTGACGGTGGCCGAATCCTCGACCGCCCGCGACAGGTTCTCCGGCGCCAGGCCGCGCTCGCGAAAGGCCGGGGCATAGGTGCGCGCCCCCATCACGATCGCCATGTACTGGTCACAGAGGATCAGGTTGGCGGCGATGCAGGTGAGCACCGTCGAGACGATCAGCGAGCCCGTCGTCTTGGCGTAGTTCAGGATCTCGTCGGCGATGACCTTGAGCTGGCTGGTCCGCTCCATCACGCCGCCGAACATCATCGCGACGATGATCAGGCTGATCGTGAAGAACATCGATTCGAGCCCACCCCGGCTCAACAGATCGTCGACCTCGGCAACCCCGGTATCCGCCACATAGCCGCCGAAGGCAGCGTTCGCCAACGCCTCGTAGTCGGCGCCTTGCAGGCCGACAGCACAGATCGCACCGGCCAGGACACCGAGCGTGATGCCGGGTATGGCCGGCATCCGGCGATAGGAGACAAAGAGCACGATCAGTGCTGGCAGGATCAGCACCGGGTTGATGGTAAACGTGCTCTCGAGCGTCGTCAGCATGGTCTCGATGCGGCTGAGGTCACCGCCCACATCGCTGTAGCGCAGGCCGAGCAGGATCTCGATCACCAGTGTGAGCGAGAACGCGACACTGGTCGTGTAGGTCATGTGCCGGATGTGCGTGAAAAGATCGGTGCCGGCCATCGCCGGGGCGAGGTTGGTGGTGTCCGAGAGCGGCGACATCTTGTCACCGAAATAGGCCCCGGAAAGGACGGCACCCGCGACGATCGGCAAGGGAAAGCCGAGCCCCGCACCGATGCCCATCAAGGCCACGCCGATCGTCCCCGACGTCCCCCAGCTGGTACCCGTGGCGAGCGAGGTGATCGCACAGATCAAGAGTGTCGCCGGCAGGAAGACCGCCGGCGACATGAAGGTGAGGCCGTAATAGATCAGCGTCGGCACCACCCCCGCCAGGATCCAGATCCCGATCAGGATGCCGACCACGAGCAGGATGATCATCGCCGGCAAGGCGTTGGCGATGCCCTGCACCATGCCGCTTTGGATGGTGCCCCAGCTGAAGCCGCAACGCAGGGCGACGACACTCGAGACGATCACGCCGAGCAGCATCGGCACCTGCGGGTCGAGACCGTAGACGACGATCGAGACACTGATGCCGACGACCAGCGAGAACAGCGAGATCACCGCCTCCCAGAGATGCGGCTTGCGCGCCCCGGCCGGGATGTCTGTGTCCATGAGGGTTCCCTTTCTGCTTGCGGTGAAGGTTCAACGTGATCGGCGGTGCTGCGCTACCCCTTCGCCCGTTGCAGCATGCCGAACAGGTCACGCGGATCGTCGGGATCGGCGATCATGTCGAGGTTCTGGTAGAAGCCGGTGCCGGCGATGCGATCCCGCACGTAGCGCAGCGCCGAGAAGTCCTCGATCGCAAAGCCCACCCCGTCGAAGAGCGTGATCTGCTGGTCGCTGACCCGGCCTTGTGCCGCACCGTTGATCACCTGCCACATCTCGGTCACCGGGAAATCCTCGGGCACCTGCTGGATCTCGCCCTCGATCCGGGTCTGCGGCGCGTACTCGACGAAGACGTCCGCGCGCAGCAGGATACCCTGGTGCAGCTCCGTCTTGCCCGGGCAGTCGCCGCCGATGGCGTTGATGTGAATCCCTCTGCCCACCATGTTGTCGGTCAGGATGGTGGCGAACTGCTTGTCGGCCGTGCAGGTGGTGACGATCTGCGCTCCCTCGATCGCCTCCTCCGGCGTCCGGCAGGCCACGAGCGAGAGCCCGAGCCCGTCGAGATTGCGCACCGCCCGGGCCGTGGCCGCAGGGTCGATATCGAAGAGCCTGACCGTGTCGATGCCGACCAGCGCCTTCATCGCCAGCGCCTGGAACTCCGACTGCGCGCCGTTGCCGATCATCGCCATGGTCCTGGCACCGGCCGGGGCCAGATGCCGCGCCACCATGGCCGAGGTCGCCGCCGTGCGCATGGCGGTGAGCACCGTCATCTCGCTCAACAGCACCGGATAGCCGGTATCCACCCGGGCCAAAAGCCCGAAGGCGGTCACCGTCTGCAGCCCCGCCCGCGTGTTCTTCGGATGACCGTTGACATACTTGAAGCCGTAGACTTCGCCATCCGAGGTCGGCATCAGCTCGATCACCCCCTCGTGCGAATGCGAGGCGATCCGCGGCGTCTTGTCGAACAGCTCCCAGCGGCGGAAATCGTCCTCGATATAGGCCGCAAGATCGCAGAGCATCGGCTCGATGCCGATCCAGTGCACCAGCTGCATCATGTGCTCGACACTGACGAACGGCACAAAAGCGAGCTCGGAAGCACTAGGCCCGGCCATGGTCGCTCCTTCCGGCAGGTCGGCAACCACACGCCATGCTGGTTGCCATCGTCTCAGTAACCATGTGTCGGCCGATCGAAGACCCGGCGGCCGAGCAGCGAGGCGGTGAGGTCGACCATCAACGACGCCGTCCGCCCCCGCTCGTCCAGAAACGGGTTGAGCTCGACCAGGTCCAGCGAGCTGACGAGCCCGCTGTCGCACAGCATCTCCATCACCAGATGCGCCTCGCGGAACGTCGCCCCGCCCGGCACCGTCGTCCCCACCGCGGGCGCGATCCCCGGATCGAGGAAATCGACATCGAGCGAGACGTGCAGCATGCCCTCCGCCGCCGCCACCTCGGCGATGAACGCGGCGAGCGGCGGTGCGATCCCCCCCTCGTCGATCGCCCGCATGTCGGCCACGGTCATCGCACTTTGCCGCAACGCCGCCTGCTCGGCCGCATCGACCGAGCGCAAACCCAGCATCGCGATCCGCTCGGCCGGCACCACCGCCGGCATCGGCGGCAACGCCTCGAAGCCCGGCAGGCCAGAAATGTAGCCGAGCGGCGTGCCGTGCAGATTGCCCGAATCGGTGGTCAGCGGCGTGTGCAGGTCGGTATGCGCATCGAGCCAGAGCACGAAGAGCGGCCGCCCCGCCGCCGCCGCATGCGCCGCCACCCCGGCCACCGTCCCCAACGACAACGCGTGATCGCCACCGAGAAAGATCGGCAGCCCCAGGCCCATCGCCCGCTCGGCCGCGACCCGCAGGCTCCGCGTCCAGGCGACCGTCTCGGCCAGGCCATAAACCCGCGGATCGGCAGCCGGCAGTGCCGGCGGCTCGCCCGGCAGCACATTGCCCTGATCGACGACGCGATGCCCGAGCTCGATCAGCGCCTCCGCCAGCCCTGCCGTGCGGTACGCATCCGGCCCCATCAGGCAGCCCCGACGTCGCTTGCCGCTGTCGACCGGGGCACCCACCAGGATGCAGCTCGTCGGGTCCATGGCACCCTCGTGATCGCCTGATGACGAGCATTACAGCAAGACGGGTAGAACGCTACTGCCCAATTCCGCCAACTGCCCGTTCCGCGGCCTGATGCGGCTCGCCCTCGACGCCCCCATCACCAAGATCCGCAACCTCGAAGGCGTCAAAACCAGCGAAACCAACCTCCTGCTGGCGACGACACTGCCGCAGCCGGCAGGAGGAAAAAAGAACGGGGGAACTGAGTTCCCCCGCGCCCCCTCCGGACTTTCGGGGGTGGTGCACGCGGAAGCATTGCGGTGAGCAAGTGAAGGCTTGAAATTCTCCCGTAGATGACCGACACTAAGATTAGGCGGGGACAAAATTCGGCTCCACGCCGTGTGGTCAGGGGCTTCGGCCCGTGAGACCCTATATCCCCGGTTCTTGTTCTCCCTCGCCCCATATCGCCGACGTCAGCGGCCGGTCGCGCGTGAAGAAGGCGCCCTGGCGCCGGTCGATCATGATGTCCAGATCGTGCACCTCGCCGACCTGCGGCCAGATCAGCTCCAGAAACCGATCCTCCTTTCGCTCGTAGAAACGCTGCAGCGCCCAGAGGAAATAGTCCACCGCCTGTAGACATGCCGTCTCGGCCGGCGTGCTCGACACCACCGTCTGCCGGCCCGGATGGCGACCCGCCGACCCGAGCCGGGCCGTCGCCGCGAGGCTCGCCAGCCTCGCTGCCGCCCACGCACCACTCGGCACGCCCGAGGGCGCCGGGCGCCGCACCGGCGAGCGGTGGAGCAGCGGCGAATAGACGAAGGGGCGCGCAGGAAAAGGGTAAGAAGATCCGGGAAGGCACGCCTTCCCGGGCCCATCCGGTATTTAGGCGGGTGGCGGCCGGCTACAGTGCGTAGATCGCGCGGTCGCCGGTGAGCTTGCGGGCATAGGTGATGCGCCCCCCGTTCCCGGCATCGGCGTCCCAGTAGTAGCGGTAGTGATCGCCCTGCGCCGGCGGCGTCACCACGTCGGGGTGGAACGCGGCGATGCACTGCCCCGGCGGATGCCGCACGCTCGGATAGACGATGCCGTTCGCACCGAGACCGCGGTGATGCCGCGCGAAGGCCTGCGGCGGGCCGTAATCGTCCGGGTCGAGCAGCAGGGCGAAGCCCGGCCCGCGCAGATCGAGCAGCAGGGCATCGATCGCGCCCACCAGCTGCCGCACCTCCGAGAGCCAACCCGCATCCATTCCGGCCGCCGCATAGAACCGGCCCAGGTGATGCGTGTGCTCACGTAGCGCCGTCTCCAACCGGTCGCCCGCGTAATAGACCCCATGGCTGCCGTCGCTGAACCGCGAGGTCCGGTCCTTCGACACATGGGTGAAGGCCGCCATGACCCAGGATGCTCCAGGCCCCCCGATCCGCCGCTCCGGCGGCACCAGCGACAGATCGCCGATCTCCTCCAGGATGCGCGGATTGGTCCGCGCCTGCGCCCGCGCCAAGGCCTCCCAGTCGTGCGGATCGGCGACGTCGTCATAAAGATCGATCGGCGGAAAATGCGACAGCACCAGCCGATGCGTCTCGCCCCAAACCACCCGCGAAACCGGCGCGTCCAGCGCCAATGGCGGCAGCGTCACCAGCCGCCCCGCACCGCATCCAGATACCGCCGCAACCGCTCCAGATCGGCCATACCACCCCGCAGCAAGAGCGCCACCGGCGTCACCCCGCCGAGCTCCGCATTGGCCTTGCGCATCCAGGCATAGCCGACCGCCGGCTCGCGAAAAATGATCCTGAGCGCCTTGTGGATCCCGAGCACCAGCGACAGCCGATCCGCCAGGTCCCGGTTCACCCGCCCAAAAGCCCCCTCCCGCCACCGCCGAACCGTCTTGGCCGAAATCCCCCCCAGGATCACCGCCGCCTCGCCATCCGTCACCCCCCACCGCGCGAAAATGTTCCCCACGGTTCGCTGCATGGCCTGGATTTCGTCGGACGCATACCCACTCGCCTCGATGGGCGAGGAAGGCGGGCGATGGTCGAGAAGCGGCTGCATGGCAATCTCCTTTTGTCTAAAAATAAGACAAAAAGAGACAATTGTCTAATGCGCAGTTGCTGCCTGGCGGCGAAGGAGACGCAAGAGAAGATCCGGGAAGGCACGCCTTCCCGGGCCCATCCGGTCTTTTGGGTCGGGACGAGGCCCTCGTGGTGGCGTAATGTCGACACCCGAATAGGTCCGGCATGACATCATCGGCAGGTGCGCGGGAGCATCATGACACGCTGAGCAACATGATGTTGGCACACCGCCGGTCGCTCACGTAGAACCTCGGGTAGAGACATCCTGCGCTCATACCAGCGCCCGGCCGAGGAACGCGATTTGTCGGACCAGCAGACCATCAAGAAAGACCTCGACTTCGCCGCCGACCTCTTCAAGGCCGCCGACAAGCTACGCGGCAACCTCGAGCCCTCCGAATACAAGCACGTGGCCTTGGGCCTCATCTTCCTCAAATACATCTCCGAAGCCTTCGAGCTGCACCACGCGAAGCTCCGGGAAGACGCGTACGCCGACCCCGAGGACCCCGAGGAATACCTCGCCGAGAACGTCTTCTGGGTCCCCGAACCCGCCCGCTGGTCCTACCTGAAGGCCAACGCCCGCACCGAGACGACGCTGCCCGACGGCCGCAAGGTCGCCATCGGCGGCCTCATCGACAACGCCATGCAGGCGATCGAGGACGTCCCCGCCAACGAGGGCCTGAAAGGCGTGCTGCCCAAGAACTACGCCCGCCCGACCCTCAATCAGACCATGCTCGCCGAGCTCATCGACCTCTTCTCCGAGATCGAGCTGACCAACGGCACCGACCGCGCCCGCGACCTTCTCGGCCGCGTCTACGAATA